>NZ_LIXZ01000098.1 GCF_001305855.1 Rossellomorea vietnamensis | reverse complement strand
GTCGAAGCGAGGCCCATGCTGGGTCACCAGCATGCCATCCTCGGTCAGCAGCATCTCGCCAACCTTGGCGCGAACCTCCACCACCAGCCGGCCGCCGGTGAAGTAGCTCGCCGGACGGATCTCGAGTAGCAGAAACTCGCCCTCGAACACCCCTTCGCTGAACTGGTCCAGCTGAGGGTCCTTGATGACAAACTCGCCGATCGAGGCCGCCAGCCGGCCGACGTTAAAGGGGCCGTTGCGCCCATGAATGATGCGGACGGTAAGCCGCCCGGGGATCTTGATCATCGCCAGACTCCTGTTCGACAGGATGCAAAAAGAGCGGACGGGGCCGGCAGCGCCGGCACCCGTCCAAGAAGTCACTGGCAAGCGCCCGAGATGTCAGAGATAACCCCGCTCCGCGAAGGAGACCGAGTCCGAACCGCCCACCACGATGTGGTCGAGCACGCGAACTTCGATCAGACCCAGTGCCTCTTTAAGGCGCTGGGTAATGCGTCGGTCCGCAT
>NZ_LIXZ01000097.1 GCF_001305855.1 Rossellomorea vietnamensis | reverse complement strand
TGAAAGCATCTAAGCATGAAGCCCCCCTCGAGATGAGATTTCCCATCACGTAAGTGAGTAAGATCCCTAGAAGATGACTAGGTAGATAGGTCAGAGATGGAAGCATGGCGACATGTGGAGTTGACTGATACTAATCGATCGAGGACTTAACCACAAAGAGTCATATTTATATGAACAACAATTGGTCGGTATTCGGCTTTCTTGACATCAATTCTTTATCTAGTTTTGAAGGAACAATCCCTTCAATTTTATATTCGTCTGGTGATAATGGCGAAGAGGTCACACCCGTTCCCATGCCGAACACGGAAGTTAAGCTCTTCAGCGCCGATGGTAGTTGGGGGATCTCCCCCTGTGAGAGTAGGACGTCGCCAGGCAAATAGTAAAAGAGTAGCTCTTAGGAGCTACTCTTTTTTTGGGTTGAATTGAATTTGTTCGAAGAACATTAGGATTGACATGATCTCTCCTCGACCGCAGTGCGAGGGTAGGGAGGAGCAAGAAGGTCGAGGACGC
>NZ_LIXZ01000096.1 GCF_001305855.1 Rossellomorea vietnamensis | reverse complement strand
GTCAACGTTAATTCTAGATTTATTTTTAAAGAGCTATTCAAACTTTTATCGGAGAGTTTGATCCTGGCTCAGGACGAACGCTGGCGGCGTGCCTAATACATGCAAGTCGAGCGGATTGATGGGAGCTTGCTCCCTGATATCAGCGGCGGACGGGTGAGTAACACGTGGGTAACCTGCCTGTAAGACTGGGATAACTCCGGGAAACCGGGGCTAATACCGGATAACTCATTTCCTCGCATGAGGAAATGATGAAAGATGGCTTCTTGCTATCACTTACAGATGGACCCGCGGCGCATTAGCTAGTTGGTGAGGTAACGGCTCACCAAGGCAACGATGCGTAGCCGACCTGAGAGGGTGATCGGCCACACTGGGACTGAGACACGGCCCAGACTCCTACGGGAGGCAGCAGTAGGGAATCTTCCGCAATGGACGAAAGTCTGACGGAGCAACGCCGCGTGAGTGATGAAGGTTTTCGGATCGTAAAGCTCTGTTGTTAGGGAAGAACAAGTGCCG
>NZ_LIXZ01000095.1 GCF_001305855.1 Rossellomorea vietnamensis | reverse complement strand
ATCAGCATGCCGCGGTGAATACGTTCCCGGGCCTTGTACACACCGCCCGTCACACCACGAGAGTTTGTAACACCCGAAGTCGGTGAGGTAACCTTTTGGAGCCAGCCGCCTAAGGTGGGACAGATGATTGGGGTGAAGTCGTAACAAGGTAGCCGTATCGGAAGGTGCGGCTGGATCACCTCCTTTCTAAGGAAGATTTACTAAAACGTTTGACACGTCGAAGTTTTGTTCAGTTTTGATGGTTCAACCATCAAAACTTTTTGTCTCTTACGAGACAAATGATTGTTCTTTGAAAACTAGATAAAGATAAATTGATAGTCAAGAAATTACCGAGTATCGCCATTTTAGGTTTTAAACCTGATGTAACAACCAATTCGGTTAAGTTATGAAGGGCGCACGGTGGATGCCTTGGCACTAGGAGCCGACGAAGGACGGGACTAACACCGATATGCTTTGGGGAGCTGTAAGTGAGCTTTGATCCAGAGATTTCCGAATGGGGGAACCCATTGTTCGTAAT
>NZ_LIXZ01000094.1 GCF_001305855.1 Rossellomorea vietnamensis | reverse complement strand
TGATGGCATTGATCGTTCCACCGACAATGGTAGCGGCTTGAACTTCATTAACCGAGTTCAGAGTACCAGCGGTGATCGTGGCTCCGAGTACACTGGAGATGGTGCCGTCCAGTAGGTTATTCAGCGTTCCGCCGAGTAGGGTAGCGTTGATATTGCCGCCAGTGATGGTAGCGCTCAGGACATTTTCAATGGTGTTAATGGTTCCCCCAACGATGGTCGCAGCTTGAACCTCGTTCACAGAGTCAAGCGTACCCGCGGTAATGGTGGCGCCAAGGACGCTTTCTACTACATTGAGTGTTCCTCCTGTAACCGTGACAGAAGGAATATCTACGGTGACAGTCCCCGTGATGGCATTGATCGTTCCACCCACAATGGTAGCGGCCTGAACTTCGTTGACCGAGTTCAGAGTACCGGCGGTGATCGTGGCTCCAAGCACACTGGAGATGGTGCCGTCCAGTAGATTATTCAGCGTGCCGCCGAGTAAAGTGGCGTTGATATTTCCACCTGTGATTGTAGCACCG
>NZ_LIXZ01000093.1 GCF_001305855.1 Rossellomorea vietnamensis | reverse complement strand
ATGTTTGTTGTGTCGTGATCGAGCATGGCGGCAGGCAGCGCCAGCGCCAGGCCGCCAGCGCCAGAGTCAACACCAGAGCCACGGCGCCCGCGGTGTGCAGCAGTGCCAGCCACAGGGGCAGCCAGAGCCGGATATTGGCCACCCCCAGCGAGAATTGCAGTCCGTAGGCCAGGGTCAGGGCCCCAAGCCATGGACGCATCGCCGCCTCATGCCGGTAGCAGATCAGCAGCGCCAGGATGGCGGCTCCCAGCGCCAGCGCGCCCAGGCGGTGCCCCATCTGGATGGCACTGCGCGCCTCGGCATGCAGTTGGCCATGCAGGTAGTTGGGGCCGACGCTCTGGGTCAGATGAAAGCCCTCGCTCCAGTCCAGGCTAGGCCACCACTCACCGTTGCAGGTGGGGAACCCCTGGCAGGCGATGCCGGCGTAGTTGCTGGAGACCCAGCCACCCAGAGCCAGCTGCCCCACCAGCAGCATGGCAGCCAGCCCCCAGAGTGGTGTCAATGCGCGGCGCGGCGGAGCCACGCCACCA
>NZ_LIXZ01000092.1 GCF_001305855.1 Rossellomorea vietnamensis | reverse complement strand
GTTCATGAAGCGCTACTACCGCCACGTGACGGCGCTGGCCGGCCTCAACGACATGCTGCTGCAGCACTTCGACGAGGCGATCCTCCACGCCGGCGAAGCCCTGCCGGTGGAGCCGCTCAACGAGCGCTTCGAGATCAAGGATGGCTATATCCAGGCGCGCTCGCGCACCGTCTTCCGCGACCGCCCCTCGGCGCTGCTCGAGCTGTTCCTGCTGATGGCCGAGCACCCGGGGATCGAGGGGGTTCGGGCCGACACCATCCGCCAGATCCGCGACCATCGCCACCTGATCGACGACCTCTACCGCGATGACGTACGCCACCAGAGCCTGTTCATGGAGCTGCTGCGCTCCGGCGGCAACGTGGCACGCCAGCTGCGGCGCATGAACCGCTACGGGGTGCTGGGCAAGTACCTGCCGGAGTTCGGCCGCGCCGTGGGGCTGATGCAGCACGACCTCTTCCATATCTACACCGTGGACGCCCACACCCTGCATCTGCTGAAGTTCATCCATGGCTTCCGCAAGCCCGAGGCCCGCGAGAC
>NZ_LIXZ01000010.1 GCF_001305855.1 Rossellomorea vietnamensis | reverse complement strand
CCCCGGTTTCCCGGAGTTATCCCAGTCTTACAGGCAGGTTACCCACGTGTTACTCACCCGTCCGCCGCTGATATCAGGGAGCAAGCTCCCATCAATCCGCTCGACTTGCATGTATTAGGCACGCCGCCAGCGTTCGTCCTGAGCCAGGATCAAACTCTCCGATAAAAGTTTGAATAGCTCTTTAAAAATAAATCTAGAATTAACGTTGACGTATTGTCTTGTTTTGTTCAGTTTTCAAGGTTCAATGTTTATCGCTTGTCCAAGAAGCGACTTTATTAATATATCATGTTTCACACATTCGCGTCAACAAATTTTTTCATTTATTTTTCTTAAATGTTGTTTGCTGTATCAGCGACGTTTATTAATATAACACGCAGTTAATGCTATTGCAATATATTTTTAAGGAAAACTTAAAAATATAATTAATCTTACGCATGTTCTGATAAACGGATATTCTCCATATACATGAGTACTACGCATTCTGAAAGGGGATTTCTCTGACATGCTTACAACCGTTGCACTATTTCTATCCTTCATCATGGCCGTGTATTTATTTGCGTATTCTTATGTACAGGCCCTTAAGATATGTGAAAGCACTGCTCCTGTAAGGGGACTGACCTTTATTTTTTCCGTCGTTATGGCTTTTGTGTTTTCTGGGTTTACATACGTATTTTCTTAAGTCCAACGTATCCCAAAAGACTAAGGGGCTCCTTCGCTCCTTAGTCTTTTTGATTGAGATCCAACAGCAGCCCTTCTTCCCGGTGCTCTTCATTCCCTACTGTCAATACCTCTTCCTTCAACAGGAGAGGATTATATTTGTAATAAAAGTGTTTCGACGGGTTCTCTTTCAACACCCAGATCCACATGGAGTTGAAGCCCATCTTCCTGAGCTCTCCCCTGGCAATATCAAATAATGCTTTCCCAATGCCCTTCCCTTGATAATCTTTCAGAAGATAGATGGCATACAACTCTCCTTCATATTTACCCGAACGCTCTTTTCCAATTGAAACAAAACCGACGATTTCTCCGTCTTCCTTTTCACATACATACGTATGATGAGAATCTGAAAGGATACTCACCCACCTCTTTTCTCTTTCCACTATGGATAAAGACTCGAGGTAATCTTCCGACACGATTCCCCGGTAGGTGGTCCTCCAGCTATCCACATGGACGTGTGCCAGTCCTCTTGCGTCCTTTAGTTCGGCCTTTCTATAGTGCATTCGTCTTCACCTCACTGGCTTGGGTAAGTTTTTTCAGTTTCCTTTCTTCTATTAAGAAGAGAGTGACACCGGTCATAATGACCATGCCGCCTATCACCTGCGTCATCTGCACTTTTTCCGCCAATAGCCAATAGGCGAGGAGAGATGCACCGATTGGTTCAAAGAGGATGGCCATGGAGATCGTCGAGGTACTTAACCACTTTAACGACCAATTAAACAATGAATGCCCGAGTAGCGTCGGGATGATGGCAAGAAGAAGGAAGTAGACCCAATCCTCTTTCGGGTAAGGTCCGAGACTTTCCGATCGGACAAGGACATAGAACAATAAGACGATTGAGCTTATGGCATAAACGAGGTACGTATACGTCATAAGAGACAGCCGTTTTCTGATTGCCTGTCCGAATAAGAGGTAACCCGTTATAAGCGCGCACGCAATCAAAGCCAAAATATCTCCCCAGAGAGCACTGCCGCTTATCCGGAAGTCCCCCCAGCTTATGATGAAGCTCCCGGCAACGGCTAAGACAGCGGATAATAATGCCTTCGCCGTCAGCTTCTCCTGAAAGAACAGGTACGCACCGATAAAAGCGAATAACGGTTGCAGTGTGACAAGCACCGTGGAACTTGCGACCGAGGTGTAGTGTAAGGATTCAAACCAAAGGATGAAATGAAACGCCAGGAATACACCGGCTAAAATCGAAAACATCCAATCTCTCACAGTAATAAGTTTCAATTCCTTCACATACTTTAAGAAAAATACCGGGGACATTAAAAGAACGGTGAAAAACAACCGGTAAAATGCCAGAATGCCTGATGGCGCACTGGATACTTTCACTAAGATGGCAGAAGTAGAAACGGAGATGACTCCGATAGCAAGTATAAGGTATGGATTTACTTTGGCATCCGACATGACAGACCTCCTGATATATGTTGTTCATTGCTCTATTTTATAATCAGACGAATCGAATTACTACATGAATTTTTTGCAGTCTGGAAGGATTGGAGGGGGATGGATGGAGCTATTAGATACGACATTCTTGATAAAACTCGGCGTTTCAGCCGTATTGGGATTGATCATAGGTCTCGAGAGGGAATTGAAGAGAAAGCCTGTAGGACTGAAGACGTCTCTTGTCATCTGCATTGTGAGTTGTTTATTAACGATTGTGTCCATGGAATCCGCCTATCTTGCTGAGGGATCGGACAAAGTGAATATTACGATGGACCCACTTCGATTAGCCGCTCAGATCGTTTCCGGTATCGGCTTCCTGGGAGCAGGTGTCATCCTGCGGAAAGGGAACGATAGTATTTCAGGTTTGACCACAGCCGCGATGATTTGGGGGGCGGCAGGGATTGGTATAGCCGTAGGTGCAGGGTTCTATATCGAAGCGACTGCCGGAGTCATCCTTTTGATCGTCTCAGTAGAAGTGGTTCCGATCATCATTACTTACTTAGGCCCAAAACGCCTGAGGGAAAAAGAATTGTCCCTTCGCGCCACGATATCCGAAAAGAAGGAGATCAAGTCGATCATTGAAAAAATCAAAGCCGAAGAAATCACCATCGAAAATATCCGGATCAAAGATTTGAAGAATCAGCACCATCTAGTAGAGTTAAAGATCATTGTTGATTTCAGGAAAAAGACGGTGGACCTTTACTATACCATTTCAGAAATAGAAGGAATCAAGGATATAGAAATTGAAAGCTTATAGACACAACAAAGAACGAGGGAAAGCCCCTCGTTCTTTTATTTATTCTTCTCCAGTTTATTTTACAGGTTTCTTCAAGAAGCCTACCATCAGAGCTGTAATGACGGAGCCGATCAGAACCGCCAGTAGATATAAGAATGGATTTCCTTCCACTACAGGGAATACGAATAATCCCCCATGCGGTGCAGGTAATCCGATCCCAAAGAACATGGTCAATGCCCCTGCAATCGCAGATCCCGTCACGATCGAAGGAATTACACGTAATGGATCCGCTGCTGCAAATGGAATCGCTCCTTCGGTTATAAAGGAAGCACCCATAAAGTAAGCCGCAATACCCGCTTTCCGCTCATTATCATTGAACTTCTTCTTAAATAATGTCGTAGCTATGGCAAGTCCTAATGGAGGTACCATCCCTCCTGCCATAATGGCAGCATGTGGTGCTAAGTTCCCGCCTTCTATCATGGCAATACCGAACGTGAAGGCCGCTTTGTTGATAGGCCCCCCCATGTCGACGGCCATCATTCCACCGAGGATCAATCCAAGCAATATCATGTTCCCTGTCCCCAGCCCGTCAAGCCAGTTCTGGATGCCGGTATTGACTGCACTCAGAGGTTCAACCAGGAATTGAAGCATGATGACACCTGTAATGAAAATACCAAGTAACGGATAAATGAGCACCGGCTTGATTCCTTCCAGCGCGGAAGGGAAATTCTTAGTCAATCGTTTGATACCAAGTACGACATAACCGGCTAAGAAACCGGCAATGATTCCGCCTAAAAATCCACTTTGACCCGTTGCCGCAATCAATCCGCCTACCATACCCGGGGCAAATCCAGGTCTGTCGGCTATGCTCATGGCAATGAATCCCGCAAGGACAGGAACCATCAGGTAAAAGGCATTTCCTCCACCAATCGTATTCAAGATCGCCGCAAACTCATTGTACTCCGGAGAATCCGGGTTCGCTGACTGAATGCCGAATAGGAATGAGATCGCAATCAGGATCCCTCCTCCTACGACGAACGGAAGCATGTTGGATACACCATTCATAAGGTGCTTATAGAAACCGGATTTTTGCTTTTTCTCTGAGCCCCTATCGGATTCTTTCTCATGCTCTCCCCCGTTATATACCGGGGCATCCTTCTTCATGGCTTGATTCAATAGTTCTTCAGGACGTCTGATCGCTTCCGCCACAGGAACTTCAATGACGTGTTTTCCCTTGAATCGGTTCATTTCCACTTTCGTGTCCGCTGCGACAATAATGGCTATGGCACTTTCGATTTCCTCTTGTGTCAGGACGTTCTTCGCCCCTCCAGAACCATTTGTCTCTACTTTCAGATTCACATCCATCGTTTTAGCCTTTGCCTTTAATGCGTCGGCTGCCATATACGTATGAGCGATCCCGGTAGGACAAGCCGTTACAGCAAGTATTTTCCCTCCCGGAGCTGACGTTTCAACCGCCTCTTCTTCATCTTCACCATCATGAGCGTTGATTATTTCCAATACCTCTTCTTTTGTAGCGGCATTTAAAAGCGCTTTCCGGACATCCATATCCATCAGCATGGAAGAAAGGCGACTGAGTGCTTCTAAATGGGTCTGATTCGCCCCTTCAGTCGCTGCAATCATGAAGAAAAGATGAGCTGGTGCTCCATCAAGGGATTCATAATCAACACCCTCTTCTGATTTCCCGAAGGCAATCGCAGGTGCTTTAACGGCGGATGTTTTCGCATGCGGAATCGCAATTCCTTCCCCGATCCCAGTCGTACTCTGTGCTTCCCGATTAAGGATCGCTTTTTTGAATTCATCACGGTCCTGCAATTTGCCGCTTTGATCCAAAACGGATACCAACTCGTCAATGACTCCGTTTTTCGAATGAGAAGATACATGAAGCTGAATTGTATCTTTTGTCAGTAATTCCGTTATTCTCATTTTGAATTCCCCCTCTATATTTGTGTAATCTGAATGTCTTCAAATAATCTTTCCACGTGTTCAGCTGAACAGAGACCAATGGAATAAGCAGTTGCCGATCCGGCTGAGGTGCCCAAGCGGAATGAATCCTTCACGCTCCATCCCCTCGACAGGCCGGCAAGGAATCCGGCGACCGTTGAATCCCCTGCACCGACCGAGCTCTTCAATTCCCCCTTAGGTACAGAAGAATAAAATACATCATCTTCAGTCAGTAGGAGTGCTCCTTTTTCAGCCATGGATACCATGACGTTTTCAACACCGGTATCTTTGAGTTTCTTTCCGTAATGTGCTGCCTTTTCAATAGAGTCTATCTCCACATCAAACATTTCCCCGAGCTCATGATGATTCGGCTTGATTAGGAATGGCTTCAAGGGCAGGACCGGTTCGATCAGTTTTTTCTCGGCATCGATGATCACTTTCGTCCCCTGTTTCCGACATTGTGCTGCAATCTCCTGATAAAATGTTTTCGGAACCGAACCAGGTATGCTTCCTGCAAGCACAATCATGTCATCTGCGGTCAAGGATGATATTTGATCAAGGAGTGCCCGGATATGCTCTTCAGTAATGGAAGGGCCACTTCCGTTTATTTCCGTCTCATCGTCCGCCTTCACCTTGACGTTTATGCGAGAGGCTTCCTTTACTTCGACAAACTCTGTTCTGATACTTTCTTGATTCAAAAATTGTTTAATATACTCCCCTGTATGCCCCCCTGCAAATCCGAGAGCCACACTATCCACATTCAATTTGTGTAAAACGCGGGAGACATTGATCCCCTTCCCCCCTGGGAAGGCACTTTCCGCATTGCTCCGGTTTAGACCGCCTTTTCGAAAAGAGTCCAGTTCCATAATGTAATCCACAGAAGGGTTCAGTGTTAATGTATAAATCATGCTGTCACAACCTTTATTGTAGTTTGGTTCTTCATTGCCTTATCATGTTCTTCATCCAAAGTGTTCGTAATGATCATCGCTTTATCGAGATCCACTATTTTACTGAAAGCAATCTCACCAAATTTCGAATCGTCGGCAAGAAACATGGCTTCTCTTGATAACTCGATGGCCATGCGCTTTACCTGGGCCTCTTCAGGATCAGGCGTGGTGAATCCATATTGTGCATGTACACCGTTTGCTCCCATAAATGCTTTATCAAACCGGTATTGACGAATGGATTCCATGGCCCCACTACCGACCATCGCTCTCGTTACAGGCTTGACGTACCCACCGATCATATAGGTTTTAAATCCTTTCTGAAGCAGGGCTTCCACATGGGTCAATCCATTGGTGACGACGACAATGTCTTTTTCCGGAAGATAATCGATCAGACTTAAGGTTGTCGTTCCGGCATCAAGATAGATACAATCCCCTTCTTCCACGAGGGCGGCTGCGTATCGGCCGATTGCCTGTTTCTCCTGAAGGCTTTTGGATGATTTTTCAGAAACGCTCAATTCCATCAGCTTCCCTTGCAGCTTTGACGCCCCGCCATGAATCCGCTTCAGGAATTTCTCTTGTTCAAGCTGCGTCAGGTCCCTTCGAATCGTTGACTCTGAGGCATTCGTTGCATCCACGATATCCTGGATCTTGATCGCATCCTTCTCCTTCAATAAGTCTAAAATGATTCGATGACGTTCCTCGGTTAACATGGTCTCTCCTACTTTCTCCGATCGTTTGTTACCTTCATTATAATGAGAACGGTTACAAAAATCAATCATTTTTAATCAAAAACATTCACAAACAATCATATTTCATTCAAAAGTAAGCATGTATTGGCTGGCGAGGCGTTGGTTTGCTTATTAAATTTCAGAGGATTTCGAGGCACGACAAAAAAAGCCAGCCCCCACCATCATGGTGAAAGGGCTGGCTCGCTTTCCCGAATTACTCGTGCGACTCTTCCTGTGAAGCTTCAGGATTTTCTGTGCTTTTCGGATTCGGGTTTATATATTGATAATCTGAACGATCGATTTGTTTATAGCCTTCTGGTTTGTAGAAACGAAGTAAGTCTTCATAAACGACTTTATCTGAAAGTTCGAGACGTTTCGTAGCTTCTTTAGATGCCTCTTCACATGCGTTGCTTCCTTCTTCTACAGGTTGACCCGTTTCGTTATCGTAACATATTCCCTTGATATCAGAGTACTCAGGAGTAATGACGTCTCCATTACGGAATGGCACGATCTGCTTGCGATCTTTGGACAGTAAGTCCTGACCGAAGCTGATGTAGTCCTTGTTATCCACACCAAGAAGGTTGAATAGCGTTTCGCGGACATCCACTTGACCACCATATGTGTGGTTGACTTCACCTTTTACTCCTGGAGCTATGATGAATAACGGAACACGTTGAAGCTGTGCATTTTTGAAATCTGTGATTTCTTCTCCTGTGACTTGTTCCATTGCTCTGTTGTGGTTTTCAGAAATACCATAGTGATCACCGTAAAGGACGATGACGGTATCATCATATAGTCCACTTTCTTTCAGATCATTAAAGAATTGTTCCAAAGCAGAATCCATATAGTTGGCCGTTTGGAAATAACGATTCACTACACCATCGCCAAATTGACCTGGTTCGAAGTCTGTGTCATTCTCATGACGATCAAACGGGAAATGGTTAGATAGCGAAATGAATTTCGTATAGAACGGCTGTGGTAATTTTTCAAGCATCGGCATGGACTCTTTGAAGAACGGCTTATCCTTTAATCCGTAAGGAAGCTGCTCTTCCGGTTTACTCATATCATAATACGTTGCATCGTAGAACTCATCATATCCCATCGTACGATACATTTCAGAACGGTTCCAGAACGTTTTATAGTTTCCGTGAAACGCCGCTGAAGTATATCCTTCACCTTTTAAGATTCCAGGTGCGGATTGCAGCGTATTGTTTGCATTCGTCATGTAGACGGCACCTTGAGGTAATCCGAATAATCCATTTTCCATGATGAATTCGGCATCTGATGTCTTCCCTTGCCCCGTCTGGTGGAAGAAGTTATCGAAATAGATCGCATCTTCTTTTTCCACTAGTGAGTTAAGGAATGGCGTTACCTCTTGCCCATCGATTTCTTTCCCGATCACAAAGTTTTGCAGGGATTCCATCGATACATAAATGACGTTTTTCCCTTTTGCTTTACCGAAATATTCAGGGTTCGGATCCACTTTATTTGCTTTTACATAGTTCTCCACTTCAGATACTTCATTGCTGTCTGCCAGGGCACGCTTGGCAGATGTCTTAGAGTTCTGGATCACATCATAAATCGTAAAGTTGTGTGTACCAAGATACTTCACAAGATAGTTACGGTCAAAGCTTCGTGTCAATAGTTCCGGACGGTCAATTTCCGCAAGGCCAAGGTTCAGTAAGAACACAAGGACTGCTGATGTCATGACGGCAAATACTGAACGGAAGCGTAATTTTTCCTGTGGTTTCACTTTTTTCATGATCATTAATCCGATGATAATGAACAGGTCAGAGAAGTACAGGATATCGACAGGACTCAATAATTCCAGTGCACTTCCGCCAAGTCCGTTATTCGTCTTGGCCTGAAATAATACCGGAACTGTAATGAAATCATTAAAGAAACGATAGTACACAACGTTCGCATAAAGGACGAAGGACATCAGGAAGTTAATGACGATGAATGCAATATACCGTCCCTTGCCTTTCCAGAATAATGCCAGTGCAAAGAATAGGAGCGCTGAACTTAATGGGTTTAGAAATAAAAGAAAATGCTGAAGCGCATTTTGTATTCCGAGATTAAATTCGGCTAAATATACCGCGTAGGTCTTGATCCAAAATAATACTACGACTGTAAAGAAGAACGATAACTTCCCAGTGCGCATATCTTCAAACTGTCTTTTAAAGAAGTTCATACTTCATCACCTTTTTTATTGTATTTAATTTGCAGCATTTATAAACGTAAATTGATTAAGGAATTGTTAAGCCAATGTAAATCCATTCGAATCAACAACGAGTATTATAACAAAAATTGATTTCATGTGTATAACAATTTGCGGTAAATGTATCAAAAATATTTCATGGGGATTCGACAAACGCCGATAAATACGGTGCAGATGCCTTTGCTGACAAGGGTTAAGGATATTTGACCAATAAGTGAACGGTCGACATTGATGGTTGAATATACTACCATTGTAAAAAATATCCTTGTTTTGTTTACTCAGTGTAAACTTATTCCCCATTAATCTTTACGTAAAACATAAACGTCCAATGAAATTTCTTCCAGTTAGTTAAGTGCTTCCCCTTTATTATGCTTCATCCTTACATATTTACCTTTTGAAAATCGGATTTATCCAGCTCTTTCGCTTTCTTTTCCTTCGTTTGGCGGTAGGCCGCTTTGAATTTCTTTCTATAATGGGACTGCCCGCTCGTTGCCTGGACATATCCTTCGATCATGAACGAAACCGATAGCATCGTTACAGAAAAGAACAGGATCGGCGTCAACGGGATCCACGGTGCTCCTTGAAGATAGCGGAAGGAATCCCCTATCAGGCCTGACCATTCATACGTAATCGACCTTGGCGGGTCATGTACCATCTGATAGTCCACGTCCGTCCCACCCAGGAATAAGGTGAGTAACCCCAGATGGATGAAGATGACGAGTGTTTGCATGAATTGCTGCCCCAGTAAAATCACGAGCTTTTCTTTCATTGAAGGTAAGATATGCCTAAAGATGATTCTCCACTTCCCTGCCCCCAGGGTTTTCGCACTCAGAATGAATTCCTGCTTGTACACTAAAGACACTTCATTTCCCAAGAGCGCAGACAAAATGGGGACGATTAGGATCGTTAAGATGAGAATTTCGATGATGAAACGCTCAACGATGGAAGTGGAAAATCCCTCGAACGGTTCCCAAAGGACGGGCTCCAGCAGAAAATACGCAAGAATCGTCAAAGGGGTGTAGTGAAAGGAATCAATCCAGCCGTTAATGTACTTCTTATACTTCATCAGGAAGGTTCCCAGTATCAAACCGAGGGGAATCGATAAAAACACCCGTAATACGGCAATCACAAAAGCCGTTAAGATTGTGTATTTTGCCCCGATGATGATCTTACCGAGCATGTCCAGTCCAAGTGCATCGGTCCCGAATGGAAAAAGCCACTTCGGTGAAATAGGAGAAGATTCCACGACCAGTCCATCTACAGAGATAAAATATAATCTTCTGACCTCGTTCCCCCATACAAACGAATACAGAAAGCTAGACACAATCATCACAAAAATAAATGTAAATCCAATAAGAAAGAATGGGTTTCTCCATACGCTTTTCTTCATATCAAATCTCCTCCCCCTTGTTTGCTTTTTTAGAGAGAATCATTTCTCCCACCGTGTAAAAGACAAACAGAGGAATGAAAATCGAAAGAATGGCAATGGTAAACATCTTCGGCTGTAACGTCGACTTCAGGAAACGGGTAATCCCGGCGATATTGAACAAAAGCTCGAGGACGAATAAATTGGACAGCATGAACCATACTGTTTTCTTTGATTGAAAAAAAACGGAGATAACGGCATTCCTTAATATATGGAATGTTAAGATCACCAGTTTCCCCAAGCCGATTGATTGAGCCAGCGTCACATAGTCTTTTCCTTCCTCCCTTTCAAATGAAAGGATTGAAATTCTGAACAGCTGGACCGTCGGTAATATCGCCAACACAAGGATGGGAAGAAGATACGCCTTTTCTGTTGCTACGGAAGCAATTTCAAACAACAGGATGCCTGTCTGCTTATACAGGAAGAGAACAACAAGCTGAGAGAGCAGGATAACCAGAACATCCGGTATCGATTCGAATAAATATAAGATGAACTTGATTCGATTTCGTTTTTTCTGTGAAAACAGCATGGTGAAGATCGTGAGGAGGATGCTTAAGAAACTTGCGAGTAGAAAAGCGGAAAATAAAATGATCAAGGAATAGATGATCGGCTCCCATAAATAAGGAAACAGGTCACGTTCCTTTTGTGCACCGATTACCACATATGTTAAATCCCCCGCATGAAACAGGGCATAAACAATTTCCTTTATGGATTGCCAGTACGCCTGCCATTTCAATTCCCGCTCGTTAATACCCGATAGCAGGACGGGCAGGCCGCCTATAAAAATAATCCCTATGATCGATAATAGGAATTTGACTACTACACCACCTATAAATTTCAAAACTCTGTCCTCCGGTTTACAATGTTACTTTTAATAGTATCATAGAACGGAAGGTTTTATACATTTTTTCCCTTTTTATTTAAAAATGGGCAAAAAAACCGGAATCCCCTAAATGGGACTCCGGTCCTTTTACAATCACAGTTTGGACAATTCATTCAACACAAACTTGTCGACCACTTCTGCTACTCCATCTTCCATATTGGAAGCTGTAACGTAATCCGCTTTCTCCTTAATGTCATCCGGGGCATTGCCCATGGCGACTCCTAGGCCGGCAAATTCAATCATGGTCAGATCATTGTAACTGTCCCCGATGGCAATTACTTCCTCCCGCTTGATATCCATGGACTTGATCAGATAGTCAAGGCTGGCTCCTTTTGTGACACCAAGCTGGGTGAATTCCAGGAAGAACGGCTTCGATCGCATCACGCTGAGTTCATCGTCAAGCTCGGTTTGAAGCTTTTTCTCCACTTTGGCCAGGTGATCGGCTTCTTTCAGCATAAGAGCTTTCACGACCGGCCCCGTGATGGCTTCCTTAAAATCCGGAACGACTTTCACCGGCAGGCCCGTCAGGTCACTTTCTATGGAAGCAAATTGATTTGTTTCTTCTACTATAATGGCGTCTTCTGAATAAGTCAGAATACCTACATCTTCACGCTTACTTATATCATATAAGAAATGAGCCGTTTCAGCTGAAAGGGTCCGGCTGTATTTCTCTTCATTTGTCTTGCAATCTATGATTTTCGATCCGTTGAAAGGTAGAATGTAGCTTCCGTAATGATCGAGTTTCAATTCTTCCGCTACCCAACGCATTCCCTGGGTAGGACGTCCAGATGCCAGGACGACTTTCACTCCGGCTTCCTGTGCCTGTGTGAGTGCGTCTTTCGTGCGTTTTGAAATCGTTTGGTCATCCCGTAATAATGTATCATCTAAATCAAGTACAATCATTTTATAGCTCATAAAGAACATCCTTTCAGGAAATCCGTTTTATATTATCTTACTATAACATCTCTTGGAGCTTTTGAAAAAGGCATATCCTCTATCTACATATCCTCTATACCCATCTAAAAACACATATACTCTTTTCATAAAATGAAATAGACTGCCTGGTAGGCAGTCCATTTGTTTCTATTCTACACCTAGTCTTCTAAATGCTTTTTTATTTCCTCCAAAGTAGGTAAGGCTGTCATGGCACCTTTTGTTGAGGCTGCGAGTGCGCCTGATACGGTGGCAAATTGAGCCATGTGAACCGCTTCTTCCATGGATAAGGTTTCGATCTTCCCTTGGTATTTATCAATTGAATGGAGGATCCCCGATACAAACGCATCCCCTGCCCCTGTTGTATCCACTGCTTTTACCTTCATGGCAGGAATATACCGGGAGTCATCTCCCCGGTATACGGAGCTCCCCTCTGCACCCATGGTGATGATCAGGAAAGGAATATTGTATGCTTTTAGTCTTTCCGCCCCTGCTTCAATCTCTTTTTCACCTGTAATAAATTCGAGTTCTTCCTCTGAGATCTTTACTATATCTACTTCAGAAAGCATACTCTTAATCGTTTCCCTGGCCTTTTCCTCGGATTCCCATAATCCTAAGCGCAAATTTGGATCATACGAAATCAACAGACCATTATCTTTCGCCACTTTCAACGCATGAAGCGTCGCTTCCTTCGCAGGCGAACTGATCATGGAAATGGAACCAAAGTGAAGGATCTTATGGGTTAGGAGGTCCTCTTCATCTATATCACTCACCTGAAGAAAACGGTCTGCACTTGGATCAATATAAAAGTCAAAGCTGCGCTCCCCGTCCTCCCGGTTGGTTACGAACACAACACCCGTTCGATTATCAGGAGTCGAAAGCATTTGATTGATTCTCACACCGTAATTTCCAAGGGAGTCCTTCAGGAATCGGCCTAATACGTCCTCTCCTACTTTTCCTAAGAAGGTAGATCTCGTCCCTAAGCGGGCCAGTCCAACCGCTACATTGGCAGGTGCTCCACCCGGACTCTTTTGATAGGTCATATTTTGTTCGTCAAGAGGGATGAAGTCTATCAGTGCTTCTCCCAGTGAGATGATTCCCTGTTTCATATCAAGTTTCCCCCTCTTATCATTCGGTTCTCTTTTAAATATATCAAATACTCACTGCTCATTCATGCGGGAGGATTGAAATTTTTCTTTAAGATTATGGTATGCTGAAAGAAAAAGTGAAAGCGGGAACAGAATGATACCAACCTATTTTGAAAAAATACAGGAAAAACTTCACTTAGTCCAAACGCAAGAAGCCGAGAAGATGGCCAATCTTGCTCAACGGATTTCTTCCTGCATCCAACATGACGGCATCATCCACCTTTTCGGATGCGGCCACTCTCACATCCTCTCTGAAGAGGTGTTCTACAGAGCAGGTGGACTGGTTCCAATCAACCCGATTTTGATCGAGCCCCTCATGCTCCATGAAGGTGCCGTACGGTCTTCTCAATTAGAAAGAGCAGAAGGGTATGCGTCAGAGTTCATGAGCGGGCAGGATATCCAGCCTCAAGACGTGGTGATCGTTCTCTCCACCTCAGGAAAGAACCCCGTCCCTATCGACGTGGCCCTTCATGCGAAGGAAAAGGGCGCTTATGTTGCTTCCATCAGCTCCTTTGACTACATCGAAAAAGAAATATCCAGGCATCCGAGCGGGAAATTTCTCAGTGAAGTAGTCGATCTTCCCATAAACAATCACTCTGTCGTCGGCGATGCAGTCCTTACTGATGAACGGGTGGCCGTTTCATTTTCTCCCTCTTCAACCGTTGTCGGATCTGCGATTTTAAATAGCATCATGGCTGGTGCCATCGAACACATGGCAGAAGGAGGTTATGAGCCGCCTATCTTCATCAGCGGAAACGTGGATGGTGCAGGGGATCATAATGAAAGGTTGATCGAGAAGTACCGCAGGCGGATTCCCCTATTAACAAAAGGATTGTAACCAAAAAGGAGCAGGAACCCTATTAAGACGGGGTTCCTGCTCCTTTTTTTTACATTCTGTCGAGGTTGATTTTAAATTTATATTTATCGGCTCGATAAACGGAACGAACCAATTCAAAAGGGGTACCGTCTTCCAGGAAAGAATCCCGTTGGATGAAGAGCACCGGCTCCCCGCTTTTCACCTTCAGATGCTTCGTATCCGCTTCTGTCACAAGTGCCGCTTCGACTGATTGGGTGGCATGACTGATGCGAAGATTCAACTCTCTTTCAATATAGTGATACAGTGATTTCTCCAATATTTCCTGATTCAATCCAGGAAGCAGCTTGACGGGTATATAACTCGTCTCCAATGCCATCGGTTCGCCGTTTGCAAGGCGGATCCGCTTCATCGTATACACAAGTTCTTCTTCCTCCAATGAAAGAAGTTCCCGGATATCCTCTGTTGCCGGAGAAATTTCGAAATGCAATAATTTATTCCCGGGCTCGAGTCCCCTGCTTTTCATGTCTTCGCTAAAGCTTGTCAGTCCTTGGAGGCTTTGTTCGATTTTCCGGTGGGAGACGAATGTGCCCCGCCCTTTCTCTCTATATAAGACATTCTTATTCACCAGATTGGTAATCGCCTGTCTCACGGTCATCCTGCTGATTTTAAATGACTCAGCAAGCTCCCGTTCGGACGGCAGGGCGTCCCCCGGTTTTAGCTCTTCAGACTGTATTAAATGGTTAAGGTGTTCTTCTAACTGATAATACAAAGGAAGAGGAGAATTTTTATTAACCACGAACGGTTCTCCTTTCGATATAACGGATTTATGCTCTATTTTATTATATCTATCATGTATATAACAGACAACGATCCGGTTGAGGACAGCTAAGTAGAATCAATCCGCCTCCCTTTATTTCAGCTTTCTCAGCTCGTCTGCGACAAATTCCACATCTGTTCCGACAATGACCTGAAGGTTCCGATTATTCACCTTCATCACACCCTTCGCCCCGTGAGCTTTTAACGCTTTTTCGTCTACCAGTGTGACATCATTGATTTCGAGACGTAATCGTGTGGCACAGTTATCGATGACGGCCAGGTTTTCTTTTCCACCCAGGTCTTGAAGGAAGTGTGAAGCCATGACTTCGTACTTACCATTCCCGCCTGAGTTCTCTTCTGGTGCCACCACATCTTCATCATCTTCACGACCCGGAGTCTTCAAGTTGAACTTCTTGATCAAGAAAGTGAATAGGAGGAAGTAGATGATCCCGTAAAGAATCCCGACTCCGAGTAACAGCCAAGGTTTTTGACCGATGCTGAAATTAAGGATGTAGTCAAAGGCACCCGCAGAGAAACCGAATCCATGATGAATGCCAAGTACATAGGTAACGACCATGGAACTCGCCGTCAAGACAGCGTGAATTCCGTATAGGACAGGAGATAGAAACATGAAGCTGAACTCAATCGGCTCAGTGATCCCTGTTAAGAAGGAAGTGACGGCGAGACCGATCAACATCCCCGCTACATTGGCACGCATATGTTTTTTTGCCGTCACGATCATGGCGAGACACGCTGCCGGAAGACCGAACATCATAATCGGGAAGAATCCGGTCTGGAACGTCCCGGCTGTAGGATCGCCTGCGAAGAATCGGGGAATATCCCCTTTCACGACTTCACCCGCTGCATCTTTGAATGTTCCGAATTCAAACCAGACGAGGGTATTCAATACATGATGCAGTCCTACCGGAATCAGGAGACGGTTCAGCAGTCCAAACACACCCACACCAGTGGCACCTGCCCCGATGATCCATTCACCGATGGAATTGATCCCGCTTTGGATCGGCGGCCAGATGACGCCGAAAATCCCTGCGAGGACAACCATGGATGCAGCTGTCACAATGGGAACGAAACGTCGGCCTCCAAAAAATCCGAGCCATGCCGGAAGTTTAATATCGTTGAAACGGTTATATAATAAACCTGCCACGACACCGGATATGATTCCGCCGAAAATCGCCATATTGGAATCTGGATCAAGGGCTTTCAACCCGCCCGTCAGTACCAGATAACCAATGGCACCTGCCAATCCGGCTGTACCATTTCCATCTTTCGAAAACCCGATGGCCACCCCGATGGCAAAGATTAAAGCTAAATTTTTGAATATGGCATCTCCTGCTTCAGACATAAATGCGATACCCAGCAGATCATCCTGCCCCAATCTCAGCAGTAATGCAGCTGCAGGCAGTACCGCGATGGGAAGCATGAGCGATTTACCGATTCGTTGTAAAAAACCTAACATACTATTCTCTCCTTTTATATCAAGTGAAAGCGCTTAGGCAGAATCATAACATTAATAAGGAATAGATGTCTATACCAATTTTCCGATAAGGACTTATTGCTTTATTTATTTAGGTGATTCTCCCTTTATCCCAAGTTGAAAAATATCTCTTCTAACCTCAACTGGTATAGACATCTATACTTTCTGATGGTATTGTAGAATGGTAAAGTACTCAAGGAGTGATTTCAATGACCTCAAATATAGAAAAACTGCTCATACTGAACGGAACCATCTATGCAGAAAATAAAGTGTATGAAAAAGGGTATATCAAAATCGAGAATGGAATGATCACCGAGATCGGTGAACGATCCAGCTTAACCGGTACAGAAGAGTACAAAGTAATTTCTCTTCCCCATGGGTATAGTGTGGTCCCGGGAATGATAGATATTCATATTCATGGCGTCAACGGAGCCGATACCATGGATGCGACCCTGGAAGCCCTTGATACAATGACCGGCACCCTTCCGAAAGAAGGAACCACGAGCTTCCTTGCCACAACCATGACAGAAGGATCCGAGTCAATTGAAAAAGCATTGAAGAATACAGCAGATTATATGGCCAATCATCAAAAAGAGGGTCAGGCAGAAATTCTCGGCCTTCACTTAGAAGGACCGTTCATCAATCCGGACCGGGCAGGCGCTCAACCTCTCGATCGAATCCAAAAGCCGAGCGTCGACACATTTAAACGCTGGCAGGCACTCTCTCAAAATCACATCAAATTAGTCACGCTCGCCCCGGAGCTTGATGAAGATTATGAATTGATCCGTTACTTAAAAGAAAATGGTATCGTCTCTTCAGTTGGCCACTCCAGTGCAACCTTCGATGAGGTCGGGGAAGCCATCGATGCCGGCTTGTCCCATGTGACCCATTTGTTTAATCAAATGTCCGGCCTTCATCACCGTGAGCCCGGAATCGCCGGGGCATCCTTCCTCAGAGAGGAACTGATGGTAGAATTGATTTCCGATGGCATCCACGTCCGGCCTGAAGTGATTCAACTGGCTTTCAATCAGATCACAGATGAACGCTTAATCCTCATCACCGATTCCATGAGGGCGAAATGTCTTAAGAACGGTCAGTATGATCTCGGCGGTCAGATTGTGACGGTCAAGGACGGCAAGGCCATGTTAGATGAAGACACATTGGCAGGAAGCGTACTGAAAATGAACGATGCCTTTTCAAACATTCAATCATTCACGACAAGTGATATGAAAAGTGCGATTAAAATGACAGCAGAGAATCCCGCCAAACAATTAAATGTTTTTGGCCGGAAAGGAAGCCTTGCACCCATGAAAGATGCAGACATCGTCCTATTAGATGAAAATAAAGACGTATACACCACGATATGCAAAGGGAAAATAGCCTATATTCGAGAGGATGACACTCATGAAACGAATTGAAGTAAAAGACTACCAGGAAATGAGTCGAGTCGCTGCAGACTACCTATTATCCAAAGTGAAAACATCCGAAAAGCTGACCCTGGGACTTGCCACCGGAGGCACCCCAAAAGGGCTTTACGAGGTGCTGATTGAGGACCATGAACAAAACGGAACGTCTTATCGACATGTATCTTCCTTCAATCTGGACGAATACATCGGACTATCCCGTCAACACCCGAACAGCTACTACCAGTACATGAATGAGAACCTATTCAAACACATTGATATCGATCCGGAAAACACTCATATCCCTTCAGGAGATGCAGCCGATCCCGAAAAGGAATCCAAGGCGTATGATGAAAAAATCCGTTCCCACGGCGGCATCGATATTCAAGTACTTGGGATCGGAAGCAACGGTCATATCGGATTTAATGAACCAGGGACATCTTTTGAATCCAACACCCATGTGGTGCAACTTGCACAGTCAACCCGCGAGGCGAATGCCCGCTATTTCGATTCTATCGATGAAGTACCGACACATGCGATTACGATGGGAATCTCGTCGATCATGAAAAGCAGGGAAATTCTCCTCCTTGTTTCAGGCGAAGCGAAACAGGAAGCATTAAAAAAATTAGTAGAAGGCACCATTTCTGAAAGCTTCCCAGCTTCGATTCTGAATCACCATGACCATGTAACGGTGATCGCTGATGAAGAAGCTTCGGCACTCGTAAAAGGGTTGGAGTTTGCAAATAAAGATGCGAAGTGAAGAATGAAGATCAACCAATATTCCAAAAAGCGGCGGGTGGCTCGCCGCTTTCCAATAGATTAAAAAATAAACGTAAGAATATGATAAAAAAGCATTGACGAACACTCTGAACTTTCTTATAATAAATCTTGACCGATTCACGGGGCATTAGCTCAGCTGGGAGAGCGTTTGGCTGGCAGCCAAAAGGTCAGCGGTTCGATCCCGCTATGCTCCATACCGAAATGACAAAGGCGTCCTTATTTATACAATAAGGGCGCTTTTTTTATTGTGCGCTTTATGGGTTTATCGTCCTGGTTCTAAGGGTAGTGAATAAAAAGTAAATTTATGGATAAAATAGTGCGTTGTAGAATTTTAAAAAGGAGAATGATATGAGACACATGAAACCACTTTTGATCTTATCCTCCCTGTTCTTCCTTTTAGCAGGATGTCAGGATCATGCTGAAGACGTTTCCATCAAAAAGAAAAACGTCCAGGAACCGGGCACAGCCTCTAAGGAAGTAGATCCATTAAGCATCACACCCCTAGAGTGGATCAACCAGGAGGCAGGTGACCTCTACCAACAATACATAGAAAATAAGAACGGGGCCAAAGATCCTGAGGCATATAGAGAAGCTTCAGATAAAGCCGTGGATGAATACGTGGAAGATGTCCGACAGAAAGAAACGGGTAAATGGAGTGACGAAAAGTGGACACAGTCCATTCTCTCAAGTCTCCAGACGGGATACGGGGGTATTGCCTCTGAGCTTGAAAACTATGAGGTTGTGTACGATGAAATGAAGCTTCCCGACGGCAGACTCCTGCAGGATGTCCCGATGGATGAAATCACCGAGAAAGAAGACAAAAAGGTGAATGTCGCCTTGTTGATCGATTCGAGCGGGAGTATGAAAGCAGACGTGGATGGTAAAAGCAAGATGTCCCTTGCCAAAGAGAGCCTGGAAACTCTTGCAAAGGAGCTGCCCGAATCCGTGAATGTTTCCCTGATCGCGTTCGGACATAAGGGAACAGGAAGTGATGCCGATAAAGAGATGTCGTGCAAGGCAGTCGAGTCCCTCTACCCCCTTCAACCATATGATGAGGGTGCCTTCTCGGAATCACTGACAAAATTCGATCCCAAGGGCTGGACCCCACTGGCATCAAGCATCGAATTAGCCAACGAACAACTTTCTTCCCAAAGTGACGAAAAGACGGAGAATTTCATCTATGTCGTGAGCGACGGAATCGAAACCTGCGACGGGGATCCCGTGGCCACGGCCACAAAGGTAAAGGCGGACAATACCGATGTCAAAATCAATATCATCGGATTCGATGTGGACTCTGAAGCCGACGAACAATTGAAGAAGGTCGCCGATGCCGGTGGCGGAGAGTATTCCTCGGTGAAAACGAAACAGCAATTGTCTGAAATCGAAAATGTGTGGAAAGAAGCCATTAATAAAAATACGTGGAGGTGGTGGGCGGTCAACCGTTTCAGTGACAATGTTTGGACGACAGTCGATCATTATAATGCCTTAAGGGATATCGTCTCTACTTATCAAAGCATGATCCGGAATGAAGAAAACAGAATGATCCAGACACTCAACACCCTCGAAAAAGAGGAGCTCATTGATTCAGAGAAACGCTCTGCCATCTCTTCTCTCCTCGATGAGCGTCAAGAGAAAATCAGGAACTACCTGAATGACCTGGAATCAACGAAGCACAAAGAAGTGAAAACCGTTTCTGATGAGCTGGATAAACGATTGGATGCGATTAAAAAGCAGGTTGGGATATAAACCGGCGGCCGGTCATATGACGGGTCTCTTTTTCAAATGATTTGATTGACTTTTCTGAATACTGTAAGTACCATTTTCCTTATAAGGAAAAGCACGCCGATTACATACGCTTCCTTTTTACGATTTGCATTTCTTCCGGCAAAGATGAAAGGAGAAAGATCATGAATCAGTATGGAAACCATGTCCAAAATCAAATTTATCAGAAGAAGGTCCGTCCCTCAATCCCATTCCGGTTTGAAGAGCTCGAACAAATGGCACGGGAAAAGCTTGAAGATGGCCCTTTTTATTATGTGGCGGGAGGTGCCGGCGGCGAGGAGACTATGCGCGCCAACAGAAGTGCCCTCGACCGCTGGCAGATTGTCCCCCGTATGCTGAATAATGTCCGGAATCGCGACCTGAAGGTGACGTTATTTGGAGAGACCTATTCCTCTCCCCTCCTCCTTGCACCGATCGGAGTTCAATCCATCGTCCATCCTGATGGGGAGCTGGCGTCTGCACGCGCGGCGGCATCCATGAATGTCCCGTTCATTGCAAGTTCAGCGTCCACTTACTCCATGGAGGAAATCGCTTCCGTCATGGGGGACTCCCCAAGATGGTTCCAACTGTATTGGAGTAATGATCTTGAGATTGCTGCCAGTATGCTTAGAAGGGCTGAAGCGTCAGGATACTCCGCTATCGTCGTGACCCTTGATGCCCCGATGATGGCGTGGCGTGAATATGACCTTGAAAACGCCTATCTTCCCTTTCTGTCGGGCGAAGGAGTCGGTAATTACGTGAGCGATCCCGTCTTCCGTTCCAAGCTTAAAGACCCCCCTGAAGTTGACGGGAATGCAGCTGCCATCCTCTGGTCCCAAGTGTTTGGCAATGCTTCCTTGACATGGGATGACCTGGACTTTCTTCGTGAACATACACGCCTGCCGATCCTGCTGAAAGGAATCCTCCATCCCGACGACGCCAAGCTTGCAGTCGACCGGGGAATGGATGGAATCATCGTATCCAATCATGGTGGACGACAGGTTGACGGGGCCATTGGAGCTTTAGACTCCCTTCCGGTGATATGCGACGTTGTGAACGGCCGCATCCCGGTGCTCTTTGACAGCGGCATCCGGCGTGGAGCCGATGTAGTAAAAGCCCTGGCCCTTGGAGCGGATTCCGTTCTCATAGGCAGGCCCTATATGTACGGACTGACCCTTGCAGGTGAACAAGGGGTGAAAGACGTGATCCGGAATATACTGGCCGATCTCGATTTAACCTTGGCCCTTTCAGGTCAATCCTCCATTTCCGAATGTGATCCCTCCCTTCTGACGGACGTGAAGGACGGTTCATTTCATTCGAAGAAAGGGTGGAAGGTACAGCAAACTGCAGGATTCAAGTCATAATGAAGGAGCCTCTGTCTAAACCGCCAGAGGCTTTTTCGTGTAAATGAATTTTTTGGCCCCTTGCCAAGGCTTTTTCCATGGTATACTTTCTTCTACAAAGGGGTTGATAAATATGGAAAAATATCCAGTATTTGAAACAGAAAGATTGGTTCTAAGACAGATTACTATGGAAGATGTCGATTTTCTTTATGAACTCTATACGTCCGTCGACGTTCTCCGCTATTTCGGCATGAGTCCGATTGAATCGAAAGGCGTGGCTGTAAGCATGGTGGAAAACTATGAGAAACACCTGGAATCAGGGGGGCCCATGCGCTGGGCCATCGTGGAGAAAGATTCCAGCAAAATGATCGGGACATGCGGGTTTCATGGCATTTCGAAGGCTTATAAACGCTGTGAAATCGGATATGACCTTCATCCCGGCCAATGGGGTAAGGGAATCATGGGTGAAGCGCTCTCCCCTTTACTTCGTTACCTGTTCTCAGAAAAAGGAATGAATCGCATAGGAGCAGTGATCGTTCCTTATAATATGGCGTCATTACGGGTGGTTGAGAAGCTTGGGTTCAAGCAGGAAGGTTTACTGAGGGAATATATCCTTCAGGATGACCATGCATTTGACGCAAATATGTACAGTTTGTTAAAGAAAGAATGGCTTTCCGAGTTTTAGACGAACCTGAAAAGGAAATAATGGTCAGTGCAGATGAAAAAGGAGCTGGTAGAATGGTACAGCAAATGTTTCATGGGTTCTTGCGCTGGCCTTTAGTTATTCGAATATTTACGATCGCCATTACGCTGATGATTTCGTTCGGCACGATCATTCACTTTATAGAGCCTGATACCTTCCCCTCTTTATTTGATGGGATTTGGTGGGCCATCATTACAACATCCACTGTAGGGTATGGAGATTTTGTTCCAAAAACAATGGAAGGAAGATTTCTCGGAATTGTCCTGATCCTTGTTGGTGCAGGCTTTCTCTCAACCTATTTTGTCACTCTCGCAGCGGAAACTGTCATGACACAAAATGCCTACCTGGAAGGAAAGGCAGCATTTAAAGGAAAAGAGCATGTCATCATCGTAGGCTGGAATGAACGGACCCGTGAGGTGATCAATCAGCTCACCTCCCTTCACTCCAAATGTGATATCATTCTGGTCGACGAAACCCTTCACAAGAATCCCTACAAAAATAACCATATTCATTTCGTCCGCGGAACCCCATTTAAGGACGCCATCCTGAAGAAAGTCAACCTTCAGGAAGCATCCATTGCCATCATCACCGCAGACCAAAATAAAGATGAAGTGACATCTGATATGAATTCCGTCCTGACGCTCCTTGCCATTAAAGGAAATCATCCGGAATTATATACCGTGGTCGAAATTCTTCAGAAGGACCAGGTCGCAAATGCCAAACGGGCAGGTGCCGATGAGGTCATTCAAACGAATATGCAGACAAGCTACGTGATGATGAACAGCATTATCTCCCAAGGGATGTCTAAAACGATCTTAAAGCTGTTGAATCACCTTAAAGGAAATAATCTGAAACTGATTCCCGTTTCTGATGAATACATCCATGAAAATTTCCACTCTTTAAGCTCCCATCTCTTAAAGAACAACATCATCCTTTTAGGCATTAAAAAAGGAGAACACACTTCCGTGAATCCTCCTTTAACGACGATTGTTGAAGCATCAGACGAGCTTCTTGTAATTTCTAACTAGAAAACAATGTGCTCTCAAGTTCTTTCACAAGTTCTTTCCCCACAGCAATGTACTCTTCAGGAAAGCTCGCATCGGGATCCTGTGGCTCAGAGAATTGGTTGACGGAACCGGAGAAGCTTCCCGTTGACGCAAAATCATCCAAACCGATCTGATATTTATGGGAAAGAAGGAACGGTTTACCGAATTCAACGGTAGCCCCCCTTGAGTCCAGTTGACCGTCCACTGAGGTAAACGGCACTCTTAAAAATTGATACCCGACCTCGTCATCAATTTTATAATCGAAGTAGCCGTGATCGTAATCCCAGTTACCGCCTATCGAATATCCAAGCGGCTTTAAAAGCTGTTCCAGTTTATACAGTTGATAATGCTGTCCTTCAATGCTTGATGAAAGCTCAATCACGTAGATGCATCCCCTTTCTTTTAGGGATAGTTTCTCCTAAAAGAAAAGAAAAATGTAAAAAGAGCACTGAGATTTACTCAGTGCTCCTGTTCATTATTTCAGACGTTTTTCAAGCTCGGCTTTCTTCTCTTCAAAGCCTGGTTTACCAAGAAGGGCAAACATATTCACTTTATATGCTTCCACTCCCGGCTGATCGAATGGATTCACACCAAGAAGGTATCCGCTCATGGCACATGCTTTCTCGAAGAAGTACACAAGGTAACCGAATGTGTAGGCATCCATTGCAGGAATTTCCACGATCAGGTTAGGTACCCCTCCATCTGTATGGGCAAGCAGTGTACCTTCAAATGCTTTATTATTCACGAAGTCCACAGTTTCACCAGCAAGATAATTCAATCCATCCAGGTCACTGTCCGCTTTCTCGATTTTCAGCTCATGACGGGGCTCTGAAACCTTGATGACTGTTTCGAAAATGTCACGGCGTCCTTCCTGAACATATTGTCCAAGAGAATGAAGATCCGTTGAGAAGTTTGCAGAAGAAGGATAAATGCCTTTTTGGTCTTTTCCTTCACTTTCCCCGAACAGCTGCTTCCACCATTCAGCAAAGTACTGAAGTCCCGGCTCATAGTTGATGAGCATTTCAATGGTTTTGCCTTTGTTGTAAAGGGCGTTTCGAACCGCGGCATATTGATAAGCAGCATTCTCAGTCAGCTCGGATTTGCTGAAATCTTCACGGGCTTGTGCGGCACCGTTCATCATCGTTTCGATCTCCACTCCGCTGACGGCAATTGGCAGTAATCCTACTGCTGTCAGGACAGAATAACGCCCCCCGATATCATCTGGAACGACGAATGTTTCATAGCCTTCGTCCGTTGCCAGTGTCTTCAATGCACCCTTCGATTTATCCGTCGTCGCATAAATACGCGTGCGGGCTTCTTCCACTCCGTACTTTTCTTCCAGCATATTGCGGAAGATACGGAAGGCAAGCGCAGGTTCAGTCGTCGTACCCGACTTTGAGATGACATTGATGGAGAAGTCTTTTCCATCAAGAAGGTCCATTAAGTCTTTCATGTATGTGGAGCTGATATTTTGCCCGACAAATAATACTTGTGGAGTGGAACGCTTTTCTTTCGGCAGAGCATTGTAGAAACTGTGATTCAGCATTTCAATCGCTGCACGGGCCCCGAGGTAAGATCCACCGATACCGATCACAAGAAGGATATCGGAATCATTTTTGATTTTCTCCGCTGATTTCTGAATGCGTGAAAATTCTTCTTTGTCATAATCCACTGGCAGGTCGATCCAACCAAGGAAGTCACTCCCGGCACCTGTTTGTTCATGAAGTGAATGATGGGCAACCTTAACCGCATCACTTAAATATGTAAGTTCGTGTTCTCCAAAAAACGATAACGCTTTTGAATAATCAAAACGAATGTGTGTCATAACCATCCTCCGATTAAAATATTTTCTTCTATCTCACTTTATCGAAAGCTGACCCGAGAATCAAGAACGCTCTCTTTATGAAAACGCGTCCATGATAAACTTTTTATTTATGCCAGGCCTCACCTGTTTATGTTCCCCTAATTACTGGGAAGAAAACCCTATATTTCGGGAACCAGTGGAAATATAGAGGGACGGACCTTGCTCGCCAAGGTCCGTCCCTCTCCTTACATTATAGTGATGCTCTTAAAATCGCAAGAACGTCGTCTTTGTTCAGTTTATTGAAGTTACCGAATTCGCCGTTGACCATGGCTTTGTCTGCCATCAGGTCAATTTGGCTGTCGTCGATATCATAATCCGCCAAGCGGGTTGGTGCACCGAGGCTTGACCAGAATTCACGAAGCTTTTCGATCCCTTCAAGGGCCACTTCTTCTTCTGATTTACCGGCTGGATCGACGTTGAATACGCGTTCGGCCATTTGGGCAAAACGTGAAGGGTTCACTTTCAGGTTATGCTTCATCCAGTTCGGGAACAGGATTGCAAGTCCACCGGCATGTGGGATGTCATATACAGCTGACACGGCATGTTCGATGTTATGGCTTGCCCAGTCACCGTTATAACCCATTTGCAGCATTCCGTTAAGTGCAATCGTACCTGAGTACAGAATCGTTTCACGAAGCTCATAGTTTTCAAGATCATTGATCAACTTCGGAGCCGTTTCGATCACTGTTTTCAAAACAGATTCACACATGCGGTCTTGAAGCGGTGTGTTTGTCGCGTTATTGAAATATTGTTCAAACACGTGACTCATCATGTCCACCATGCCATAGATTGTGTGATCCTTTGGTACGGTAAACGTATTTTCCGGATCCAGGATGGAGAATTGAGGGAATGTCGCCGGGCTTCCCCAACCATATTTTTCATTTGTTTCCCAGTTCGTGATAACCGATCCGGCGTTCATTTCAGAACCCGTCGCAGCGAGAGTAAGAACCGTTCCAAATGGAAGGGCTTCTTTCGCGAAAGCTTTCTTCGTTACAAGATCCCATGCATCTCCATCATATTTTGCGCCTGCAGCGATTGCTTTCGTACAATCGATGACGCTCCCGCCACCGACGGCTAGTATAAAGTCGATGTTCTTTTCCTTAGCGATTTCCACTCCTCGTCTAACAGTAGAAAGACGTGGGTTCGGCTCAACTCCGGATAATTCAAATACTTCACTGTCAATCCCTTTCAGCATTGACATCACTTGATCGTATAAGCCGTTACGCTTGATGCTTCCCCCGCCATAAACGACAAGCACTTTTTTCCCATATTGAGGTACCAATTCTTTCAATTGTTCTACTTGTCCTTTACCAAAAATCAATTTAGTTGGATTGTAAAATGTAAAATCATTCATTTTTGTTACCTCCTTTTATTGTGTAAGGGCCGATTTATTTCGTTACCCAAAAGGTTCTTAGCACATTTTCTATTATCGAATATATCATCCCCAAATTGCAAAGAACTTGCACAAGGAAATTTTACTATGGACATTTTGAATAGGAATGGGCTAAGAGGGAAACTTATAAATGAGCCATTGAATAGAAGGAGGAAAACAACATGAGTGGTATTCAGCGTATTGCTTTGGTTCTTACGATCATTGGTGCTATCAACTGGGGACTTATCGGTTTCTTTCAATTCGATCTTGTTGCAGCGATTTTCGGCGGTCAGGATGCTGCCCTATCCAGGATCGTTTACGGTTTAGTAGGGATTGCAGGCCTCATCAATCTTGGTCTGTTATTCAAACCGACGGAAGAGCTTGAAAGAGAACCTCGTACAGAACCAACCAGATAAAAGAATTAACACAAAAGGTGACCCGGCCAGGGTCACCTTTTGTCATTTCAATAATTTCTTAAGAATCTGCATCCCGAATCGTGCGCTTGGATATCGGAAGCTCATATCGAATTTCGTCGTCTGCTTCAAGATACTCTTATAATGGGAAAAGGTTGAAAAGCTCGATTCCCCGTGATAATTTCCTATTCCACTCTCCCCTACCCCGCCGAAAGGAAGATAAGGCGTTACGATGTGCATGAGGGTATCGTTAACGCATCCGCCCCCATAGGAAATCGATCCATTGATTCTCTCTTCCGTGATGGGGTTTTCCGTGAACAGGTAAAGCGCCAAGGGTTTCGGCCGCTCCGTTACAAAATCGATGACTTCATCGAGATCTTCATACTCTATGACAGGAAAAATCGGTCCGAATATTTCGTCCTGCATCACAGGCACAGAAAAATCCCTCGGCTCCATTAACGTCGGTTCGATTTTCAGGGTGCCGGGATCCACATTGCCCCCCAAGAGGATTTCCCCGTCTTCCAAATAGCCGGTCAAACGATCGAAATGTCTCTCGTTGACAATCCGGCCGAATTTATCGCTGATCAGCGGTTCTGTTCCATAAAAGTCAATCACGGTTTTCTTAAATTCAGTGATGAATTCATCTTTCTTGCTTTTATGAATAAATAAATAATCCGGTGCGATGCACGTCTGTCCTGCATTTGTCACTTTCCCGAAAGCAATACGCTTGGCGGCAAGAGGGATATCCGCCGTTTCATCGACAATACACGGGCTTTTCCCACCGAGTTCAAGAGTTACCGGGATCAACTGCTTGGCCGCCGCTTCCATGACCACTCTCCCGACAGGCACACTCCCGGTAAAAAAAATATAATCAAAAGGCTGTTTGAGAAGATTCTGGGTCGTCTCCACCCCGCCCTCTATGACAAACAACTGCCTTGGATCAAAATGCATATTGATCATTTGAGCGAGCAGTGCAGAAGTAGTCGGGGTGAGCTCAGACGGTTTTATGATCGCCGTATTCCCTGCTGCAATCGCTCCGATGACCGGTGCCAGGGCGAGCTGGATGGGATAATTCCACGGTGCGATGATCAAGGTGACTCCGTATGGCTCCGGCACCGTATAGGCCTTCGATCCAATATGGGTTTTCGCCGTTTTCACTTTTTTCGGTTCTGCCCACTCATCTATATTCTTAAGGACGAAACGAATCTCCTCCAGTAGGATGCCGATTTCTGTCACATACGCTTCCATCTCGGATTTATTCAAATCTTGTTTGAGGGCACTGATGATTTCTTTTTCATGATTTTTTATAACGGTGGAGAATTTCTCCAACAAATCTTTTCTGTATTGAAGGGGACGGGTCACCCCGGACTTAAAAAATTGCTTATGCTGTTGAAGGCTTGCTTCTATCGCATCGAGAGAAGCTTCCTCTATGAACAATTCAGTAGACATTTGTTTCCCTCCGAATCTTTAATGTTTATAAGTTTAAACATAAGAACAAAACTTCCATGCAATAATGTAGATATACCTCTACCCATTTTCAGTGATTTTACCCTAAACCACCGCTTCCTAATCATTTCTACATTCATTTCGGGAACTCCTTTAAATAAAAAAAGAACGCACCTCATACAAAATGAGAATACGTTCTTCTTATTCATGCGATCGTTACACCCAACCTCTAAATCTTGAGGCTTCAGCCATTTTGCGTGCGCCGACCATGTATGCGGCTAGTCGCATATTCACTCGACGATTCTGAGATGTTTCGTATACATTGTTGAAAGCTTCGACAAGTTTAGCATAAAGCTTCTCGTTTACTTCTTGTTCTGTCCAGTAGTACCCTTGATTGTTCTGAACCCATTCGAAATAAGAAACCGTTACTCCTCCGGCACTTGCAAGTACGTCCGGCACGAGGAGGATCCCTCTTTCCGACAGGATTCGGGTTGCTTCGAAGGTAGTAGGACCGTTTGCAGCTTCTACCACAATGGATGCTTTAATATCATAGACATTTTCTTCCGTGATCTGGTTTGAAATTGCTGCAGGTACAAGGATGTCACACTCGAGTTCCAGTAATTCCTTATTTGAAATCGTGTTTTCAAATAAAGTCGTTACGGTACCGAAGCTGTCCCTGCGATCCAACAGATAATCAATATCCAAACCGGCCGGATCATGGAGAGCACCATGGGCATCGGAAATCGCGATGACCTTCGCACCGGCATCATTCATGAATTTCGCAAGGAAACTTCCGGCATTACCAAAGCCCTGGATGACGACGCGTGCCCCTTTAATATCGATGCCGCGTTTTTTTGCTGCTTGTTCGATACAGATGGTCACACCTTGAGCCGTTGCTTTTTCACGACCTTGGGAGCCACCGAGGACAATCGGTTTTCCTGTAATGAATCCTGGTGAGTCATTTTCACGAAGACGACTGTATTCATCCATCATCCAAGCCATGATCTGAGAGTTTGTGTACACATCAGGTGCCGGGATATCCTTTGTCGGCCCAACGATCTGACTGATGGCACGTACGTAGCCGCGGCTCAGCTTTTCCAGTTCAGTGAAGGACATCGTACGCGGATCACAGATGATCCCGCCTTTCCCTCCACCATATGGCAGATCCACAATGCCGCATTTCAAGCTCATCCACATGGACAAAGCCTTAACTTCCTCTTCATCCACTTCAGGATGAAATCGTACGCCGCCCTTTGTCGGCCCCACTGCATCGTTATGTTGTGCACGATAGCCTGTAAATACTTTAATACTGCCATCGTCCATTCGAACAGGGATCCGGACGGTCAACATACGGATCGGCTCTTTCAGAAGTTCATACATTTCTTCCGTATATCCAAGCTTCGATAAAGCATCATTGATGACATGCTGTGTAGAAGTAAACAGATTAAGGTTTTCTCCCATTGTAAACATTCGCCTCTTTATTATGTGATCTGAAACGTTGTTATTGTAACATATTACCGTATCTTAAACCATTGACTTGGGAAAGAAATAATTTTTATTTTCAAGCGTTTTCAAGCCCGATTTAAGAAAAAAACTTCTCAGCCCGCTGGTGATATCAAGATAATACTTTTTTGATTCTTTCGATGGCCCAATCGAGGTCTTCTTGTGAAATGACCAGCGGCGGGGCAAAACGGATGACTGTATCATGCGTTTCTTTACAAAGCAGTCCTTCTTCTTTCAGTTGTTCACAGTATTTGCGGGCCGGTTCTGTCAGTTCCACCCCGATAAATAATCCGCTGCCACGAACTTCCTTAATCATAGGATTATCTATCTCACGAAGTTTACTCATAAAGTATTCTCCCATTTGAAGGGAACGGCCAGCAAGATCTTCATCGATCAATACATCAAGGGAGGCGACAGACACCGCGCATGCCATCGGATTCCCTCCGAACGTTGATCCATGGGACCCTGGATTGAATACGCCCAGTACTTCTTCATCTGCAACCACACATGAAATCGGGAATACTCCCCCACCAAGTGCTTTTCCAAGGATGTACATATCTGGATCGACATCTTCCCATTCACATGCAAACATCTTTCCGGAACGGGCCAGCCCTGCCTGGATTTCATCTGCAATGAACAGGACATTATTTTCCTTACATAATTCATAAGCCGCTTTCAGGAAGCCTTTTGGAGGGAATACGATCCCTGCTTCCCCTTGGATCGGTTCGATGAGGAACGCAGCTGTGTTTGGTGTGATGGCTTCTTTCAACGCATCAAGGTCCCCGTAAGGAATCAGGTTGATACCCGGAAGCATCGGACCGAAACCGCGCTTGTATTCCTCTTCTGAAGAAAGGGAAACAGCTGTCATCGTCCTTCCGTGGAAGTTTCCGTTACATGCGATGATTTCTGCACTGTTTTCGGCAACGCCTTTTACATCGTATGCCCAGCGGCGAGCCGTCTTGATCGCCGTTTCCACAGCCTCAGCCCCCGTATTCATCGGAAGTGCCATGTCTTTACCTGTCAGCTGACAGATTTTTTCATACCAAGGTGCCAATTGATCATTATGGAACGCGCGTGATGTCAGTGTCACACGGTCTGCCTGATCCTTCAGCGCCTGGATGATCTTTGGATGACGATGTCCCTGATTGACCGCTGAATAAGCGCTCAGCATATCCATATACTTATTGCCTTCAGGATCCTTTACCCATACACCTTCTGCTTCTGAAATAACGATTGGAAGTGGCAGATAATTCTTGGCACCATACTTTTCTGTTTGTTCAATAATCGAATGCGTACTTACTGTCATACTGATTCCTCCTTACAAATTTTAAAACTTTATCATTTTTTATAAAAGGATGGAGCCCCTGTATCAAGGCACCTCCCGTTTTCACTGTTTTTTGTTTGAAGGTGGAGCAGAAGATCATCCGGTCTGCCCCCTTTAAACAAAGATTTTATTTTTCCTCATTCAAATGTGCAAAAAAAATTTGCATTTAGAAAACCCTTACACTTATAATAATGCAAAAGATAGTTGCGTTTTTCAAGAGTTTTTTAAAAATTTTTTATAATCCCATTCTTTTTGTGATTTCCGCTGAGATGAAGGCATGTACCCATTCATGTCAATATGGAAAATCTTCACCATAAATAATATAAATTGTACCTTTTACAGTAAGAACCTATGTTTAAAAAGAGGAGAGAAACAGCATGCTGGAATCTGAAAAACGATTGTATATGTATGAAAAAGTCGCTGAACATCTCGAATCAGGCGTCCATGTCATCGATTCTACCGGGAGAACCATCATCTACAATCGCAAAATGCGTGAAATCGAAGGAATGGAAATCGAAGACGTCCTCGATAAAAACCTGCTGGATGTTTTTCAATTTCACTCCGAGGAAGAGAGCACCCTGTTAAAGGTCCTGAAAACAAGTAGACCTACCCTTAATGTAAAGCAGACCTATTTCAATATGAACGGAATCGAAATCACGACGATGAATGACACATTCCCGATTTTTCACGATGAGGTACTGATCGGAGCCATCGAAATTGCCAGGGATATCACCAAACTCGAGAAGGTGATGAGGGATCATATACATAAAAAGCCCAGCAGCTTCTTCACGTTTGACAGTATCATCGGGCACAACCCCCGCCTCAAGGACGCTGTCGAAACAGGAAAGCAGGCGACGCGGACCTCTTCCCCTGTCTTGATCTGTGGTGAAATCGGGACAGGGAAGGAACTGTTCGCCCAAAGCATTCACAACGACAGCGCCCGTGGCAATCGTCCTTTCATCACCCAGAATTGCTCTTCACTGCGCGATGAGACGCTCGAAGAAATTCTCTTTAACGACAAGGGTGAGGATAAAGTTCCTGAAGACCGCCGTCCCTCTCTCTTCCGTCAGGCTCAGGGAGGAACACTCCTCCTCGACGAAATCAACTCATTAACCCCTTCCCTCCAGGAGAAACTGCTAAACTTCTTTTCAAGAGGGACGGACCTCCCATTCGACGTGAGGGTGATGGCGACGGTGAACGAAGATCCGATCGACGCCATTGCAGAAGGACGGTTATTAAAGGATCTTTATTATCGTCTCAGCATCGTTTCTGTCTTCATTCCTTCTCTCCGTTCGAGAAAAGAAGACCTGCCTGAGCTTGTGGATTATTTCATCAATCAGTTCAACCATCACTTCGCCATGAATATTAAGGAGATCTCCGACGAAGTCTGTTCGATTTTCCAACAGTATGACTGGCCGGGGAACGTTCGGGAGCTCGAGCATGTCCTGGAAGGGGCATTCAATCTCGTAGGCTTCGAGGAGGAAATAGGGTTCAAGCATCTTCCATTCGGATTCAGGCAGAGGATCCATCATACGGCAACAGGTGACGAAAGCCGGGATGGAACGGAATTCCTCTATCAATCAGGCACGGAAATCAAACCGTTGGAGCTCTTCATAGAGGAAGCCGAAACCTATTATATTCAGAAAGCATTGAAATACCATGAATTCAATATTACCAAGACCGCGAAATCACTCGGGATGAGCAGACAGAACCTGCAGTACCGGATAAGGAAGTACGGGATTGAGCGGAATTCGTTTTGATTTGCTGGAGGCCACTTTCTCTTTTTGGGGGAAGTGGTTTTTTTGCGGGTTGTGGGGTGGCGGTCGGCCGCGGGGCAAACCGCAAAAAAAGACAACCTGTAAAAACAGGCTGCCTCTAAAAGTATTTACACTTTCATCAATTTCGAATCCGTAATGAAGCGTACACCTTCCGTGGATTCGAGGGAGAATACTCCCCCTCTACCTTCTCTCACATCCAATATGATCCGGAAATGCTTCCAATATTCATACTGTTGTTCGTTCATATAAAAAGGACAGTCGTCTACAGTACCTACCAATACATCACTGTCACCGATGATCAGATCATCTTGACTCAAACACATAGGGGAACTGCCATCACAACATCCACCGGACTGATGAAACAGGAGGGCACCGTGCTTTCCCTTTAACGTTTCAATCAGCTGGAGGGCTTGTTCTGTCGCCTCTAGTCGCTGTTCCATTTTAGAAGAATCCTAACGCTTTCGGACTATAGCTGACTAGCAGATTCTTTGTTTGTTGATAGTGTGACAGCATCATTTTATGATTTTCACGTCCGATACCGGACATTTTGTAGCCCCCGAATGCTGCATGTGCAGGATATTGATGGTAGCAGTTGGTCCAGACGCGTCCTGCCTGAACTTCTCTGCCGAAACGGTAAGCCGTGTTCATGTCACGTGTCCACACACCCGCCCCAAGTCCATAAAGAGTGTCATTGGCGATTTCAAGTGCTTCTTCCTTCGTCTTGAACGTTGTCACGGAAACAACCGGTCCAAAGATTTCTTCCTGGAAAATACGCATCTTATTGTCGCCTTTGAATACGGTCGGCTTCACATAGAACCCTGTTTCATGATCGCCTTCGAGTTTATTCTGCTCTCCACCGATCAGTACTTCTGCTCCTTCTTCTTTTCCGATTTCAATATAAGAGAGGATTTTCTCCAATTGTTCTTGAGAGGCCTGGGCGCCGAGCATCGTATCTGTATCCAGCGGGTTCCCCTGCTTGATCTGCTTCACACGTTCAATCGCACGCTCCATGAACTTATCGTAAATGGATTCCTGGATCAGGGCTCTTGAAGGGCATGTACACACTTCTCCCTGATTCAAGGCAAACATGACGAACCCTTCGACGGCTTTATCAAGGAAGTCATCATCCTGGTCCATGACATCTTCAAAGAAGATATTAGGTGATTTTCCGCCAAGCTCCAAGGTAACAGGAATGATGTTCTGTGAAGCGTATTGCATGATGAGGCGGCCGGTTGTCGTTTCACCCGTGAAGGCTACTTTGCCGACGCGCTTGCTTTGAGCAAGCGGCTTCCCTGCTTCCACCCCAAATCCTTGTACCACATTCAATACACCTTTTGGCAGCAGGTCTTCAATCAGTTCAACCAGTACCATGATGGATGCAGGCGTCTGCTCTGCTGGCTTCAGTACCACACAGTTTCCTGCAGCAAGGGCAGGGGCGATCTTCCATACGGCCATCAGGATCGGGAAGTTCCAAGGGATGATCTGTGCCACAACCCCGATTGGTTCATGGAAGTGATAAGAAACCGTATCGTTATCAATTTCTCCAAGTGATCCTTCCTGACCTCTGATACATCCGGCGAAGTAGCGGAAATGATCGACTGCCAGAGGTAAGTCCGCAGCCATCGTTTCACGAACCGGCTTCCCGTTATCCCATGTCTCGGCTACCGCAAGCATTTCTAGGTTCTCTTCCATGCGATCGGCGATTTTATTCAGGATATTGGCTCTCTCTGCTACAGACGTTTTCCCCCATGCGTCTTTCGCTGCATGCGCCGCGTCCAATGCTTTTTCTACATCCTCTTTGTTTGAACGGGCGATTTTGGTGAATACTTTGCCCGTTACAGGAGATACATTTTCAAAATATTCCCCGCTTGCCGGCGGAACATATTCCCCACCGATAAAGTTCTCATATTTGTCTTTGAATTGGACCAACGAACCTTCCGTATTCGGATTATTATAAAGCATCTAAGTTCCTCCTGATTTTATGTATTTTCAAAAAGTTAAGCGCTTTCATTTTTTATTATATGTCATTTAGGAGGTACGGACAAGTATATTGTTTCAAAATTCATTATTTTTTGTTAATTTATTTATAAACAAAGAAAAGACCGGCCCTCATAGAAGGCCGGTCTGTTTATACATCTATTATTTCTTGATTAGATCTTCACGTTCTGATTGCTCGATCCACTCTTCAAGCTTGTCTTTAAGAGTGTTAAAGCCAGCTGGTGTTGTTTCTTCGTTAGCTTGCTTCACACTTCCTTGACCTTGACGGCGAGGCTTTTTCGCAGCTGCAGGTTTTGCTTGTTGAGCAGGAGCTTCTTCTGTAGCACGGATAGAAAGGCTGATTTTACCAGCTGCTTCGTCCACTGATAATACTTTAACCTTTACTTCGTCGCCTACTGAAAGGTGCTCACTAACGTCTTTAACAAATCCGTGAGTGATTTCAGAGATATGGACTAATCCTTGAGTTTCTTCGTCAAGTGCAACGAACGCACCGTATGGTTGAATGCCTGTAACTTTACCTGTTACAACAGTTCCTGTTTCGAATTTTGTAGTCATGGTAACACTCCTAGTATATATATTATTTTTCGTCTTTACACGCAATTGTAGATTATATCATAGAATCGGGAATTCGGCAAAGGGAAATTCTTTGCCTTCCTTCATTAACATCCTACTCTCCGTCTATAATTGCTTTCTCACTAGTTATGCTTCCCAATTATTCATATTATTAAAACAGAATGCATCAGGATCCCTTTGTTATGAAAGGCTGTTGGGGATACAGAATACCAGCTTCACGAATTTACCAGTATCTACTATAATATGTCAGCTCTCTATCCTTTGAAATCATGCCGACTTTGCAAAAAAAAAAGCCGACCCAATCAAATATGGGTCAGACTAAAAGTTCCGGACAGTCGTTGACTTTTTCTTTCTTTGCTTTTGGATAAAAGGAACGGCATATAACATGAAAGCTGCGATATGTGCGAATGCAAGATTTGCCACGAACAGACTCCACAGGGTTACATGTCCCCAGCCTCCGAGTTCAGGTACCGCTACATAATAGATAAACACTGACCATAAGGCTATAACAAATGGGATATGAAGAACCGCCCATTTACGATGTTCGACCCAAAGAAAAAGTGGAGTTGCCGTTGCGACGAATAGGTATACTAGAAAGACATCCATTTCAATTCCTCCATTTCTGTAGTAAACGCTTTCAATTGTGGCGAAAAAAAGAATAATTTGTGAACGTTTTGTTACAATTAGTATACTACATATTCAGAAAATTTCCAGTCTATTTGCCTTGTTTTTAACTTCTTTTCTAAAAATTAGTTGAAAAGTAATGTTTTTAAGCGTTTTCATCCATAATAAATGGAAATGAGATGCTGACATTCTGATTACTTCCTTCATTGAATCCCTTTACCTTCCCTTTACCCCATTTATTGAAAATTTAAAAATCCGGTGTACAGAGGTACTAAAACATAGTACGATTGAAAAATCTTATTTTTTGAAAGGAGGATCTTACGTATGGCCAAGAAAGATCAATGGACTTCTAAGATAGGCTTTATTCTGGCAGCGGCAGGTTCTGCCATCGGCCTGGGCGCAATTTGGAAATTCCCTTATATGGCTGGAGCGAATGGCGGGGGTGTTTTCTTCTTGCTCTTTATACTTTTTACCGTTTTAATTGGGACCCCCATCCTTCTCGCTGAATTTGTCATAGGAAGGCGTGCCGGAGCGGATGCTGTTACTTCTTATAAAATACTGGCCCCTCATTCCCGTTGGCACTGGATCGGTTATTTAGGAACGGTGGTGTCATTCATCATCTTATCCTTTTACAGTGTGGTGGGAGGATGGATCCTTTCCTATTTGGCAAGAAGTGTGACAGGCTCTCTGATAGGAAAATCGCAAGAACAATATGGCGCTTTGTTCGAAAGCATCATAGCGAATCCAATAGAAGTGCTGATCGCTCAGTTCGCCTTCATCGTTATTACCATTCTTGTTGTACAGGGCGGGATACAAAAAGGGATCGAACGTGCCAGTCGCTATATGATGCCTGCACTATTCATTTTATTTATTATTCTGGTGATCCGGTCCCTGACGTTGGATGGCGCGATGGAAGGTGTACGCTTCCTGTTACTGCCGGATTGGAGTTATTTGAATGGAGAGACGGTCCTCCTCGCACTGGGACAAGCATTCTTTGCTTTAACGGTCGGTCTATCCGTCATGGTGACGTATGCATCGTATCTATCTAAAGAGGACAGCATGCCAAGGTCCGCCATCAGTGTTTCTGGTCTGAATATCTTCATTTCCCTACTGGCAGGTTTGGTGATATTCCCCGCCGTATATGCACTCGGCTTTAAGCCGGATGAGGGTCCCGGGATTGCCTTCGTGGTCCTTCCTGCCGTGTTCAATGAAATTGCATTCGGCGGGATATTCCTAACTGTGTTCCTTATCCTGTTATTGTTTGCCACCCTGACATCCGCTTTCTCCATCCTTGAAATCGGTGTCGCTGCATTGTCCAAGGGGAATCAGAACAAACGGGTGCCGTTTACTTGGCTGATCGGGATCCTGGTTTTCATTGCGGGAATTCCGAGTGCCCTATCATTTGGAGTATTCGATGAGTTTCTTATCGGAGGAAAGAACTTCTTCGACTTCGCCGATTATATTACGAGTAACTTCGGATTGCCTGTAGGTGCTTTACTTATTTCCATCTTCGTATCCTACCGATTGAAACGTGAGGACGTCTGGCATGAACTTCAAGCCGGTTCATCCATCTCCAGGGGCTTATTCAACAGCTGGATCTTCCTGCTTCGCTACATCGTACCAGTAGCGATCATACTCGTTTTCATATCGTGATTCATAAAGGTCCGTCCCTCATCAGGGACGGACCTTTTATTTATGTAACATTTTGTTCACGGGTTACCGGGCTAATTTTTTCCAATTGGTGATAAACTAAAAATAGAAGGAAGGTAATTCATGAGGAGGGATTTGGTTATGTCTCATTTTGGTGAAAATTTGAAACGAGTAAGAGAAGAGCGTAAATTATCTCAACAGGAACTGGCTCTACGGGCAAGATTGGGCACGAAAACGATTGAGAAATATGAATCTGATCTGCAGATACCCGACACCCAGACCATTCTTAAGCTTTCCACGGTTCTTGATATCCCTGCTTCCGAACTTATGGAACGGGAAATGAAAGAGCATCCTTCTGCAGGCGTCGATGCCGAAATGGAGCAGCTGATCAGAGAATTGGGGCCCAAGCGGACGAAGCTCATTCTCCGCAAAGCCAAGGAATTCACCGAAGAAGATTTTTTACGGGTGATGCAAATGCTATATGAACTGAAATATGAAAAAAACCAATCTTAAAAACTTTTTTTAAAAAATGATGTATAGAGAAAAATAAAAGGGGTCATACTGAAAATAAGCTTTCTAAGTATTCCCCCTTTTGTTTTCATTTGTTGGACGATCATTGTATCGTCCTATTTTTTTGTGCATTTTTTAAGGGTGCCGGTACCACCAATTGGGTTCCGGCACCCTTTCCTTATGTGTGATTCTCCACAAACCGTTTCATCCGTTTCACAGCTTCCTGCAGCTGTTCCATGCTTGATGCATAAGAACAACGGATAAATCCTTCTCCACCTTTACCGAACACGTTACCGGGCACGACCGCCACTTTTTCTTCCATCAGGAGTTTTTCTGCAAATTCCTCGGAGGACATTCCCGTTTTTTGAATGGAAGGAAAGGCGTAGAAGGCTCCTCCCGGGGTATGGCATGTTAACCCAAATTCGTTCAGGGAGTCGACGAAATAGTGACGTCTGTGACGGTAGCTTCTCTTCATTTCCATCACATCGTCCATCCCTTTATCCAGTGCCTCGACTGCTGCATATTGAGCAGGCGTCGACGCACACATCATGGCGTACTGATGGATTTTCAATAAGGATGAAGCAATCTCTTCAGGGGCGCATATATAGCCGAGCCTCCAGCCCGTCATGGCGAACCCTTTCGAGAAGCCGTTGATGACGATGGTCCTTTTTCTCATATCTTCTAATGAAGCGATTGATACATGGTGATGGTCATAGGCAAGCTCCGCATAAATTTCATCTGAAAAGACGACGAGGTCATGCTTACGGATCACTTCAGCCAGACTCTCTAAGTTTCCCCTTTCAAGGACCGTCCCTGTCGGATTGTTAGGGGAACAAAGCAGCACAGCTTTTGTCTTTGGCGTGATGGCTGCTTCGAGTTCTTCAGCTGTGACCTTGAAGCCATTTTCCGGTTTGGTTTCGACCGTTACCGGCACTCCTCCCGCCAATTGGACGAGAGGAACGTACGAAACGAATCCCGGTTCCACGATGATCACTTCATCACCCTGATCGATGATGGCCCTCATACTGATATCAAGGGCCTGTGAAGCCCCGACCGTCACGATGATTTCCGTTTTCGGATCATAGTCAACCGAGTATCCCTCTTTCATATACCGGGCAATCTTTTCCCTTAACTCGAGAAGTCCTGCATTTGCAGTATAGGAGGTATACCCCTGTTCCAAGGATAGAATCGCCGCTTCCCTCACCGTCCAGGAGGTGACGAAATCCGGCTCCCCTACGCCCAAGGAGATGACTCCTTCCATATTGGCAGCAAGATCAAAGAATTTCCTGATCCCTGAAGGCTTTAAATTCTTAACGGATTGAGCTATGTATGATGTCTTGGTTGTCATGGTGACACCACGATTCTTCTATCTTCGCCATGATCACCGAAGATCGTTCCATCATGCTTATATTTTTTCAATTGAAAATGTGTGGTCGTTGATAAGACAGAATCAAGGGTCGAGAGCTTTTCTGACACAAATGTCGCCACTTCATGCATGGACCGCCCTTCAACCGTCACGGACAAATCGTAGGCTCCTGACATCAGGTAGACGCTTTTCACTTCTTTATACCGGTAGATCCTGTGAGCCACTTCATCAAAGCCCACACCTCTTTTCGGAACGACTTTTACATCAATCATGGCGGTCACCCCTTCATGGCCATCCACTTTCGACCAGTCCACAATCGAGCTGTATCTGACAAGAATATTCGCTTTTTCAAGCTTTTCAACCGCTTCCTCAATTTCCTTTGCCGGCACTTGAAGCATTTTCCCTAAATCTTCTGTCGAAATTCTTGCATCCTTCTGTAAAATCCTTACTAAATCAAGCTCCATTTCTCTCAGTTGCATTCTGCTTCCTCCTCATCACCACTAAATGGTTTCATTATATCAGAAGTCACGTATATGAAAAGAGTCAACCTATTTTCCCCTTCAATGGGATTCGATATGTCAGAACTATCGAATCAGGGTGTTAAATGTGTAATTGAGGGTAAAATATCTATACATTAATCAGAGAGGAGTGAGGAAAATGCAAGAAAACGATTTCTCCAGAGTGGTGGAGGTGAACGGTACCGATGTTTACTTTGAATATCACGAGCATCCCACTGCCTCAGAAACGTTCGTCCTTCTTCATGGATTCCTGTCATCCACCTTCAGCTTCAGACGGCTTACACCCCTTTTGAAAGAACATTATAATGTCATTTCCATCGACCTTCCTCCCTTTGGAAACAGCGGGAAACATAACAGCTTCGTTTATTCATACGACAACCTTGCCAATACGGTCATCGATCTACTGGACCACCTGAAAGTCAGCAATATCCACTTGACCGGTCATTCAATGGGTGGCCAGATCGCCTTGAATGTGATGAAAAAAGCCCCTGACCTGGTGGAAAAAGGCGTCCTCCTATGCAGTTCCGGATATCTCAAACGGATGAATTGGCCCGTCACGATGCTGAGCCGCATCCCTTTCTTCCATCTTTACGTGAAACTGTGGCTTACCCGTTCAGGGGTCCGGAATAACCTTGAAAACGTCGTGCATGACTCTACAATGATCGACGATGAAATGATGTTCGGCTATTTGAGACCTTTCCTGGAGGATGATATTTTCAAAGCGCTGACAAGGATGATACGGGACCGCGAAGGAGATCTATCAGTGAATGATCTGCGGAATATTCAAACCCCCTGCCTCCTCGTGTGGGGAGAGCATGACAGGGTGGTGCCTTTATCAACAGGGGAGAGGCTGAATCAGGATATCCCGGACTCGCAACTCGTGGTACTGAAAGAGACGGGGCATCTTGTACCGGAAGAAAAACCACGGGAAGTATTGGAGAATATTCAAACATTTGTTTCCGCTGCCACAGAAGAAGTATCGGACGGGGCGAGGACTGAGCCTCTATTTCAAAAAGGACTTTCCCAGACGCTTCTAATTGAACCGTAGGGAGAAGTCCCTTTTTTCTTGTGTTTGGATAAAGTGAGTGACGGTAAGACGTATCATTTTCATCTTTTTCGTTTCCATCATATGATTATACTTACAAATACATAAACGAAAGGGGAATAAATTATGAGTAGATTTGAAGAAATCATCAACCGGAAAGGCTCATCCTCCGTTAAGTGGGACCTCACAAAAACCGTGTTTGGAAGAGAAGATGTTCTTCCTATGTGGGTGGCGGATATGGATTTCCTTCCCCCTGACGCCGTGTTGGAAGCGCTCGGGAACAGACTGAAGCACGGAATCTTCGGCTACACATTTGTAGGGGATGAAACGGCTGCCAGCATTAAAGATTGGGTTCAAAAACGCCACGGCTGGGAAATCGAGACAACCTGGCTTCAATACAGTCCCGGAGTCGTTCCCGCAATATCAACGATCATTCAGGCACTCACTGTTCCCGGCGACAAAGTACTTGTCCAATCTCCCGTCTATACTCCTTTTTTCAGCCTGGTGGAGGATAATGACAGGGAAATTGTCAATGCCCGACTGCAGTACCACGAAGGAAGATACTCCATCGACTTTGATGCCTTTGAAGAATCCCTTAAAACAGGTGTGAAACTATTCCTTCTGTGCAACCCTCACAATCCGAGCGGACGGGTGTGGACGAAGGAAGAACTGACCAAAATGGCTGAATTATGTCATAAATACAACGTCTTGATCGTTTCAGATGAAATCCATTCAGATCTGGTTTATAAAAATCATACGCATACTCCCCTCGCCTCTCTACATGAGACATTCCGGGATATGACGATTACATGCATTGCACCGAGCAAAACCTTTAACCTGGCCGGGTTACAGGCTTCAGCCATGATCACTCCCAATGCTGAGATCAGGGAAAAGATCGCAGGTGTTCATAAAAAGCAAGGCTTCTTTACTCTTAATACACTCGGCATCATTGGAATGGAAACAGCCTATCGCCACGGAGAACAATGGTTAGAAGAAATCCTGGATTATCTGCAGGGAAATGTGACCGTCACGAAAAAATTCATTGAAGAGCATCTACCTGAACTGCAAGTGGTGGAAGCAGAAGGGACTTATTTGCTCTGGATCGATTGCACGAAGTTGAACCTATCCGATGATGAACTGAAGAATCGACTATTGGATAAAGGGAAACTCGCATTGGAACCGGGTAAGAAATATGGTCCCGGCGGGGAAGGCTTTGTGCGGATGAACATTGCATGTCCAAGAGAGACGTTGATGGACGGGCTGGAAAGATTGAGGTCCGCATTAAGCTGAATTAAAAATGTACCAGGGACGAATAATACGATTCTACCTGGTACATTTTTTTAACCACTATTTTTTATCGCTCTTGATCTCACCACAGGCAATGCGTTTACCTGAATCCCCCGAGGGTTGTGTCATCCCGTCGTCTTTGTTTTCATCAATGATGAGTGAAGTCCCTTCTTTAGTGAAGAGGGATGTCTTCCCCTTTGATAAGGTAACCATCGGTGCTATGAGCTTCACCTTCACCGTGCCGTCATCCCCCACGATGAGGTTGGGCAGATCTCCGCCGTGTGCCCCTTCAGGATGAAGCAGTCCGTGCTTCTTGTCATCAGGATTGAAGTGATTACCTGACGATACGAAATCCGGGCGCTTACAAACTCCTTTTTCATGAATATGGACTCCATGCTCCCCGGGAGGAAGTCCTTCGAGATCCAATGCGACTTCCACTCCGTCAGATTGCTCCTGAAGGGTGGCATTCCCCAGTGAATCACCGTTCTCATTTTTCATTTCCACTTCTAACTTTTGGGGATTTTCGATGGCACATCCGCTTGCAAGGAGTGTGATCATGACCATATATAATAGGGATAATTTTTTCATATCGCTCTTCCTCCATCTCTTCATACTCTTTCACCATTGTTGACTCCCATGGTGAAAATTATTCCTATTTCCATGAAGAGCTGCTGTATGAAGGACATCTATCAGGACGAAAAAAAACACGCTCAGGAGGCGTGTTTCGATTTTCTATTCTGTTCTCCTCTGAACCCTTGCTTCTTCTTCCATTTTCTTTGTTTTCAATTCTTCGCGTTTTGAAGCTTTCTGGATGATCCGGAATGTGAGCAGGGCAGCGATCATGAAGATGGCCATCGTGATGCCGGCCGGGATATATTCTGTCTTATCTTCGGGAAAGTAGAGAAATAAATTTAATACAAATGAAGAAAGCATGGTACGCTCCTTTCGAAAAACAAACTCTTTGTCCATTATAACAACTCTCATAAGGACAAACCAACTTCATATCGTCACCTTTTTTAACGATTTATTGAACGTCCACGCGACAATTTCCGAGGAAATACTCTTTTTTTCTCTCCAAAAAAACTGCGAACCCTACTTATGAGGTTCACAGCTTTTTAAGCTTTTATTTTACAACCTTGATATTTTCAATGATGACGTCTTCTTTTGGAAGATCGTTCGCCCCGACTTCTACGTTAGCGATCTTATCCACAATGTCCATCCCGTCAACCACTTGTCCAAACACAGTGTGCTTCTGATCAAGCCATGGCGTTCCACCATTCTCCATGTAGGCATCGACGATCTGTTCCGGGAAACCGGCAGATTTCATCTGGTCTTCCAACTGAGGGTCGATGTCACTTTTTTGTACAATGAAGAATTGGCTGCCATTTGTATCAGGTCCTGCATTCGCCATCGAAAGGGCACCACGGAGATTGAATAATTCAGGTGAGAATTCATCTTCAAATGATTCTCCGTAGATGCTTTCCCCACCCGTTCCGTTTCCATTCGGGTCTCCACCCTGGATCATGAAGTCCTTAATGACCCGGTGGAATTTCAAACCGTCATAATAACCATCTTTACTGTGTTTGATGAAGTTCTCCACAGTTTTAGGAGCCTGCTCGGGGAATAACTTGATCTTGATGGTTCCCATGGATGTTTTCATTTCTACTAATTTTTCGTTTTCAGCAACTTCTGTTGTCAGCTGAGGATAGGTCATATCTTCATCTCCTTTGGTTTCTTCTGTCGTTTTCTGCTTCTCGGATGCTTTCGGCTTGTCTTCAGTGGTATCTCCCTTTTCTGTTTGTCCACAAGAGGCAAGAACTAAACCTAGTAAACAGAGGGTAACGATCATTAAACGCTTCATATATGTACCTCCACATGTTACCTTTATAGTAGTTATTTCTCAGTTTCATTCTGCTTACATTATAATAGAGATTGATGTATTAGAGGAGGTTTTTTATGAAAAACATTCAAATTGGTGATTATGTCACAGCTTTTTATAAAACGGGAAAATACGTCGGGGAGGTCACGGGAGAGCGCCCTGGTGCCTTTGTCGTGAAGATTCATGCTGTCTTAAAGCATCCAAGGCAAGGCGACCTGCACAACCCTGCATCTGTGGATGTTCCCTTGTTTCATGAACGGAAAGCACTTGCCTACGGCGAGCGTGCCAACATGCCGGAGAAAATGGTCAAGCCATATGACGGAGAGATCCCGGATTACAATGAAACACTCATCCATTCATACGTAAAATTGAAGCAGGAACTTGATGCAGACGGTTCCCCCCACGCACAAAAGAGCCTTGAAACACTGCAATCGATTCAAAGGGAATACGAACTGATGTATAACCTCACATTTTAATAAAAGACGGGGGACGGACCTTCCTATGAAGGTCCGTCCCCCGTCTTTTCATGCAAGCTGGTTGTAGAATTTGGAGAGGTCGATTCTGTCTCCGATGGTGGTGGGCTCGGCTTTATCGAGGTATTTTTTGTCTTTTTCGACGAGGTTGTAGATGTGCTGGGTGGTGAGGGCATCATCCAACGCTTTATGGTGCTTTCCCACACCTTCCCTTCCATATTCCTGGACGGCTTTCCACAGCCCCGTCTGATTCTGATCACCGAAGAAGCGCTTATATTCCATGGATAAATCGACGAATTGAGCTTGGAAAGGAAATGGTATGCCGGACTGGGCGCAGTTATCGCGCAGTACCTTCATATCCATATTTCCCCACGTCACTACCTTCGCGACTCCCAAGTCATTCAGCCCTGTAAAATAATCAATCAGACATTGGAACGATATCCCTGAATCGACTTCATTCTGGCTGATCGATAAAAATCGTTTGCAGCGGTTGGTCAATTTGGGGAATGCAGTCGGTTTCACATAAGAGGAAAACGTATCTGACACTTTCCCATACTCTACCACTACTACCCCGGCTTCGATGATTTCAGGGAAGAAACCTTTGGGCACCCTATGTCGTTCCGGCATAGAAAACTCAAAATCTATAAACACAAGCTGTTCCGCTTTCGCCACGTAAACTCCCTCCTCAAAATGTAGATAAGACCCCAATTCATCTATAATAAAGAATTTATTCAGGATAATTCTATTTTCATTGCTTCATCCGAAAGGAGAACGGCATGAATCAAAAAATAGACATGCGCCTCATTTCTCCATACTTCTTATTCTTACATTATATCATGCTAAGTCCCGAAATTATGACTAATTACCGGTTTTCCATGCGAATAAATGTTATTCAGTGGACTAAGGACAAAATCTTTAATAAAATGAATATTTAGGTATACGAAATAAAAAAACATATAGAAGGTGTTAATCATTTCACAAAAAAGAAAGAATCTAACCATCATGCTCATGGCCAATTTTCTGGTAGCAGCCAGCGCAACAATGGTGCTGCCTTTTTTATCCCTTTACATCGAAACCTTTGGCACTTATAGTCACGAATATGTACAGCGCTGGTCAGGTTTTGTCTTTGGGGTTACATTTTTAACGGCGTTCTTCATATCTCCCTTATGGGGTCGGATCGGGGATCGTTTTGGATATAAACCGATCCTCCTCATCACAGGATACGGGATTGCAACCTCCATCTTCTTAATGGGGTTTATGCATTCCGTCGGGGGACTATTCATTCTGCGGGGGATCATGGGTGCAGTGACAGGGTTCATCCCTACCTCCATGGCACTCATTTCCTCCCAGACTCCTAAGGAAGAAGCGGGACGCACCCTTGGCACCCTTCAGATGGGAACCGTATCAGGCGGTTTATTCGGACCGGTGATTGGAGGACTGTTGGCGGATAATGTAGGATTTTCCTACACGTTCATCTTCACTTCCATCGCCATTGCCACTGCTGCGACCGTCGTACTTCTCGGAATCGATGAACAGAGAAGCAGGGAACAACGGGATCAACGAAACAAGTACTCGAGTAAAGAAGTGCTGCAGCATATCTTCAGTCATAAATTACTCGTGACGGTTCTGATCCTTTCCTGCCTGATTCAAGTCGCAAACTTCAGCATACAACCGCTTCTCGCCTTGTATGTTGATGAACTCACTTCTTCTAGTAACCTGGCATTTTTAGCAGGAATCTCCTTTTCTGCAACAGGATTCGGAAATTTGATTGCAACTAGACGATGGGGACAGCTCGGGGACGATATCGGGTATGAAAAAGTGTTATCCATCCTTCTCGTTCTCGCTGCCATCTTCATCGTTCCTCAGGCCCTGGCTGTCGAGCTTTGGCAGCTTGTCCTTTTCCGGTTCCTGTTCGGAATCGCGATCGGCGGCATGATTCCCTGTGTGACGGCATATATCCGTCAGGAAGCACCTTTGAGTATGCAGGGGGAAGTCCTTGGATATAATCAGAGCTTCCGGTTTCTTGGAAATGTTATCGGCCCGGCCTTTGGTGGCATCGTGTCCGGATATATTGGCATTTCTTCCGTTTTTTATGTAACAGGTGCTTTATTCTTGGGGGCATTTGGATTATTATGGTGGAGTATACATCATTCTGAAACCCCAAGCCATGTGAAAGATTACTAGAAAAGTAGAGTGACATATGAGAGTTTTTGCAGGTTATGTAACGGTGATTGGTTTTATGCTTATCTTTTTCACCACGTTATTTTTTGCGACGGGTGAATGGAACAAGGTTCAAAGTTTTCAACAGGAATTGGAGCATGCAGTGAGTACCGATTCCATCGACCTGAATCGTACAAGCTTATTACTTGATCAAGACGGTAAGGTCTTTTCTGAAGTGAACCGGCCTTACCGTCTATATGTGCCGGACGAGAAGATCCCACCATTCCTAAAGGATATACTCGTCGCATCTGAAGATCAGCATTTTTACGAACACGTCGGTTTCGATGCCGGCGCAATCCTCCGGGCTGTCGTGAAAAATCTGGTGTTCACCCATATCCAGCAGGGCGGGAGCACCATCACCCAACAGCTCGCCCGGAACTTATATCTTGGACAGGAAAAAACGTATAATCGCAAACTGACTGAATTGTTTTATGCCCATCAAATTGAACAATCCTTATCAAAGGATGAAATACTGGAGTTATATATGAACGTCATTTACTTCAGTAATGGAGTATACGGGATTGAAACAGCCTCCCAATACTATTTTCAAAAAAGTGTCACCGACCTTAATCAGGCAGAGATGGCGTTCATCGCTTCGATCCCGAATAATCCGGGTAAATATGATCCCGTTGACCATTTCGATCAAACGAAGGTTCGTCAGGAGCGACTCCTCGATATTCTCGTGAGCACGTCAAAATTATCGAAGGATGAAGCGGAGAAATTAAAGAAGATACCGATCACCCTGAATGTCCGGAAGAAGACCGACCTCTATCCTGACTATGCCTTTTATGTAGAAAACGAGCTAAAGGAACTGATCGCTCTAAACGAAGGCTATAAGCTGGAACTGGAAAACGCCGCTTCTGAAGAGGAAAAGAATAAAATCGCCAAGAAGCTCGAGAACCGCTTCCAGGATGTGATTTCATCTGGTGTCCGGATTCAAACGGCATTGCAGCCTGCTCTTCAACAAAAAAGTGTTCGGGCTTTGAATGAGCATCTGAATGAAGAATTACAGGGAGCGACTGTCACCATCGACAACAGTTCAAGAAGGATCGTTGCCTTATCCGGGGGCAGGGATTACAAGAAGTATAACTTCAATCATGCATTTCAAGCCTTCAGACAGCCAGGTTCGGTTATTAAACCGCTGCTCGTATACGGTCCCTATATCGAGAAATTCAAGGCCGGCATCAATGACAAAGTCAATGCCAATCAATACTGTGTCGGAGACTATTGCCCGATCAACTACGGAGGGATCCAGCCGGGTACGGTGACATTGAAACAGTCCATGGCGCAATCCTATAACGGATCGGCGCTTCGTCTCATGGAAAAAACCGGTATAGAAAAAGCCTTCCAATCCATCTCCCCTTTTTCCTTTGAAAGGGTGATAAAAGAAGATAAAACCTTTGCCTCTTCCATCGGCGGATTCACTTATGGGATGAGTCCCCTGGAATTGACGGATGCCTATACCTCTTTTATTGACGGTCGTTATCAGGAGAGTCATGCCATCGTTTCAGTCAGTGACAATAAAGGAAACATTCTTTATCAATGGAAAAAGGACCCGAAGGAAGTCTGGTCACCAGATACCACTGCCAAAATAAGAAAAATGCTCAATGAAGGGGCGACAGCCGGTACCGGAAGAGCCGCGTACGTATCAAAACCCTTTGTGGGAATCAAGACCGGAACGACCAACAACTATCATGATTATTGGGTGATCGGTTTGACCGACACACTTACGACAGGCGTTTGGGTCGGCCATGATATTCCCCGTAATATGAGCGAAATCGAACGCCAGCGTCCAAGCCACAAAGTGTGGCAGGAAATCATGGAATGACCACACATCAAAAAGAGCGTCTGCAGCATGTGCTGAAGACGCTCTTTCTATTTATAATTTCACCTTCGACATAATCGGCAGACTTGCCATCACTCCGTTATAAAGCTTCAAAAACACAAAGAAAATCGTCAAAAATAACGAAGACCAGGAGAACACCTGCAAACTCACCACTCCGAAAATCCCCCATTTCGAGAGGGACGGACTTATTTTATACACAAAGTAGATAAAATAAGCAAGGGAACTAAGTGCAAATATGATGAAAAGCCCTATAAAAGACTTTAGACTCACCACAGACATCAAGCCCCCGATGAAGTAAATCATAGAACCTGTGCGAACAAGATTATACAACTGCCCATCAGAATCCGTGGCAAAAAACAGCATGGATACCCCATTGATGGTTTCCGCAATCAGTTTTAAAGCCGCGAACACCATGAAGAAGGCGACCATTAGCAGGATCAAAATGGCAAGCTTAAGCTGTATATCGGATAAAAACTCCCTCATGCCCGGGTAGACACCGATTTTTTTAAATAAGTCCACGAAGATCCCCACTCCATAAACGGAAAACGTCAGACTAAACAATAGTATCGAAAAAAGGGGTAAATAACTTGTTAAGTATGTATTTTTCACTCGAAACTCTCCCATAACGATTCTTCATCCACTCTCATCATAATCGTTTATGGAGATCTTGAAAAGGGTATAGGAACAGAAGGAACAATGACAATATGCCTATCTATCCTTAACGCCTACAAACAAAAAACGCCCCTTCTTTTATGGAAGAAAGGGCCGCTTCATTGAAGGTAATTAGAATGGGGTACCACTCTGATATATTCCCTCGATCCAAATGGTTGTCGCCCGCGAGCGGGTTCTTGCGTCATTTCCTCTTCCACTTCTTCATTTTCACCATATTGAACCGGTTTGATATTCATACTCGTCGGGTCTTCGGTCTCAATGATACCCCGATTGAATCGATCTTCGGTTTCCACCATCCACGCAAAGCCAAAAAAAGCAAAAAATATGGTCGTAACCGCTACTGTTTTCTTTTTCATAACTTCACCACCTTATGGATAGGATTCTCCAATTTGACCGAAACTATTCTGGAAGTATCGAGATTCGAGGAGAAAATCCAACAATTTTTTCTACGTGCATTTCCACGTATCTTCATATTTAATACTTCTTGAAAGTTGTGATATGAATGGGATGCTGAGGCATGCAAGCATTTATTTTTTACGTTATAATGCTCTTTGAGGTTCAGCTTCGGTCGAGTAATGAAGAATGTTGCCGATTATTGAATAAGGTTGACATGAGACCATGTTGAGAATAAACGATTATAATAAGAGGGGGGTTTTAAATGACTTTATTACATTGGGCAATTGTATCGCCTTTTTTATTTGCGATACTCATTCCATTTCTATATAAAGCATTTCGGAATGTACATACCGGCTGGTTCGTACTATTGCTGCCGGCAGCTTTATTCACGTACTTTTTTCAATTCATCTCCATTACGAGAAATGGGGATGCGGTCAAGGAAACCTTGGAGTGGATGCCTTCCTTCGGGATCAACTTCACCGCTTACGTAGATGGTCTTGGATTGCTTTTTGCCATGCTTATCACGGGGATCGGTTCATTGGTTGTCCTTTACTCCATTTATTACTTAGATAAGAAGAAGGAGCAATTACATAACTTTTATGTATACTTGATGATGTTCATGGGAGCGATGTTGGGCGTTGTCCTTTCCGACAACCTGATCGTTCTTTATATGTTCTGGGAATTCACTTCTATTTCATCATTCTTATTGATCGGTTACTGGTACCACCGTGAGCGTTCAAGATATGGAGCACAAAAATCGATGCTCATCACGGTATTTGGAGGACTCAGCATGCTCGGAGGTTTCCTGCTCCTCTATCTGATGGGCGGGACTTTCAGCATCAGGGAATTAGTCGGACAGTCTGATCAGCTCATGACACAGGCGCTATTCCTTCCTGCCTTGCTTCTTGTACTGTTGGGAGCTTTCACGAAATCCGCTCAGTTTCCATTTCACATCTGGCTGCCGGATGCCATGGAAGCACCTACTCCGGTCAGTGCATACCTGCACTCTGCCACGATGGTTAAAGCAGGTATTTATCTTGTTGCCCGCTTGAGTCCTGTATTTGCAGAATCAAGCGTTTGGCTATGGCTCGTTGGCGGCGTAGGGATTTTCACTTTATTCTGGGGTTCTTTCAACGCCGTGAAACATACGGATTTAAAGGCAATCCTTGCTTTTTCCACCGTCAGTCAACTGGGCCTCATCATGTCCCTGTTGGGAGTGGGGGCAGCGGCTCTTCACTACACGGAACTGGATGAAAACATTTATATGGTGGCCACACTCGCAGCCGTATTCCATTTGATCAACCACGCGACCTTCAAAGGAAGTTTATTCATGGTCGCAGGGATCATCGATCACGAAACAGGCACCCGGGATATCCGGAAGCTTGGGGGACTGATGAACTTTATGCCCATCACGTTCACCATTGCCATCATCGGAGCCTTCTCCATGGCCGGGCTTCCTCCATTCAACGGATTTCTTTCTAAGGAGATGTTCTTCACAGGAATGGTCAGGGTGCTTGACATGGATATTTTCAACCTGGATACATTCGGCATGATCTTCCCGCTCCTTGCCTGGGTAGGAAGTGTGTTCACGTTTATCTACAGCATGATCCTGGTCTTCAAAACCTTTACAGGGAAGCACCAACCCGAGAAACTTGAAAAGAAACCGCATGAAGCACCGCTCGGGATGTTGATCTCACCGATCATATTGGCTTCACTCGTGGTCATCTTCGGTTTCTTTCCGAATATCCTGTCAGAGCGGATCATCGCGCCGGCAGTGGAGGCAATCACGCCAAGCCTGATCCAAGAGGGACATGCCGTCGAAACGCATATTTCATTCTGGCATGGGTTTACACCTGAACTATTCATGACATTTGGGGTCATTCTATTCGGAATCCTGTTGTATCTCCTGCTTCCTTCATGGAAAAAGGTATATACATGGATTCCTGAGCGCTTTACGTTGAATTCTTTCTATGATGGAGGACTGATCAAGAGCGAGCGTGGCGCCCACAATTTTACAAGCGGCTATATGACAGGCTTTATCCGTACGTACCTGGTGTACATCTTCTCCTTCTTCATTGCCATATCATTGTTTGCACTGTGGTTCAAAGGGGCGTTCACCGTCAATACGGAAGAGCTTGCGCCGGTCGGAGTATATGAGATTGCCATTGCGCTTCTCCTTGTGATCAGTTCGGTCACCATCCTGTTTGCGAAATCACGGCTGACGTCCATCATTTCGCTTGGAGCTGCAGGATATACGGTTTCATTATTCTTTGTGTTATTCCGTGCACCGGATCTTGCCCTGACACAGCTCGTCATCGAAACCGTGTCGGTGGCCCTGTTCTTACTTTGCTTCTATCATCTGCCTAAATTAAGCAGGCATGAAGAACGTATGCGGTTTAAACTCGGGAATGCCCTCATTTCGATCGGGGTCGGGGTGGTCGTCGCATTATTTGCCATCTCTTCCTACAGCTCGAAAATGTTTGAGTCCATTTCGAAGTATTATATTGAGAATACCCATGATAAAGCCGGCGGGGAAAACATGGTCAACGTTATCCTCGTAGACTTTCGCGGATTTGATACCATGTTTGAAATCTGCGTCTTGGCCATTGCGGCACTCGGCATATTCTCCATGATTAAATTGCGCCTTACAAGGAGGGATGAAGGATGAAAACAAAAGTAAAAACGAATGATGTCATCCTGCAGACCGTTACCAATGTGGTCGCATTCATCATCATCCTGTTCTCGTTGCGCCTTTTCTTCTCGGGTCACTACACCCCGGGGGGAGGATTCATCGGGGGCTTGATGACGTCGGGAGCCATTGTGTTACTGCTACTCGCTTATGACATCAAGACCGTCGCCACCATTTTACCGGTGGATTACAAGATCATCACGGCGATCGGACTGTTCTTTTCAGTGGCCACGGGTGCCGGGGCATTGTTATTCGATGTTCCTTTCCTCACCCACGCGTACGATTATTTTCACCTTCCCTTATTAGGGAAGACATCGCTGCACACGGCCGTTCTCTTTGACACTGGCGTGTATCTGGTGGTCATAGGGGTCACCATGACCATTATTCAAACGATTGGGGTGAGCGAATAATGGAAATCATCATGGCCGTCGTCGTCGGAATTCTATTCACAAGCGCCGTGTACTTAATGTTATCCAAGAGCTTGCTCCGGATCATCATCGGGACAGCCCTATTAAGCCACGGTGCCCATTTATTGATCCTTTCCGTCAGTGGACTTAAAGGAGGAGCTGCGCCTCTTCTTGGGGAACACGCTGAATCGTATGTAGACCCTTTGCCACAGGCATTGATCCTGACGGCAATCGTCATCAGCTTTGGAGTGACAGCTTTCTTCCTCGTTCTCGCTTATCGGGCATATCAGGAGCTTGGCACGGATAATATGGATCAGATGAGAGGTAACGAAGGAAATGACTAACTTATTAATACTACCGATTCTAATCCCGTTATTCACGGCGATTATCTTAATGTTTATCAGCAAATATGTGAAACTGCAACGAGGGATTTCAGCTCTGTCAACACTGGGTACAGTCGCAGCATCCCTTGTACTGATCAATACGGTTCACCATGACGGAATCCAGACGGTGAACCTCGGAAGCTGGGAAGCTCCTTTTGGGATCACCCTCGTGTCCGACATGCTCTCTGCCTTACTTGTGACTACGACAAGTATCATAGCCCTTGTCGTTCTCTTCTACTCGTTTAAGTCGATTGGAGTGGACAGGGAGCGATTCTACTATTATCCCGTCGTTCAGTTTCTATTGGTTGGAGTGAACGGGGCTTTCACGACAGGTGATATCTTCAACCTATTCGTCTTTTTCGAAGTAATGCTTATGAGTTCTTATGTACTGCTGGTCCTTGGCGGGACGAAGGCGCAGCTGCGTGAAGGAATTAAATACATTCTGGTGAATGTCATCTCCTCTGCCCTATTCGTCATTACCGTTGCATACTTATATTCAGTCGTTGGAACCCTGAATATGGCGGATATTTCGAGGAAAATAGCCGAAGTGGATCAGCCGGGCATCATCACGAGCATCGCTATCCTGTTCCTCTTAGTCTTTGGCCTTAAAGGTGCAATCTTTCCTCTGTACTTTTGGCTGCCCGGCTCATACAGTGCTCCTCCGACACCGGTCCTTGCATTGTTTGGGGCACTGCTTACAAAAGTCGGAGTTTATTCGATCATACGGACATACACACTATTTTTCTATCACGATACCGGTTTCACCCATGAGATCCTGAGCATGCTTGCGATCCTCACCATCGTACTCGGCTGTATCGGTGCCATTGCCTATTGGGATGTTAAGAAAATCATCATCTATAACATCATCATTGCCGTCGGGGTCATTCTATTCGGGGTATCGACCATGAATCCTGAAGCGATGGAGGGTGCGATTTATTACCTTATTCATGACATGATCATCAAGGCCGCTTTATTCCTTCTGATCGGCGTCATGATTGCCATCACAGGCACGACCAACCTGAAGAAAATGGGCGGATTGATCAAGCACTATCCATGGCTTGGATGGACGTTCCTTGTTGCCGCATTCTCCCTTGCCGGGATCCCGCCTTTAAGCGGTTTTATCGGTAAATTTTTAATCTTGCGGGGAAGCTTTGCAGCAGAATCCTACGTAGGTGCAGGTGTCGTTCTTGCATCCAGTCTTTTGGTGCTCTACTCTGTCATCAAGATCTTCGTGAATGGTATTTGGGGAACCCCGAAGGAATATAACGGAGTGTCAAAGGGAGACGCCCGTTACTTATGGATGACGTCTGCTGTACTCGTCGTTCTGGCTGTAGGTTACGGCCTTGGAGCAGAAGCGATGCGTCCACTCTTTTCACAAGCAACCGAAGTACTGGTGAATCCGAATCTCTATATAGACGCAGTGTTAAAGGAGTAATGCAGAATGGCTTTTCAAATTTTATTAAACTTTTTCCTGGCCTTTGTCTGGATGTTTCTTTCGGTATCCTTTACTTCTCAGTCATTCTTTATTGGCTTTTTACTAGGATTGCTTGTTATCTTTGCATTCAGAAGATTTTTCAACTCCCGGTTTTATTTATTGCGGGTGGCTGCCGTGATCAGTTTATTCTTCCTGTTCTTGAAAGAACTGATCATGGCAAACATCTCAGTGTTAAAAACGGTTCTGAAACCGAAGTTGGACTTCCAGCCGGGCATCTTCGCTTTACCGACAGAATTGAAGACCGATTGGGAGATTACGCTCTTGGCGAACCTGATCACACTGACACCTGGGACACTGGTCATGGATGTGTCGTACGACAACAAGATTCTTTATGTTCATGCCATCGATATGCCGGATGTCGATGAAGCCATCAATGAAATAAAGGATTCGTTTGAAAAAGCCATCATGGAGGTGAGCCGCTAATGTTACATCTGATCTTTCAAATCACGTTATTATGCGTCTCCATATCCATGCTAGGCCTCGTTTACAGAGTGGTGAAAGGTCCCACAATCCCTGACCGGGTAGTGGCACTCGATGCAATCGGGATCAACTTGATCGCCATCATTGCACTCGTTTCGATGATGCTCGATACGTACGCTTTTCTAGAAGTGATCCTGCTTCTCGGAATCCTTGCTTTCATCGGAACCGTCGCCTTTTCAAAGTTTCTGGAGAAAGGGGAGATCATCGAACGTGAGCGAGATCATTAGATTTTTCATTGGATTCTTTTTAGTCATTGGCGGATTTCTCAGCCTGGTCACGGCTTTCGGCGTATTGAGACTTCCCGATGTATATACGAGAAATCATGCTGCTTCTAAAAGTGCGACGCTCGGGGTCATGTCGATCCTGCTCGCCACATTTCTTTACTTTTATCTGGAGCATGGTCATTTCAATTCAAGACTGATCCTGGCCATCGTCTTCATCTTTGTCACAGCGCCGGTTGCCGGACATCTCATCTCGCGTGCCGCCTATAATACCGGCGTCAAACTGTGGGACAAAAGTGTACGGGATGATTTAAAGGATAAAGAACAATATGAGCGTCAGAACAGTCAATAAGGAACACAAAAAGGCTTGACCCGATTTGTTAAAGGGTCAAGCCTTTTTCTATTTCCTAGCGCTGATACAAGTGCTCTTCAACGCTTCCGTCCTCTTTATGCACAACGAGAGTCCCGGAATGATCCGTCACATAGTCTTTCGCTTTCGAAAGGAGTTTGTCCTTTGTATTCTCAACCAGGATGGCCCTCTTCCCGTCGGCCTTCTTTAACTGCCAGCCGTCGTCATGTGACGTGATGTGATATTCGGTCTTATCCGATATATCCCCCTCTTCAGATTGATGAGCACGGTCAGTGGCGATGGCAATCGCCCTTCCCTCTTCATATCCTTCATCCAAAAGGGCATTGGCAATCTCGATGGCTTTGTTCCGTACGTCCGCAGGCAGGTTCTTCAGTGAATCAGGGTAATCATTTCTTGTCCAACTCATTTGTATTGGCCTCCTAATGTATTGGTTAGTAATTGATTTCCCATTTCTTCACTGATTAAACATTTCAGTTTGCCGTCAGCGTTTCGGGACCACTGCCATCGTGCAGCGTGATACACAGATTAATTGATCCTCTTCGTCTGTGATCTTAATGTCCCATACCATCGTGGTCCTGCCCTGATGCATGACCGTTCCCGTCGCTGTGACGATGCCTTCCCGTTTCGCTTTAATGTGATTCGCATTGATTTCAAGGCCGAAGCATATTTCTTTCTCCAGGTCGATCAATTGTACCGCCCCTACACTCGCAACCGTTTCTGCAAGTGCAACCGAAGCCCCGCCATGAAGGAAGCCGAAGGGCTGTCTCGTCTGTTCATTCACGGGCATCGTCGCGATGACCTTACCCTTTCCCAGTTCTACAAATTCAATCCCTAATGCACTGATTAATGTATTTTCCGTATTCACGTGAATTCCCCCATATCATAGTATTCTCTACTACCTTTTCGAGAAAAATGTGTGAAAATCCTCTATTTCCCTGTCCCGTCCTTCCTGCCTTCGATTGATGAATAATCCGTTGAACAGTTTCATACATATCCTTAGAGCATTTTTAACGAAAGGGGTTTTAAGTTATGTATCGGTACCACCCTTTTTATCCACCTGTTCAACGCCCCTACTCGCCTGTCCACTCGAGGGCCCAGGCTATTCCATTGCATAATCGGAACTACCCTCCTGTCGAAACGAAAACATTCATGAGTTCGGCAGGTAAAACGTTGAACTTACTGGGAGATGCCCAAAAGGTGCTTCAGAAAATCAACACATCCAAAGAGTTTTCCTCGAAATTTATGAATGCAGCACAGCAATCGAATGTCCCTGAAGTACATAAACTACTTCAAACCATTGGTACAAGGGTACAGCCGATTGTATCGTTCAATCCCGATGGAGTCCGCCTCGTATTTGACGAAAAGCTGGGGCAGGTGGATTGCTGCCACTTAATCGTGATCGTTCGTTGGATGTGAAGAGAATAATGCTGATGCACAAAAAAGAAGCGAGGGAGCCCCGCTTCTTTTCTTTATAAAATGATCGCTGCAATCCAGCCGAACAGGATCAGTGGAATATTATAGTGTAAAAAGGTAGGGACACATGTATCCCAGATATGATTATGCTGGCCATCGGCATTCAGTCCCGCGGTAGGTCCAAGCGTACTGTCTGATGCAGGAGACCCTGCGTCCCCAAGTGCACCTGCTGTACCGACAATCGCAATCGTTGCGAGAGGGCTGAATCCAAGCTCCACGGCAAGTGGGACGAAGATGGCTGCAATGATTGGAATCGTGGCAAATGAAGAACCGATACCCATTGTCACCAGGAGCCCCACGACGAGCATGATGAGGGCAGCCAGAGCCTGGTTTCCGCCGATGACATCAGCCGTCGCCTTTACCAATTTCTCTACATCACCCGTTTCCGATACCACTGCTGCAAAACCGGATGCCGTGATCATGACAAAGCCGATAAAGGCCATCATTTTCATTCCTTCATTCAGTAACCCGTCTGCTTCCTTCCATTTAACCGATCCTGATAGATATAGGACCGCAATACCTGCGAGCGCCCCAAAGATCATCGATTCCAGCTGAAGCTGAACGTATAAGGCGACTACGATTGAAATGATGGCGAACACCATCGCCCTTTTATTGTAAACAACCTTTTCATCAGCAATGACTTCTTCAGCTTCACTGTAGTCCCTGGGCTTGCGATAACTCACAAACACAGCAATCAGTAATCCGATCACCATTCCTCCTATAGGGAGGAGCATGGCTTTCGGAATATCGCTCATGTTGATTTCCATTCCACTCGATGCCATGTTCTGAGCGATGATTTCATGGAACTGCAGTCCGAATCCAACTGGCAAAAGAATATACGGAGCCGTCAACCCAAACGTGAGCACCGATGCGATCAAGCGTCTATCGATCCGTAACTCCGTCATCACCTTCAATAAAGGCGGAATCAGAATCGGAATAAAAGCGATGTGAATTGGAATCACATTTTGAGAAAAACAAGCCATGATTAAAATAGAAATAACAATAAGTGCTTTCGAAAGGGCTGTCTTTCTTGAATCCCCTTTTTTCCCGACGACCTTCAATACCCAGTCAACGAGTAGATTCGGAATTCCCGTATAGGAAATCGCCACCGCAAATCCACCAAGCAGGGCATAACTTAATGCGATGCTCGCCCCACCGCTAATTCCCTCTGTAAAGACGGATATAGTCTCGTCCAATCCCAGTCCGCCCGTCAGTCCCCCGACAAACGCACCGGTAATCAGAGCGAATACGACGTTCACACGCGCAAGACTCAATACGAGCATGACCAGTACCGCTATCACAACTGCGTTCATAACTGCTTCCTCCTTTAGATCCTTCGTTTATCGTTTCGTTACTTTAGTTCGCTAAATTGGTAGAGTAATAAAATCACGATTTCAACTTTAACAAGATAAAGAGATTTTGTCAATACTTTAGCAGGGTGAAAGATGGAGTGGGAATTTTTTCATAGGTTTGTGTGTGGTTGCGGGGGGTCCGTCCCGGGAGGAAGTAGTTTCCATTAAATGTTAATCGGCTGGTTTTTTTCATATTTCGGCTGGATTCAGTTCCATTTCGGCTGGATTTTTCGTCACTTCAGCTGGTTTTTGACCAATAATGGCCGGATTTTTCATATTTTGTGCTGGATTCCCACCCCAACGACGACCGGATTCACTAGTATTACGTCGTATTTGCGTTGTCATCAAGTGATGAGATACGTATAAAACGGCCTGGGTACCTGGTAATTGCGTCATTTTCCACTGTGATTGCGTCGATTTTCAAATTATTGCGTCATTCCTAACCGGAATTGCGTCATTATTTCTTTATTTGCGTCATTTACCAGTTATACCCAATCCCTCCCCATTTCACACCGACCCACCTCCTGCCAAACATAAAAAAAGAGCCTCCTTCCAGCACCACAAACTCTGGCACTGAAAAAAGACTCTTCCGTCGTGCAAATAACATTATTTCTCTAAAGGCACAAATCGTTCGACCAGTAAGGCAAGGGTTCTTGCCATGACGCCTGTGGCCCCTGAAGGTCCGAGATCATGGCTTCCTTTCGTTGTAGCCGTACCAGCGATGTCCAGGTGTACCCAAGGAAGTCCTTCGGCGAATTCACCGACGAAGGCTCCACCCATGATGGCATGGCCTGCACGTCCCGGTGAGTTGTTCAAATCGGCAATATCACTTCCGCGGACCCGCTTTTTATCATTTTCCGTATAAGGAAGACGCCAGATAAATTCACCTGATTCCCCTGAAGCTTCCAGCACCTGCTCGAAGAATGCTTCATGATTTGTAAGGGCACCGGTTTTATCCTCACCAAGAGCCACGATGACTCCACCTGTCAAGGTTGCAACATCCACTAAATAGTTGGCTCCCTGATGCTTTGCATAGGTCATTCCGTCAGCAAGCGCGAGACGCCCCTCTGCGTCCGTATTTAATACTTCAATGGTTTTACCGCTCATGGAGGTAATCACATCGTCCGGCTTGAATGCAGAGCCGCTCACCATATTGTCCGTTGACGGGATGACGGCAACGACATTTTGTTCCGGTTTGATCTCACCAATGATTTCCATGGCACCGAGTACTGCCGCTGCGCCGCCCATATCGGTTTTCATACCGACGATTCCGTCTTTGGGCTTCAGGGAGTAGCCGCCTGTGTCAAACGTGATCCCTTTCCCGACTAAACCGATGACATCTTTCCAGTCCTCTTTCCCGTTGTACTTAAGGACGATCATCTTCGGAGGTTCAACGGATCCCTGGTTCACGGCTAGAAGTGCGCCCATTCCGAGGTGCTCCATTTCTTCCTTGTCTAGGATTTCCACCTCGAAGTTGTATCTTTCAGCCAGTTCCAGAGCGTACTCCGCCAATTTAGTCGAGGTTAATAGATTACCAGGTGTGTTCACCAGTGTACGGGCTGAGTTCACTCCATTCCCGAAGGCAGAACCGATGTGTAAAGCCGTCTCGACTTCTTTCGAATCTCCATTTGTATAAAATTCGATCGCTTCAACATGTACTTCCGGTTCATTTGATTTCTTCTTATAGCCGTGGAATTCATAGGTAGACATCGTAAAGGCTTCCATGAAGGCATGAGCCACATCCGTTGCCGCCATCTCCTCAGAAACAAATGTGTCGAGTGCGACAGAAAAAGAGGACACTTTCATATTTTTTAAAGATTTGGACGCAGAGCCCAATGATTCTTTTAATAGATCAAACGTAAGGTCCTTTTGTTTTCCAAGTCCTACGAAGACTATTCTTTTCGCTTCTAGTTTTCCAAACGTATGTATCTTGGATACTTTCTTGTGCTTGGAAGAAATGTCCCCATCCTTCACAAGTTGTGTAAGATAGCCTTCAAACTTATGATCGAGCTCTTTCAACTCTCCTTCGAATGTCGGCTGATTGTAAATACCTACGATCAGGCATTCTCCATTTGCATTGGTTACTTCATTTTGATTGATCGAAAATTTCATTTTCACAGACACCTCCACTCTCTATTATAGCGGAGATGTCCAATTATTTCGACTTTCTAACAATCTACTTGGCAACGTTATACGACGGGGGAATAGGGTATGATATAATGAGAACATTATTTTTATTCAATCAATTGAAAGGGTGGCATTTCACAGCATGGAAGTATTGTATAATTTTCCATTATGGGCGTCTTTATTTTCCATCTTTTTTGCTCAATTTGTAAAGGTTCCCATTCAGTTTATCGCGACGAGGGAATTGAATTGGTCATTGATCACCTCGACAGGCGGGATGCCGAGTTCCCATTCAGCAGCCGTGACTGCATTATCGACCGGGGTCGCCCTTGAAGTAGGACTCTCTTCTCCTATTTTCGCCGTATCTGCCATGTTTGCCATCATTACGATGTTTGATGCAACGGGTGTCAGAAGGCAGGCAGGAGAGCAGGCGATTGTCCTCAATCAATTGATGGTGGACTTCCAGCGATTCATGTCAGAAGCCAAAGGCTGGCAGAACAAACCTGAACAGGAGAAGCGCAAGGAGCTGAAGGAATTACTTGGACATAAACCTATAGAAGTATTCTTTGGCGGACTTTCAGGAATCATCCTGACCCTTCTGCTTCATTATTTATTCATCGTCTAGGAGTGTGAGCATGAAAATCGTTTCCATTTGCCCCAGTAATACAGAAATCATTGATTATCTGGGATTGACACCCCTTCTTGCAGGCGTCGATGATTACTCCGATTATCCCAGGGAGGTAAAGTCCCTCCCACAGCTCGGACCGGACCTGTCGATTAACATGGATAAATTGGAGTCATTGAAGCCGGATCTGGTGTTTTCATCCTTAAGCGTACCTGGTATGGAAAAGAATATAGAAGAACTTGAAAGAAGAAATATACCCCACATCACCTTGAATCCCCAGAGTTTTACTGACATTGCCGATGATCTCTTAACAGTGGGAAAAGCGTGCGGGATCGAAGAACATGCCTTAAAACGGCAACAGGAATTCATGGATACTGTCGAACGTTTAAAGACAATCGGAAACAAGGTTTCAAATCCTCCTTCCCTATATTGGGAGTGGTGGCCTAAACCGGTCTTCACCCCCGGGAGGGTCAACTGGCTGACCGAATTAAGCACAATGGTCGGGGCCCGGAACCTTTTTGAAGATGTGGACTTGGCAAGTGTTCAAACCGAATGGGAAGACGTATTAAAGCGTAACCCGGATTACATCTGCCTGGCATGGGTAGGTGTGCAACAAAGCAGGGTCAAGCCTGAGATCGTGAAGAAACGCCCTGGTTGGAATACACTTGATGCAGTACAAGAAGACCGAATTTTTGTCCTGGAAGAAGCACTCTATTGCAGGCCATCCCCTCTTTTGTTGAAAGGGGCCGAGAAACTTGCACGGTTGCTGCATCCTGGTTTGTATAATGATTCTGCGATCTGATTCACATAAAAGAACATGCCTGCTCACGCTTAGGCGAGCAGGCATGTTCTTTTTCTTTGTCCTTAACGATTCCTCATTCCATCAGTTCTTATGAACCGAGGCATCATATATCGAATCAACAGCCTTTTTCAACGCTGCATCAAACTCTTCCTGTGATTGATCGGCGTACAGATCAGCAGCCAATGCCCTGGAGAAGCTTGCAATCACCCCGTCATTTTCCTTCAGCTTTTCATTCGCTTCATCGCGGGAGTAGCCTCCGGAAAGTGCGACGACCCGCACGACACGTGGATGTTCAACCAGTTTTTTATACGCATTCGCTTTCGTCGGAATTGAGAGCTTCAGCATGACGTTTTCCTCTTCTGATAATTCATTCAAGTGTTTCAAAATTTCATCGCACAAAATCTCTTCAGATTTTTCCTTTTGTTCGCTGTGAATGTTGACTTCAGGTTCTATGATCGGAACCAAACCGGCAGCAATGATGCGTTTTCCAAACTTGAATTGCTGTTCTACGACTTCTTTGATGCCGCTCGTGTTCGGTTCATGAATGACTGAGCGCATTTTCGTACCGAAAATCTTCCGTTCAGAGGCACGGCGCAGAGTCTCATCCAAGTCAGGGATCGGTTTCATGAGCTGTACACCATTTTCCTCTTCCGCCAGTCCTTTATCCACTTTCAGGAAAGGGACGATGCCTTTATCTGCAAGGTAATCCCCTGTATATTGACCTTTGATTTCCCGGTCCATCGTTTGTTCAAACAGAATGACCCCTAGGATCCTATCGGGGCTGAAAGATGGGGAAGTGATGATTCTCGTCCTCATTTCATGGACCTTATCAAACATTTCGTCTTCATTTGAGTAGGAGTCTTCCTTCACGCCGTACCCTGCCAATGCCTTCGGCGTACTGCCGCCGCTTTGATCAAGCGCCGCGATGAATCCCTTTCCGTTCTTCATTTTGTCGAATTGACTTTTGTTCATATCTTCCACTCCTTTTGGTTTCGAATCTCACTTTACTTTTTCCCTTTTTACACTGTTGCTAAACTGATTGCACCTTTTCTTAGCTGATGTGCCCCTCTACCCAAGGCAGGCGGCACATAAATAAAGCACGCAGTTCGACTGCGTGCCCGTCTCTATTCCTTTTCAGGTGATAGTATCTGCTGCCTGAAGACTTGCATCGATTTGTTCTCATTAAGATCGGTCAAATCCTTTTCGGATAACTCACCCGTACCCATCTGGACCACGTAGACGTCCAGGGTCTGCTTGCCCCATTCATTATAAACGTCGTCCACTGTTTCATAATACAGGTCTACTTTATTTCCTTTGATCGCGCTCCCTGTATCGGCTACGACCCCATATCCATAATGCGGGATAAACAGGATGGTACCGATTGGATAGACGGAAATATCCGCTGCGATCGTCGAATACAGATCACGCTTCACCTTCACTCCCGAATATGTAATGCCGTAAAGGGGATGACCAGGGTCCTTCCCCGTCGATTCAACGCCGGCAGTATAGCCCGTCGCTACAACCGTATGTTTCGTATATTGATCCCAATCAATGGATTCTTCCAATGTTGCAGGCTTAACAGAAGCACTGGCTGACACTTTTGTCTCATTGCCTGTAAACCTTTTAAGAAACTTGAATGACAAATTCAGGGGATTTGTCTTATGCTCTTTATCTTGGAGACTCTTTAGATCATTGTCACCCTTGTCCATCATCCAGGTTTTCAAGGTTTGCGCCTCTACTCCCGACACCGATTGAAAGGTCGTGGCGAGTGCAAGGATAAACAAACTGACCATAACGAATCTTTTTGTCCAAATTTTAAACAGATTCATGTATTCACTCCTCCCACCCTACATACTTCCCATTCGGGAGGAGATATATGCATAAATTGATAAAAAAATCGAATAGTTTCAATATTTGGAAATTATTTGAAGTGGACTTTTCGTTGAAAATCCCCCGTTAAAGCGGGGTGATTCTTTCCTTCAACTAGTATGTTCCATCCTCTAAAATACTTACTTAGATAAAAATAAAAAATCCGTTCAACCTCGGGACTTACGTTCCCGGTTAAACGGATTTGGTTAGAACATTCGGTATCCTTTTGCTCTTAGTATTCTCATTACGATGCCTGACAGGATGGCTCCTGCGAGGCCGCTTCCGAGAATGACGAGATCGGCTACGGCCAAGTGGCTGAGTCTTGTCCCAAGTTCTGAAAAAGACTCCCCTGCATTTCGGAAATAATCTATAACACGCACTTCGTCTACGATAAAAATAACGACAATCGGATAAATGATGGCCATGATCCACGTCATGCGCAATAACATATTTAACAAAAACCCTATTCCGAAAAATAGAACAAAAAATAGAAGCATCGATATAATCATTACATGTATAGGCATTTCAAATTACACCTCCATAACACTAAAGAATAGTGTACCCCGAGTGAAATGTAAGCGTCAATATTTTCAGGGAAAGATTTGTCACTTATTCACAAAATAAACTTATTTTCATCCGGACATAAAAAAAGACCCAACAACGGTTTCCATACTTCACAAGGGAAGTATCCACCTTCGTTAGGTCTCTTTTCATTCTCTATCCTTTAGGGGGTTATTTCTGTTTCCCGCTGCCTCCGCAGCACGGACACGTTTCAGAACCACCCAATACTAACTGAAAGTATCCTTTTCCTGAACAATAAAGACAGTATTTCGTTTTAGCATTCGCAGTAGCTCTCATTTTTCCCTCTCCCTTTTCTTTAATTTCTTAATTTTCTGATAATATATCATCTATCCTAAATAAAGAAAAGGGACATTATAGGGGATGTACCTTTAAGAAAGCGAATACATTTATGTTTTTCTTTCATTATCTCTTTCTTTCGTAAATTTTACAGAATTTTATAAAAATAAATGATATTCTGTGTAGGCGAACTGCTCCCCTGGATTGATGCCTTCTATCATATTCAATTTCTGTTGAGAGCCCATGCGTTTGATCATCTCATGCACCATCACGGATGTCTTCTCATCTGCCAGTAGTTCCTGAGGGGACTTCCACTGGACATCCCATAATTCAGCTTCTTCTTTTTCAATAGAAGAAATTCCCTCATTCTCCAGCAGAAAAATCATCATATTGTCGCTGATGTCCTGTTGGATGACCCCTGATCTTACACCGATGATCCCTTTGATGGTCGTATGTAATCCCGTTTCTTCCTTCACTTCTCTTATGACTGCTTCATCGACTGTTTCCCCGGCGTTCACAAATCCTGCTGGAAGGGACCACATCCCTTTCAATCCGCTGTATTTCTTCTTGACCACCAGCCATCTACCATGTTCATCAATGACCAGACCTGCAACGGCCAACCATACCTTACCCCTTTTCATTATAAGCACCTCCCTCTACATTCTCCCATAATAAAAAGCAGAGTGGAATCCACTCTGCTTTCATTCAATCATTCAAGACTTAAAAGAACTTGAATTTTCCTTTTTTGAACACTAGAGATGGTCCACCAACCATGTAAAGAGCACGGTTGTCGACTACCTTCTTCATGAAGGAAGCTTTTGTACCAGTGATTTTCTTGCCGTAAACGACACCAATTGCATCATCTTCACCAAGGGAACATACTGTACCTTTGATGTCTGGAGTGAATAATTCCAGATCCTCTTTACCGTGCAGTAAAGAAGCGATGTTGCGGGCACAAACTTCACCTTGTTGCATGGCGATCTGTGCAGTCGGCGGGTAAGGACGATCTGTTTCTTCATTGATCATCAGTGAACAGTCACCGATGATGAAGATGTTATCGTGGCCTGGTGCGCGAAGATCTCTGTTGATTTTCACGCGGGCACGCATGTTTTCGATTCCAGCTCTTTCGATGACGGAGTTACCGCGGACACCTGCAGCCCATACAATCGTACCGGCTTTGATTTCTTCGACTTCATCTTCACCTTTGGCGATTACAACGCTGTCTGCTTTAGCTTCTTTTAGTGGAGTTCCGATATGGAATTCCACGCCTTTTTTCTCAAGCTTGGCACGGGCGTATTTCACAAGCTCCGGATCGAATCCAGGAAGGATCATTGGCGCAGCTTCCACACATACGATTCGTACTTTCTTACGGTCGATATCATATTCATGGCAAAGCTCAGGAACACGGTTACCAAGTTCTCCAAGGAATTCGATACCAGTGAAACCTGCTCCACCGACAACGATGGTCAAGCGTTCATCGTTCAACTCGCCTTCGTTCTTATACGTAGCAAATTGTAATTCAATGTGCTCACGGATTTGACGGGCAGAGTTGATGTTTGAAATCATGAATGCATGCTCGTGAAGGCCTTGAATTCCGAATGTTTCTGATTCTGCACCAAGTGCTACGACCAGGTAATCGAATTCTACTTCGCCTTCACCCGTGATGACTTTCTTCTCTTCCACTTTGATATCTTCCACAGTCGTTTGCAGGAAGTTCACTTTGCTCGTGTTAACAACATCTTTCACGTCGTAGCGCACACGATCATGATGAAGCGTACCTGCGGAAGCTTCGTGTAACCAAGTGGTTTCATAGTGATAATCGTTCTTATTAATTAAAATAATTTCTGCTTCATTTGTTCCAAGTTGCTTTTGAAGACGGGTAACCGTCATTAATCCACCATAACCTGCACCTAATACAACGATTCTTGGCTTTCTCAACTGAATCACATCCACCTTTTTTTGATAAATTTGCTTTGGATACTATTAGAGTCCTCCACATTATGCGTTTTTATCCCGTTCAATATGATGCTATTATCTTTTTCCCTATAAAAAGGAAACTAAAACAAATCAAACGCGATGTTTTTTCCTCATTGAAAAAGGAAATAGAGTATAAAAAATATGAGAACAAAAGTATGTGACCTTTTTCACGAACTATTCCATAGCCCTGCGAAAATTGTCATAAATCCTTAACAATATGTCTACATTACATAATATTCTTTTTGTGATGTATTTTCAAGATGTATATCGTAAATTGAAAACTTATGAATATTTAAATAATAGTACAGGGAAGCATATAAGCTCCGTCTACCCGAAAGGTCTTACATCCAATCGGATAAAAGTCTGATTATTCCTACTAATATTGCCGATTATTGTGAAGAATCGAAACCGGTATGATAGAATAAATGAAAACAGAATACATCTTAATTGTTGGAGGGATCCAGTTGAAGGAAGATCAAAAAGTGTATGATATCACGATCATAGGCGGCGGTCCAACGGGGCTGTTTACAGCGTTCTATGGCGGCATGAGAAAAGCATCAGTTAAGATCATCGAGAGTTTACCACAACTCGGGGGGCAGCTTGCTACTCTATATCCTGAGAAATACATATATGACGTTGCAGGTTTTCCTAAAGTGAAAGCCCAGGAACTGGTCAATAATTTAAAAGAGCAAATGGCGAAATTCGAAACGACCATTTGTTTGGAGCAGGCCGTAGAAGGTGTAGAAAAGCAGGCTGACGGTATGTTCAAGCTCACCACCGATAAAGAAGTTCACTTCTCAAGAACGATCATCATCACGGCAGGAAACGGCGCCTTCCAGCCACGCCGCCTGGAACTAGAGCATGCATCCGGGTTTGAAGGGAAAAACCTTCATTACTTTGTCGATAATCTGGAGCATTTCAGAGGTAAGAAAGTGGTCATTTGCGGTGGCGGAGACTCTGCTGTTGACTGGGCTCTTATGCTTGAGCCGATCGCAGAAAAGGTTTATCTCGTACATAGACGGGATAAATTCAGGGCTCATGAGCACAGCGTGGAGAATTTACACAACTCCAAAGTTGAATTGAAAACACCATACGTCCCATCTGAGCTGGTCGTCGATGAAGAGAAGATCAATCAGCTGATACTTGAGGAAACGAAAGGCGACGAAAAGGAAATCATCGACCTTGATGAATTGATTGTAAATTTCGGATTCGTCTCCTCCCTCGGTCCGATCAAAGACTGGGGTCTTGAAATCGAAAAGAACTCAATCGTGGTTAATTCCAGAATGGAAACGAATGTCCCGGGCATTTATGCAGCAGGTGATATCAGTACGTATGACGGGAAAGTCAAGCTTATCGCCAGCGGATTCGGGGAGGCACCGACAGCGGTGAATAACGCGAAGGCCTATATGGATCCAAAGGCAAGGGTACAGCCGATGCACAGTACGTCCATGTTTAACGATTAATTCCATTCAGAAGGTTCAGGATATCGAATCCTGAACCTTTTCTTATTTAAAGAAGATTGACTTCTCTTCATCATGACCTTCATTTTATCCCTACCCACTCCTTTGTTTATTTTCACCATGAATGGGTAGACCAATAGTAGGACAAAAAATTTCAGATAAAGGATGATGTGTAAAATGAATGTGTTAGTTATCGGAGCGAACGGCAATACAGGCCGCCATATAGTGAAGGAACTTTCAAATAGCAGTCAACATTTCGTGAGAGCCATGATCCGAAAAACAGAACAGGCGAAGGAAATGGAAGACTTGGGGGCAAGACCGATTGTTGCCGACCTTGAACAGGATTTCTCGTATGCCCTTGAAAATGTGAATGCCGTCATTTTCGCTGCCGGCAGTGGTGGATCGACAGGAGACGATAAGACGTTAGCCATCGACCAGGAGGGTGCTAAGAAAGCAGTCGATTATGCCAAGAAGATGGGTATCGAGCGTTTTGTGATGCTCAGCTCCATGGGTGCGGGTAATCCTTCAAGCGGACCGGATGAATTGCAATTCTACTTAAAAGCCAAGGGTGCTGCGGATGCCCACTTGAAAGAGAGCGGCTTAAATTACACCATCGTCCGCCCTGGATCCCTTTCATTCGATGATTCAACAGGAAAGATTGAAGCGGCTACAAGCATCACGGACAAAAACCGTGAGATTCCCCGTGCAGACGTTGCGAAAGTGCTTGTCGACTCTTTAACAATAGAAGAAACCAACCACAAAGTATTCGAGATCTTAAGCGGTGACACACCCGTAGAAGAAGCGCTGAAAAACATTCATTAAAATTGAAAAAGGGACGGACCTCACAAATTGAGGTCCGTCCCTTTTATGTTTAGCAATCCTCCGGCGTACCTTTATTCGTCGCCGTCACGAATGATGATCCGCACCCGCATGAAGCAATGGCGTTCGGATTGTCGATGGTGAATCCGCCGCCCATCATGGACTGCTTATAATCTATTTTCGTACCGTTCAGGATGGCAGCATCATTTTTTGCTATGACAAGCTTGATTCCATGCTGCTCTGTCGTTGTATCTCCATCTTGAACCTCATGTTCAAATCCCATACCGTAAGAAAGGCCGCTGCAGCCTCCCCCTTTTACCGCTACACGTAACATGGCATCTGTTTCGTCATGTTCCTTCATCATATCTTTAATCTGAAGGGCAGCAGCTTCTGTTAGAATGACAACTTCACTCATTCATTACACCCCCAACCTTTTCATTTCTTACTACTTAGTATACTCCTTTCTATTTTACTACTCAACCGATGGGGCTTTGGTGAATGATTGGAAAGGTAATTATACGAATATTCTCATTAAATACAACTTTTTACTCACCAATACTAAAAAACACTGGTTCACTTTACCACCTCCAAGGTATAATGAGGTAAATAGTCCCGATTATGAGGTGAGATTCATGACGGTTGTGACACCCTTTTATGATAAGAAAAACCAGTGTCTATCGTGTAAACATTCATATAGTACGACAAGGATCCGGTCCCGGTTTGTGAAGCTCGCCGGGTATGACAGTGACTTTTGTCCCCTGTACCAGTCAGATGAAGTGAATCCTTTGCTTTATAACGTATCCGTCTGTCCGCAGTGCGGTTTTTCTTATACCGATGATTTTACAGCATACATACCTCCTGTTCTTAAATCAGAGCTTGAAAAGAAAATCAGTCTGCACTGGCAGCCTCAGGATTACGGGAAAATCAGGTCATATGAAGATGCGGTCAATACGTATAAGCTGGCTGCCTACTGTGCCCTGATCAAGAAGGAGAAAAAAGTGACCACAGCAGGGTTATACCTTCGAACGGCCTGGCTTTATCGAAAGATAGATGATAAAGAACAGGAAAGACGCTTCATTAATCTGGCCGCCCATGAATACATCGATGCCTATGTGACAGATGGTGCTTCAGGATCTATGATGTCCGAGACGAAGCTTCTGTATATCATCGCTGAATTACTTAGGAGGCAGGATAAGATCGAGGAAGCAGCAGCCTATCTTTCTAAAGTAATCAGTAAGCAGCATCTCTCCAACGAACCGAAAATCATTGAAATGGCCAGGGAGCGCTGGTATGAAATCCGGGAAATGCATAAAGAAATGAAGACTATGTAAAAAACCAGTGAGCCCCACTGGTTTTTTTATGTACTTTCACAAAAAAAATAAGCCGGTCAGGCCGGCTTTTGTTTAGAACATCGGGTTATCTTCAAGGAATTGATAGATATGATCCACCAGTTCTTCAGGCGTGTCGCCTGTTACGACCTCTCCATTGACGAGAGCATAAAACGCTTGGGCGCATTTTCCGCAGTATCCCAGGCATCCGTACTCAATGACATCAAGGTTCGGGTCTCTTTCTAATATCTCAAGCGCCTTTTGCGCACCGCTAGCAAGATTGCTTATACAAAATTCAATAATAGGTTTCAATTCCATCACCTCACTACTCTTTGTTATGCTACCTTTTTTTATCATTATCGTCAATGATTTGCATTCCATGTAATGGTATAACAGATTGTGAACATTTTCGCTTATTTCTGTTGTGAAAACACCTTTATTTCGATATACTTTTAATGTTAATAGGTTTATTTATGTAGAATTTACTCGAATTATGCTTCACATTGAAAATGCTTACTTTACCAGGACCCGCTTCACCCGCGACTGTCCTTTAAACCCTGTCCCTATTTATACCGGGATATAAATTATATTCACACACACTATTTCAACAATAATGTAGAGTGCAAAAAGGGGAAATTTTCATGAAACAATTAGTGCTGCTTGGCGGAGGATATGGCAATATGCGCGTCCTTCTTCGCTTATTACCCAATCAATTACCTGAAGATGTATCGATTACCCTGATTGACAGAAATCCTTATCACTGTTTGAAGACAGAATACTATGCGCTTGCTGCAGGGACGATTTCAGATCAACATGTACGCGTGTCCTTCCCGGAACATGACCGGTTATCCTACGTATACGGAGATATCTCAGGCGTGGACATGGAGAATAAACTCGTTCGTATGAAAGATCAGGATCCCGTACCTTATGATGATCTTGTCATCGGTCTTGGGTGTGAGGATAAATATCATAATGTACCGGGTGCAGATGAACATACGTTTTCAATTCAGACGATTGAAAGGTCACGTAAGACTTACCAGACTCTGTGTAATCTTCCAGCGGGTTCGATTGTCGGCATCGTCGGCGCCGGCTTAAGCGGAATTGAACTTGCCAGTGAGCTTAGGGAAAGTCGTTCTGATTTAAAGATTAAATTATTCGACCGCGGGCCACGCATTCTCAATGCCTTTCCTGAACGCCTTAGTTCTTACGTTCACGGTTGGTTTGACGAAAACGGCGTAGAAATCGTGAACAATTCCAATATTACAAGAGTGGAACCGAATACGCTGCATAACCATGAAGAACAGATTTTCTGTGATGCCATCGTGTGGACTGCCGGTATTCAACCGAGCAAGGTCGTTCGAGATATGGATGTGGAGAAGGATGCAAGCGGTCGCGTCGTCCTGACAAAGTATCATAATTTGCCACAGGATGAGAACGTGTATGTGGTCGGTGACTGCGCAAGTCTACCTCAAGCTCCAAGTGCACAACTTGCTGAAGGACAGGCTGAACAAATCGTAACCATTTTGCTGAAGCGTTGGAATAACGAGGAGCTTCCGGCAGAGTTACCTAAGATCAAGCTGAAGGGAATCCTCGGATCCCTCGGAAAGAAACATGGTTTCGGACTGGTAAACGAGCGCTCCATTACAGGACGCGTTGCCCGTTTATTGAAATCCGGTGTATTGTGGATGTATAAATATCATAATGGATGATATAGAAAAGAACCGCGACGTGCGGTTCTTTTTTATGCTAAATATCCCATCAAAAAAAAGGCTTCCACTATAGAAAGCCTCACTCACCTTAAGATGGTTTAAACCGGTTCATATCCATACTTCTCTAATTCTGAGTAAATCGTCTTCAAACGGGGATTCCCTTCTCCGACAATCTTGCCTTCCAATAAGACTATAGGGTAGAACATATCCTCTTCCACTACCCTTGAGGCAAACTGTTTCACCGATTCTTCTTCCGGCGGATTGTGGATATCCACATATTTAATGACAAATGGCTGATTTGGGTATTTCCTGCTCACTGCAGCCTCCAGCCATTCGTACGTTTCTTTCGATGATGGTAAGTTCACGCAGCTTGGACAGAGTATTTCTGCCCCATACACGTAAAGTTCAACCGGCTTGCGATTCATATGATCCTCCCCCTTATTCCCCTCTTTTGTTTATTTTACAAAAAAAGCAGAAGGGTTGGAACCATTTTCTTTCTGGAAACGGAATGGGAAACATTTCTTGAAAAAGAAATGCCCAATCATTTGCAGGTTGATAGATTTTTTTCGAATATGTCATTATAATAGATAGTAAGGAAAGGAGTAGATAATTATGGCTGAAAACGAAATGATTGCACCCGTTCAGGAAGTATTAGATAAATTACGTCCGTTCCTACTTCGCGATGGTGGAGATTGTGAACTTGTAGACGTTGAAGATGGCATTGTGAAATTGCGCCTGCTTGGTGCATGCGGAAGCTGCCCAAGTTCAACTATCACATTAAAAGCAGGAATCGAACGCGCATTGGTGGAAGAAGTTCCTGGTATCGTTGAAGTAGAGCAAGTATTCTAATCAATCTTGAACCTCAAATCCTGAATCCTTTATTGGGTTCAGGATTTTTTTATTTCACCGCTGTTTTTCGGGTTGTCTCCTTTAAGGACGGCCAGTATGTTCTCTACACACAGGGTCATCATGTCATAACGGGTGGCCTTTGAGGAGCTTCCGATATGGGGGATGGCGACGACTTGTTCCAATTGGAGAAGAGGATGTTCCTCGCTTATCGGCTCGGTTTCGAATACATCCAGGCCGGCACCCGCGACCTCTCCCCTCTTTAACGCCTGCTCGAGGGCCGCTTCATTGACGATGGCCCCACGTGCCGCATTGATGAAGATCGCTGTGTTCTTCATTTTACTGAATTGATCTTCCTGGAACATCCCCTGGGTTTCCTTGTTTAATGGTGCCAGGACGACCACGAAATCAGACTGTGCAAGAAGATCATCGAATGACACATAACGGACTCCGAGGGTCTCTTCAGCTTCTGGTTTACGGGAACGGTTATGGTACAGTACTTCCATATTAAATCCTTTCGCCCTTCTCGCCACGGCTTCACCGATGCTTCCCATACCGACGATCCCCATCGTTTTGTGATGAATATCCATTCCGGCAAGGAGAAGGGGTGACCAGCTTTTCCACTTTCCTTCTTTAATGTACCGGTCGGCTTCTACGATTCGTCGTGCTGTTGCCATCAGGAGGGCGAAGGTTAAATCCGCCGTCGTTTCCGTCAACACATCTGGCGTATTGGTGATCGTGATACCTTTTTCTTTTGCCGCTTCAAGATCGATATTGTCATATCCTACTGCAAGGTTTGCCACAACTTTTAAAGAGGCGGCATTCTGTAAGAGTTCAGAATCGACCTTGTCCGATAGCATGGTAAGTAAAGCAGACGCTTTCTCTGCTTTCTCCAGAAGGATGTCCCTCGGTACAGGGGCATCTTCCTTTTCCCACATCTCCACTTCGAACTCTCTCTTTAATGGGGCGACAATGGCCTCAGGAAGTTTCCTCGTAATATAGATGAATGGCTTCATATTCAATCCCCTGCCTTTTCTTTTCTTCAGTTTAGCATAAAAAGAAAGGCACATCCTATCTTAGGGGATCGGATTACAGCCACGCTATGAGGGGAATTCCCCATTTTTTCACCGGCACTTCGGACATATGGTAAAAGTCTGAAAGGAACGCTTCGTATTGATGGGAATTCTTCAAATAGCGTTCCAATTTTTCCTCGACTGTCTTTTTCTTTTGTTCTGATTGGGAAATGTAATACTCTTCGATGCATTCGAAATAATGCAGGGGAAACAATAGCCGGGAATACAACAACCTCCATGAAAAAGGAGAAAGGGGTGTAATCGATTCATACTCTTTCAGGAATTCCTGAAGCTCAGGATGGTATGTCTGGCTCCTCATGAAGTATCGTTCCCTCACCCACTCCGCTATGTCGCGGCTGCAGTGGTCGAATACCCATTGAAACGGAAAGTGTATGCACATTTCGGTCCCCCACGTGGTTTGAAGAAACCGTTCATGACAGATCGTTCCCGCATCCTCGGCCTTCGGGTCTTCATCAAGCTCCGTATCGACCAAGTATTGGATGGCATTTTCCGAAAGCGCACTATAATAGGGATAACTCTCGACAAACCGGCGTTCAAACTCGTCAGCGGGCTGGTCCTGGATGACCTGATAATAGGCTTTTTCTAACTGAGAGAGCCTCTTTTCCCACAGACTTTTCCACTGACCCATCCGATTTATTTTCTCCACTTTCTCTTCGAAGGTCCGTCCCCTGAAATGGAATTTGCTTAGCTTTCTGCCGAGCTTATGATTAGGCGGGGACTCGGTGCCTTCATTTCGGAGGACGACATAATCTTTATCCTTTTCCACCACGAGGAATTTACCCTCGTTGCTTTGGACAAAGGTCGACACATGACGGTCCCCGGAGCTTTTCATGTGCTCTGCCAGTTTATACAGTTCCACCAGGGTTTCCTGTTCCATATTCGATACACCCACAATACTATATACTAATCCCCCGACCATATATCGATCCATCATTCCATCGAAGAATGCCCGCTCAGGATGCAGCCCAAAGTGGTTTATTAGAATCTCTTGAGACATACCGACCTCTCCTATCTTTAATGACCGTTCTTTTTTCATCATTCATGTGCTAAATATGCTCCCCGGGAACATCTTTCCAAAAGGTGTATGAATATCCAAATCCAGGGATGGGCAAGAATGAGAACAGAAGCTATTATTATGTCTATTTTTCAATTGGGTATCATATGAGTAAAACAAGGCTTCGTCTAATCGAAATAGGGGTTTTATAATCTTTCAAGGAAAAAGGTGAATAAGATGAAGGATAAAGAGTCAATGGATTTATTAGAGAGTACCGCACGTAAATGGCTGCATGAAAGAGGAGTGGAAATAGAAGATATCGCTCAATTAGTCATGTACCTCCAACAGAAGTATCATCCTGATCTTGAATTGAAGGAATGCGTCTATAACGTTGAACGTGTATTGACGAAGCGTGAAGTTCAGAACGCCATACTTACAGGCATTCAACTAGATATATTAGCTGAGAAAAAGATGCTTGAGGAACCATTACAGGCGATTGTTGAAGTAGATGAAGGGTTATACGGTGTGGATGAAATCCTGGCCTTTTCAATTGTAAATGTGTATGGTTCGATCGGATTCACGAACTACGGATATATCGATAAGCAAAAACCGGGGATCCTTGAGAGGTTGAATGATAAATCATCGGGTATGTGCCATACTTTCCTTGATGATATTGTAGGCGCCATTGCAGCTGCTGCTTCAAGCCGTTTGGCTCATCGGGCGAAAGGTGCAGAATGAGGGTGAATAAGTATTCCAAATCAGACGACAGGGTCGTCTGATTTTTAGTGTTGGAGAAGTGTAAAAGGTATTTGATACAATCTACCCTAAAAGATTATACAGTGTAAACAATTAGATCCTTTTAACCAACTTAATGTTTGCACATCAACGAATAGTTATATATAATTACAAATATAGTTGTAATTATATTCATTATAGTTGTACCCAAGGCTAAACAAAAATACATAAGCACCAAAAAAAAGGCATTCACTCTTTTCGAATCTACGCATCACACATTTTACATACGTTCTGAAAATGATCGAGGTGAGATCTTATTAAACTCCTGAGTGACAAAGCCCTTATCGATGCCTATACAAAAGCAAAACAGTTAAAACTCAGTAATGAATTCATCATTCTGATCGAACAAGAAATTAAAAAAAGAAAATTAGTTCATTAAAGAATCGTGTGATTGTAGAGATCTGCGTGTTCCTCACAAGTCGGCATGATGTCTTCCCATTGGACCTCCAACGAGCACACTATCGCAAATAGTTTGTTCAGGGACGGGTTCGCTTCTCCCTTTTCAATCAACGAAATGTAATTAACCGTTAATCCACATTTTCGACTTAATTCTTGTATGGTAATTTCTTTCGCTCTTCTATGGTGCCTTATTTTCTTTCCGACAAGTCCTGTAACTGTAATACTCATTACCTCACTACCCTTTTAAAAATTCTTTAGAAATGACGTGGAATGTTTCGAAAATCAAGCTAAGAAACAGTGACTTTCATTCTTAAAGTTGTGTGCATTCGTAAAGAATAGTTAGAAATTGAAAAGGTATCAATGCTAATAGTCCCCTACTACCTTTGATGTTTACCCTAGTAGAATACCTTTACACTTAATTTCGAAAATTTCTTAAAAAAATTTCACTATTTCACTTTCTGTCGTCATGGTCCTTCTGGGTACTCAAATATGCGTCATGGAAAAAGTATCGTTAGTTAGAGGAAAAAAAACACATCATTCATTAGGAGTATAATGTACGTTCCTACTACTTATTCTTAAAACAATATCTATAGAGGCATAGGTATTGTTATCAAAAGGGCCCATTACAAAAGTACCCCTCCAGAATAAATAGTATTTTATTTACTTCTTTTCACACTAGTTCTATTTTACTTATACAAACGTGTGTTGTCTATTATGAATATGTTACTAATTAAAGACATTTTCTTCTATTTGAGTACTCAGCAGGGTCATGGAAGATGTGGAGGCTGCAGTTTAGCCTCCACTTTTTTTATTATATATCCCATTGATCCAATGTTTCGATTGTATAGGTTGGTTGAATGCGCTTTTGAATCAACGCCTCTTTTGTTGTAACCCCTGTATGAACAAGCAGCGTATGCAGTCCTGCATTTATTCCCGCCAGGATATCTGTATCATAGTTATCCCCTACCATCAGAGTGTCTTCCTTCGGGACTCCCAACACAGACAATGCCTGTTCCATGATTATGGACTCCGGCTTTCCGATAAAGATCGGTTCGGTCTGGGTGGAGACAGTCACGACAGAAGTCAGGGAACCATTTCCCGGAAGCAATCCCCTTTCAGTCGGAATCGCGATATCTCCATTTGTTGAAATAAACGTTGCCCCGTTTCTCACCCCCAGGCAGGCAAGGGCTAATTTCTCATAATTAATCTCCCGGTCAATCCCCACTACAACAAAATCCGGTTTATCGTCCTGCAGCGTAATGCCATTCTCTTCAAGTGCTGAGCGTATTCCTTCCTCACCGATGACATAGGCCGTACCTTCAGGCTTTTCTTTTGCCAAATACTGTGCCGTCGCCATGGATGTCGTAAATACCTGTTCCTTTGTTGCGGGTATATCAAAGGAACGCAATTTTTCCGCCACCTGTTCCGGTCTTCTTGAAGAGTTATTCGTTACGAACAGATAAGGTAAGCCCTTATCCTGCAGCCGCTTCACGAAATCCCCCGCTTCTTCGATCTTCTCCTTCCCTTTATACATCGTTCCATCCAGGTCAATTAAATAGCCTTTATATTCTTTCATCATCTACCTCCATATAATGTAGTTAGTATGTCCGAAAATTTCAAATTGCTTCGCTGTGAAGTTGTACTCTCTAAAGAAAATAAGACAGCGCATCCTCATTAAGGAAAGCGCTGTCAAATACGGTTAGTTTTTAAATGCCGATACGGGGCCCAGTTCATTTTCAAGGTAGTTCCGGACCTGTTGCGGGAATTGGCTCAGTGTTTGGAACACTTCTTTCAGGATGGTATGTAATTGCCTGTGATCAACGGTTGTATATGCCTGGACAAGTGGTTTACGCTGTTCGACGAGGCGTTTAAGATCTTCGCTCATCTTGTCTGTGATCACTTTTTCATCCAAAAGAATATCAATGATATCCTCATAGCTCCCGGGGTCCCTCATGATGAATCCATCAATCATGCTGTTCCCTACGTCCAGGATGGATTCAATGATGACGTGGGCAACCCTTTCAAGCGCCAGCTTTTCCAGTGTAGCATTCCACTGTTCTTGACGACTGAATAGGTTTAGCTGCTCATCCATATAGGTCAATATTTCTTCAATCTTTTCCCTGTCTACGAAATACATGATGCTCACCTCTCTCTTAAACAATACGTGACACCTTATTTTAACATAATTTCACCAGACCCATACAGGTACATCCTGCAATTCCCGTCTCAGTCTGATATGATGAAATAAGCAGAAAAAGAGGAGGGCATCGTGATGAGTGAACGTTTTTATTTATATGACGATACAGAAAATACACGAACGCGATTCGTGAGTTTCATGGGGGAAAATCAGCGGTATGACCTGGCGATTACCCAAACGGAACGCTATTACGGAAAATCATTGGTTCTGGACCTTCAGGGCAGTCGATTTGCCATCATGGGAAGGGATGACCTTGATGAACCCGGCTATGTTGAGAGTGTATTTAAATTAACCTTGGAAGAAGCAGATGAATTAAGGGACTTCTTAGGGGAAATCATCCTCTGATCCAAAATGGTTCCGCCGAGAGAATGAACTACGCCTCCCGCTCACATACTAATGGTATGAAAGGTGGGAGTTAAAATGAGTAAAGACCGGAAATCCTATGACAAAGAAGACGAAGTATACAGTGACTTCTCCAATGTAGAAACCTACCGTAATTTCCTCGTTCCCGAAACACTTCCGGAAGGCCCTTACGGAGCTCCGAGAGGTAAGCATAGCCCTGTTGAGAACAAGAGTACACCATGGGAAGAAGGACAACGCTATTATAGTGCCTTCAACTACGAGAATAAATCCCTGCACCAGGATATACCTCGTCAGGAACCCGGATCACATCCAGTTCATGCCGACCCGGATGTGAATGAAGAACCGCCATATACTGAAAACAAGTAAAAGAAAGGAACAAACGATCATCGTCGTTTGTTCCTTTTCATCATTATTTATTGACTTTCTTCACGAGAAAATAAGCGCATCCAAAATTACAGTATTCATATAAGTAATCCTTATGAGTACTCACCTTTGTGTCGAAAGAAGCCTTTTGATTGTGATCATCGAAGAATCCTTTCAATCGGAGCTGTCCGTATCCCCAGTCACCAAGGATAAAATCGTATTTACTTAAGATATCGCTGTATCTTTCCTTGAAAGCATCCTCGTTGAATCCGTCCCTGAATTCCTCGACGATTTCATAGCACGTGTTCTGCACACAAATCAACTCTGTCCACCCACTTTCGTTTCCTTATTTTAAATTATAACGGATTGTCCATTAATTACTATGAAAAATTACCATAAGATATGGTCACCCTACTAAATAGGGGGTGTTTAAGTTGAATAAATTACTTTTAGGTACAACAGTCCTCGGCATCACATTAATCGGGACAGCCTGTAATGGCATCGACAAAGGCAACGAGGAAATGTTCCACGACAATGGGAATACCATTAATGTAAGTGACAGGGAAGACCTGTATAACGAAAATGGCTGGACCAAAAAAGGGGCACACCGCGGTGAAGACTTTGGTTATGTCCGCCAGCAGAAGAGCCCTACCGGTGGTCAAAACATTTCCACGAAGGATATGTACAGTATCAATCGCGAGCAGGTAGCCGACAGCATCAGCAAAATGAGTGTAGCCCTTCCTGACGTGAAAGATTGCTCTACCCTCGTCACGGACGAAGAGGTTCTCGTCTCTTATGTGACCGATAAAAAGGATAAAGACGGACGTTTTCAAGTAGCCGATCAAGTAAAGAAAACGGCTATGTCTGTCATCCCGCGCTGGTACCATGTCTATGTGACCGATGACAAAGCATTGATGCGCAACGTTGAAAACCTGGCACAGATGGATAGTGACAGCAAGAACGTAAATACAGCCATTGACGATACCATCAACCTGATGCTCAAAGACTCCCCACAAGGTAGAAATGTCGACTCAGGTGAAAACGCCAACGGCGAAATGACGTCTGATCAGTACGAAATGCGTGATGATGATACCCACAAAATCAATATGGATCGTCAGAAACGGAATGACTATACAGATACCAATAACATGATGGACTAAAGAAAAGCGGAGGCGGCTCGTTCAGACCCGACAAGCATAAGACGAATCAACCGGAAAGGCGCTCTTTGCCTTTTTGGTTGATTTGACTTATGACCTCGAGGGGCTAGCCACCGGAGCTAGACATCTCGAAAAGCGGAGGCGGCTCGTTCAGACCCGACAAGCATAAGACGAATCAACCGGAAAGGCGCTCTTTGCCTTTTTGGTTGATTTGACTTATGACCTCGAGGGGCTAGCCGCCGGAGCTAGACATCTCGAAAAACGGAGGCGGCTCGTTCAGACCCGACAAGCATAAGACGAATCAACCGGAAAGGCGCTCTTTGCCTTTTTGGTTGATTTGACTTATGACCTCGAGCCTTTGCCGGAGCTAGACGTCTCAATAACCAAAAGGACTGACTGTCAGAGAGCTTCTCCTTCAGGTCAGTCCTTTTGTATTTCTAAAATTATGCGTTCTGTACTTCCTGCTCACCTTTAGCTTGTTTGGCTTTCGCTGCTGCGTTTACCTGCTCATCGGCATGATAGGAAGAGCGAACGAGAGGGCCGGCTTCACAGTGGCTGAAGCCTTTTTCCATCGCTGCTTCACGAAGTTCGGCAAATTCATCAGGATGATAATATTTTTGAACCTTCAAATGCTTCTTCGATGGTTGCAGGTATTGACCTAATGTCACGATGTCCACATGATTGGCACGTAGATCATCCATTGTTTCAAGAATTTCTTCTTTTGTTTCCCCGAGACCGACCATAATGCTCGATTTCGTAGGGATCTCCGGATTCAATTCTTTCGCACGGCGCAGGAATTCCAATGTACGATCGTACGTCGCACGGGCACGAACTCTCGGAGTCAGACGGCGGACCGTTTCAACATTGTAATTCATGATGTCCGGTTTTGCATCCATCAAAGTCTTGATATTATCGAATACCCCACCCATATCAGAAGGCAGCACTTCGATGGAAGTGAAAGGACTCTTACGACGGATGGCACGGACGGTTTCAGCAAAGACTTGTGAACCCCCGTCTTTCAGATCATCACGGGCAACTGCAGTAATAACGACATGCTTTAAGTTCATCAGTTGTACGGAATCCGCCACGCGTTCCGGCTCTTTCAAGTCCAATTCAGTCGGAAGACCTGTTTTAACGGCACAGAAACGGCAGGCACGTGTACAAATGTCACCAAGGATCATGAACGTAGCCGTACGTCTTGTTCCCCAGCATTCATGAATATTGGGACAACGGGCCTCTTCACACACTGTATGAAGATTGTTTTCCCTCATCATTTTTTTCAGACCCATATAATTATCGTTCGTATTCAGCTTAATCTTAAGCCAATCCGGTTTACGAATGTGTTCATCTTTCTTACTCATACCCCTCATCTCCAATCCTAAATAATTCTGACTTAGGCAAAGAGTGAAACGTTGTCTCGTTCATCCTATGTAAAAAAAGCCATCATCAATATACTTCTTTTGTCACTTTATCATACTAAAAAAGTGAAAACAAGCATGTGATGCCCTATTACCATTTATTGATGATTATGATTCCCGGTGAACGATACAAACTACTAATAGGCCCCTAAAAATGGAGGGATGATTTTGTACAAACGATTGATCTTCTGCATCGTATTCTTCTTAACGATCAGTCCAAGTCAAAGCTTTGCAGCGGAACAGCTTACAGACGAACAGATACACACGAAGCGTATGGAACTATTTCAAAAGAGCGAGGCCTTGACCCATATCCCCTGGTACTACCTTGCTGCCATTGATCAGTATGAACGGAGTCTTCGGTTTGCCCGTAAAGATAGGGATAAACCATCCTCTTTCATCTCGATTTATATGGAGCCTGAAAAGTGGGTCGGTCCACTGAACCCCCACCTCGAAGATGACAATCCTGAAACGATCGCTCTTTTCAATGGAATCGGTCGGGATGGGGATTTTGACGGGAAAGCAAGCCTGAAAAGTGATGAAGATATCCTCGCCGCGTTAACCGACTTTATACTCCGTTACGGCATTGATCACGACAACTTCAAGCTTGCCCTCTGGGATTATTATAAACGGGATAAAACCGTCAGTATCATTATGGGAAACGCCAAAATATATAAACAGTACGGAACGATTCATCTCAATCAAAAAGCATTTCCACTCCCCCTGCGATTCAACTATAGTTACCGAAACACCTGGGGAGATGCCCGTGGATGGGGTGGAAGACGGATCCATGAAGGGACGGACCTATTCGCTGATTATGGGGTTCCTGTCAGGGCTACCTCATACGGAATCATTGAAATGAAAGGCTGGAATCGTTATGGAGGCTGGCGCATCGGAATACGTGACATTAATAATACGTATCACTACTATGCCCATTTGAGCGGTTTTTCCAAAGGTCTTCAAGTCGGACAAGTGGTGGAACCGGGAATGGTGATCGGCGGTGTCGGAAGCTCAGGATACGGACCTCCGGGGACGTCAGGGAAATTCCCTCCTCATTTGCATTATGGAATGTATAAGGATAATGGTCTGACGGAATGGTCTTTCGATCCCTACCCTCACTTAAGAATGTGGGAACGCCAGGACAGGATCAAAAGCAGGAAACATTAAAGAAGCAGACAATGGAGATTCCATCGTCTGCTTCTTTTCTTTATACCTGTTTTTTCGATTTGGAAACAGCGTTCATGATACTAGCTGCTAATCCACCCCAGATGATGACCATTCCTACAACCATCATAGCAATCGCGCTACCACTCATGTTAGCTTACCTCCTTATAACTATCGGCTTCTGTCTTGGCGTGCCAGCGTTTAAATCCGAAGGCCACCCCTACAATGATGGCGAAGGCTGCAACGAACCATCCACTATAGAGAATGAAGGCATCTGAATACCCTTCGTAGTTTCCTGTTTCCGTATCAAATTCTTTTAACAGATTCATTTTGAATAATCCGAACATCATCCACCCAAGGACAATCGGCGTGATGACGCCAAGGCATACTTTCCACCAGGCACCAAGCTGGATATCCGAAATTCCATTCGCATGGGATTGGAATGCTCCCAATTTACGAAGGAACCAGGCGATCACGACTACTTCCACTAATCCGACGAATGCCACTCCGAATTGGTTAATAAAGTAATCTGCTACATCAAGGAACAGCAGTCCACCCTGTGTGGCAAAAAGGATGGAGATAAGAGCTGAAAGTCCGCCACCGAATAGAACGGCTTTGTTACGGGAAATCCCGAACTTTTCAGAAACAGCGGCCACATATGTTTCCGAGATGGAAATTAATGATGACAATCCGGCAAGGACGAGTGAAGCAAAGAATAGGAAACCAAAGACTTCATTGAACGCCGGGAATTCGTTAATGATCTGCGGGAAGACAACAAACGCCAGACCCACACCGCCACTTACTACATCCTGCACTGCCACACCTTGTGATTGTGCCATGAAACCAAGTGCCGCAAATACCCCGATACCTGCCAATAATTCAAATCCGGAGTTACTGAACCCTGTAATGAACGCATTGTTCGTAATGTCCGATTTCTTTGGCAAATAACTTGAATACGTAATCATGATGGCAAAGGCAATGGATAAGCTGAAGAAAATCTGTCCATATGCCGCCACCCACACGCCCGGATCGGCAATTTTACTGAAGTCCGGTTTGAAGAACGCATCCAGACCATCCATCGCTCCAGGTAATGTTAAAGCGCGAACAACAATAATTAAGAATAAGATAACAAGTGCTGGAATAAAGATTTTATTCGCTACTTCGATTCCTTTCTTTACACCTTTGAAAAGAATACCTAGTGTAACGGCCCATACGATGACAAGCGGGATGAATACCCCAGGGACCACGCTTCCCGTCTGGCCTGCGTCGACTGAAAGCTTTAAATAATCACTGAAAAGGAATGATTCCGTATCTTTCCCCCATCCTAAATTGAAAGAAAATACACTGTACGACATCGCCCATGCGATAATGACGGCATAATAGGTGGAAATGACGAAGGCAATCAATACCTGCCACCAGCCAAGCCATTCTGTTTTCTTATTAAGACGGAAATAAGACAGCGGTGCTGAACCACGATACTTATGACCAATTGTAAATTCAAGTACTAATAATGGAATACCTGCTGTTAGAAGAGCGAATAAATAAGGAATAAAGAAGGCTCCCCCACCATTTTCATACGCTACTGCCGGAAAACGCCAAATGTTCCCCAATCCGATTGCTGAACCGACAGCTGCCAGAATAAATCCAGCCCGTGTACCAAACTGTGCACGCTTCTCCATGTTGTTCCCCCCTAGTTCTTTCCAACTACCTGCTGTGAGGTATTTGAAATTTTTATATTTTCAGATTATTTATAATCTAAAGTCAGTATAGCTAGTTCCGGGACAATTGTCAAAGCTTTATTTTAGTGTTTTATTGAGAAATACACCAAATTTCAACAGTACTATTTCACTATAAGGATTTTGTCGGATTTTGGAGAATGGGAGGCGATAGGATCAGGAAGGGAAATCGGCTTGATTACATAAAAAAACCCGAAGCCTAAATAGGCTTCAGGTTTTTATGAATTACTCTGCAGATGCAGGCTTTGCTTTTTCACCGAACAAAAAGGCAAAGGCCAGGATCAAGATGATGACGACTGCGAGACCCAGGATGGTGCTGCCGGTGAATCCTAATACAAGGTAACCGATGGCTGCAACAACCGCGCCGAGGATCGCGTATGGAAGTTGTGTGAGCACGTGATCGATATGGTTGCTTCCCGCTCCTGTAGATGAAAGGATCGTTGTATCCGAAATTGGTGAGCAATGGTCACCCAATACAGATCCGGCCAGTACGGCTGCCATGGCAGGAAGTAAGATGCTTACATCTGTCGCTGCAGCAATTTCTCCGGCGATCGGGAGTAAGATACCAAATGATCCCCAAGAGGTTCCCGTTGAGAAAGCCATGACGCCGGCAACCAGGAATAAGATGACCGGTAACGCCTGCATCGGTAAGCTTGATTGTTCAACGAGGCCTGCAAGATACGTACCCGTTTGCAGTTGATCGATCAGCGTTACGATCGTCCATGCAAAGATCAGAATGTAAACAGCAGGAAGCATCGACTTGATCCCTTCCACTACGGCTGTCCCGAGGGCACTCCCTTCAATTCCTTTCAAGCTGACTTGGCGAAGGAAGAAAATCAGGGATATAAGAAGTCCGAATAATCCACCATACAATAATGATTTGGTTACATCCGTATTTTCAAAAATCGGCAGTAGGTCAAATGACCCCACCGCTTGATATCCAGTCCACAGCATCATGGAAACCGTCCCGATGACAAGGGCAACGATCGGCCAGACAAGATCGCCAACCGAGCCTTTTGAGCTGACTGGAAGATCATTTTTCAATTCTCCGGGAATTTCTTTGCCCGGATCATAAAGATCTCCCGTTTCAAGGGCACGCACTTCATGCTCTTTCATTTTACCGAAATCGAGTCCCTTATAGGCAACCATGACGACAAGCAGGACGGCAGCCCATACATAGAGGTTCATGGGAATCATTTGAATGAATGCTGAAAATGCCGTGTACTCCGTGATATTGTGAGTTGCAAGAATGGAACCGATGATCCCGATAATGTATGCTCCCCAGCTTGAAATCGGGGAAACGACACAGATCGGAGCCGATGTTGAATCGATGATATAGGCTAATTTAGCACGTGAGATTCTGTGACGATCCGTGATGGGTCTTGAAACCTGTCCGACAGCAAGGGCATTAAAATAATCGTCAATAAAAATGATGATACCCAGTACCGCAGCAAGAAGCTGTGCGCCCTTTCTTGTCTTCACACGTTTCATCGCCCATTCACCGAATGCGCGGCTCCCGCCGGAGATATTCACAAATGCCGTGATGATACCAAGAATGAGTAAGAAGAAAATGATGTAGACATTCCAGGTATTAAGTCCGCCGTCTGCGACAAAGATGCCCTTGAAAGCGTCCCAAATAAAGCTGATGGTTTTGGTGATTGAGAAGTCTGCCAACAAAAAGGCAGATGCGATGATCCCTACTCCCAGTGAAAGCAGGACCCGTCTCGTGAGTATAACCATAAGAATGGCTAAAAGGGGTGGTAATAATGAGTAAATCGTGTTTTCCATAGTGTCCTCCTCCTATTTGATAGGGGGGAACCATCGTAGCATGACAGAGGATAATAAAAAAAGGCAACGATAGAGAAACTATCATTACCTTTGTTAGTAACGTAAGTGCTCCATCACGATCTGTAGCTCCCCATTATAGGGATTTCCCTATAATGACAGTGTTATCCTTTTTCAAGATAACCCCAGCAAATACACCTTCGACCTGCATATTTACTTCGGCAAAGATTCCCTTTCATCTGTTTTCTCAGTTGTCATCCTCGAACAGATTACTCTTGAACCCTGCGCCTCTACCCCATCGGACTGATGATGTGGTGTGTTATAAAATTTTCTTTATTAATATAACAAACTATCATTCTTTTGACAACTTTTTTTCCTGACTAATTTGTGGGAAATTCAATGGAAGGACTCGATCCCCCTCCACCATTGTTATAAAATTGCGGTACATCGAGATGAACGGTACCCATCGCAACCAGGATATCCTGCTTGATCGTTTCTGTTTTCGTCGCAAACGGGATGATGATCTGCACATTCACTTCAAGCTCCACAAATACCTTCACAACGGCATTATTGATGCCGAACTGCTCTACCGTCGTTTTCACATCGGACCTTACATCACCGATGGAATGAAAGCGGATCGGGATTTTCGGCCCCAGGTTTCCGAGCAACACATTGTTCGTCGCCTGACCCAAAGGAACGGAATAGGTTATGCCCTTTGATGTTTTGGACTTCCCTTTATCAATTTCCACCTCAGTGAGGAACTCAAGATTTTCAATATTCCCCGCCTCTGCTTCCTGAAGATTCTGCTGTACGAGATTCGTGATTTCTGCCTGGACCCTGTTGATTGTTTGCGTATTGTATTTGAACGAAACGATATCGCCTTCCTGGTTCTTCACTTCTTCGGTTATATCGGAAATATCCAGAACATCGGCAATCTTTTTATTGATCGCTTTATTGATCACCAGGGTACCGATCCTGCTCGTTTGTGTTTCGGCATAAGCAAGGAGTGTCGGCTTCAACCCTTTGTTAATGATCCACAATCCGAATCCTGTTGAAATCATAAAGAATAGAAACGTAATGATCATGACATGTCGAAAAGGCAGTGGACCTCCTCTTCGGGGTTTGTAGGTTTTGAACTTTGACAAAAAAATCCCCCCTTACAAGCTATTTGTATGCATTGTAAGAGGGGTTTAACGCAAAAATTTATTTAATCTTAAGAGATTGCGGTTCATAATCCGGATCAAAGCCTGTGATCACCTTGTCTAATTCCTTGCTTAAATCGAGTGGATAAGGTGAGTCTAACTCCTGATCATCTTCTTCGATGATCCGTATCAGAGGACGGTCTGTCACCCCTTTATTTTGATCGGTGACAATTCCTTTCCGTCCATCATTCAGTTCCACGATCATGCCGTTAGGATACATCGCCACCGATGACCGGAAGGCTTCGATCACATGTGGGTCGAAGAGCGATCCCGATCCCGCATACAAGACCTCCAACGCCTGATGAGGAAGCATCGCTTTCCTGTACACCCTGTTTGACGTCATCGCATCAAAGACATCGGCAACAGCGATGATCTTGGCAAATGGATGAATGTCTTCACCCTTTATCCCCCGCGGATAACCGGAACCATCGAGCCTCTCATGATGCTGATAGGCACAGTGTGCAATGATCAGGGAGACGGAATGAAGCTGCCTCAGGATTTCAAAACCATGCTCAGAGTGTTTCTTGATTTCGCAGAATTCATCTTCCGTAAGCTTTCCGGGCTTTAACAGGATCTCTTCCGGCACAAGCATCTTACCGATATCATGAAGGATCGCCCCAACCCCGAGCTGCTCCAGCTGCTTCTGTGAAAGCTTTAGTTCAAGGCCGATGGAAAGTGTATATAACGTAACATTAAATGAGTGATGAAAAATATAGGAGTCGTATGTAAATACATCTGTCAAAATCGTCAAAAGATCATGATTCGCCTTTACCTCGGACAGGACGACATCAATGACCTGCTTTAATTGAGAGGCACTATCCTCAATCATGAGGAGACTTGGCTTCTCTTTGGATGTGCTTAATTGATTGAAGGCCATCTCGATATTCTGAACCGCCTCTTGTCTCACTTTACTTGAAACGGTCCCCTTCACATGGATTCCACTGGAAAGAGAGTCTTCAATATAAACATACTGAATACTAAGCTCCTGCAATCTGTAAATCATGCGTTCTGTAATGGGAACATTATCATGAATCAACGCTTGACCTCTCATATTATATACCGTTGTAGCTAGAACCATGCCGGGTTTCAACGCCCGTGTTGATATAAGCCTCATAGAATTCTCCTATGTAATTCTTTCATTTTTCGACAAAATTTCCTAGTATCTCCATTATAAAGGATAAAAATGATCTTGCAAGGTGTATTTGGTTAAATATTCATGAAAGAATATCGAGGGAATCAGAGGGAATTTTATGAATGAGGAGTAGGATGAGTACAGTGTCTAGCTTCCTTATTTTGTCAAATTACTCAATTGAGGCTGATTTTGACGCAATAAAAAATATTATGACTCAATAAATTTTAAAATGACGCAAATACTCCTGATTTCGACGCAATTATCTTCAAAACTGCAAAATGAACGGATAAAAGAATACCCTTTTCAAACTCCGGATACAATTTCATTAGGACAATTCCCCCTAATGATTCTATTTCTCCCCAAAACAAAGACCAGCCACTCAATAATGAGGACTGGTCATTCTCAGCTTCTATATCATTTTTAACAGCGCGTCCCTTCCGGCCATTCCCGTGTGGATACCGAGATTCGCTGCTTCGTATGTGACAGACTCCAGTGGCGCATCGAGGAGCTGATCGATTGTTTTCACACCAACTGCTCTTCCTGCGATGATTCCCCTGTCCTTTAATTTTTCATTCAGCAGCGCAACATCAAGTGCCCCACACATTATATATCCTTTTTCACTCGTCACGACGAGGAGATTGGTTTTCGGAAGTGCAACAGAAATCGCTGTAAAGGTATGTCCCCCAATGGTAATCGGAGATACATTCATCATGTTTCATCGCTCCCTTCACTCATATGTATGTCATGAGTGCAGAAACGGTGAGACATTTACTGTTTCAATTTCCATTCAAGGACATCCCGTAAAAACTCCGGCATGAAGTACTTCTTCTCAAGCCTCTGAAGGTCCGGAAAGAAGTGACCGAATGTAAACATATCCGGCAGGGCGAGCTTGTATATTTTGCCGGGCTCGATCGGACGGTTTCCGATGAAGATGTCATTGTCTTCAAAGTGGATATTCGAATACACGAACCTCCCCATCACTTTCCCCCTGAAACCAAGTCCTTTCACTTCAAGATGAGGCCAGTCTTCATTAAGGGTCTGCTTAATGATTTCCTTCAGCTCGGCTCCCTTCATCCGGATCATGCACGGGTTGATGGGGTGGGGAAGAATGCGATGCAAATCCTGCTTTGTCACCCTTCCTTCGTCAAGTCCATCTATGAGAAGGCCGGCATTAAGGAAGCCGCAATCAGCTCCACACCACTCCATTTGTGCATCACAAAGCACTTCAGGAAGTGGTGATGGCTGAAACCAATCAACCGGGAAAGCATTTGTCAGGGAGGTCACTTCCTGCTTTAATAGCTCCTCCCCTTTTCGGAACCATTGATATCTTTCCTCATCTTCCTTCACAACAGCCGGGAGTTCCCCCTGTTCATATAGACGGGCCGTTTTTCCCCTGACCTGCATTGTGGCTGTATCCACCTCAATCTTCATATGCCCGACATAATGACCATATTTCCCTGCAGCACCAAGCATGGTGCCATTCACCTCTTTTCCCTCGGGTAAGACGTGGTGGGTATGAGCACCCAGAATAACGTCTATTTCAGGGAATTGTTCCCCGATCATCTCGTCATCCCTTATTCCCAAATGAGAAAGGAGTATGATCATATCAACGTTGGGTCGAACCTCCTGAAGCAACCTCTTCAGTTCATCCAAAGGAGAGGTAATGTTCCAGCCGAGAGCTTTATAAAAAGGTTTAAAATTGGCCGTTAAACCGAGGACGCCAATCCTCACTCCACTGCCGGTCTGATAAACACGGTGAGTCTCCAACCATTCCGGGCGCTGCGAGGAACGATCGAACAGGTTTCCTACAATCACGTCAAACCGGGCCCTGTCATACAGGCTGTTTAAATCGTCATAATCCAATGTGATTCCTTCGTTGTTTCCTATCGTTACAGCATCGAACCCTGCCTCATTTAATAATGCGACGTTCTCTTTTCCTAACGTCGCTTCCGTCAATGGATGCCAGCGGTCGACGTGATCACCGATATCAAATAGATACACAGTCTCCCCGTCATTCACATGCTTCTGTTTTCTCTGTTTTAAAAAATCCCTGATTCTAGGCCAGTTCTCAAAGTGACTGTGAAGATCGTTCGTATGATAAATATGAATGGTTTCTCCCATAAATCGTTCACTCCCATTGGAGGAATGTTATCCTGTCATTCCTTGATAAATCAATCGAATTCCAATTAAAATCAAAATAATCCTCAATACGCCCACCAATACTTTGGACTCGAGCTTCGTATTGATATAGGCCCCGACCTTTGCCCCGATCCAGGCTCCCGGAATGAGAGCCAGCGCATATAGCCATTTGACATTCCCGAACAGTACATGCGTCCCCGAGCTCACCAATGCCGAAAGAAAAATCATAAACATGGATGTAGCAACGGCCACATGGGGCGGGAAAAGAAAAATCAGAATCATGGCAGGGACCATCAAAGAGCCGCCGCCAATGCCGAACAAGCCCGATGTAAATCCAACGACGAAGGCGATCATCACTCCGAGTACTGGAGGATATCCATACCGGAAGGTTTCTCCGCTTGGATCGGTAAATTCCCTCTGGAAAGAAGCATTCCTGAATTTTTCTATAGGCTTTAATTTATTTCGGACCATCAGAATAAGGGCTACCAGTATCATGAAAATACCAAAATAAAGATTAAAGCTTTCCATATTCAATCCCTTGTTCACCCAGGCTCCAAGTATCGACCCGGGTCCGCTGCCCGCAAAGAAAATCAATCCGCTTTTATAATCGACGGTTTTATGCTTTAAGTATGCAAGGGTGGAAGATAACCCTGTAAAAATCATGATGACCAGTGAAGTACCCACAGCCGTCTGCGGGTTCACCCCTTCTACCAGGCTTGTATATGTACCAAAATAGATCAGGGCCGGCACAATGATGACACCACCGCCTAATCCAACCAGTGATCCTATCGCACCTGCCAAAAGCCCAATTGATAGAAGAACAATCCATTCCATCTGCCTTTCATCTCCTGTCGGCTAAAATAAATCCAGCTGCTTCGGGGCAAGGCCTTCATACTCAAGCCCCAATAATTCGATCAATTCTTTCGCATTATCAGCCGCATCCCCGCCTGAATTATTGTTAAAGAGGATGTACAGATCCTTAGACCTTTCGTGCAACTGATGAAGATGGGGGATCCATTCCTCGAGTTCAGCACGATTATAGCGATATAAATAACGGACCTCCCGCCAATCTTCCCCATTCGGTTTATTCCACCCATAGAGATTTCTGCCGTGAAACCGGATAAGAGTGGCATCTTCATGCGTCGCTTCCAGCACCCGGGGCACAGAGCCTTCACCAGCTTGAGGCTCATCACAAATGCTGTGGATCCATCCTTCCTTTTCCATGAAGGATAGGGTCTTCTCCCGATACTCCGGCCTGAACCAGCTTTGATTCCGGAATTCCAGAGATAGAGGGAAATCTTTCAATTGCTCCCTGCAATACCGTATATAATCGACATTCTCTTTTTTACAATCGTACCAAGGTGGAAATTGAAGAAGGACCATCGCCAGTTTCCCTGCTTCTACGTATGGAGTGAGGGACTCTTTAAAGGCTCTGAACATCTCTTCCTTTGTTTCAAAAGGGATTTCTCCACGCTGATGACCAGTCATCCCCTGGTATGCTTTTACAATGAATTTAAAGTCCTCTGGTGTTTCCTTTACCCATTTCTCCGCATTTCGAATAGGCTGGACAGCATAAAACGTCGTGTCCACCTCCACGATGGGGAAATGAGCTCCGTATTCTTTTAGTTTGTCCCTGGGGGAAACATTCTCATAGAGGGTATCATGATCTCCCCAGCCTGTCACACCTATGTATATCATCCGCATTCACCTGCTTTATTATGAACATGTCCATTTTATCATAAGGGAAATGGAAATTCTTATGTTTGGATTCACTGAGGGGGGGCAGGGGTATCTATTGAAACCAGAAAAAACTCCCCTGATGAGATATCAAGGGAGTTTGATTGATGGATTAACCGATTGAACCTTCCATTTCGAACTTGATCAGACGGTTCATTTCGACTGCGTATTCCATTGGAAGTTCTTTCGTGAATGGCTCGATGAAGCCCATTACGATCATTTCTGTTGCTTCTTCCTGAGAAATACCGCGGCTCATAAGATAGAATAATTGTTCTTCTGATACTTTTGAAACCTTCGCTTCGTGTTCTAACGAGATGTTATCGTTCAGAATTTCGTTGTAAGGGATCGTATCGGAAGTCGATTGATTATCCATGATCAGCGTGTCACACTCAATGTTTGAGCGTGCGCCTTCCGCTTTACGGCCAAAGTGTACAATTCCACGGTACGTTACTTTCCCGCCATGCTTGGAAATGGACTTGGAAACGATCGTGGAAGATGTATTAGGTGCAAGGTGAATCATTTTCGCACCTGCATCCTGATGCTGACCTTTACCTGCGAGTGCAATGGATAATGTCATACCACGGGCGCCTTCCCCTTTAAGGATGACAGCCGGATATTTCATCGTCAGTTTCGAACCGATGTTTCCATCCACCCATTCCATCGTTGCGTTTGCTTCACATACGGCACGCTTCGTAACCAGGTTGAACACGTTATTCGCCCAGTTCTGAATCGTCGTATATCGGCAGTACGCATCTTTCTTGATGATGATTTCAACGACCGCCGAGTGAAGTGAATTCGTTGTGTAAACCGGTGCTGTACAACCTTCGACATAGTGCACGCTTGCGCCTTCGTCGACGATGATCAGTGTACGCTCGAACTGACCCATGTTTTCAGAATTGATACGGAAATAAGCTTGAAGAGGTGTATCCACCTTGATTCCCTTAGGAACATAGATGAAAGATCCACCAGACCAGACCGCTGAGTTCAGGGCTGCAAACTTGTTATCCGTCGGAGGGATTACCTTTGCCCAGTGCTCACGGAAAAGTTCTTCATTTTCTTTTAAAGCAGAATCTGTGTCTTTGAAAACGATCCCCATATCTTCAAGATCTGATTGCATGTTATGGTATACAACTTCTGACTCATACTGAGCAGAAACCCCTGCAAGATACTTTTGCTCAGCTTCCGGAATTCCTAATTTATCAAACGTCTGCTTGATTTCTTCAGGTACTTCATCCCAGCTGCGCTCTGACTTTTCAGAAGGCTTCACATAGTAAGTGATCTCATCGAAGTTCAGTTCCTGCATGTCTCCGCCCCATTGAGGCATAGACATATTATAAAAATGCTCAAGTGACTTCAAACGGAAATCAAGCATCCACTTAGGCTCATCTTTCATACGAGAAATTTCTTCTACAATTTCCCGTGTCAAACCACGTTTAGAACGGAAAATCGATACGTCTTTATCGCTAAAGCCATATTTATAATCTCCGATCTCAGGCATTTTCTTTGCCATGTTGATTCCTCCATTCTTAAATAGAGTCGGAAAAGAGCTTATTCCTGCTCTTCTTCCTGCACTCCTTTTTCCATCGCTTTCCAGGCTAGTGTTGCACATTTGATACGTGCCGGAAATTTCGCGACTCCTTGCAATGCTTCTATATCTCCTAAATCCACATCGTCGTCATAATCATTGCCCTGCATCATATCAGAGAAGATCTTGGAAAGCTTGAGTGCCTTCTCGATCTCTTTTCCCTTGACCGCCTGTGTCATCATGGACGCAGAAGCCATGGAGATCGAACAACCTTCCCCGTCAAACTTCGCATCCTGAACGACACCATCTTCCACCTTTAACGTAAGGTGGATACGGTCTCCACATGTAGGGTTATTCATATCGATGGTAAAGCTCCCATCCTCTAAAGAACCTTTATTCCGTGGATTCTTATAATGATCCATGATGACTTGTCGATATAACTGATCTAAATTATTAAAAGACATCGCTGAAAAACTCCTTTGTCTTTACCAGGCCGGCAACAAGTTTATCAATATCTTCTTCTGTGTTGTAAAGATAGAAGCTGGCACGTGCCGTTGCGGATACATTCAACCACTTCATCAACGGCTGTGCACAATGATGACCGGCACGAACGGCTATCCCTTCAGCGTCAAGCACCGTTGCAACATCATGCGGATGAACATCATCTATGTTGAATGTCACAAGACCGGCACGCTGCCCGGGATCACTTGGTCCGAAAATGGTCATACCCTCTACTTCGTTCATCTTATCCAAGGCATAAGCGGCAAGCTTATGCTCATGTTCTTCAATGTTATGAAGACCGACTTGCTCAAGGAAATCGATGGCAGCTCCTAGACCGATGGCGCCTGCAATGATCGGAGTGCCTCCTTCAAACTTCCACGGAAGCTCTTTCCAAGTTGATTCCTGCAGTCCGACAAAATCGATCATCTCGCCGCCGAATTCCACAGGCTCCATATTATTAAGATGCTTTTTCTTGCCGTACAATACCCCGATCCCGGTAGGACCTACCATCTTATGACCGGAGAAGGCGAAGAAATCGCAGTCCAAATCTTGTACGTCAATCTTCATATGTGGAGCAGCCTGTGCTCCGTCCACCACCATGACGGCGCCATTTTCATGGGCGATCTTGGTGATTTCCTTGATTGGATTCATCGTACCGAGTACGTTTGAAACCATCATAATGGAAACGATCTTTGTTTGTGAAGTGACGGTCTCCCTCACATCCTCGATCGCTATTGTTCCATTTTCCTGCAGAGGAACGTATTTCAACGTTGCTCCTGTTTCTTTCGCCAGCTGCTGCCAAGGAATGATGTTACTGTGATGCTCCATATGTGTGATCACAATTTCATCGCCCTCGCCCAAATTGGCCCTGCCGTAGCTTGCAGCGACGGTATTGATCGCGGTGGTCGTTCCACGGGTGAAGATGACTTCCTGAGTTGAGGAAGCGTTGATGAAGTTGCGGACCTTTTCACGGGCCCCTTCATATCCATCTGTCGCTCTCGTCCCAAGGGTGTGGACACCACGGTGAACATTCGAGTTATATCCTCGATAATAATCGTTTACTGCTTCAATGACGGAAACCGGCTTTTGAGACGTTGCGGCACTATCAAGATAAACGAGTGGATGGCCATTTACTTCCTGGTCGAGAATCGGAAATTGTTTACGAATCTCTTTTACATCCATTAGTTTACTTTCCTTTCGATAACCTCAACCAGCTGTTTCTTGACTCCTTCGATCGGTAATTGTTTTACCACTGGAGCCAGGAAGCCGTGGATCACAAGACGTTCAGCTTCATGCTGAGGAATTCCGCGGCTCATCAAATAGTAAAGTTGAAGTGGATCCACTCGACCTACTGAAGCAGCGTGCCCTGCCGTTACGTCATCTTCATCAATAAGAAGGATCGGATTTGCATCCCCACGTGCTTTTTCACTAAGCATCAATACGCGCGATTCCTGCTCTGCATTTGACTTCGATGCGCCATGTTCAATCTTACCGATACCGTTGAAAATGGAAGACGATTCGTCTTTCATTACTCCGTGCTTCAGGATGTATCCTTCAGAATTCTTACCGTAGTGAACAACCTTTGTCGTGAAGTTTTGTTTCTGTTTCCCGCGTCCAACGACTACGGTTTTCGTATCACCATATGAGCCATCACCCATTAGGTTCGTTACGTTTTCAGAAACGGTGTCACCATCGTTCATCAATCCCAGTGCCCACTCGATGCGTGCATCCCTTGCAGCCACTCCACGACGGTTTACGTAAGTCGTGATTCCGCTTGAGAGGGTATCCACTGCGCCGTATGCCACTTTCGCATTATCTTTCGCAAGCACTTCCGTTACGATGTTATAGACACCATCCTCCACATCCGTGGTGGAAACATAGTTTTCAACATATGTGACAGAACTGTTTTCTTCAGCGACAACCAATACATGGTTGAACATAGCCACTTCTGCGTTGTCGTGAACATAAACCGCTTGAATCGGTTGAGAGAGTTCCACGTTCTTAGGAATGTAAAGGAATGCTCCTCCGTTCATCAGTGCTGCATGAAGGGCCGTAAGCTTATGCTCATCCGTTTTCACGCCTTCAGTCATGAAGTACTTCTGTACAAGCTCACTGTGCTCTTTCACTGCTGTAAAAATATCCGTAAAAATAACACCTTTGTCTTTTAATTCGTTTGAAAGAGAAAGAAAAGCAGGTGTATTATTCCGTTGAATATAAAGGCTTTGATCCTTGCTTTCTAAATCAACTAATGCTTTTACTTCATCCGGCAGCTCACTCAATGATGAGAACGTATCACTATCCACTGTGTGCTTTTGGAATTGAGTAAAATTCCAATTTGTGATTTTCGTTTTATCAGCAACTGGAAGGCTTAGATCCTTTACTTTATCAAAGGCATCTGTACGAAGGGTTGTTAACCATTCCGGCTCTCCAAGTTGTTTTGAGTAGGAGCTGACATAGTCTTGATCTACTGGTAGTTTCGTTTCTACAGTCATTTTCATCCCCCTAACACTTACGCTTCTTGGCCGACAGTTTCGTCTTTGATTCCCAGCTCTTCTTTAATCCAGTCATATCCTTCTGCTTCAAGGCGCTGTGCTAATTCTTCGCCGCCTGATTTCACAATGCGTCCCTGCATCATAACGTGAACGTGATCAGGAGTGATGTAGTTAAGAAGGCGCTGATAGTGAGTGATGATCAAGCAGCCGAAATCTTCCCCACGCATCTTGTTGATCCCTTTGGAAACAACTTTAAGCGCATCAATATCAAGACCTGAATCGATCTCATCAAGGATGGCGATCTTCGGTTGGATCATCATTAATTGAAGAATTTCATTACGCTTTTTCTCTCCGCCTGAGAATCCTTCATTCAGGTAACGCTGAGCCATATCCGGATCCATTTCCAAGTATTCCATTTCAGAATCCATCTTGCGGATGAATTTCATAAGAGAAATTTCTTCTCCTTCTTCGCGACGGCTGTTGATTGCTGAACGTAAGAAGTCTGCGTTCGTTACTCCATTGATTTCACTTGGGTACTGCATTGCAAGGAATAGACCTACGCGGGCGCGCTCATCCACTTCCATTTCAAGTACATCTTCCCCGTCGAACGTGATGCTTCCTTTTGTCACTTCATACTTTGGATGACCCATGATAGCAGAAGATAATGTTGACTTACCTGTACCATTCGGTCCCATTACTGCGTGGATTTCTCCACCTTTAATTTCAAGGTTAACCCCTTTCAGGATTTCCTTTCCTTCAATCTCAACATGAAGATCTTTAATTGTTAAAGTAGAACCTGCCATGTATATTTACCTCCGTGACTTTATAATGAATTTAAGAATATAATTCTTTAATCATTCTCAATTTATTCTCATTACAATCTTATAACAAATAAAAGCTATTATCAACTTTTTCAAGTTGTCAGTTCATGTTAACCGAACGATAGAATCCTTTTCTATTGTTGGTCAAAACATGTGGAAAAATGTAGGATACCTACGTCCTGTTTTGCTTAGGCGGACGGATAGCGGCTTCGCACCACTTTAATCATCGATAAAAACCAAAAAACCAGTGCATCGTCTACACTGGTTTCTTTTTTCTTCCTTATTATATATTAGCGTGCACCCTGCGATCAAGGGCCGCAATCATTCTTCTGCTTTCTTTATAATCCTGCTCTCTTTTCTTCTCTACTTGCATTCTGACTTCATGCTTTCGTTTGTACACCTCATAACCTATTCCATGGGCTCCATGCATTGCTTTCTCCATTTCACTTGTGTACGAGATACTCTCAAGAGAGTCGATAATGAATCATTCCTTTCAGGTTTTTAATTACTTTACAACTATACTACCCCCTCGTTCACAAGACAAAACCGGTATGTCATCATTTTTTCTGAAATTCATCCGTCAGCCTGATTCCCGGGGGCTACCCTTAAGTTTTCACACAATTCCGCCATTATACTGCCAAATAATAGTGTACACATGGAATATTATTAGCTGGAGTGTATATTTATTACCTTCGAAGGAATGCATATCCTAAACTTCCCCATTAAAAAGAGAAGGATTTCTCCTTCTCGATACACTCACTGCTTTAATTGATTCAGATCCTGAATCGACTGCTGTACTAGTGTCACAGCCTGACTCATGACCGCGCCTCCACCGAATGCAGCTGTGACACCGATGGTTTCGAGGACCTCTTCTTCAGAACATCCTTGATCCAGGCATCCTTTTGTATGGTAGATGATACAATATTCATCCTGGGAATAGAGGCTGATTCCAAGTGCAATCAACTGTTTTTCTTTTTTGGAAAGGACCCCTTCTCTGAAGCAGTGTTCTGTAAATGTATTATATTGCTCTGCAAGCTCTGGCATTTTCTCAGTGAAGATTCCAAGTCCCATTTTATAATCATGAAGGGCTGCTTCTGTTGTATTTCTTGGTTCCATCTGCATATCATCCAACTCCATTTCAAAAATAGATTCATCGGAAATAGTATGAGCCAAATTGAAAATGAATATGTTAAAAAGTTACCGATTACGATTAGATGAAAGAAAGCCGATGCATAAGCACCGGCTTTTCCTATTGTTATTCAGTTACAGGTACAACGGCTCCATCCCATTCTTCATTGATGAAGTCCTGGATTTTTTTTGAGCGCAGGGCTTTGACCAGTTCTTTTACTTCTTCTTTGTTTTCGTCACCTTTATTTACAGCAATTACGTTCACATACGGGGAGTTGCTGTCTTCGATGGCGATGGAGTCCTCAAGGGGTTTCAAACCGGCATCTATGGCATAGTTGGAGTTGATGACAACGGCATCTCCTTCTTCGTTTTCATACATTTGCGGTAGAAGGGCCGCTTCGTACTCATAATCGAATTTCAGTTTTTTAGGATTTTCTTTAATATCTTCCAGCTGTGCCTGTGTATTTTCCACACCGTCCTTTAACGTAATCAGACCCTTTTTCTCTAATAATGTAAGGATGCGGCCATGATCGGATACGGAATTACTCATCAGGATCGTGGCACCTTCAGGAAGGTCCTCAAGAGATTTATACTTTTTAGAATACACACCGATCGGTTCAATATGGATTCCGCCTGCATTGACGAAATCATATTCATTCTCTTTCATCTGTAAGTCCATGTAAGGTACGGTTTGGAAATAGTTCGCATCCAAATCACCATTATCCAAGTCTTTATTCGGAAGGATATAGTCCTGATACGTTTCAATTTGAAGGTCGATTCCCTTATCTTCCAAAATCGGTTTCACTTTTTCAAGGATTTCTGCATGGGGAACATTTGAAGCTCCTACCACTAATTCCTTCTCGTCGCCGCTTCCAGAGCCGGAATCACTCCCGCATGCTGCCAATCCAAAGATACTTGTTGCTGCTACCATTCCTGCTAACCATTTTTTCATCTGTTTTCTCTCCTCTTATCGTTTGTCTAATTTATTTGTGAAGTAGTCTCCCAGTAGTTGAATCGCAAATACAATGAGTAAAATCATGATGGTCGCAGCCAGGGTTACATCTTCCCTGCTCCGTTGAAAACCATCCAAGTAAGCGAGGTTCCCCAATCCCCCGGCACCGATGACACCCGCCATTGCCGTGTATCCCACAAGGGCGATGGCCGTTACCGTGATACCTGAGATCAAAGCCGGAAGAGATTCAGGGATGAGCACTTTCCATATAATTGTGCTTGTCTTCGCCCCCATTGCTTTCGCTGCTTCGATGACGCCTTTGTTCACTTCCCTTAATGCAATTTCAACCATGCGGGCGTAAAACGGTGCGGCTCCGATGATAAGTGCAGGGAGTGCCGCGTTGGCTCCGCGTATGGTATCCAATAAGAATTTTGTAAATGGGATCAATAATACAATCAGGATAATGAATGGAATTGAGCGAAACACATTGACCACTGCACTGGTCACCGTATAAGTGAGTTTGTTTTCCCATAAATTTTCCTTGGATGTAAGAAATAACAGGATCCCAAGAATCATTCCAACTATGAAGGTGATCAAGACTGACATCCCCGTCATATAAAGGGTTTCGATGGTCGCTTCCCACATCTTCTCCCAGTCCACATTCGGAAATAAATTTTCTATCATCCTCTGATCACCTCCACTTTGACCATCTGTTCTTCAGTGAAGGCAACGGCTGCCTGAATCGTCTCTTCATTTCCATCAAGATGGACGAATAGCGTACCATAAGCCCCTTTTTGCGTTTGGGAAATCTGTCCTTGAAGGATATTGACATCCAGGTCGAATCTTCGGATCAAACTGGTAATGAGCGGTTGCTCAGTCGATTCACCAACGAAGGTGAATTTCAGTACCTTTCCGTCCTGATACTGAGCTAAGAGGTGATCCAACGCTTCCCCTGTTTCTTCCACTTGAGATACTTCTCTCACAAATCGCTTCGTCACCTGCTCTTTAGGATTTCTGAACACCTCAAGAACATCCCCAAGCTCTACCACCTTCCCTTGTTCCATGACCGCCACACGATGGCATATTTTTTTGATCACATGCATTTCATGGGTGATCAGGACGATGGTCAGACCTAAACGTTTATTAATATCCACCAATAAATCAAGGATGGAATCGGTTGTTTGCGGATCTAAAGCAGAGGTGGCTTCATCACAGAGAAGGACGTTGGGATTATTTGCAAGGGACCTCGCAATCCCGACCCTCTGCTTCTGTCCACCGCTCAACTGGGACGGATAGGCGTCACCTCTTCCACCCAATCCGACCAGTTCCAATAATTCATTGGCTCTTCTCATTCTCTCCTTCTTGGAAACGCCGGCGATTTCTAATGGGAACTGAATATTCTCAAGTACCGTGCGTGACCACAGGAGATTAAAATGCTGAAAGATCATCCCGATTGACTGTCTCGCCTGCCGAAGATTTTTCCCTTTCACTTGGGAAACGATCTGTCCATTCACGTTCACGATTCCATTTGTGGGAACCTCAAGTCCATTGAGCATCCGGATCAACGTACTCTTCCCTGCCCCACTATAGCCAATCACTCCAAAAATTTCTCCCTGGGCAATGTCGATGTTGACGCCATCAACGGCCGAAATCGGCCCTGATTTCGATTGATAGATTTTTTTCACATCTGAAATGGTAATCATGCTGTCTCCACCTTCTTTCCGAGTAAAACGACATTTATAATTAGAATTATCGTTGCGCTTGCCATTCCCAAAGCCTTTACGTTACACAATAAAAAATGCCTTCCTGCGATAAGCAGAAAGGCATAATCATATATAGGACTATCCTTTCTCTCATCTTTCAAAGCATAGCTTTGAGTGAATTGGCACCATTTCAATTTTCATTGACGGTTGCCGGGCTTCATAGGGCACGTCCCTCCACCTCTCTAAATAAGAGTAAAGTATCATTTATTTAATTTTTCGAATTGTTAAAGACTCTGAAAATTTGCTACAAGAGAGATTCTATCATCGAAAATAGAAATGTGTCAATTCTTTTTTCTCACGTTTTTTATACTTGAACCGGTTCCTTGCCCCTGGACCTTGTCAGCCAAAGGACGGACTCTACAAATAACAGCTGGCGGTATCCTCCTCTGACTTTCAGGATATTGTTCTCGATCAGTTGGGACAACCGCTCTTCTCCTGAAAGAAGGGATAGCATGTCGTTCTCTTTTCCCTCGATGACAAAGTGTGATTCCCCGCTATGGTCGGTCATGACAGCACAACCTCCGCTTGAAATAGAAATCCCGTAGACGGCCTTTTCACAATGAAACTGAAGAATAAATGCGCTGTCTGGAAACAAGAGTCGTAAGTGATACCTTGAATGACACTGATCTACTAATTCCTCTAAATATATTCGCATGAATACCCTCCCAGTGAAACTTCTATATTGTATCAATTCCACTTTTAGGTATATTTTCCTTTAAGACATTCTCGACATGTTTTGAATGAGTTTATCTAATTTGTCGAACAGTAAGAAATTGGGTGATGACCAGTCAAAAAATGATGAGATTCGAAACATTTCCCGAGAAATATGTCCTCGTTTGTAGAAAGAAAATTGACTGTTTATATCAGCACCGTGCTGGTTGATTTCCCTCGCTCCAGATGCTCGCTTTCCTCGGGGCTCAATTTTCCCGGACAAAATAAAAAGACCTTATCTAAAAAAGGTCTCTTATCCCCACTAATTGTTCTGAATTTTGTTGATGGTTTCGTATAGGTATGGCACGGATTGAAAGGCATAGATTCTCTCCATTTCCACTCCATCTTTAAATAAAAGAAGGCAGGGGACGCTTTCAATGGACTGTTCTTCTGCGAATTGGGGCAGATAGTTCAGGTTAGCCTTCACAAAATGAAATGACTGGGGGAGTTTCTCGACCACTTCCATCATTTTACCCGCGACCTGACATGTACCGCACATCGGTGTATATAGATAAACGGCTTCAAACGCATGGTGTTCGATCGATTCGTTTAATTCTTCTGTCTGGCTTACCTCCAACAAAACTAAATCATCCTTTTTCCTAGATATTCTTTATGCACATCGATATTTGCACCAATGAGAACGGAGGCGAGATGATATTCGGGGGCTGCGGCCACTTCCTTATACATCCGGTCGATATAAAGGTGTTCCGCTTCGGGGAATTCACGCTTAAACTGTTTACGTAATTTCTCCCCCGCATCATCCGCATCGACAAGGATGTACACATCCCTTTCAAACAGCTCATCGATGAGTTCGTCCATTTTTGTGATACTGATCGTTCCATTCGTGCAAATAATTTCAATCGGTTCTTTAATTATTCCTCTTACTTTCCGCTTGTCGGTTGTACCTTCGACAATGATTACCTTTTCATCAAGTTCCATCATGATCATCACCTTATCTTTCAGAAATAAGATTAGGATAGTATATTCAGATAATAAGAGATGATGTCCACTTTCTACTCATATTTTCGCTTGTTTAGGAAAATAGTGCAAGTGGTTTGCCTAACGGCTTATAGAAATGGTGCCAGATCCATAAACGAATCTGGCACCGCGGGTCACCTTTAACACCATCCACCTTCGTCACAATCCGTATACCTTGCATCATGGCCTTCAGTGGAAGTATAGTTTTGATAAATTTTATTTTCTTTTGCTTCGAAGTTCGGTTCCATTGTCAGTCCATCAAGGGGCAGGGAAGTTCTCCCGATTGACTGACCATCGAGGAATAATTCGACTTCACCATTTTTAAGCCTGCCTGTCACCCTGCTTGTAACGTCTAATTTCTTTGGTTCAAGCACCATAGTTATTCATCCTTTCTTTTTACGAATACTCATATGATGCCCAAAAAGAATAACAAAACACCTTGAGAAATCCTCAAGGTGTCAGGTTGGAAATTATCCTTCATTAATCATTTTATCGTACTGTTCAGCTGTCATCAGCTTGTCTACTTCTCCAGTGTCTGTTGGTTCCACAACGACCATCCATGCTTTCTCATAAGGTGATTCGTTCACGAACTCAGGGCTGTCGGACAGCTCTTCATTCACTTCTACAACCTTACCAGAAACAGGTGCGTACAGCTCAGAAACGGTCTTTACCGATTCAACACTGCCGAAAGGCTCGTCCGCTTTGATTTCATCTCCAACTTCAGGTAACTCGACGAATACGATATCACCCAGCTCAGATTGTGCAAATGATGTGATTCCTACGCGTACATTTTCCCCTTCAACTTTGACCCACTCGTGTTCTTCTGAATAACGAAGTTCTTTCGGTGTACTCATTCTCTATCCCTCCAAATGCTAGTTATACAACCTAATATTGACACACTTTTCATCGAAAAAGCAAGAAAACTAAGTGTGAATAATGAAACTTTTTCATCGTCCACAATCTGGAATTCACGAACCCATATTTACTTCCATGTTTCCTCGAACGTCTCTTCTTTAAAACCTACGGTCACCTTGCTTCCATCCGTTGTGATCGGACGTTTGATCAGCATTCCGTCTGAGGAAAGGATTTCTAATAATTCATCATCAGATGCTAAGTTCACTTTATCTTTCAAGCCCAGTTCGCGATACTTTTTGCCACTTGTATTGAAAAATTTCTTAAGAGGGTATCCACTTTTTTCATACAGGCTTTTAAGCTCCATTTTTGACGGGGGATTTTCTACAATATGTATTTCATCTATGGAGAGACCCTGGTCCTCCAACCACTTTTTTGCTTTCTTGCATGTACCGCATTTTGGATAAGAATAAAAAGTCAATGACATCATTCCACCACCTTTCCTGGTAAGTACCGAATAGGGTATGTTCCCCATCCGGTCACCGTGAAGCTATTTCTTACATTCGACAATATCCGTTAGTATCCTTCTTTTCCGGAACATTACTCGCATTGTTTTTCCACGGTTTCAACCAATTCTTTGAGGAGGACCGTTGCGTTGTCCAGCTCAAGGGAATAAAAACGCTGTGTTCCTTTTTGCTCCAGTGATACTAGCTGCTGATCTCTCAGGATCTTCAAGTGATGGGAAACAGCAGGTCGGGATAGTGTGAGGTTTTCAGTTATCTGATTGACCGTAAGAGGTTCTTGTTCGGCAAGAAGTAAAATTATGTCCTGACGATAAGGATCACTCAGCGCTTGAAATAATGGAATACAAGCACGGAATGTATCGATTGCTTTTTGACCCATAGCCTTCTCCCTTCAACTCATTCACATTCAATTATACCCGTTCTTGTACCTTCCGAACAATATTCGTGACCATTTTACGAGGCATGAATCGAATCGCCCCAGTCAGGATTCGATTTTTCATACCTGGGACGATCACGACTTTGTCGTTAGTCATCATTTGTTTATATCCTTCTTCCACGACATCTTCCACACTCATCACACCCGACTGGAAGAGCTTAGAGGACTGAAGTTCCGCCGCATCGCTGAAGCCGGTTTTGGTCGCACCGGGGCACAGAGCGGTCACTTTCACCCCTTGGCCTGCCCACTCATTGGCCAACGCTTCCGAGAATGACAGGACATATGCTTTTGTTGCATAGTAAACGGCCATCAATGGACCGGGCTGAAAAGCTGCCGTTGACGCAACATTTAATATCCGCCCGTTCTTCCGGCTCACCATCTCATTTCCAAAATACTTACTAAGCTCTGTCAGAGCCGTGATATTCACCTGGATCATATCCAGCTCTTTGGAAAGTTCCGTTTCCTCAAACTCCCCGAATAATCCGAACCCGGCATTATTAATGAGGATATCGACTTTGATTCCTTGTTCTTTAATTTGACTATATAGCTTTTTTGAGGCCTCAGGCTTCGAAAGATCAGAAATAAACACATACGCTTTCACCCCATATTTATTCATGATTTCTTGCGATAAAGCCATCAGCTTTTCCTCACTTCTGGCTACCAAAATCACATCATGCCCGGATCCGGCGAATTTATGGCTGAAATTCAGGCCGATACCACTTGAAGCACCCGTAATTAAAACAGTCTTATTCATCTGTCCTTACCACCTTTTCTTAAATGTTTAAACACTTAAACGTTTAAACATATAGTAATCCACTGCCGTATCGATGTCAAGACTTGAAACGAAAAAGGGACGGACCTCCGATTCGGAGGTCCGTCCCTATCTTACTTACAGTGCATATTTTTCTGCGTCGATCAGCTTTTCTGATGCTTCACGCTTCACTGCGATCACATTGATCGGTGTGTGGCGGGTGAATTTACGAAGAGCCGACAGCATCATACGAAGTGTGTCACCAGTTTCAGTTGCCACAAGCGTTTCTTTTGCATGCTGTTCGATTTCGTTGAAAGCTTCTTGACAGAAGATTTGTGTGTAAAGAAGCTTTTGTTTCGCTTTCTCTACTCCACCTTTTTCAATCGCTTTTTCCGTTCTAAGGACAACGGATTCCATGGCGTAAGCCTGTGAAACGATATCTGCAATGTTCACAAGGATTTCCTGTTCTTTTTCTAGGGCTTTACCATATTTCTGTGCAGCCAATCCTGCCAGCATCAAGCCGATTTTCTTTGCATTTTTCACAAGATATTTCTCTTGTGCCAATGGCTCATCGCCCACTTCTTCAGGCATAAGCATCATCAATTCTTCTTGAAGAGCCTGTGCTTTTTGAAGCAATGGCAGTTCACCCTTCATGGCTTTACGAAGGTATGTGCCTGGAACAAGAAGTCGGTTGATTTCATTCGTTCCTTCGAAGATACGGTTGATACGGGAATCACGGTACATTCTTTCAATTTCATATTCCTGCATGAATCCGTATCCACCATGAAGCTGAACACCTTCATCTACTATATAGTCAAGCACTTCTGTTGCGAAGAATTTATTTAATGAACACTCGATTGCATATTCAGCAATGGATTTTGCAACCTCTGTCCCATTCTTTACTTCTTCATCCGTCAGTTTGCTCATGCGGTCTTCAAATAATCCCACTGTACGGTAAACGGAAGATTCCGCTGCGTACAATTTAGACGCCATGGTCGCAAGCTTTTCTTTCGTTAAGTTGAAGCCTGAGATCGGTGTTTTGAACTGCTGGCGCTGGTTGGTGTATTGAACCGTTACTTCAAGAGCACGTTTACTTGCTCCGACAGCACCTACTCCTAATTTGTAACGGCCGATGTTCAAGATATTGAAGGCGATGATATGGCCTTTACCTGCATCCCCAAGTAGATTTTCAATCGGGATTTCAGCATCCTCTAAGATCAGTGTACGAGTGGAAGAACTCTTGATCCCCATTTTCTTTTCTTCAGGACCTGTTGAAACGCCAGGGAATTCTTTTTCTACGATGAATGCTGAGAAATGCTCCCCATCAATCTTCGCATACACAACGAACACATCAGCAAATGCAGAGTTCGTGATCCATTGTTTTTCCCCGTTTAAAATGTAGTGGGTACCTTCTGCGTTTAATTTTGCCGTCGTCTTCGCACCAAGGGCATCCGATCCAGAACCTGGCTCCGTCAATGCATAAGCTGCTAATTTTTCACCGGTAGAAAGTGCAGGAAGATATTTTTGCTTCTGCTCTTCGTTACCGAAAAGAACGATTGGAAGGGATCCGATCCCAACATGGGCACCGTGAGAGATGGAGAATCCACCCGCACGTGACATTTTTTCAGCAATCAAAGCCGAACTTACTTTATCCAATCCCAATCCGCCGTACTCTTCAGGTACATCGGCTCCCAGAAGACCAAGATCCCCTGCTTCTTTTAAGAGGCGCACAGAATGATCGAACTCATGATTTTCCAGATTATCAATGACAGGTACCACTTCTTTCAGTACATAGTCCTCTGCCGTTTTCGCAATCATTTTTTGCTCATCGGAATAATCCTCCGGTGTGAAAACTTGCTCAAAGCTTACATCTTCAATTAAAAAACTACCACCCTTGATTAGCTTTTCTGTTTGATTCGCCATTTCGAATCCCCCTAAAATGATATTTTGAAAGAGTAGAGGGCCCCCGAGATTCGAGGTCCGTCCCTCCAATTAACCGATTAATTCAAATACGCCGGCTGCTCCCATTCCGCCGCCGATGCACATGGTGACGATACCGAATTGCTGGTTTCTGCGTTTCATTTCATGTACCAGTGAAAGGGTCAGCTTCGCGCCGGTACACCCTAGTGGATGACCGAGAGCGATGGCTCCACCATTCACGTTCACCCGTTCTTCATCCAGTCCAAGCTGACGGATGACCTGGATTGATTGGGAAGCAAATGCTTCATTCAGTTCAAACAATCCGATATCCGAAAGCTCCAGTCCTGCCATCTTAAGCGCCCGCGGAATTGCTTCTACAGGACCGATCCCCATGATTTCAGGCGGGACTCCCGCTACTGCAAAGCTTCTGAATTTCGCCATCGGCTGCAGTCCTAATGATCCTGCCTTTTCACGGTCCATAACCATGACTGCCGCTGCTCCGTCACTCGTTTGTGATGAGTTTCCTGCGGTTACAGAGCCCTTCACATTGAAAGCCGGTCGTAATTTAGCGAGAACTTCAGAACTCGTTTCAGCTCTGACACCCTCGTCTCTTGAAAATTGGAAAGGTTTTTCAACCAGTTTATTTTCACTGTTCACTGAACGGTGAAGCACATCGACCGGGACGATTTCATCGTCAAACTTTCCTTCAGAAATGGCCTTGGCCGCTTTTTGATGGCTTCTTACGGCAAAGGCATCCTGGTCTTCACGGGATACGCCAAACTTCGTTGCCACCTGTTCTGCTGTATGACCCATGCTCATGTAATACTGAGGGGCATTTTCAGCAAGCTTCGAATTCGGGCGGACCACATGGCCCATCATCGGGACAAGACTCATGGATTCCGCTCCGCCGGCGATCGCCGTATCAGAGTGACCGAGCATGATTTTTTCTGCCGCATAGGCAATGGATTGTAACCCTGATGAACAATAGCGGTTGATGGTGATTGCCGGTACGGAATCAGGAAGACCTGCGAGTCCCCCGATATTCCGTGCCATATTCAACCCTTGCTCTGCTTCCGGCATCGCACATCCGATGATCAAGTCATCGATGTTACCTTCATAATTCCCTGCACGTTTAAGGGTTTCTTTCACTACAAGTGCCCCAAGATCATCTGGTCGCACCTGTGCCAATGATCCTTTTCTTGATTTTCCGACTGGTGTTCTTGCACCAGCGACAATGACTGCTTCACGCATGATATTCCCCCGCTTTCTCATATGATTGAAACGCTGATTAGTTGCGTAATGGTTTTCCTTTTACAAGCATGTGCTGCATTCTTTGCTGAGACTTAGGCTGTGCAACAAGGCTAAGGAATGCTTCTCTTTCAAGATCCAACAGATACTGTTCGTCGACTTCTGTTCCGTATGGTACTTTTCCGCCTGCAATCACATAAGCCAGCTTCTTCGCAATCATCAGGTCGTGGTCTGAAATAAAGCCTGACTGGAACATGGATTGAGCTCCAAGAAGAAGAGTTGCATAACCCGGTTCACCCACAACCGGAACCTTTTTACGGATCGGAGCCGAGTAACCGGCTTCATATAGGCTAAGAGCTGCCTGTTTTGCATCATATAATAAATGATCATTGTTCACGCTGACTCCATCGGCTTTATTCAAGAAATTATTATCCCTTGCTTCATCCCCGGATGTGGAAACCTTCGCCATGGCAATCGTTTCGAATACTTTATTGGCCACTTTTTGAAGATCGAATTCCACTCCGTTTGGAAGGTTGGCCAAGTGCTTCATATAAAGCTCTTTGTTTCCGCCGCCACCAGGGATCAATCCAACACCGACTTCGACTAAGCCCATGTAGGTTTCCATGGACGCCTGGATGTGGGCAGCCGGTAAGCAGACTTCGCTTCCTCCGCCTAATGTCATTCCGAATGGTGCCGCAACAACCGGTTTAGATGAATATTTGATCTTCATCATCGCCTGCTGGAAGTGGCGTACGACCATATCGATTTCAAATACATTGTCGTCCTGCGCTTCCATGAGGATCATCGCCAGGTTCGCTCCTACACAGAAGTTCTTACCCTGATTTCCGATGACCAGCCCTTTGAAGTTCTTTTCAACTTCATCAACGGCAAAATTGATCATTTGGGTGATGTCCATTCCGATGGCATTGTTTGGAGAATGGAATTCAAGAAGTGCGATTCCGTCCCCGATGTCAATCAGACTGGCCCCGGAATTCTTTTTGATCAGTTTTCCTGCGTTCTTCAGCGCCTTTAAGTCAAGGACCTTCGGGTTCCGCTCTACAAGTTTGTAGTCGCCATTGTGATAGAAATAACGCTCTCCATTTTCCTCTTTATAGAAAGTCGAGTTGCCTTCTGAAAGCATCGTTTCCACCCACTGTGGTACAGTGCGGCCTTCTTCCTTCATACGGGTTACCGATTTTTCCACTCCGATGGCATCCCATGTTTCAAATGGTCCCATTTCCCATCCGAAGCCCCACTTCATGGCTTGGTCGATGCCCACGATATCATCGGCGATTTCACCATGTAGCTCGGCTGAATACGTTAAGACCGGTGACACGATATTCCACAGAAGTGACCCTGCCTGATCTTTTGCATAAACAAGTGATTTGACTTTATTTTTTAAGCCCTTTTCATTTTTCGCCATTTCAAGAGAAGCCGTTTTCAGCTTTTGGCGGGGTTGATAGTCCATCGTTTCAGGATTGAGCTCCAGGATTTCTTTCCCTTTCTTCAGGAAGAAGCCCTGCCCGCTCTTACTGCCAAGCCAGCCGTTTTCAAGCATTTTCTGCATAAACGCCGGTACTTCGAACACCTTCTGTTCTTCACCTTCCACTTGGTCATACACATTCTTAGCAACATGTGCGAATGTATCAAGTCCTACTACATCGAGCGTACGGAAAGTGGCGCTTTTCGGTCTTCCGATCACAGGTCCCGTGATGGAATCGACTTCCCCTACAGAGTAGCCGCCCTTCAGCATTTCCTGGACGGTGACAAGTAAGCCATACGTTCCAATACGGTTTGCAATGAAGTTTGGCGTATCCTTTGCCATGACGACACCCTTACCGAGGACGTCTTCACCAAAGGTTTTCATGAAACTTACGACTTCCGGATCCGTTTTCTTCGTCGGGATCACTTCAAGAAGCTTCAAGTAACGTGGCGGATTGAAGAAATGCGTTCCAAGGAAATTCTTCTGAAAGTCTTCTGACCGTCCTTCCGACATCGCCTCGATCGAAATCCCTGACGTATTGGAACTGATGATGCTTCCCGGTTTACGGTAGCGCTCCACTTGTTCGAACACTTTCTTCTTAATATCTAAATTCTCAACGACTACTTCAATCACCCAGTCGCAATCTCCGATGTTTGCAAGGTCATCCTCGAAGTTTCCTGCCGTAATAAGTGAAGCGTTTTGTTTTGATGTTAATGGAGCAGGTTTTTGCTTGAAGAGCTTTTTTAAAGCGTTTTCACTAAACTGATTACGAAACGCCTTACTCTCTTCCGTAAACCCCTTCGCTTTATGTTCATCGGTCAATTCTCTTGGTACGATATCTAATAACATTGTCGGGATGCCGATATTTGCAAGATGCGCGGCTATTCCTGAACCCATGACTCCTGATCCTAACACTGCGGCTTTCTGAATTCTACGAACCAATGGTATTTCCCCCTTATACACACTTTGAATGAATACTCATTCATTTTTTACTTAAAAAAAAGACTCGAATGAGTTCCTGTTACATCTAATATATCGGATTTTCTAAAATATCGCAATATTTAAAGAGTTAAATTTACAAAAAATTCTCTATTGTCTCCCATAACGTCCATGGGCAATCTTCCAAATCAACCTATTCAACAACCCCAGTCCACGTGACATACACAACCGTAAAAATATTTTTTCCTATTATATATATGTGAATTTTGAGGGACGGACCTTGGATAGACGACCATTTTTCCTCCCATTTATTATTGAAATCTTGTTATAAAGGGCTTTTCCGGCTCTCTCGGCTTCATTCCCACGGAAAATTGGAGGTCCGTCCCTCATATTTTCTGAGTGATCCGGGAATGTTAGGGGTGGAGGTGTTCTATATGGCGAAGCAGAAGAAGGATCCTTCTAAGGCTGGGGTTAGTGCAGCGAGTGTGAAGGGGGATGCCGGTCCGACGGTAGAGATGGACGGCGGCGGCAAGAGAAATAGTCAAAACAATCAATTTAAGAAGCAATCATAGAAATGTTTTGGAGGCTGCACCCGAATACTATGTTCGGGTGTTGTTTTTTTATGGGTTATTGGTGGGTTGAATGGGGGTTTGCTGTTTTTATCGACCATTCGACCAGTTTTGCCACCGCCGCACCTACAGCACATCTACCCCATCTCACCCAATCCCATACAAAAATTAACTTTGCCTTCCCGTCCCTTTTGAAGTAAACTATTATTATCAACTCAAAGACGTCAGACCTCCTACTTTACCAACAACACGATCAAAGTAGCTCGTCTGTTTTTTTAAGTACACGAATGATAACGTTTACAGATAAGGAGACTATGTGAATGAAGCGCAGATTTTTGTTTTTTACGATTGGACTTTTCATTTTGACGATGGGGGTTGCCCTGATCATTAAGTCAGGCCTTGGAGCCTCGGCCTGGGATGCCCTCGCCGTTGGGGAGTCGAATATGTTCGGAATCACTGTGGGAACGGCAGTATTTATCAATGGGATTGTTTTGATTGGTCTCAATGCCCTCATTATGAAAAAGAAGCCTGATGTCCTCGCTGCAGGATCGATTCTGGTCATTGGCCTGTTGATCGATTTTTGGCTGCTCGTCGTCTTTAATAATTATGCACCGGGGATGTTGATGAATCAGCTGTTTACCCTGGCCTCCGGGATTTTGACGATGGGTCTTGGAATTGCGATTTACCTTCAGGCGAAGTTTCCGGCAAGTCCAATGGATACCCTTATGGTGGCGATCCATACACGTTTCGGATTAAACCTTCGTAACTCCCGGATCATCAGTGAAGGATTTGCCCTATCACTTGCTTTCCTCTTTAAAGGGGATATCGGAATCGGGACGATCATTGTCACCCTCACATTAGGGTTCGTCGTTCAATACAGCTTCCCGATATTCGAACAGCTCTTCGAGAAAAAGTCATTGGCGAAAGCAGCAGTTACTGCTGACTGATCCCAACCAAAAAGCAACCTTCCCAATGTGGAAGGTTGCTTTTTTAGATGTTTAGGCAGAGGATTTCAAGAAAGACTCACTCCCCCTTTAGCATTCAACAGCTCATTGATACGTTTTCTCTGGCTCTTATTCGCAAGCACATATAGGGTATCTCCAGCTTTGATCATCGTTTCACCCATTGGAGTGATCAATTCACTATTTCGGATGACGGCAGAAATTAATGTTTTTTCAGGGAGATTGATGTCTTTGATTTCTTTGTTCGTAATATAGGCATCATCGTTTATGAGCACCTCAAGCATTTCATTATTTGTTTTCCCAATGGAAACGAGTTCGATGCTGTGGGCGATCGGAGGTTTTTCTTTTCCTGCAAGCTTAAGATAGTTTGCCAAAGGAGAAATCGTCGTCCCTTGAATCAGGGCGGATAGAAGAACCACGAAAAACACGACGTTGAAGATGACTTCGTTGTTTTCAATGCCTGCTACCATCGGATACGTTGCCAATACGATCGGGACCGCTCCCTTTAAGCCTGCCCATGAAATGAAGAATTTTTCTTTAACGGTGAAATTCTTTGCCAGCGCTAAGCTTAGATAGACTCCGAGAGGTCTCGCTACAACAATCAACAGAATCGCAAGCATGATTCCCTGCCACGCTATCCCCGGCAGGTGCTGAGGGAAGACCAGCAATCCAAGGAGGATGAACATGACGATCTGCATCATCCACGCAAATCCTTCATTGAAGCGGACAATGGAATGGCGGTAGGTGAGTTCCTTATTGCCGACGACGATTGCCATGATATAGACGGCAAGGAGACCACTCGCCTCCAGGATGCTTGTAAAGGCATAGGTGAAGATGGCAAGGGAGATGGACAGGACCGGATACAGTCCGGACGAATCCAGATTGATTCGATTGATGATCCACACGGATGCCAGACCCAGAGCCAATCCTAGGACCAAACCCATTCCCATCTGCCAAAAGAAGCTCAATATCAGGGAAGCAGGATTCAATCCGGGGAATTGAATCAATTGTAAAAACGCAACGGTTAAGAAAATGGCCATGGGGTCGTTACTGCCGGACTCGGCTTCCAATGTGGAAGATATCTTCGGTTTGATGTTTTTGTTCCCAAGTACGGAGAACACCGCTGCAGCGTCGGTTGAACCGACGATCGCCCCGAATAGCATCCCTTCAAGCCAGCTCACGCCGAGTATGTACTTGGCTGCCACCCCGATGGATACGGTGGTTGCCACAACCCCGATGGTTGCCAGTGAAAGGGCAGGCTTATACACCTTCCGCACATTGCCCCATTTCGTTTGAAGGCCACCCTCGAACAAAATGATGATGAGTGCCAGCGTTCCGATGAATTGAGTCATAGGGGCGTTATCGAAGAAGAAGTATGTATTAAGGATCATTCCGACGATGATGAACAGAATCAGGGAGGGGACGCCCAGTCGTGTGGAGAATTTAGCGGTGATCACACCGACCAGTAGCAAGAGGCCAAGGAGCAGGGTCAAATTATCAATGGTCATTTCCATAGTATCGCCTCTAATTTCATGCAGATTATTCCTTTATAGTATATAACATTGTGAATTATGTAACAATTAAAACGCTTTCCTTCTTCCCCCTTATAAATGTTTACCCATGATGATGTATTCATGCGGCACGTTCGGATAAAATCCTTCCCGGATGATTTTAAATCCACCGGCATGATAAAAGGCGATGGCTGTATGATTATCTTTTCGAGTCGTGAGGAGGACCTGTTTTTCTTTTCTATTTTTCAGTAATTGCTCAACCAATAGCTTGCCGATTCCCCTGCCTCTATATGACGGGTCGACACCCAGCTCCACAAGTTCCATGCAATCCTTCATCCATTCACGCTCAGGATGTAAATGACGAGCGAGTAAATCGTGATAGTACTGCCCTTTCCTTGAAGAATAGCCATAAATATAACCGGCCACCTGGTCATCGATAATGGCCAGGTACCCTTCGAAAAACGGATACGTGGAGTGCCGTTTAAATTGGTCTTCCATGCCTCTCGGATCCACCTGAAATAGGCGGCAATATAACGTAATCATTTTCTTGAAATACTTTCCTTCCACCCGAAAAGGAATGATTTTCATTTTCCATGCCTCCCGTCAAACAAATAAGACCCTATGAGCATCCATAGAGTCTTCCTCTTACTTACTATTATTTCTTTATGACCCCTTTTAGAACAAAGGCGACGTTCGCTGGTCTTTCAGCCAGTCTTCTCATGAAGTATCCGTACCAGTCCGTGCCGTATGGGACATAGACGCGCATTTTGTAGCCTTCCTTGACCAGTTCATGCTGACGCTCCACACGGATTCCGAAAAGCATTTGAAACTCGAATTGCTCACGTGGGATCTTATATTCCTCCACGAGTCTTTTCGTATATTCGATCATCTCATCGTCATGGGTGGCGATAGCCGTATAATTCCCGTTCAGCAGATGAGTCTTGATGATTTTTTTGAAATTATCGTCTACATCCTTCTTATCAGGAAACGCGACTTCAGGTGACTCTTTATACGCCCCTTTTACAAGACGCAGATTGGGGGAATACGCATTCAAATCATCGATATCCTTCTCTGTTCTATATAAATAGGCTTGGATGACCGTGCCGATATTATCATATTCCGACTTCAGACGTTTGAAAATATCAATGGTCTTTCCGCATCGCGTGTAGTCTTCCATATCAATTGTGACGAATACGCCCTGTTTGGTTGCTTCATCAAGAATCAATCTCATATTCTTCATGACAACCCCTTCAGAAATATCCAGTCCCATTGAAGTCATCTTGAGGGATAGTTGAGATTTAAGGTTCTCTCTCCCGATCGCACGAATGGCTTCTACACATTCAAGGGCCATTTCGTTTGCTTCACGCTCGTTGTCCACAAACTCACCCAAATAGTCGATCGTTACAACAAGATTCTGACTATTCAGCTCGCGGATAACCTCAACTGCCTGCAGGATGGAAGACCCTGCAACGAACCGGCCGGCACCAAATCGCAGGCCATATTTCTTAGCAAGTTTCGTCATCGGCTTATTTTTTGAAAGGAATAAAAAGAAATTACGCATTGCTTGCTCCATGTTGCTTACCCCCTGAAAAAAACATATATATCCTACAATGAAACCGTTTTCCTTATTGCTAAAAAAGAGAAGGTTCACACTATTAGTATATTTACCAACATTTTATCACCTTTTATACGTTTTGAATATACTTTCAATACTTTCTTAGTAGAATATTATCGTAATTTGTCCATACGTGAATAAGACTGTTGGATTGTAGGAAAAATAACCTTTGCCTTCTGATGATACCGCTTTCTTATTACGCCGTATACAGGGTAATATTACCTATCCGAAAGCAGCGAAAGGGTATCGAAGACTATAAAAGGAAACGGAGGAATGGAACATGCAACAACAACCTCAACAAGGGAGCCAGCAGCAAGCATACACACAACCGCCGAACATGCTCACTACGAAGGATTCACTGTATTTGAACGACATGCTTGCCTGGAATCTGAATGCCATGAAGAAATGTCATTTTGCCGCCGCCCACTGTCAGGATACTGAGATTAAAGCCGAATTGGACAAGTGCGGCCAGATGCATCAGCGCCATTATCAGCAACTGCTTGCCCACCTGAACACCACTAATCAAACTATGATGTAGAAAGGAGTCTTGAAACCATGAATCAACAGAATCAGCAAAAAGTCCAAAACCCGCAAACACAAGTGCCGGAAACGCCACAAATGAACGATCGCGACTTTATTACGGATGTCCTGTCCCATGAGAAATATATGACGGCTTCCTACTGTACGGCTTTGAATGAAGCAAGCCATCAAGCTTTGTATCAGGACCTCCTGACGATTTTCAATGAAACGCAAAATGCCCAACGCGAATTATACAATGAAATGTTCCGCAAAGGCTGGTACAAGCTGGAGGCTGCAGACAGTCAAAAAATCCAGCAGTCCTATCAGCAGCATCAGCAGTATTCTTCTCAATTCCCATATGGGTATGGCGGTCAGGTACAATAATGTTGAAGGCAGACTCCGGTCTGCCTTTATATATCTCCCAGAGTCGTTTAGAATCCCCCTCCGCATCTCCCCCTTGCCAGAATGAATTCAATAAAAAAAGCACCCTCTTCTCATCAAAGGGGTACTTTTCAAGAATCATTCTTCATTTTTCTTCCTGCTCATTTCTCCGCGGTGTACTTCATTCATCTCTTTGATCTCACCGACGATCCGTTTCATCTCATCTTTGCCTTCAGGATAGAGAGAATTCCAATGTTTCACCAGTGCCGGCATGTTTTTGGCGATGAATGAGTAAAGAGCGTATTGTGTCACCATTTCTTTCTTGGCGGCGTCGGTTTCACCGACCAACAGTTCCGTATACTTTTCAAGCAATGCATCAAATTGTTCAGGGAATTCCTTCATTGCGTTAGCCTCCTTGCAAATGATGAATTAAGTCTTTTTCACTAGACAGGTCTGCGGACAGGTTTTACAACGGTATTGTTCCCCGTGCTCCAATCTATAGGAGAAGCAGCAGGTTTTTCTGACACGTACCTTTTCCGTCAATCCCTCTATATTTACTTTTCTGCTATAATATCTGGCCAGTGGATTTCTATGATAGTTTCCGAACCAATGGCTGTTTTCATCTGACAGAAGAGCCCGGAATTGGTCGTCACGCCCGCTCCTCATCCATTCGTTCAAAAGGAAGTCATCATTCTCAAATATCCAGAATACGTACACGGCGATGTTTTCCCAAAGAATCAGGTTGGAAAGCTTTGTCGCATTCTTAATCGACTGAATTACGTGATCGAGATGATCCCGGAAAATGGATTGTATGAACTCAGTTTTTTCCTCACGTGACGTAAACTCCGCAACGGATGCATCTTTCAGATGAAATTGCGGCATCCATAATCCATTTTTGTCCCCATCCACCATAAGTAGATTCTCAGGCTTGAGATTCAACTTCTTATTCCAGTAAGTCATGGCCATTAATCCCATGGCGGCTACAAACGCATAGCGCTTCATGAATAAGGACGCTGCCACTTTAAGGTCGTCCGTCCCGATCTGGGAGCACTGATGAGATAAATAGGCTTTCATCTTTCCACCATCCAGGAATGACGTTGCCTCCTCCCCTTTTAAAACAGGGGTGGATGGATGAAATCGGTATTTCTTCAAAGTTTCCCACTGCTGCTCGGTCAGGGTGTTCATCCTGTCTCCACTGGATCCTTCAAGATGCAGCGTCCTTTACCGAATGGGATGCATAAGGGAGTACCGAATAATGGGTCCCGGGATACCTGACAGTCCATATCGAACACGTTCTTCACGAGCTCACAGCTGATCACTTCCTCAGGTTTTCCTTGTGCATAAATCTGTTTATCACGGATCGCCACGATATTATGGGCGTATCTGCAGGCGAGATTCAGGTCATGAAGGACCATGACGATGGTACGCTGCTCTTTTTCATTCAGTTCGAATAACAAGTCAAGTATCTCAATTTGATGAGTCATATCAAGATATGTGGTTGGCTCATCCAACAAGATGATGTCTGTATCCTGGGCGAGTGTCAGGGCGATCCACGCACGCTGCCTCTGCCCTCCCGATAGTTCATCCACTTTCCGATCTTTTAGCTCCTCCATCTTCGTTGCTTTCAACGCATCCTGGACGATTTCTTCATCTTTCTGTGACCACTGCTTTAGCCAGGTCTGATGTGGGTAGCGTCCCTGCTTGACGAGCTGCAGGACGGTCAGCCCTTCTGGAGCCGTTGGGGACTGAGGAAGGATGGCCATTTTACGAGCGACTTCTTTCGTTGATAAACGTGAGATTGCCTCCCCGTCCAACAGGACCGCTCCTTGCTTCGGCTTAAGCAATCGGGCGATGGAGCGGAGAAGCGTGGATTTACCACAGCCATTCCCGCCGATGAAGACCGAAATCTCCCCTTGTGGAATATCAATATTCAATTCATCGATGATCGTCCGTTCCCCGTAAGATAGAGTCAAATCCTTCGTTTGTAATACGTCACTCATCTATGGCCAACTCCTTTAAGAATTCCTTGTTTTAAATAATAGATAGATAAAATACGGTGCCCCGATCGCTGCCGTGAAGACACCGGCAGGGACTTCAAGGGGCAGGAACAGCGTCCTGCCGATCAAATCTGCCACCATGACGAGAATTCCGCCGATCAGGGATGCAGTCGGAAGCAGTGCCCCGAAAGAAGAACCTACCATCCGCCTTGCCATATGGGGAGCCATCAAGCCTACAAAGCCGATTCCACCGGCAAATGCGACTGCTCCCCCTACTAACGCCGTTGACATGAGAAGGAGAAAGAACCGCTGACGTTGAACATTCCCTCCTACACTGGTGGCGATTTCTTCGCCTAGTTCCTGTATATTCAGCTGCCGGGTAATAAAGAAGCTTAACAGGATAAAGACCAGGATCCAAGGAAGCAGGATCCACACATCCTGCCAGTCAGAACCGTTCACCGTACCCGTGATCCAGATATTTGCCTGACTGGCCCTGTAAATCGGGCCGAGGATCATCAACAATGTCGTCAAAGCTTGAGTCAAAGCCGAGATACCAATACCAATAAGAACGAGTCTGACAGGTGAAACCCCTTTTCGCCAAGCTAAAAAGTAAACGAGAAAGGCAATGACTGTCGCGCCGATGAAAGCAGCAACAGGCATCCATTTAATGCTGACCATCAACGTATTATCATCATTGCTGAAAAGGGTCAGAAAGGCTACGACAGCCGCTCCCGCTCCTCCTGTGATCCCGATGATATCCGGTGAAGCAAGAGGGTTGCGTATCATCCCTTGAAGGATTCCCCCGGCAACGGCCAATGCCATTCCGGAAAGGAGTGCAATGAGGATCCGCGGCAGGCGGAATGACGTCACCACGAGCTGCTCCAAACTTGTCCCCCCTCCAAAGAAGACACTGATCACCTTCCATGGGGCAATCTTTAAATCCCCTATTCCCGTACTCATAATCAGAACCAGTAATGCAATCAAACCGAGGATGGTTATTTTTTTGAGCGCTGAAAGATCAACGAGCATGGACACACGGTCCTTGAGCCATCGTTTTCCTATAAATCGATCCATCGGTTAAAACCCCTTCCTTGCCACATACACGAAGAATGGTGCTCCTATTATGGCGGTCATGACGCCGACGGGCACTTCCTGGGGCATAATGATATAACGGGCTCCAACGTCAGCGGCTAACAATAAGATCGCTCCTAGAAGTCCCGAGAAAGGAATGAGCCACCTGTGGTCCACCCCGATGATCTTCCTTGCTAAATGCGGGATGACAATCCCGATAAAACCGATGGGACCGGCCACGGCGACGGAACCACCCGCCAAGAGGACAACAACCGCCAAAGCAAGAAATTTAATCAAGTTCGTTTTCAGGCCGAGCCCTTTCGCCACATCTTCCCCCATGGCGAGGATATTCATCTTGCCGGCAATGAAGAGAGCAAGAATCCATCCAGCCACTATATATGGAAAGACCCCGCTCAATATATCCAGACTTCTTCCCTGTACTGATCCCGCGAGCCAGAATAACACTTGCTCCAGTGCCGCTTCATTCAGTACAAGCAATCCTTGTGTAAAGGAGGAAAACATGGCGGTGATGGCGGCTCCTGCAAGGGTCAGCTTCATCGGGGTCAAGCCTTTATCCCCTGCAGAACTGATGACAAATACGCCGACCGCTGCAATGGCCGCACCAAGAAATGCGATCCACGTAAAGGATTGAAGATTGGTTATGCCAAATATCGTGACCGCTACGACCACCATAAAAGCTCCGCCTGCATTGATTCCGAAAATCCCTGGAGAAGCGAGGGGGTTATTGGTCAAAGTTTGCATTAATACCCCTGATATTGCAAGGGATGCACCGACTGCCGCCGCAATCAGCGCCCTCGGTAGCCGGATCGTCTGAAGTACAATATGCTCAGTCGATCCCGTTGGATTGGAAAAAGCCTCGACAGCCGTTTTCCAGGATGTATCCGTGTATCCGTATACAATACTGACCCCGATACACAGGATAAGAAAAAGAAATGTTCCTATAAATAAAAGGAGCTTTTTTTGAATTTTCATTATGTGCTAACCTTTCTATTCCTTAAAGGAAAGGAAAATCGATTAAACAATCACGGACTGCTCTTCCCTTTCTATTTTAAAGAAGAATGAAAGGAGCGTCAATGACTTTGAAAATCATTATCATTTAGCTATTGACAATGAAAACCTTCTCAACTACTATTATGAGTGTAAATGATAATCATTATCACCGATAAAAATATATCAGGAGGATTTACATATGAAATTAAAAAGCTTACTATCTTTACTGCTGATTTCCACACTTCTCTTTCTTGCTGCCTGCGGAAATAAAGAAGAAAAAGATGAGTCTGCAGGAAATGATACGAATGAAGAAACATATACAGTGAAGCATGCAATGGGTACGACGGAAATCAAAGGAACGCCAAATAAAGTCGTCATTCTTACAAATGAAGGCACTGAAGCCCTCCTTTCCATGGGTGTCACTCCTGTCGGTGCCGTTCAATCATGGACAGGTGATCCTTGGTATGATCACATCTCTGACAAGATGAAAGATGTGGAAGTTGTCGGAACAGAGAGCGAACTAAATATGGAAGCCATCGCCAAGCTTCAGCCCGACCTGATTATCGGGAACAAAATGCGTCAAGAAGAGCAGTACAATCAGCTGAAAGACATCGCTCCAACCGTAATGGCCGAAACATTACGCGGTAACTGGAAAGAAAATTTCGAGTTATATGCAAAAGCACTGAATAAAGAAGAAAAAGGCCAGGAAGTCTTAGCGGAGTATGATCAGCGTATCGAAGATCTTAAAGGGAAGCTCGGAGACAAACTGAACCAAAAAGTTTCCATGGTCCGCTTTCTGGCAGGGGACGTAAGAATTTACCATAAAGATTCATTCTCAGGTGTGGTCCTGGATCAGCTGGGCTTCGCCCGTCCTGAAGGACAGAATGTGGATGACTTTGCTGAAAAGGGTGTAACAAAAGAACGCATCCCGGCAATGGATGGAGATGTTCTATTCTACTTCACCTATGAAACAGGAGATGGCGAAGCGAACAAACTTGCTGAGGAGTGGCTGAACGATCCCCTATTTCAAAACCTTGAAGTAGCAAAACAAGACAAGGTATATGAAGTAAGTGATGCGATTTGGAACACGGCAGGCGGTGTTCTGGCAGCGAATGCCATGCTTGATGATATCGAGAGATACTTTTTAGAACAGGAATAATCGTCAGTTGTGAAAAGCCGGAAAGGGCATGTCCCTCTCCGGCTTTTTTTGTATGCTGATTTTCAGGGGTTGCTTTACGTTTTTTCCCTCTCCTCCCTTCCTTTTTCATAATTCTCCTTTTTTCGGTAACACTACAGGATAGACCATACATCGGACATGAGGGATTAGTATGTTTCCATTCTTTAAGAACAAGAAAAAGAGCGATAAGAACAGTAAGAAACAATCATATGAGAGCATGAAAAAAGAAGCGGAGAAATCTGCTGATTATAAACAGGCTTTTTACCAAAATCCACATACAGGGGTAAAATTCAGTCTGCACTTCGTCACGACGTTAATTGATGCAAAGATCCTGCAGGAGGATGTCCTCCCTTCATTACTTTCCAAGGATTTTCATACATTCGATGATTTAAAAACACTGGTTCCAGTGATAGATATTCAAGTTTCCACTGATGAAACCCAAATCGAGCAGAAGCTCTATAACGGATATACGTTGTTGACAATGGACGCGACCAATCGGAAATTTGCCTTCATCGCAACTAAAAACGAAATGGGGAGGAAAGTCTCTCAACCAGAGGTGGAGTTCAGCGTCGTTGGACCAAAAGAGGCGTTTGTAGAGTCTCTCAGCGATAATTTAAATCTGCTTAGAAAGCGTCTGCCCGTGAAAGAATTGGTTATGGAAGAATTCAATATCGGAAAACTGACCCACACACGGGTTGCGTTACTTTATATTGATGGATTAGCAGATGAATCCAACGTGGATACAGTCCGTCAGCGATTGCGGGATCTCGACTTCGATCAAATCATGGACAGTTCATTCATAGAACAGCTGATTGCCGATAACAGCTTATCCCCTTTCCCGCAATTATTGGATTCAGAAAGGCCTGACCGGGTCGCATCGGTCCTTGTGGAAGGTAAGCTTACAATCATGGTGGATGGATCACCCCATGCATTGATAGGACCTACCACTCTCGTAGAATTTTTTAATGCTTATGAGGATTATTTTTTGAATTTTTCCATTTCCTCATTCCTTCGTCTCGTCCGTGTATTCGCTGTGGCGTTCTCCATATTGATTACGCCTATTTATGTAGCGGCATTGACGTATCATTACGAACTGATTCCAAAGGATTTAATGGCGACTCTCATCACTTCCAGACAGGAGATTCCCCTGCCCCCTATCCTTGAAGCATTATTTCTTGAATTGACGATTGAACTTCTGCGAGAAGCAGGTGCGCGCCTTCCGACCAAGGTAGGTCAGACAATCGGTATCGTTGGAGGGATCGTCATCGGGACGGCGTCCGTTGAAGCGGGGATCACGAGTAACGTATTGCTCATAATGGTGGCCCTTGCTGCTCTTGCTTCCTTTACAACCCCTGTGTACCGGATGGGTAATACGATCCGTCTATTACGATTTCCCTTCCTGTTGTTCGCTCAACTGTGGGGACTATTGGGTATCGTCTACTGCTTCTGTCTCTTGATGGGTCACCTGTTACAGTTAACATCTTTAGGCAGACCGTTTTTGGAACCCCTCTTCCCACCAAGGGTAAAAGACTTGAAAGATGCGATCATTCGCTTACCCTTTAATAAACAATCAGGGCGTCCGGAATATTTACGAACCCAGAAGCCGTCCAGATTCCGCCCGTCTGAAGGCAAGAAAAAGTTTGATATCGACGAATAATCGTTGGAGGTGATCAGATGCAACCGATTCCGGATAGAAGAAAAATATCGCCATTCATGGTCTTCTTTCTCATTCACTCCATTCAGGTCGGGGTAGGGGTCCTCGGCTTCCAGCGTATCATTTCGAAAAATGCAGGCTATGATGGATGGATTTCTGTCATCCTTGCAGGTATTTTTACGCACGTTATCATGTTCATGATGTATCAGATTTTAAATAGGGTCGATGGAGATCTTGTATCTGCCCATACTCTGGCCTTTGGGAAGTGGATCGGGAAAGTATTCAGTCTCTTCTTCGTCATTTATTTCACTTTACTGGTGATCACCATCATGCGTACATATATCGAAGTATTACAAGTGTGGATGTATCCAAGGCTGAGTACGTTTTTCTTTTCTTTATTCTTTCTCGTACTCGTTTATTATATTGTCAACGGCGGGGTAAGGACGGTGACCGGAACGGCCTTCTTCGGGATCCTTCTTCCCAGTTATCTCGTATTGACCTTTGCCTTCACTTTTAAATATGCTGACTTCCGGAATGTCCTGCCTGTCTTTGACCATACGATAAAGGATCTATTGATATCCACCAAGAACATGTCCTTGACATATTTAGGCTATGAATCCATTTTACTTCTATATCCTTTTGTAAAAGATGCAAAGAAATCCCAGAGGTATGCGCATTGGGCACTTTTTACGACCACAATCCTTTACACGATTCTAGCCTTGATTTCTTTTTCATTTTTCAGTCAGAAGCAGCTGGAAAAGACCGTCTGGGCCACCCTTTCCATGTGGAAGATCGTCGAAATGCCGTTCGTAGAGCGTTTTGAGTATATCGGCATTGCCAATTGGTGTTTGATCATCCTTCCGAACGTTTGTATTGCGGTTTGGTGTGCCAGCAGGATCTTAAAACGGATGACTCCTCTGAAACACAGGCATACGTTATTGATCATCTGTCTTCTATGCTTATCCGCCCTTACGTTTTTCACTGACCGGAAGCTAGTGAATTTCCTCAATACCGTATCAGGGCAAATCGGATTTTACATTAATTATTTTTACATTCCTGCCCTTCTGTTGCTGGTGATCATCATGAAGAAAGTGAGGAATAAACAATGAAACGCACTTGTTTGCTCACAGCTATTCTCATTTGTTTCTTATTTTTGACAGGGTGTGTGGAAAAGGAAATCCTGGACGACCTCTATATTGAAACGGGAAAAGCCTATGACTACGTAGGGGAGGATAAAATCAGGGGAACCGCTCTTTTCCCCATCTATTTAGCCGATAAATCGATTCAAAACGGGACGTTGTCAGCAGAAGCCTCCTCTACCAGGGAAGTACTCGAAAAATTGGAAAGACGATCTCAGCAGCCTCTTGTCCGAGGTAGTTTGGACGTCGTTTTAGTCGGGGAAGAGCTTGCAAAGAAGGGAATTATCGATATCGGCGACTCCCTCCAAAGGGATGCCAGTGTCGGGGCCAGGCTTTATTTGACCGTTACGGAAGGAGAAGCAGGAGAGCTCATCAAGGGAAACTATGGATTAAGAGGAAATGGGACATACCTTTCCAACCTGATCCAGCATAATATCACCCGGAGAGAACTTCCCGAAACCAACCTTCATATGTTCATTTATGATTATTTTCAGGATGGGCAGACACCCTATCTGCCCATCTTAAAGCAGCTGTCCAATGAAAGTGTGGCAATTTCGGGCATCGCGTTATTTGATAAAGACAAAATGGTCAAAAAAGTCCCTGCCAAAGATATGTTTTTCTTCAAACTGCTTGTGGATAAATATGCAGAAGGAAGTCATGTCATCAAGATGGGGAAAGAAAAGAGCCGTGGTCATGTGGAAAATTCCATCGAGGCTTCAGTAACCAGTCTCAAATCCAAGAATAAAATCATCGTCAAGCATAACGCCGATCCTGTGGAAGTGACGGTCCGAGTGAAAATAAGAGGAATCATCCGAGAGTATACCGGCAAGAAATTAACTCCCGATAAAGTCGTTGAAGTGGAGAAACAGATGAAAAAGGATATTGAAGAAAACGGGACGAGAATGCTGAAAGAATTCCAGGAGTTAGGCATAGACCCTGTCGGCATCGGTCAAATCCAAAAGCACGGCGTACGTGGATTTGATTTCAAGGAATGGGAAGACAGCATTTATCCACGGGTCAAATTCAATGTTGACGCAAGGATACAGATTTTGGAAGCAGGGACGGTGGAATAATAGAAAGAAAGGCTCCCAGCACGTTAGGGAGCCTTTCTTTCTTAATCGATGTGAATGACACGTCGACTTTCTGCACTCTTTTTGCATGCTTCAATGATGGTGATGACTTGCAAAGCGTCTTCAGGGGCGACGGGTAAAGGAGCATTTTCTCTTACCGAATTGTACACTCCAAGGTAAAACTGAGTGTAATCCCCTTTCTCAGATGGAATGACTTCAGATGTCACATTTTCACCTGAGATGGTTGTAAGGATACCCCAATTTTCTTCGTCTTCGATACCCCATTCTTCAGAAACAGGATTTTTTCCTGCCTTAAGGTCATCCTCCTGACGATCCATGCCATGCTTCACATAGCTGCCTTTCAGACCATGTACCTGATAACGGGGTCCCGGATCCAATACGATTGAACGTGAATAGAGCTGCACCCTCATTACATCGTATCCAAGTGTGATGAGGAAGTAATCTTCCGCTTTGTCCGGATCTCGTTGAGGGAACACATCCGCCTGCACCCATTTTGGCGTCCCGAACAGGGTGAGCGCCTGATCCAACAGATGAGAGCCAAGATCATAAAGCACGCCTGCCCCTTCGATTTTATTCTCTTTCCACCTGTCCTTGATGGCCGGACGGAACCGGTCAAAATGTGCTTCGTATGTATAAATTGGGCCAAGCGCCTCTTCTTTTAACAACTGCTGAATCGTTAAGAAGTCAGCATCCCAGCGCCGATTATGGAAGACAGAGAGATGCAGGCCTTTTTCCTTTGCTAACGCCAGAAGCTCTCTCCCATCCTTGCTATTCGTTACAAATGGCTTCTCTACGATGACGTGCTTGCCTGATAATAAGGATTGTTTAATCATGCTGTAGTGAAGATGATTAGGCGTCGTAATGACCACTAATTCAATCTCCTCCTGAAGCAGGTCATCAAGAGATGACACGACGGTCGTCCCTTCAATGTCGTTCAATACTTTTTCCTTATTGGAAGACAGTACCGCCTCAATGTGAAATTCCTCTAAGTGAGAGAGTAATGGACGATGAAAACTTTGTCCTGAAAAACCGTATCCTGCTAAACCGACTTTAATGGGTTGCATAAATAATGTCACCTTTTTCTATCAAAATGTATTCTCATATTATCATGTACAAGATCGGACGAAAAATGATTCGTTTTACAACCCGTCACTGTTTTGTATAAAATAGGTGGGAAAGGGAGGTTATCATCATGCAATCAATCAAAAATAAAGAAACCTTTGACGATCTTATTACATCAACAGAGCCCGTCGTCGTAAAATTCCATGCAGATTGGTGTCCCGACTGCCGTCGTATGGATATGTTCATTGATGAAATCATGGAAGAATTCAATCAATATAAATGGTATGACATCAATAAGGATGAATTCCCGGAAATAGCCGAGAAGTATGACGTCATGGGGATCCCAAGCCTGCTGGTCTACAAAAACGGCGAAAAAATCGCCCACCTCCACAGCGCAAACGCCAAATCACCAGAACAAGTGACAGAATTCCTGAATACGCTATAACTTTAAAGGTCCGTCCCTCTTTTGGCAGAGGGACGGACCTTTGTTTTTCCTTTAATAGACATTCCCCTGTCCATCTACATACACGGTCTGGACCATCGTCCGTTGGAAGTCGTTTCCCTGCGCCGTTTTCCCTTCCAGGTCTGTGGTGATGTTGTGGATTCCTTCTTCAAAGTCCGCCAGCGGCAGAGATGAAAGGTCTTCAGACGTAATAAGTGTTGACGTGTTCTTCCCACTCTTCATTGGGATATGATGAATCGTATAGGTCTTCTTCACAGGTGGCTCCCCCATTGCCATAGTGCCCGCGCCATCACTCATTCCTTTTTGATGAAACAGGATGCTGACCATATAATGTTCTTTTTGAGCCGATCTTGCCTTCACTTCCCATCGTCCTGAAATGGGTTGTGTGAGAAGAATGGAATGATGATACGCTCCAGGGAAATACCCTGTAGCATCTTCAGCCAGACTCCACTTCCTGTAAACTCCTCCATCCGGACCTATCAGTTCATACACCGTATCCCGCTGGTCACTGATCCAGTCGACCGTGATACTCTCTATCCCTTCCTCGACAAAGAAACTCTCACTTCCTGTCCCCTCAAATTCTCCCCCCCTGTGAAGGACCGACATATCTCCATCCGAAGCCATTTCGCTCACCCCTGCATATGGAACATCCTCTACTTCATCCGTGTATAGATTCTTTAAATAAGGAAAAACCTCGCTGCCTTTTCTTATCGTGCTGTGTGTCCAGTCCCTAACTGCCACTTCTTTGGCATAAAGTAGGCGGGAGCTTTTTACCAGCACGGCCCCGTCACTTTGACCGAACCGGCTTAAATACAACCCTCCCCAAAATAATTCAGAATAGGCACCGCCCCAGCCGGTGCCCCCGAATGTATAGATGGGGATATTCTTCGTAAGATGGGATTCGTCTGTCTCAGCCCGGAATCCTTTCATATAAGCGGTTTGCAAAGAAAAGACGGCATTTGTCTTACTTTTCAACGCATCGGTCAGCCATCCCGCCCATTTACTGAAGGCAAGGTCTGCAAGCTCTGACCCATGATGGGGAGTCGAGAGTGTGATGACCCTTTCCACATAGGGAGAAGCACCATAATGGACCAGTGCTGATTGGGCATCGATTCCACCTTTACTGTGACTTACAACCACAATCTTTTCATTGAAGTATTCATGCATCTCCCGGAGTTTTTCAGCCAGTATCTCACCATTTCTCCACATATCTTCGTCAGGATGCAACTCGATGAACACCGATTGATATCCGGCTCCACGGGTGATGGCAAGCATATCGTTATCCGAAAGCCACGTCTCTGATGATGTATTAATTCCATGTATAAATAAAATCGGAAACCCATCTGTATTCGCTGCGTCATCGTCTATAAACCAATGGCCGGGTTTTGTCTCCACCTGTCTTCCACCTTTCACCTGCACAGCCCTTCCCTCCCTTTAAAAAGAAGTTCTTTCCTTCATTATCGTTTAGTCGTGATACATTTTCATCATGATTGTTAAATACAGGAAGAAAGACATATATTCTCTACATCATTGAATAGTCTCCATGTCCTTATCGAAAACTAATAATCATCATACTAAATTGGAGGGATTCCTTTGACAAAGAAAAACAACCGGGGCAGTGCAAACCAAAACTCACCAAAACGAGGTACGACAGAGTTCGCAAATGAAATCACAAGCGGTGACAACAGCAAGGGAAATAAGCATAATAAAGATCAGAAAAATAAAACGAAATAGCCAAAACCTGCCTGATTCCTTTCAGGCAGGTTTTTTGCTTCGGAAAAAGGGTCACTCGTCTTCCTTTGAGATATTCACCGGGGTCATGTTGGATTCAACATGAATATTCCGGGGGTCGTCTTCCCTTTCCCCTTCTCCATATAATCGTTCATTTAATTCCATATTGGCTTCAGTTGCCGACATTCTCTCATCCTGTTTTTTCATATCATCATCCTTTCACTAATAGAGTTTCAATTCCCCAATGGAATTATGCGGTCATGGTTCTTCTGAATTTGGACACACTAATCATTGAAAAACGTTAGGAGGAATTGAATATGGATCAAAATCGGGTCAAACAGATATTATCTTCTTCAGCTGACATCCAAGTTAAATACAAGGATGCATCCGTTTGGATCGACTCTGTATCAGAAGACGGCAAAACGGCCGTTGTGCATCTCCGCGGACCGCTTGAGGAACGTTCAGAAGTAAGCCTTTCTGATTTAGAAGAAGTATAAGTAAGAAAAGACCACGTCGGTATCGACCCCCAAAAGTTAGAGTAGAAAACTAACTTTTGGGGGTGTTTTTATGGCTAAATATAGTGAGGAATTTAAACTAAAACTTGTCACCGAGTATCTGGATGGCCATCTTGGATATAAATCATTGGCGAAAAAATATAACCTACCCTCTAAGACACCACTACAAGATTGGGTAAGAGCTTATAAAACACAAGGAATAGAAGGTATAAAGCGAAGAGAAATAAACAAAGCGTACTCTGTTCAAT
>NZ_LIXZ01000091.1 GCF_001305855.1 Rossellomorea vietnamensis | reverse complement strand
GGTAACCCGATGAGGGCCCCTAGTCCAAACAGTGCTCTACCTCCAAGACTCTTACACATGAGGCTAGCCCTAAAGCTATTTCGGAGAGAACCAGCTATCTCCAAGTTCGATTGGAATTTCTCCGCTACCCACACCTCATCCCCGCACTTTTCAACGTGCGTGGGTTCGGACCTCCATTCAGTGTTACCTGAACTTCATCCTGGACATGGGTAGATCACCTGGTTTCGGGTCTACGACCACATACTCAAATCGCCCTATTCAGACTCGCTTTCGCTGCGGCTCCGTCTTATCAACTTAACCTTGCATGGGATCGTAACTCGCCGGTTCATTCTACAAAAGGCACGCCATCACCCGTTAACGGGCTCTGACTACTTGTAGGCACACGGTTTCAGGTTCTATTTCACTCCCCTTCCGGGGTGCTTTTCACCTTTCCCTCACGGTACTGGTTCACTATCGGTCACTAGGGAGTATTTAGCCTTGGGAGATGGTCCTCCCAGCTTCCGACGGGATTTCACGTGTCCCGCCGTACTCAGGATCC
>NZ_LIXZ01000090.1 GCF_001305855.1 Rossellomorea vietnamensis | reverse complement strand
GGATCCTGAGTACGGCGGGACACGTGAAATCCCGTCGGAAGCTGGGAGGACCATCTCCCAAGGCTAAATACTCCCTAGTGACCGATAGTGAACCAGTACCGTGAGGGAAAGGTGAAAAGCACCCCGGAAGGGGAGTGAAATAGAACCTGAAACCGTGTGCCTACAAGTAGTCAGAGCCCGTTAACGGGTGATGGCGTGCCTTTTGTAGAATGAACCGGCGAGTTACGATCCCATGCAAGGTTAAGTTGTTAAGACGGAGCCGCAGCGAAAGCGAGTCTGAATAGGGCGAATGAGTATGTGGTCGTAGACCCGAAACCAGGTGATCTACCCATGTCCAGGATGAAGTTCAGGTAACACTGAATGGAGGTCCGAACCCACGCACGTTGAAAAGTGCGGGGATGAGGTGTGGGTAGCGGAGAAATTCCAATCGAACTTGGAGATAGCTGGTTCTCTCCGAAATAGCTTTAGGGCTAGCCTCATGTGTAAGAGTCTTGGAGGTAGAGCACTGTTTGGACTAGGGGCCCTCATCGGGTTACCG
>NZ_LIXZ01000089.1 GCF_001305855.1 Rossellomorea vietnamensis | reverse complement strand
TATTTTTAAAGAGCTATTCAAACTTTTATCGGAGAGTTTGATCCTGGCTCAGGACGAACGCTGGCGGCGTGCCTAATACATGCAAGTCGAGCGGATTGATGGGAGCTTGCTCCCTGATATCAGCGGCGGACGGGTGAGTAACACGTGGGTAACCTGCCTGTAAGACTGGGATAACTCCGGGAAACCGGGGCTAATACCGGATAACTCATTTCCTCGCATGAGGAAATGTTGAAAGGTGGCTTCGGCTACCACTTACAGATGGACCCGCGGCGCATTAGCTAGTTGGTGAGGTAATGGCTCACCAAGGCAACGATGCGTAGCCGACCTGAGAGGGTGATCGGCCACACTGGGACTGAGACACGGCCCAGACTCCTACGGGAGGCAGCAGTAGGGAATCTTCCGCAATGGACGAAAGTCTGACGGAGCAACGCCGCGTGAGTGATGAAGGTTTTCGGATCGTAAAGCTCTGTTGTTAGGGAAGAACAAGTGCCGTTCGAATAGGGCGGCACCTTGACGGTACCTAACCAGAAAGCCACGGCTAAC
>NZ_LIXZ01000088.1 GCF_001305855.1 Rossellomorea vietnamensis | reverse complement strand
CCTGGCGCTGCGCGTGGCCGAGGCGCCACCGGAAGACGAACCGCTGCTCGCCGCCGCCAGCCTGACCCTGCTGGTGGTGTTCGGCATCAAGGCGGCGATCCTGCCGCTGCTGTTCTGGCTACCGCGGGCCTACTCGGCGGCCAGTGCACCGGTGGCCGCACTCTTCGCCATCATGACCAAGGTGGGCATCTACGCCATCCTGCGCGTCTTCCTGCTGGTCTTCGCGCTGGGCGAGGAACCGATCAACGCCACCGCCTGGGCCTGGCTGTGGCCGCTGGCGCTGCTGACCCTGGCACTGGGCGGTGTCGGCGTGCTGGGCTCGGACAGCCTGCGCACCCTGTCCGCCTACCTGGTGATCCTCTCGGTCGGCACCCTGCTCGCGACCATCAGCCTGGTGACCCCGGCCGCCCTGGGCGCCGCTCTGTTCTACCTGATCCACAGCACCGGCATGGCCGCGGTGTTCTTCCTGCTCGCCGACCTGCTGGGCCAGCAGCGCGAGGAGGGCTACGACAGCTTCTCGGCGACCGGCCCCATCGGGCATCGACGGG
>NZ_LIXZ01000087.1 GCF_001305855.1 Rossellomorea vietnamensis | reverse complement strand
GATCAGCATGCCGCGGTGAATACGTTCCCGGGCCTTGTACACACCGCCCGTCACACCACGAGAGTTTGTAACACCCGAAGTCGGTGAGGTAACCTTTTGGAGCCAGCCGCCTAAGGTGGGACAGATGATTGGGGTGAAGTCGTAACAAGGTAGCCGTATCGGAAGGTGCGGCTGGATCACCTCCTTTCTAAGGAAGATTTACTAAAACGTTTGACACGTCGAAGTTTTGTTCAGTTTTGATGGTTTAATTACTGTCAGGGATTTTTGCGAAAGCAAAATATCCAACCATACTGTCTCTTTCGAGACAAATGATTGTTCTTTGAAAACTAGATAAAGATAAATTGATAGTCAAGAAATTACCGAGTATCGCCATTTTAGGTTTTAAACCTGATGTAACAACCAATTCGGTTAAGTTATGAAGGGCGCACGGTGGATGCCTTGGCACTAGGAGCCGACGAAGGACGGGACTAACACCGATATGCTTTGGGGAGCTGTAAGTGAGCTTTGATCCAGAGATTTCCGAATGGGGGAACCCATTGTTCGTAATG
>NZ_LIXZ01000086.1 GCF_001305855.1 Rossellomorea vietnamensis | reverse complement strand
ATCGAATCTCAGGACTTTTCCGAAATGCTAGGGATTGTGCTTGACAATGCCGGCAAGTGGGCCAGTAGCAAAGTGGACAGTCGCATTGTGCTCGATGATGTCCTCAGGATTACCGTTGAGGATGACGGTCCTGGTGTTCCAGTAGATGACCTGCCTCGCCTTGGCCAGCGCGGCCGGCGGCTGGATGAAAGTCATCCTGGGTATGGCCTTGGCTTGTCTATTCTGTGGCAACTCATGACGCGCTATGCCGGGAAAGTGAGGTTTGAGCCCAGTGCACTGGGGGGCTTGTGCGTGAGGATGGAGGTGCCCATCAAGGAATCTACCGATTAATTGCGCATTTTCAGGCCTGTTTCAGGTTCGTCAGTCAAACTGGCTCGCGTCAAACATGGACGGGAGTCACACATGGCAAACTCGCGCGTCATCACGCACCCGATGTCACGTCGTCAGATCCTCAAAGGCGGTGCGGCGCTTGGCCTTGGGTCGGCAGCGGCCCTTAGCCTACGTCCTAGCTGGGCCAACCCCTGGGGTCAGACCAATGTCTATTCCAAGGGA
>NZ_LIXZ01000085.1 GCF_001305855.1 Rossellomorea vietnamensis | reverse complement strand
TTGCGCATGATGTCCCATTCGTCCAGGGCCGCCTTCAGGGAGTCGCCGTAGACGGTGGGCACCCGGGTGTCGAGCACGCCGGCGCGATCCAGCTCGCCGAGAATGGCCATGATCCCGCCGGCGCGGTGCACATCCTCGATATGGTACTTCTGGGTGTTGGGGGCCACCTTGCACAGCTGCGGCACCTCACGCGAGAGGCGGTCGATATCGGTCATGGTGAAATCGACCTCGGCCTCCTGGGCGGCGGCCAGCAGGTGCAGGATGGTGTTGGTGGAGCCGCCCATGGCGATATCCAGGGTCATGGCGTTCTTGAACGCCGCCTTGGAGCCGATGGCACGCGGCAGCAGGTGCGCCTCGTTGCCCTCGTAGACCCGCTTGGCCAGTTCGACGATGCGATGACCCGCGGTCTCGAACAGGCGGCGGCGGTCGGCGTGGGTGGCAACCACGGTGCCATTGCCAGGCAGTGCCAGGCCCAGCGCTTCCATCAGGCAGTTCATGGAGTTGGCGGTGAACATGCCGGAACAGGAGCCGCAGGTGGGACAAGCGCTGCGCTCCACCTCGGAGA
>NZ_LIXZ01000084.1 GCF_001305855.1 Rossellomorea vietnamensis | reverse complement strand
ATCAGCATGCCGCGGTGAATACGTTCCCGGGCCTTGTACACACCGCCCGTCACACCACGAGAGTTTGTAACACCCGAAGTCGGTGAGGTAACCTTTTGGAGCCAGCCGCCTAAGGTGGGACAGATGATTGGGGTGAAGTCGTAACAAGGTAGCCGTATCGGAAGGTGCGGCTGGATCACCTCCTTTCTAAGGAAGATTTACTAAAACGTTTGACACGTCGAAGTTTTGTTCAGTTTTGATGGTTCAACAAGGTTTTTTGCGAAAGCAAAATAACCATCCATCAGGGATTTTTGCGCAAGCAAAATATCCAACCATACTGTCTCTAACGAGACAAATGATTGTTCTTTGAAAACTAGATAAAGATAAATTGATAGTCAAGAAATTACCGAGTATCGCCATTTTAGGTTTTAAACCTGATGTAACAACCAATTCGGTTAAGTTATGAAGGGCGCACGGTGGATGCCTTGGCACTAGGAGCCGACGAAGGACGGGACTAACACCGATATGCTTTGGGGAGCTGTAAGTGAGCTTTGATCCAGAGATTTCCGAATGGGGGAACCCATTGTTCGTAAT
>NZ_LIXZ01000083.1 GCF_001305855.1 Rossellomorea vietnamensis | reverse complement strand
AGGATATTGTTCCATTACGAACAATGGGTTCCCCCATTCGGAAATCTCTGGATCAAAGCTCACTTACAGCTCCCCAAAGCATATCGGTGTTAGTCCCGTCCTTCGTCGGCTCCTAGTGCCAAGGCATCCACCGTGCGCCCTTCATAACTTAACCGAATTGGTTGTTACATCAGGTTTAAAACCTAAAATGGCGATACTCGGTAATTTCTTGACTATCAATTTATCTTTATCTAGTTTTCAAAGAACAAACCCATTCTCATCTCGAAAGAGATAAAAAATGTTTTGACAGTAATTAAACCATCAAAACTGAACAAAACTTCAACGCGTCAAACGTTTTAGTAAATCTTCCTTAGAAAGGAGGTGATCCAGCCGCACCTTCCGATACGGCTACCTTGTTACGACTTCACCCCAATCATCTGTCCCACCTTAGGCGGCTGGCTCCAAAAGGTTACCTCACCGACTTCGGGTGTTACAAACTCTCGTGGTGTGACGGGCGGTGTGTACAAGGCCCGGGAACGTATTCACCGCGGCATGCTGATCCGCGATTACTAGCGATTCCAGCTTCATGTAGGC
>NZ_LIXZ01000082.1 GCF_001305855.1 Rossellomorea vietnamensis | reverse complement strand
GTACGGGAGTCGGCGTGTCGGTCATTGCGGTTCAAAAAAAGGTTCTTCGCAGACTGGCGTGAAAACGAAGTACTCTTAGGCTAAGGCGGGATAGAGAAACGGCGGTAAATCCGAGTAAGCTGATGTTCACCACAAACGTCTGTTCACGGATACCGCCGTTGCCATGGATGCTACCCCGCTCTGCCTGTTCTGGAAAGGTTTCACCGTCGCCCATCACGAATTCCTGGATGAGCAAACGCTACGGCTCCAGTTGGCGCCTGATGACCGAGTCCCGCCGGTCTGCAGCGGCTGTGACCATGCCTGCTTTCTCGTTCATGACGTGCATCAGCGTCGCGTCCGAGAGGCGCCGTTGCTGATATACCGGGTGGAGCTGGAGGTGCCGGTACGTCGCCTGCGCTGCCCCGTCTGCGGCCCGACACGCGAGCGCATTGACTGGTTGCCGGGTCGTTCACCGGTGACCACTACGCTGCGCCAGTGGGTGGAGCGTCTGGTCGAGTTGCTGCCGATCCGGCATGTCGCCGACTTGGTCGGCCTGCACTGGCATACCGTCAAGACCATCGATAAGCAGCGCCTTCAGCGTGAC
>NZ_LIXZ01000009.1 GCF_001305855.1 Rossellomorea vietnamensis | reverse complement strand
CTCCATCTATCCGCCTCATTTACTTTCTGCACCTTCGACAGTTCGGACTTCATCTTGTATTGCAGACTTATCCAGTGCAACAAGCCTTATATGAGATTCGTGTTCCTCGGACCGGAGGTTTGCCGCCCGCTTCCTTCAGATTCCGGGTCGCCCCGGACACCCTTGCGTTAAGCTAACCGCTACAACTGTCTTCACGGCTCGGGACTCTCACCCTATAGATCACACCCATGCCGGGCGCACAACAAAAACGCTCCAGTCAAAAAAGACTGGAGCGTTTTTCATCATGCCGACAATCTGGCATCCCGTCTGCGCTTTCTCGCATACTGGACACGCGACGCGGTGAAGACCGTCAATGCGAGCCAGATGAACATGAACGATACGAGATGGGTAACAGAAAACTCTTCATGATACATGAATATACCGAGTATCAATGTGATCGTCGGGGCGATATATTGCAGAAATCCGACCATGTAGAGCGGGATCTGCTGGGCACCCTTGGAGAAAAACAACAATGGAATCGCTGTCGCTGCCCCGGCTCCCATCAATAAGAGGTCCGTCCCTGCTGAAACGTGGAAGAGGGAAAGGGTTCCTTCTTTGTACATGTACCCAAGGTAGATCAGGGATAGGGGTGCGATGGTCATCGTTTCGAGTGTGAGCCCGATGGATGATTCCACCTGGATGAGCTTTTTGGCTAATCCGTAAAGACCGAAAGAGAATGCGAGACCGATGGCGATCCATGGGAATTCCCCATATGAAAGAGTCAGGATGAGCACCCCGATCGCCGCTAAGCCAAAGGAAATGATCTGTGCCTTCGAGAGACTTTCCTTCAGGATGAATACACCCAGCAGCACGCTGACGAGCGGATTGATATAGTAACCTAGGCTTGCTTCCACCATTTGATTCGTATTCACGGCCCATATGTAGATAAACCAGTTCGTACTGATCAGTAGTGAAGCAAGCAGCAAAGCGAATAACTGCTTCTTTTTAGTGAGAGATGTTTTCAGATAGTTGGTGAATTCCTTCCAACGCTTGCTGACGAACAAAAAGAGAAGCATGAACCAGAAAGACCAAAAGATACGATTGGCGAGGATTTCATCCGCCGACACATGATTGACCCATTTCCAATAGATCGGCAGAATCCCCCATAATAAGTATGAAAACGCCGTATACAGGATCCCGGCTTGATCTTGCTTCATAAAAACACCCCCAAAACTATTTCTATTTCCGAAATATCTCCATTATATCGGTGAACAGTTTTGGGGGCAATGATTATTTATTTTTTTTATAGACGATGGTCTCGTCAACGATTGTCATATCGACGACTTTGCCAAGTATTTGGTCCGTTTCGACGTTGAATGGGTCGATATCCAAGACGGTGAAGTCTGCTGTGTATCCTTCACGGATCTCTCCCCGATCCTCTTCATGGTGACAGGCATACGCGCTTCCCTTTGTGAAAAGGGATATTGCTTCAAACATCGTCAGTTTTTCTTCCGGACGATACACGGTCCTGTCTGGGTCCAGCGGGTTCGTGCGGGTAACGGCCGCATGAATTCCCCAAAGTGGATTGATCGGTTCGATCGGGGCATCCGACCCGCCTGCACATGGGATGCCTTCATCAAGAAGCGTTTTCCACGCATAGTTGTACTTCATATTTTCTTTTCCGAGTCGTTCAACGACCCATGGGAAATCCGATGCCACAAATCTCGGTTGAATATCCAGGATGAGGGGCAGCCCTTTGATCTTCTCGATCAGTTCTTTACGGAGGATCTGGGCATGGATGAGCCGGTCCCGTCTACCATGAAGGCTTGGTGCCTCCAGGATGCTGTCGACGACATTTTCAAATGCCTGATCCCCGATCGTATGGACAGCAATCGGCAATTCATACTTTCTTGCTTTCTTCACAAGTTCCAGAAGCCGTTCGTTCGTATGGATGCTGACTCCCGTCGTGCTTGGATCATCGGCATATGGATAGCTTAAGAGTGCCGTCCTGCCACCCAATGCTCCATCCGCGAAAATTTTCATGGCGCCAAATTCAATGAATTCATTTCCGCTCAGGAACTGATGCCCATCTTCCTTCCAACCTTCAATCACTTCATGATGGACGAGAAGATGCGCCCTGAATTTTCTTTTTCCTTCGTTGATGGTCTCGAGGAAAGCATTGTATGTTTTCTTGAAGTTTCCGTAATAGCTCAGGTCCTCTGTATGTCCGCCGACCAATCCATTCTCCCAGCAGCTTTCGATCCCTTTGGTCAGGGCTTCGACGAGATACTCGGGCGAAATGGCAGGCAGGGCATCGACCATGAGATCCTGTGCCTTATCCTTTAATAAACCATTCAATCCGCCTTCGTCATCTCGTTCGATCAAACCGCCTTCAGGATTCGGGGTGTTCTCGTCGATGCCTGCATGTTGGAAGGCAAGTGAATTCACCACCATGGCGTGCCGGCAGATCCGTTTCAGAAGCACCGGATGGTTCGGAACGACTGCATCGATTTCCTGTTTGGTCAATACCTCCGCGTCACTCCATAGATTCTCATTCCAACCTTCCCCGATGATCCATTTTCCTTCTTCGACGCCTTTGGCTTTTTCCTTGATGGCATCCAGCACTTCACGCTTGCTGTTCATACTGGAAAGATCGAGTCTCATCAGCGTCTCACCATGACCGATGAGATGCATGTGACTGTCGACAAATCCGGGAAACATGACCTTCTGCTCTAAATCCACTACTGAATCAATCGTGAACTTCTTCTCTAATTCTTCCGTCGTGCCCAATCCTTTGATCAGACCATTCTCTGTAAAAACCGCCTCAACATGATGTCCTTCTTGCTGCATTGTATAGATGGTACCGTTTCTCCATAAAGTTCCCATGATGCATTGCCTTCTTTCCTAAAAGTCTATTTCTCAAATGTATCATATTATAGGAAGATTCTGAAATGATAAAAACCATAAAAAATAGGGAGCCTTGATGGCCCCCTATCCACTATCAGTTTTTCACTGAACTCAGTTCTTTTTGTCTCAGTTCGATTCTTCTGATTTTTCCTGACGTCGTTTTCGGCAGTTCCTTCACAAATTCAATCTTACGCGGATATTTGTAAGGGGCCGTTAAGTCTTTCACATGCTGTTGAAGGGAAGGAATCAGCTCGGGATCCTCCTGATCCACATCTTCACGCAAGACGACAAACGCCTTTACGATCAGTCCCCTTACTTCATCGGGACTTCCTACGACGGCACATTCCTGAACCGATGGATGCTTCACGAGGGCATCTTCCACTTCGAAAGGTCCGATCGTGTAGCCTGAGCTGATGATGATATCGTCCCCACGCCCTTCAAACCAGAAATACCCGTCTTCATCCTTCTTCGCTTTATCTCCCGTAATATAGTAATCTCCCCTGAACTGCATGGCCGTACGCTCAGGATCTTTATAATAATTTTTGAACAGGGCAGGCGTTTCCACGTGAACCGCGATGTCTCCCACTTCACCTGTTTCACAAGGGTAGCCTTCATCATTGATGATTTCGACCCTGTTTCCAGGGGTCGGTTTCCCCATTGATCCCGGTTTCAGTTCCATCCCTTTCATGATTCCGACAAGGAGGGTATTCTCCGTTTGACCGTAGCCGTCACGGACTTCGATCTCGAAGTGTCTCTTGAAGGCATCGATCACTTCCCTGTTCAAAGGCTCTCCAGCCGACACGGCGCTGTGCAGGTGATCGAGCTTATATGTTCCGAGGTTATCCACTTTGGCCATCAGGCGATACTCTGTAGGCGTACAGCACAGGACGTTGACGTGATTGTCCTCAAGCATTTGAAGATATTTGTTCGGGTCGAATTTCCCTTGGTACACAAGACCAGTGGCACCTGAACCGAGGACAGACAGGAACGGACTCCAAATCCACTTTTGCCAGCCAGGGCCTGCCGTTGCCCACACCGTATCCCCTTCTTCGATGCACAACCATTCACGTGCCGCAGTTTTCAGGTGAGCGTATGCCCATCCGTGTGTGTGGACAACCCCTTTGGGATTCCCCGTCGTTCCTGACGTGTACGATAGGAAGGCCATATCGTCCCGTTTCGTATCGGCGAATGCAAGGTCTTCAGAGGCTGATTTCATTTCTTCTTCAATGGCAATCCAACCGTCCTGCTTTTCCCCCACTACGAACTTCTTGAGATTTTCCATGCCCCTTACGTTTTCAAACTGCTCCACGAATGGAGAATACGCCACGATTCCCTTCACATCCCCATGATCGATCCGGTACTCGAGATCCTTCGTCCGCAGCATCTCAGAGCTTGGAATAACGACTAATCCGGATTTCAATGCTGCAAGATAGACAGCATAGGCTTCAATTAAGCGGGGAACCATGACAAGGATGACGTCCCCTTTTTCAAGCCCCTTCCCTGAGAAAACGTTTCCAATTTTATTTACATTCTTTAATAATTGTTTGTATGTAATGTCTTCTTTTTTACCTTCTTCATTTTCCCACTTGATGGCAAGCTTCTCTCCATCACTTGCAAACTTCTCTACCTCTTCCACCAAATTATACTTTTCCGGTGCGATCAATTCTTCCCTCTTCACGTATGACTCCCCCTTGTTTGTCGATTCTTCTCTATTATACAAAATAATTTAAATTTTTAAAATTATTTGGTTATATTTTGCTCATAAGCAAAATATGAGGTTTTTCGACAAACATAACTTAAGAAGTGAGTAGTAGTTGATTTCCGCTCCAGGTGCTCGCTTTCCACGGGGCTGGCGGTGAGCCTCCTCGGCTGCGCCTCCGGGGTCTCACCTGTCCAGCGTTTCCCGCAGGAGTCGAGCACCTTCCGCTCCAATCAACATTGGTTTTATAATTCATAAAAGGATAAACATCAGAATTTTTAACAATTATTATGGATGATGACCAAGATAACAATGCAATTAAAGGCACTGGATTATTCCAAACAAAATCTTTGGATTTTTTGTTGTTTTTGTAAAAGGGTATGATGTGTATTTAGCCGGCTCTAGCTGTTGATTGGAGTGCAAGACGAAGACTCCTACGGGAAAAGCGGAATAGGTAAGACCCCGCAGGAGCGAGAGCGACGAGGAGGCTTGCCTTCCGCCCGAGGAAAGCGAAGTCTTGCACGGAAATCAACAGCGGTGTAAAAAGTGAGACAAAAAATTTTATACGATTTGATCGTCTTTAGATTGAACCACGAAAACAAATTTCTTTTTTATACAAATAGAAAAGGAGCGGGGAATCCCGCTCCTTGTAGCCATTGTATTTAATTATTTTGAGTATCCGCCACCGATTTGTTGTTCAGCCATTTGAACTAAACGTTTAGTGATTTCACCACCTACAGAACCGTTAGCGCGTGCTGTTGCATCTGGACCAAGTTGAACTCCGAATTCAGAAGCGATTTCGTATTTCATTTGGTCGATTGCTTGTTGAGCTCCTGGAGCTACTAATTGATTTGAACTGTTGTTGTTTGCCATGTGTTTTCACCTCCTTGTTGAATATAGATTGTGTAAAAACACATGGCTTCATACAAGGATTTTCTTTGGTAAATTATCCTAAATTTTTAGAGTAATTCGTCAAAGGTCTTTTCTGTATCGGAACTGGTCGAACCGTCGATTGTCATCGTTTCTATACCGTCTACAGCTTCTTTAAGCAGCGTTTCGAAATCAACGAAGCTTTCATAGTACTCCACTTTTTCTTTTTTAGGTCTTGTCTTCGGTGCAGGCGGCGTGAATATCGTACAGCAATCTTCGTAAGGCAGAATCGAAATATCATGGGTATCGATCTTCTGGGCGATGTCGATGATTTCAAGCTTGTCCATGGCGATGAGAGGTCTTAACACCGGTGTGTTCGTCACGTCGTTAATCGCCTGCATGCTTTCTAACGTCTGACTCGCCACCTGGCCGAGGCTTTCCCCGGTAATGAGGGCCAGTCCTTCATTCTTCTCACGGATTTGATCCGCGATCCTCAGCATCATCCGTCGTGTTGACGTCATCGTATAATTTTCAGGAACCTGATCATGGATCGTTTGCTGCACTTTCGTAAATGGGACGATGTGAAGCTTCACTTTTCCGCTGAAGGCAGAGAGCTTCTTCGAAAGGTCGATTACCTTTTGCTTCGCCCGTTCACTTGTAAACGGAGGGCTGTGAAAATGGACGGCTTCGATCTCCACTCCTCTTTTCATCGTCAGATATCCGGCGACGGGACTGTCGATTCCGCCTGAAAGCATCAGCATCGCTTTCCCGCTCGCCCCGACCGGCATCCCGGTGGACCCTTGATAAATTTCAGAAGAAAGATATACGCCTTCTTTTCTTACTTCAACATTAAGTTGAATATCGGGATTTTTCACATCGACCTTTAATCCGTCCAAATTGCGGAGGATATAGGACCCTACTTCATAATTTAATTCATTCGTGTCGAGTTCAAACTTTTTATCCGCTCTTCTGGCAGCCACTTTAAAGGTTTTGCCCGGGGAAAAGCTCTTTTCGACGAGAGCAAGTCCTGCTTTCATGATGTCCTCCATATTTTGAGGGACTTTAACGACAGGACTGAATGATTGGATCCCGAAGATTTTTTCAAGTCTCGGGATGATTTCCTCTGCGTTTTCATCTCCCAATTGGATGTGGAGGCGATCTCTGCTCGCCGCAACGGAAATCGTCGGGAAATCCTTCAGCGTGTGCAGGATATTTTCACGGAGCTTGGCTGTGAACATTTTACGGTTTCTTCCTTTGGTCGAAATTTCACCGTATCGTACGAGTATGCGATTATATTTCATCTTGATCTCCTCATTGTATGTTGTAAAGTTTCGATTTCTTTTTTTAGTAATTCAATGAATTCTTGGCATTCTTTCATTGTGTTATGGAAGGACAGGCTGATCCGGATCGAATTACCGGCAAGGTTGTCCGCTACACCCATGGATAAGAGGGTCTGACTTGGTTTGCTTTGCTTTGATGAACAAGCGCTTGTTGTCGATACGTACACTTCATGCTGATCGAGGGCGTGAATGAGTACTTCCCCTTTAAAATCCGCCACTGAAAAATTCAGGATATGCGGTGCATGATCCCGTACCGGTGTATGAACCGTCACACCTTGGATTTTCTCCAGCTCTTTCCTCAGGAATTGTTGGTTTTCTTCCATTATAACCAACTTCTGTTTGCTTTCTTCCATATGCATCCGGAGTGCCTTTGCGAAAGAGACGATGCCGCCGGTGTTTTCCGTGCCGCTTCGCAGGTTCCCTTCCTGCTCGCCACCTGAGAGGATAGGCGAAATCTCAAGTCCGTCCCTCACATAAAGCATGCCGGTCCCTTTGATGCCATGAATTTTATGAGCGGACAGGCTGCATAAATCGATGAGCTTTTCGTCGAGAATAAGGGGGACCTTCCCGCAGGCCTGTACTGCATCGACATGAAAGATGACTTTTGGATAACTTTTCAGGATCTCAGCGATTTCCCTGATGGGCTGGACGCTCCCGATCTCATTATTCACCTGCATCACCGAAACAAGGATCGTGTCATCCTGAATCGCCTCTTTCAATTCTGAGGGAAGGACCTTGCCTTCTGCATCCACGTCGAGGTACGTGGCTGTGTAACCAAACGATTCTAACTGCTTAAAGGCGTTGATGACGGAAGGATGCTCAACTTTAGTCGTAATGATGTGTTTCCCTCTGTTCCCGTATTGCAGGGCGGTTCCTTTTATCGCCAGATTATTTGATTCAGTCCCGCCAGAGGTGAAGAATACCTCTTTAGCCTTTATTCTTAATAAAGAAGCGATCTGCTCCCTGGATTGTTGAACTAACTTTTCCACCTGCCCTCCGAATGAATGGATGGACGATGGATTGGCATAATAGCTTTCATTTACTTTCAGGAATGTGTCCAGTACTTCCTTATATGGCTTGGTTGTCGCACTATTATCAAAATAGATCAAAGTTTACACCTTCTTTTACATGACGCTTTTATACTCAATCATTAATCTTACCATAAATCCTGCCCATCCCAAATGAAATTCATTTTGGCGGGAGAATAAATTATAGTAGAAAAACGATTTAACATATCAGTCACAAATATTTTTTCATTTACCAAAAATTATTATTGAAAAATGACAGAATTTTTGCGAGAATCTTAAAGGTAACAGAAATCGAAGTTATTTAAATATACTAAATTGTAAGACTATTTAGTTTTTCGACATTTTTCTACAAACTTATGATAAGATATTTTTGCTTATGATAACGATTACAAACGGAGGGGTATATATGAACGAGAAGTCGCTATCATTCAGTCAGATCTTGACGATTGGATTAATGCTCTTCGCTCTTTTTCTTGGAGCAGGTAATATGATCTTCCCGCCATTCCTGGGGCAGCAGGCCGGAGAACATGTCTGGACGGGTATCATCGGCTTTCTTATGACGGGAGTGGGGCTTCCACTACTCGGTGTCATCGCCATTGCGAAATCCGGAGGCGATCTTCAGACACTCGCAAGCCGAGTACATCCATTATTCGGACTTATCTTTACAATTGTTATGTACCTGGCAATCGGGCCGTTCTTCGGAATACCACGGACCGGAACCGTCGCCTATGAAATCGGGGTCATCCCATTTTTACCTGAAGAAACAGCGAAATATGGAGTTCCTTTACTGATTTATACGATTATCTTCTTCGGTTTGACGGCATGGCTTGCGATGAATCCGTCAAAGCTTGTTGACCGGATCGGGAAGATCTTGACACCTTCCCTTATCGTCATCCTGACAATCTTAGTGGTCAAAAGTATCATCAGTCCGATGGGGGAATTCGGTACACCGCATGAAGCCTATCAGGATGGACCATTATTCAAGGGCTTCATTGAAGGATACCTGACCATGGATACGATCGCTGCTTTAGTGTTCGGGATTGTCGTCATCAATTCCATTAAAGACCGCGGTATCACCAATAAGTCCAGCCTGACCCGCATCACGATCATTGCTGGATTCATTGCGGCCGCAGGACTTGCCCTTGTGTATTTATCTTTAAGCTATATCGGTGCGAGCAGCACGGATTCCATCGGCGTGCAGGCAAACGGTGGAGCGATCCTTTCAGCTGCAGCGAGCCATTTATTCGGTTCAATGGGGACGATCATCCTCGGACTTGCGATTACGTTTGCGTGCATTACGACATCAGTCGGACTTGTATCGGCATGTGCACAATTTTTCGTGAAAATCCTGCCGGTATCTTATCCTAAATTGGTGATCATCATTTCTCTATTCAGCATGATCATCGCCAATATCGGATTGACCCAGTTGATTGCCGTATCATTACCTGTTCTCATATTCATTTATCCCTTGGCGATTGTACTGATTCTTCTATCATTCATGCATAATGGATTCAACGGTTACTCCCTTGTTTATGTAGGGGCATTGATTCCAACAGGTCTCATCAGTTTGATCGATGGTATCAAGACCGCCGGCATTGATGTGACAGCCGTCAGCCAATCACTTGAATTCCTTCCCTTTTATACTCAGGGAATCGGCTGGCTTGTCCCGGCTATGATCGGTGCCATCATCGGATTCGTCATTGCCGCACTCCTAGGACAAACCAAACGGACGATCGAAGCCAGTTGAATTCAATCGTCCAATGAAAAAAGGACTGATGTAGATTGAAACGTCTACATCAGTCCTTTTTATTATGATCTGTCTTCAAGATCCATCATTTTCTCGATTTTCTTCAGTGCGCCCGGCTCCACCTTCTCGATGGTTGTGGCCGCTTCTTCCAACGCTCTGCGGTAATCATATTGACGGAAGGCTTGTTCAGCCGTCTGAAGACCTTCCCGTACCGAACTGTATTTGCTGCGGTAGCGATTTCCATATTGAATGATCTTCTCGGATAAGAGAACATTCTCGATCAGGTCTCCCGTTTTCATATAGAAATGGTCGACCGTATCCTCAGCACCCAATAAGGTTTCCTGGATGAACTTCATGTTTAAAGGCTTTTCCGTTAAGCTCGCATTCACTTGTTCGATCTTGCGGTGGACTTCATCAAGAAGATCCTTGTAATCGGCCGGTAATCCGGGTACATTGCTTTTTGAAATCATCCGGCTTGCTTCAGCCACCTTTTTCTTAAGCTCCTGGATTTTTTCCCTTGTGGCCAATTCATCTTTACGAAGGTTCTGCAAATAGACGGAGAACTCACTTTGCTGTTGATTCAGTTCTTCCAGTCCACTTCTGATTTCTTTCAGCTCGTCACTTAAATTCGAGAATGCCGTCGCATTCGTTTCTTCCTTGTGCATCAGCATTTCATGTCGTTTTGAAAGCTGGATGATCTTCTTATCAATCTCGTCCGGTGTACTAAGGTCCGTATCATGAAGATGGTAGCCTTGTTTCACGATACTGACTTCCGATTGAATATCATCATTGTCTTCCTTTGCCTTGATGAGTCCTTCCGTCGTCTGGTCTCTGTACTGCTCTACAAAATGTTTGGCATGGACTTCTTTTTCCAGTAAATCGTAAAGGTTTTCGACCTTCACTTTTATTTCCTGCATGCCTTCTTCCACTTCTTCGACCTGAAGCTCCTCAAGATTTTTATTAAAGTGTTGCAGGGTTTCCTTCAACGAGGCCACTTCTTTGTCCACCTCAATATGATCAAGGGTGTATCCCTGATCCTTCATCTCGACATATCCTGCTTCAAGCTCGGATAATTGGGAAGGCAATACGTTTTCAAAGTCGGTGATCAGTTTCGGTACCGTCTCCATTTTGTATGCAATATCTTTCATTTCCTCTGCAAGGCTAAGCACGATCTCCCTTGCATCCAGATAATTCCCCTGCTCCGTCAGCTCATTGAACTGTTTGATTTGTTCAGAAAGCTTATCAAGGACAGCTTCTATGTGCTTTGCCGTTTGACCATATGTATGACGATAGGCGAGCAATTGTTTCTTGCTGTTACGGAATTCTTCTTGAAGAGCCTCGATTTCCTCGCGGTTCTTCTCTTCGCTGCCGACCAATTCATTTAATTCGCTCAGGATCTGCTCGATTTTCTTTTCGGTATCGGTGAGAACCTGATCGATTCTGGACAGGATCTCTTTGGTTTTATTAAAGCGAAATTTATCGGTGTACTCTTCTGCATCGAATAGTAGTTCTTCAACATCAGGAAGCTGCACAGCAACAATCTCATCCCATCCCTGTCTCCAGCCGTCAAACAATTCTTCTGTCTGACCTGTCATATTCAGTTGCTTCACTCTGGAAAGTTCGTCTGAAACCGGTTTGTTCATGATATCGATTTTCCAGGCTTCATACCGATCGATTTCGGCGTAATATTTCTTTCTAGAGATAAATCCGATTAGGAATACGATTAAGATAAGTATTATTCCAGCGATGACGTATTGCATCTTAAGCCCCCTGTTCAACTATTCAGTAGACATCTATATGAATGTGAATGTTTCATTAATAATTTGTCATTGCTATAATGATACCATGTTAACGACATTTTTTGACTATTAATTTCTAATTTTTCAGTGATAAAAAGTCAATTTTAGCAAAAATAAGGGGAATTGAACATTATTATTAGATTTGGTGCCTATGTAGAGTAGCATTTTACATCGGTAGGATGAGTGAGTGGTGGTTGATTTCCGTTCCAGCTGCTCGCTTTCCGCGGGGCTGGCGGTGAGCCTCCTCGGCTGCGCCTGCGGGGTCTCACCTGTCCAGCGTTTCCCGCAGGAGTCGAGCATCTTCCACTCCAATCAACTTATCTAGTTTCTACTTACTTTTGCAATTGGGGCTAGTGATTTCATTCTCTTTATTCCCCTATGAAATTTACAATATCTCTATCATTTTCCATTTTAAAAGAACTAATGATTATTAGAACAAGGAAGTGAAGTTTGATGACTAAGGTTGATGGGCATGTGCATACGCCTTTTTGTCCGCATGGAAGTACGGATTCTTTTGAGATGTATGTGGAGAGGGCGATGGCTCTTGGTTATAATGGTATAACGTTTACGGAGCATGCTCCGCTGCCGGTTGGGTTCAGGGATACGACGCCTGAACAGGACAGTGGGATGGATCCTTCTCGTCTGGAGGACTATTTTGAAACACTTGACAGCTTGAAGGAGAGATACAAGGACCGGATCACGATCCGCTCCGGGCTCGAGGTCGATTATATTGAAGGGTTTGAAAAAGAGACGGCAGAATTCCTTTCGATCTACGGGCCGCGGATGGATGACAGCATTCTTTCTGTTCATTTTTTACAGCACCGCGGGAAGTGGGATTGTCTTGATTTCAGCCCCGAAGTGTTCGAATCCATGATGAGTTATTATGGGTCGGTTGATGAGATCTATAAGCGGTATTATAAAACGGTACTGAAATCGATCCAGTCAGACTTAGGCTTTTATAAGCCGAAGCGTATCGGTCACATCACCCTCGTTACGAAATTTCAGCAGATGTTTCCTTCTTCCCGGACGTTTTCTGATGATATTTCCCTTATCCTTCAGGAAATGGCCGCAAGGGATTTGGAGCTTGACTATAACGGGGCGGGCTTCGTGAAACCATATTGCGGGGAGTCCTATCCGCCGCCGGATGTCATCAAACAGGCGCGCGCGTTGGGGATCAAAATCGTCTATGGATCTGATGCCCACACGGCTGACGGCCTGAATCAGGGAAGAGCCTTGATGAAATAATAAAAAGAAAGACCTCTTCTTCAACCTGAGAAGAGGTCTTTCTTTCAGATGATCAGCTCTTTCTTCATGACTTCTTTCGCTTCAGAAACGAGGAGGAGATCGATCCACTGATCAATGTTTTTATAATATTGATCAATGAAGTAATATTCCTGAGGGAACATCTGCCACACTTCCCTTAACTGCTGGCTGTGAAGGAATGGCATCGTCAGCATGGACTTGAGCTGGATGACGAGGAAGCTGACGGGCTGTTTTTTCAAGGCATGGTCCTTCATCCCCTGTTCGAATAGCCGTTTCATATAATGCCTTTCTTTCATTAAATAGGAAGAAATGATTTCCCGGACCACCTGGGAATCGATGGATACCTCCCTCCAGATGAATCGGGATAGTTGATGATTTTCGCTTTGGAATTTCAATATTTTATAGACGGCCCGCTTCAGGCACAGATCGGCACTGACATAATTCAACGCCTCCACCTCTTCCTGAAGGAAACGCAAATACGGTTCAAAGAAATGGGTGAAGCACGCTTCCAATACTCCCTGCTTGCCTTTGAAGTAATAGGAAATCGTAGCTGGATTCACGCCCGCCCTCTTCGCAATATCCCTGACGGACGTCCCATCGAAACCATGATCATAAAACAGGTACACAGCCGAATTGAAAATGCACTCTTTGGTCGACTTGGAGGTATCTAGTTTTTTCATATTTCCCCTTCTTTCTTGTATATTAGGCGAATGAAAAAAACAGTGGCGAGGATCAATGTATAAAAACTTCTCAGAATTAAACTAAATCATTGAAGGTTATGAAAAAATATGCTAAAAATGGTTCAATAGATGTTTCTATTATAAATTGTTTACACTAAGAATTCGTGTTTTCGTATGGTTTTCCTTTAAGTATTTCTCGACAGGATTTGTCGCTTGGGGTTCCTGCGATAACGCTTAGACATGAAATAGCGCAGAATATGTAGAATTGGGGGAGTTTATGATGTTTCAAGCAGAAAAATATCAAGGTACAAAGGAACAGGGCTTTGGTCTTGTCACGAAACAATTGAAGGCTTTATTGGAAGGTGAATCGAATCAGATCGCGAATTTGAGCAATGCTTCCGCCTTACTGAACCAATTCATGGACCGTATTAATTGGGTTGGCTTTTATTTGGTTGAGGAAGAAAGCAATCAATTGGTACTCGGGCCTTTCCAGGGACTTCCTGCATGTGTAAGGATTCCATTGGGAAGAGGGGTTTGCGGTACGGCCGCCAGTGAGCAGAAAACGCTGCGGATCGAGGATGTCCATCAATTCCCCGGCCACATCGCCTGCGACGCTGCCTCCCAATCCGAAATCGTCATCCCTCTCGTCAAAGACGGTAAACTGATCGGGGTCCTCGACATCGACAGCCCTGAAAAAGCACGATTTGACGAAGATGACCAAAAGTATTTGGAAATATTCACAGAAGAACTTTTAAGACATCTTTAATACTGTATAATAGGGATAAAGCCCTGCCGGGAATATGATATTTCCGACAGGGTGTTTTTTGCTGGAATAAATTCGGTGACTTGCTAAAAAGTTCACGTTTTCCTCCCCTCCTTAAAGGGAAAAGAGTAACATACATGAGAACTTTACACAGTGATATCCCATACAATATCCAGAATGGAGTATAGGTAAAAAGAGGTGTGATATGAAAGCTAAGATAAAAGACTTACCCTATTTATTATGTTTGCTGGTGATGCCGGCATTAGGTTATTTATATACACTATTGAATACGGATGCCCGGGAAGCGGTCATCCTATCTACGACCATTGATGAATGGATCCCATTCGTGCCGGTTTTCATTGTGCCGTATATATTATGGTACGCCTTTATTTTAGGATACCTTTTTTATTTTTGGTATAAAGATGTCCAGACATTCCTGAAGACCCTTGGCATCATTGTCATCGGTGAATTGGTGTGTTTTGTCATCTACTTTTATTTTCAAACGACGGTACCACGCCCCGATGTTGCGGGTGACGGGTTGTTTGTCGACCTTGTCCGGATGATCTATAGTCATGACCAGCCTTATAATGCGTTTCCAAGCATCCATGTTTTAACGACATTTGCCATCATTCTCGGAAATTTCAATATTAAGGATAAACATCTGTTCCACACTGTATTTGCGCCGGTGATGGGATCACTGATCATCCTTTCCACCCTGTTTGTGAAACAGCATTTTATCCTCGACATGACAAGCTCTATATTTTTATCGGTCTTCCTTTATGGGATCATGTTCGAGCTTTATGGAGTCAGTACAAAGAAATCCAAGCAAGCCTATGTGGAAAAATAATAGAAAAAAACAGGAAGGAACCATTGGACGGTTCCTTCCTGTTTTTTATTAGGCTTTATCCAACGCCTGCAATAAATCACTCCAAATATCCTCCGGTGCTTCAAGCCCTACAGAGAGCCTCAGAAGTGAATCATTGATCCCCATGCTCTTTCTTGACTCTTCAGGTACGACGGCATGAGTCATGGTGGCCGGATGCTGAATCAGCGTCTCGGCATCTCCCAGGCTGACGGCGATCTTGATCATTTCGAGATCATCCATGAACTTCTGGGCTTCTTCCTTGGACCCTTTCAGCGTAAAGGAAATCATCCCGCCCGGTTTTTTCATCTGCTTCTTCATGACCCCGTGCTGAGGATGACTCTCATGTCCGGGGTAAATGACATTTTCAACTGCCGGATGGTCGGCTAAAAGATCGGCAATCTTTTCAGCACTCTCACAATGGCGATCCATTCGTACAGCCAGGGTCTTTAATCCCCGCAACAGCAACCATGCATCAAATGGGGAAATGATTCCTCCGATATCCTTCTGAGTCGTCATCCGGATCTCGGCCACCTTCTCCTGTGAACCGACGACGAGGCCGGCGACGACATCCCCATGGCCACCGATATATTTCGTTGCGCTGTGGATGACGATGTCGCATCCAAGCTCCAGCGGTCGTTGCAAATACGGTGAACAGAACGTATTATCGACTACGACCGGAATCCCCTTTTCCTTCGCAACCTTCACAACGAGTTCCAGATCAATGAGCTGCATCGTCGGGTTGATCGGGGTTTCCACATAGATGCAGCTGGTATTTTCCGTAATTTTCCCGCGGATCTCCTCTTCTGAATCCATGGAAGAAAAATCATGTCCGATCGCAAATTTCTCCTGGAGGAGCTCTAGTAAACCGAACGTACATCCGTACACTCCTTGGGAGCAAAGGATGTGATCACCTGATTTTGTCAGGGAAAACAGCACTGCGCTTACGGCCGCCATACCTGAACCGAAGGCGAGAGCCGCTTCTCCCCCTTCCAAGGATGCCATCCGTTCTTCCAAGATCGCTACCGTCGGATTCCCCAGTCTTGAATATATATATCCTTCTTCTTCACCGGCGAATCGATTTTCACCTTGTTTCGCATTTGCGAAGGTATAAGTAGAAGTTTGGTATAATGGAGGTGCTAAACTATCAAAATGTTGAGACGATTGATATCCCTCGTGAATCACTCTAGTTTCAAAACGTTTCTCTTCTTTCATGCAGTATTCCTCCCAGTATTCCCTTTAAGTCTAAGTAACTACTATTCTAGAATATGATAATCCGGATGAAAAAGAAAGCGTTTACACTAAAGTGGTAAAGGAAGTAGGTTAAAAGCTGTTTCTTAATCTTTGTTTCTATACAAAGTGACGCGTTGGTTGATTTCCGCTGCAGGTGCTCGTTTTCCGCGGGGCTGGCGGTGAGCCTCCTCGGCTTCGCCTGCGGGGTCTCACCTGTCCAGCGTTTCCCGCAGGAGTCGAGCACCTTCCGCTCCAATCAACTTACAAGCCTGTGTTATGCATAATTAGTAAAGTTAAATCCCCAACTTTTCCCACAAAGAAGATTTGCCTATCAACACCTTCAAGTTATACCGCTTCATATCAGATTCTGGAAAATTCATTCAAAATAAAAAACAGGAAGAACCATATCGGCTCATCCTGTTGATTTTTTTAAAAAAGTTGTTTTACTGACAATCCTTCACAACCTGGTTTTTTCCGTTATTCTTGGCCAGGTAAAGTGCTTCGTCGGCTTTTTTGACTAGTTCTTTGACGGATTTGGGGCAGTGTTCATCTTCTGCTCTCCATATGGATAGTCCGCAGGATAGGGTGACGGAAGGGTCGGTTTTCAATGGGACGTCCTTGATGATGCGTTCTGCGATTTCCATCCCTTTTTTACGACCAAGTGATGGCAGGTAGACGGCCAGTTCTTCCCCTCCCCATCTTGCGACGAATCCGTAATGGCTGACGATCCCCTTGATGAGATTCGACACTTCTATGATGACTTCATCCCCGATTTGATGACCGTAGTTGTCGTTGATGGATTTGAAGTCGTCGATATCGATCAAGAGCAGTGTACCCAGTTCATCCTTATTCATGGACGATTCCATTTCATCATCCAAGTAATTCCTGGCAAACAGTTTGGTCATGTGATCGGTGATGACCATATGCTCCAGTTTTTCACGCAGGGTGGCATTGGTGATGGCCAGGGTGGAGTGATGGATGAACGATTGCAGCAGCTTGTACATATCAAATGAAAACATATACGGTTCTTTATGGAGGACCACACAGAATCCGATCAGTGCTTCATTTTGAACCATGGGAGCAGCCATGATCGACGGATAGGCTGTCGCTTCTTCAAACCGATCACTGACATCCCCCAGAAAGATGGAGTCCTTCTCCTCTTCAATCCGCTTCTTAACGTATGAAATATAACTCCTGCCGATCTTTTCAAAGAACACAGGGGAGCTTTCGTCCAGAATGGTATACTCCCCTTTTTGAAGGAGGACGAACCCAATGGCGGATGCCTGGAATGAACGCTTAATCTGTTTCTTTAAAAACAGGACCGTTTCAGTTAAACGTAGATTTAAGTTTAATTGATGGGACGTTTCATTGATGAGCTGAAGATCGGTGATGAGCCTCTTCGACTGTTCATAAAGCTTGGCGTTCTCCAGGGCACTCCCCGCTGTATATGCTAAGAGGCGGATGAACTCGATCTTCTGATCTGTAAAGGTATCATGGGAAACGGACTTCACCTCAAGGACCCCATAGATCCCCTGCTTCCCTTTTAAAGGTGCATAAAGGATATCTTCTTCGCCGGACTCAATGCTTCCATTCACAAATGCCTGCATGGCCGATTCAGTGGCACGGTCAAAATCGAAATTCTTGATGGGCAGTTCGCCGAATTCATACCGGTCATTGGACAATAACAAACGGAACTCATCAATCGGGAATACCTGTTTCAACGTCTCGATGATCTGTACAAGGAGCGTATGAACATCCCTCGTTGAATGGAAGATTTCTGTCACTTTGAATAATTCTCTATATCTTCTCTCGTCTTCAAGGACGGTCTGGATGCCGCCTGTATGCTGTAAAAACTGATTGCTTGCCTTCCAAAAGGAATGAAGCCAGCTTTCATCGACCCACCCTCTCGAATCCTCCGTCTTCACTTGGAGGATCGCCAAAGGACTTCCATCACTCTTCGTAAAGTGAAACTTAATGGAAGAAAGGTCTTCCTTTTCTATCAGGACAGGACCGAGGATATACTCCTCTGACGCTTCAGCAAGTGTGAGGGGAGCACTACCATTCTGATGTGGCTGGTAAAGGAAATAGGTAGAATCAGTATAAAAATACAAAAATGCCTGATCGATTTCCAGGCAATCCTTTACAACCGTCAGCCACTTTTGCAATTGAACGGAATGATCTGCGTCTGCTGACATTTCTTCATATATTAAATCGAATAACTTTGACTTGTATTCATGCAATGCATGTTGGATAACGTACATTTTTCTCACCCACACCTGAAAGGTTTGTGAAGCAAATTACATCACCGGCTCCTGGCCAGTACCATTTCCTTCTGAAAGACAACCAGCCATACTGAATCGTCTCCTGATAAGGAATGGATTTCTTTCGGTTCCCCGCTTTTGTCTGTAAGATCCAGTTGCACATCAACAGCACCCTGAGGAATGCTGATGAATCCGGTGTCTTCCTGAATATGAAAGGACTGCCGGCTAGAAATGACGGAATCAGGAGCACTATCACGCTCCTGTAAAACTTCCAAAGATTCGGAAAACAGTATCCATTTCTTCTCTTCTAACTGGACCCAGATCCCATTCTGTTCCTTTGTAACGCCAAGCATTTTCACTGGATTATGTAACGACACACTATGTAATACCTTAAAGTAATATTGGTTTTTTTGATCAATTTCATATATGACAAGCACCGGCTGCTCTTCTACCATCTTTGCCACTGCGATGACAGGGTTATGATGTTCGTCTCCCCTGGACAATACTTCGGCATGAATGGCGGGTTTCATCTCCCCGGCTTTTTCGGATGTGGAGGAATAAAGGAAACCTCTCAATACGACAAGCAGACAGATACCGATCAATAGATATCGAAGAAGTTTATCTCTCTTTGATTCCTGCAAATCTGCTCACCTATTTAACATAATTTTCAACTTTCATTATATCACAACAAATGACTTATGGACTATTTTGTTTGTGCAATCGAGATCGTTCTTTTATAGAATCTATAAAATACTTCCTTGACTTCTAATCTCTCGCATCATATAATATTCTTTGTGTAAAATAATGCAGCTTCAGTGAAGTCCTTTATGCTCGTATTTTGTTCCTCTACACTTTGAGGTGTATCTTGTAACCCTCTGCTGCTAGGGCGAAGGTACATGAAAACAAAATGCACATAATTGTTTATTCACAGGTGTTTTTATTTTACAACAAAATAAAAACAATAAAGGAGGAGTCATTCATGGCTCGATATACTGGCCCAAGCTGGAAATTATCCCGTCGTCTTGGAATCTCTCTAAGCGGTACGGGTAAAGAATTAGAAAAGCGTCCTTACGCTCCTGGACAACATGGTCCTAACCAACGTAAAAAAATCTCTGAGTACGGTTTACAACTTCAAGAGAAGCAAAAACTTCGTCACATGTACGGAGTAACTGAGCGTCAATTCCGTAACCTATTTGACCAAGCTGGCAAATTACAAGGTAAACACGGTGAAAACTTCATGGCGCTACTTGAGTGCCGCCTGGATAATGTTGTTTATCGTTTAGGTCTTGCTCGTACTCGCCGTCAAGCACGTCAACTTGTTAACCACGGTCACGTTACAGTGAACGGATCTCGCGTAGACATCCCTTCATTCCGCGTTCTTCCTGGTCAAACAATCTCAGTTCGTGAAAAATCACGCAACCTTGACATCATCAAAGAAGCGATGGAAGTGAACAGCTTTGTTCCTGAATTCCTAACTTTCGATGCTGACAAATTAGAAGGTACATTCACACGCGTTCCTGAACGTTCTGAATTACCAGCTGAAATCAATGAAGCTCTTATCGTTGAGTTCTACTCTCGTTAATCTTTATGAAAGAGACACTGTCCATTTTTATGGGCAGTGTTTTTTTGTGTATATTTTTAACTAAAAAAGCACGGCACCCGCTCCAAAATAAGAGAAACGGATACCGCGCTGATAGATTGTATATTCTATTATACGTACTGAATTCTGAAATATTTCTTCTTTCCGCGTCGGAGGATCGTAAATTGTCCTTCGATCTTGTCCCCTTCGCCCATTACATGCTGAAGGTCCGTTACACGTTCCCCGTTGATGTAAATCGCACCGTTCCCGACATCTTCACGTGCCTGACGCTTGGAAGGCGAGATTTTTGCATTGACGAGGAGATCGATCAACCCGATTTCTTCCCCTTTGGATTGTTCAAAGGATGGTACGTCTTTGAATCCTTCCAGAATTTCAGAAGCTGATAATGACTTGATGTCACCGCTGAATAGCGCTTGAGTGATGCGGATCGCCTGATCAAGGGCTTCTTCTCCATGGATCAGCTTTGTCATTTCTTCGGCAAGCGTCTTTTGTGCTTTGCGAAGATGAGGCTCTGTTTCAACCGACGCAGCGAGTGCCTCGATTTCTTCATGAGAAAGGAATGTGAAATACTTCAAGTATTTTACCACATCGGCATCAGCCGCGTTGATCCAGAACTGGTAGAACTCATATGGGGACGTCTTCTTCGGATCGAGCCATACCGCGCCGCTTTCCGTTTTCCCGAATTTCGTTCCGTCCGCTTTCGTGACAAGTGGGATCGTGAAACCGAATGCCTTCGTTTCTTCCTCATGTGTACGTCTGATCAATTCAAGGCCGGTCGTGATATTCCCCCACTGATCGCTGCCTCCGATCTGCAGCTTACAATTGTAGTTGTCGTAAAGATGATTGAAGTCCATCGCCTGCAGAATCGTATACGTAAATTCAGTGAACGAAATACCCGATTCCAGACGGGACGAGATCGTATCTTTCGCCAGCATGTAATTCACACCCACATGCTTACCGAAATCACGAAGGAATGTGACAACGTCCATTGCTCCGATCCAGTCATAGTTATTCACCATCACTGCACCATTTTCCCCTTCGAAATCGAAAATGCTTTGGAGCTGCACTTTAATGCTCGCTACATTTCCCTGAATCGCTTCAACCGTCTGCAGTTTACGCTCTTCGTTCTTACCACTCGGGTCACCGATCAAACCTGTTGCCCCTCCAACCAGTACAAGGGGACGATGCCCTTGATTCTGGAAACGGCGAAGCGTCAGGAATGGAAGCAGATGCCCGATATGCATGCTGTCCGCTGTCGGATCGATTCCACAGTAAATGGAAATGCTCTCTTTATTCAATACGTCCTTCAAGCCTTCCGCATCCGTTTGCTGATACGTGATCCCACGCCATTCCAAGTCCTTTAGTAAATCCATCTTTATTTCCTCCTTTTGATAAACAAGCTGACAACAAAAAAGTCCCTGCATATATGCAGGGACGCTGTCGCGCGGTACCACCCAAATTAAGGAATATCATCCTTCACTCATTCGAAATAACGGCTCTCACCGTTTGCCGCTACTAGTGTTCACGGCAAAAGCTCCAGGATGTAATTCATCGGCCTTTTGTGTCAGTTCACAGCACCCACTGACTCTCTTCGTAACAGGGAAGGCAGACTACTTATTCCTCTCATTGCGTTTTACATTTATATTTCATGCAGAAATCCGACTATATGCCGGATCAACATTCATTTCGCTATATTAGGTTTTTACCATATTCTAAAATAATAGTCAACTAAACGCATGATAAAAGACCATTTTATTTGACTTTTTACGACAGCCTTCCTGGAATTATGCTATAATGGGAATGTTCTGGGGGGAATGATATATGAAGGAAAAATGGAACATATTACGTGAAAAATTAGACCCTGCAATCAGGTTCTTTTCAAATACTAGACTACAAAAACGAGCAAGAATTACATACGGTGTATTCTGGAACCTGTCTTTGATCCTGGTCGTCATCTTTGTACTGGGATTCGCATTTGCAGGAGGAGTCGGAGCGGGTTATTTCGCTTCACTCGTGAAGGAAGAACCGATCCGTCCTTATGACCAAATGAAAAAGGACATCTACAACTACGAGGAAACCTCACGACTTTACTTCTCTGATGACGTGTATCTCGGAAAACTCCGGACCGACCTGGAACGTGAAGAAGTGAAGCTTGAAGATATTTCAGAAGATCTACAGCATGCCGTCATTGCCACGGAAGATGAGTACTTCAACGAACATAACGGTGTCGTACCGAAAGCGATCATGCGCGCCGTCCTGCAGGAATTCATGAATTCATCTAACCAATCGGGCGGGAGTACACTCACCCAACAGCTGATCAAAAATCAGATCCTCACGAATGAAGTATCATTTGAAAGAAAAGCGAAAGAAATCCTTCTCGCTCTTCGCCTGGAAAGATTCTTTGATAAAGATGAAATACTGGAAGCGTATCTGAATGTAGCGACTCTTGGACGGAACTCATCCGGTCAAAACATCGCTGGCGTCCAATCGGCTGCCAAAGGAATCTTCGGAGTGGATGCAAAGGATTTGTCCCTGCCTCAGTCAGCCTTCATCGCAGGACTTCCACAGGCACCCTTCTCTTACACGCCATTCAAGAATAATGGGGAAATCAAAGAGAATCTCGAAGCCGGGATGAGCCGAAAAAACACGGTCCTCTACCGGATGCACCGGGAAGGTTACATCACGAAAAAGCAATATGACGATGCCGTTGCTTATGACATCTCAAAGGACTTTGTAAAACCTAAGCCATCACCTCGGGAGCAATATCCATGGCTCACTGCCGAACTTGAAAGCAGGGCAGTGGAGATCATGAAAAATGTGCTTGCCAAGGAAGATGGATATTCCGAACAGGATCTCGAAAATAATGATGAACTTGAAGATAAGTACCAGACGCTTGCTGACCGCAATGTCCGTCAAAGCGGGTATGAAATTCATTCGACCATCAACAAGAAAATCTATGACCAAATGCAGAAAACTAAAGATGCGTATGATATGTACGGTCCTACCAAAACCAGAACAGTAAAAGACCCTGACACAGGGAAAGAAGTAGAAATCGAAGAGCCGGTTCAAGTCGGCGCCGTGATGATCGAGAACAAAACGGGCCGCATCATCAGCTTCATCGGCGGCCGGGATTTTAAATTGGAACAAATCAACCATGCCACTCAGTCACACAGATCAAACGGATCTACCATGAAGCCTTTGCTCGCTTACGGACCTGCACTCGAATACGGGTACATCTCACCGGGATCACCGATTCCTGATGTGGGCGTCAACATCAATGGCTGGAAACCGGAAAACTATTCGTTCAGGGAGCGCGGACTTTTCCCTGCAAGGTTTGCCCTGGCAGAATCATTGAATCTTCCAGCCGTCAGGACGTATGCGAATATTTACAACCGGAATCCTTTTAAAGAGTTTCTGTTGAAGATGGGCTTCGAGTCCCTTTCAAGCAGATATGACAATAACCTGTCGCTCACTCTAGGGGCGACGACGACGGGTGTCACGGTAGAAGAAAATGTGAATGCCTACACCACTTTTGCCAATGGAGGAAAATTCATCGATGCGTTCATGATTGACAAGATCGTCGACAAGGATGGCGAGGTCGTCTTTGAACATAAGACAGAGCAGGTGGATGTCTTCAGTCCGCAAACCGCTTATTTAGCAATCGATATGATGAGAGATACCCTGGATCATAATCTTGGTACAGGACGCTATGCGAAGACCTTCCTGAATTTTGATTCAGACTGGGCCGGGAAATCCGGAACGAGTCAGGATTACAAAGATCACTGGTTCGTGGCAACGAATCCTAGCATCACCTTCGGGACCTGGTTCGGTTATGACACACCTTCGTCACTGAACACGCCGGGATCCCGTGCACGATATGGGCATTACGGCTTGCGTAACATCCGCTTATGGTCGTATCTGCTGAATGATGTCAGGGACCTGGCTCCCGATCTGATAGACCCTGATGCCTCCTTCCAACAGCCGGAAGGAATCGTCAGAAGATCCTTCTGTTCCATCTCCGGACTGCTTCCATCCGAAGCATGCAGCCAGGCGGGACTTGTTAAAAGTGATTTATTTAATGCAAAATACGTTCCTACCAAAACGGATGACAGCTTGCTAATGAGCCGATACGTAATGGTGAATGGAAAGAAATACCTGGCATTACCGAATACACCGGCAGAATTTTCACAGCCGGGTGTCATCCTGAACCCTGACTTTGTGAAAAATATCTTCGGTGCTGTCCCTGGGGATCCCGATAAACTCATTCCGGATGGGGACGAACGATTTAAAAATGTTCTTATCGCTGAGAACAAGATTTCCGATGACGGGGCTGCTCCTGGAACCGTCAATGCAAGCGGAAACGGCAACAAAATTACGTGGACACCATCCGCAAGCAGCGATGTCGTCGGATACAGAGTATACCGCACATCCGGCGGAAAAGTCGGAAGCGTCAAATCCGGATCAAGTTTAGCAGTATCCGTCGGAAACGGTGATTTCTACGTGGTTGCCGTCGATGTAGCCGGCAAAGAGTCCAGCAGGTCCAATACGGTCCAGATCGGAAAGCCTGCACCGAAACCGGATCCTAAGCCTGAAAAACCGGGTACAGATCCGAAACCACCTGGTGACAAACCAGCCGATCCACCGCCAAAACCGGATAAACCGGACAAGCCGGAGCCACCACCTCCTGCAGATGATGGCGGTGGTGACGGAGGCGGAACCGAACCACCTACAGAACCGGAGCCACCACCAGCGCAGAACTAGTGCTTGTTTGTAAAGAGGGAAACGTCGTTATGACGTCTCCCTCTTTTTTTTGTTTCACGATGTCTTAATTGAGTAACTACTGATGGTCTGAATAAGCGGAGATTCTCCGGTTAAGACTTCAGAATAGAGCTTTATTCTGGATATAAGCGGAGGTATTCCGACTAAGCAAAGAAATATTAACCATTTTCACGTTTTTCGAGTAAATAGTCGGAATCTTTCCGTCTATTTAAGGTAATTTCAGTTCTATTTGATAATTAAGCGGAATTCCTCCGCTTAATTATCAAATTGGCTTTATCCTCCTTTGTTGAACATGGACAAAAGAAAAAAGCCTTAGAGGTATTTGCACCTCTAAGGCTTTTTCACTGTGAATTATGCTGTGGAAGTTTAGCTGATGATTCGCTATTAGAATCGGTCTGCGATTAACCGTTTTGCACCTAACAAATAAACCCCCACTCACAAAGAGCAGGGGTTCATACTACTTATCCATCAGTCTTCCATCGTACTCAAATCACCTGTCGGCAAATCTAACTCCCATGCCTTCAATACGCGGCGCATGATTTTTCCGCTTCGTGTTTTAGGAAGTTTGTCGCGGAATTCGATTTCTCTCGGTGCCGCGTGGGCAGCGAGTCCTTTTTTCACGAATTGGCGAATCTCTTCCTTCAACTCGTCTGTCACTTCGTATCCGTCACGAAGGGCGATGAATGCTTTGATGACTTCACCGCGGACCGGGTCGGGCTTCCCGATTACACCCGCTTCAGCGACAGCCGGATGTTCAACAAGCTTGCTTTCCACCTCGAAAGGACCTACCCTTTCTCCTGAAGTCATGATCACATCATCGATCCGTCCCTGGAACCAGAAGTATCCGTCTTCATCCATGTAAGCGGAATCCCCTGAAACATACCAATCGCCAGGCATGAAGTATGATTCATATTTCTGTGGATTATTCCAGATTTGATTCATCATCGATGGCCAGCCCTTTTTGATGGCCAGGTTCCCCATCCGGTAAGGCGGTACTTCATTTCCTTGATCATCGACGATCGCGGCTTGGATACCAGGGAATGGTTTTCCCATGGAGCCCGGTTTGATTTCAAGGCTTGGATAGTTACAGATCAGCTGACCGCCTGTTTCCGTCATCCACCACGTATCATGGATGCGCAGGTTGAATACTTTCATTCCCCAGCGGACAACCTCGGGATTCAATGGTTCTCCCACGCTGAGGATATGACGGAGGGAGCTCAGGTCGAATTGTTTCACGACTTCATCCCCTGCACCCATCAGCATCCGGAAAGCGGTCGGTGCGCTGTACCAGACCGTCACACCATAGTCTTCAATCGTTTTATACCAGTTCTCCGGCTTGAAACGACCCCCGACAATGACATTGGAGGCACCCGTCAGCCACGGACCGAAGATTCCATAGGAAGTACCTGTGACCCAGCCTGGATCCGCTGTGCACCAATACACATCTTCCTCTTGAAGGTCCAGTACCCATTTAGACGTTTGATAGTGCTGGATCATTGCGTTATGGACGTGAAGGACCCCTTTGGGCTTTCCAGTGGAACCGGACGTATAGTGAAGGATCAGACCATCGTTCCGGTCCACCCATTCCACTTGAAGCTTATCGCTTGCTTCAGCAAACTTCGTCATGAAGTCTACGTGTACATCATCTTCCTCCACACCTTCTCCTACAAGGAAGACGTGCTTCAGATTCGGCAGCTCACTTACAGGAACCCTTGAAAGTAGCTCGGGAGTGGTAATGAGAACCTTTGCTTCGCTATCCTCCAGGCGATCCCGGATAGCTCCCTCCATGAATGCTTCAAACAGGGGTCCCACGATGGCTCCGAGTTTGATCGCCCCCAGGACGGAGAAATACAATTCCGGTGATCTTGGCATAAAGATGAACACACGGTCACCTTTCTCAACATCCCCAAATCTCTTCAATACATTTCCTGCTTTGTTCGACATCTTCTTCATATCAGAGTACGTATATTTTTCATCACGTTCTGCATCTCGGTAATAAAGAGCGACTTTATTCTTCCTGAAAGACACTGCATGCCGGTCAATCGCTTCATGCGCAAGATTGACGCGACCTGTTTCCGCCCATGAAAATTCCTTCTCGACGTCTTTCCAATCGAATGAATCATACGTATTTTCATAGTTTTCAAGATTATAGTTTCCCTTTGTCACTGGTAGCGCTTCCACTTTCATATACCGTATCCCCCTTATGTAAGAAATTACAATCTTATTATAGTATAAAACGAATATTTTCTCAATTTTTTAAAAAATCTGCCATGAAGTATTTCTACTGGATTCTGGTGCAATATCTCCTCAAAACCCCGTCACTAATAGGTATTTCAGAATAACAATCCTAATCTAAACGTCTGAATTTTTTGTGAAAGCGCTCTCTCGTTTTCGATTTCATGTATAATGGAAGGGAGGAATATCTTTAGGTGGTGTCCAGATGAAATTGAAAAAAACCTATAATGCAACAGAGTTAAAGACAACTAAAGGAAATATCATTATTGAAGGTCCGATTTCGGCAGAGGATTTGTCCCGTCTTGATTTCCATGAAGACCTGGTTGCTTTCAGACCTCCTGCCCAGCAGCACAAGGCCCTGATTGAGATTGCCGGTTTACCGGAAGGGCGCATCTTGATTGCAAGGGACAATCATACCATCGTCGGATACGTTACATATTTATATCCTGATCCCCTCGAACGGTGGTCACAGGGAAAGATGGAGAACCTGATCGAGCTTGGAGCCATCGAAGTCATCCCGAAATTCCGCGGGGCGGCCGTCGGGAAGAATCTATTAAAAGTGTCCATGATGGATGATCATATGGAAGATTATATCGTCATTACGACCGAATACTATTGGCACTGGGACCTCAAAGGGACTGGCCTGAACGTATGGGAATACCGGAAAGTGATGGAAAAAATGATGAACGCCGGCGGATTGGAATATTATGCAACGGATGACCCTGAAATCAGTTCCCATCCGGCCAACTGCTTAATGGCAAGAATCGGAAAACGAGTGGATTCAGATTCCATTCAGCAATTTGATCAGCTTCGATTCATGAATCGTTTTATGTATTAACGTGACTGTTTCTAAAAGGGGTGGAGAGCGTGATAGTAGAAGAGATAATGAAAACGAAAATCGAAACATTGAAAGCGGAGGATACGATTGAATCGGCCATAAACTTAATGAGGGAAAAGAAAATCAAACATATCCCGATCACGAATGACGAGATGGAGGTCGTCGGCATCGTAAGTGACCGGGACGTGAAGGATGGTACACCTTCTATTTTCCATGATGGATCTGTTACTTCCGAGTTACAGAAGCCCCTTAAATTCATTATGAAGACCGACGTGATCACGGGGCATCCACTGGATTTCGTAGAGGAAGTCGCTGCCCTTTTTTATGAGCATCATATCAGCTGCCTTCCAATATTGAAGGAAAAGAAGCTCGTAGGGATCATTACGGAGACCGATCTCTTGTATACCCTCATTCAATTGACCGGTGCACATCAGCCCGGATCTCAGATTGAAGTGAAGGTCCCTCATAAAGCCGGCATCCTCTATGAAGTGGCCGGCATCATCAGACGGCATAATTCCAATATCCAAAGTGTCCTTGTCTATCCTGATAAGAAAGACGAATCCTTTAAAGTCCTTGTATTCCGGGTGCGGACGATGAACCCGATGAACGTGATCAGTGATCTAAAGAAAGAAGGATATGACGTGTTATGGCCAAACATGCCGGGAATCTCATCATGACAAAGGATGCTGTCTTTATTTATTCAGATGAACTGCTGGGGTACCGGTTCTCTGATGAGCATCCCTTCAACCAGACCCGGATCACCCTGACAATGGACCTCTTAAAGGAAGTGAAGGCTCTTCAACCGGATGATATCGTCCCTCCGCGGATGGCTACAGACGAAGAGTTATTTCTTAATCATGATCCCAACTATGTAAACGCTGTCAGACAAGCGAGTAATGGCCAGCTTTCTCAAGATCAGGCAGAAGGATTCGGGATCGGTACAGAAGATACCCCCATGTTTCAAGGTATGCATGAAGCAAGTGCATATTTAGTGGGCGGCACGCTGACGGCCGTTGACTGCGTCATGACCGGTAAAGCGAAGCATGCTATCCACTTGGGGGGCGGATTGCATCACGGGTTCAAGGGTAAGGCTTCCGGGTTCTGCATTTATAACGACAGTTCCGTGGCGATCCGTTATTTACAGGAAAAATACGGGGCACGGGTATTGTACGTCGATACAGATGCCCATCATGGGGATGGGGTCCAGTGGTCCTTTTACGATGATCCCGATGTGTGCACCCTGTCGATTCACGAGACAGGCAGGTATCTCTTCCCGGGAACGGGCAATATCAATGAGCGCGGTCACGGAAAAGGATATGGATTTTCATTCAATATTCCCCTTGACGCTTTCACGGAAGACGAATCGTGGCTCGAGGCATATGAAACGTCCTTCCGGGAAGTCATTGAATTCTTCAAGCCGGACGTGATCCTGACCCAAAACGGTGCGGATGCCCATTACTATGATCCACTCACCCATCTTTCGGCAACCATGAACATTTACCGTGAAATCCCCCGCATCGCCCATGAACTTGCCCATGAGTATTGCGGCGGGAAGTGGATTGCCGTTGGTGGCGGCGGCTATGACATATGGAGAGTCGTCCCACGTGCCTGGAGCATGATTTGGATGGAGATGACGGGGCAGATGGATCTTGCCTCCTCTTTTCCATCTAAATGGGTCGAACGCTGGAAAGAGAAAGCAGGCGTCACATTACCAACGGAATGGACAGATGCACCCGATATCTATAAGCCGATACCGAGAAAAGGGGAAATCACGGAAAAGAACAAACAAACCGTTGAAAAAGCCCTGTATTCCATCCGGCAGCAACTGAAACACAAGCCATCGATTTAATCTAAGACTAACCAATGTACAGTAGAGATGATAGAATGATAGAATAAGTGCCAAGTCCAAAGGATGTGTCAGGGCTTGGCGCTTTTCTGATTAAATCTTTCTATCAATTTGTTTACATAGCTTTCTTGTAAAGGAAAATGTGTTAAACTCCTCCATAATCTTCTAAGAAAAAAGGATGTGTGAGGCAATGAATAAATATTTGCCGCTAATGTTAACCGTAACACTTGCACTGGGAGCCTGTTCCTCTCCCACTGCTACAAAAGAACCGGAGAAAAAAGAAACCACTTCGGAACAAGGGAAGTCTAAAGGAGAAAAGAATCCTAAAGAAGACAAGGTCGCAGAAAGCAAGGAAGAGAGTAAGCCACCTTTCAAACCGCTGGAACCGGCTGAAGATGCAGTGTCCCTGAAGGAAAAACTGTCAAATGAAGAAGAACAGCAACCGCCTGAAGGAGAGTCTAAGGAAGAGGTCCCTCAACGAACGGTACCTTTTGGTGAGACACTTGCAAACGGTGTGGAAGACCCCTCGGACGGACCACTAAAGAATCATCGACTGGTGACCTACTATGGAACGCCCGCATCCAAACATATGGGGATTCTCGGAAAATACGAACCAGAAGAATACATAAAGAAACTGAAAGAACAAACCCAGGTCTATTCCGATCTCGACCCGGATCGTCCAGCGGTCCCGACGATTGAATTGATTACCACCATGGCCCAGAATGCGCCCGGTCCGGACGGTGATTATGTGCAGATGACGTCTGAGGAAAATATCGAAACGTATGTGAAGCTTGCCGAGAAGCATGATGCCCTCGTATTGCTCGATATTCAACTCGGAACGGATACGGTGATGAATCAGGTGAAAATGGTTGAAAAGTGGCTTAAGCGCCCGAACGTTCATCTGGCAATCGATACGGAATTCCACGTTGCCGAAGGGGAAAAGCCCGGAGAGGATCTCGGCGAAGTCGATGGCCGCGAAATCCAGGAGGCCATCGAGTATATATCAGCCCTTGCGGAGAAAAACGATCTACCGGATAAACTGGTCCTCGTCCACCAATTCACCGGTCCCGTGCTGACGAACAAAGATGCGATCAAACCGACTGAAAACGTCGAAGTCGCCATCAACTTCGATGGCTGGGGAGCAGCTGCTGATAAACAGGCATTGTACGGCCGATACGTTCGGGATGAACCGACTCAGTATGGCGCCTTCAAAGTCTTCTATGAGAAGGATTTCCCGGTCCTGACACCCGAAGAGGTGCTGAAAATGGATCCGAGTCCGGCAGTCGTCAATTATCAGTGATCCCTTCGATCATTTTAAAAAAGCAAGGATTTCTCTTTGGTGAGAAATCCTTGCTTTTTCATTTATCCTCCAATATAGGACATCTCGATTTTCCGGGATGCCTGGCTTTCTTCCGTTCTTATTTCAGAATAACGATCATCCCGTTTTTCCCATACGCTTCTGATCGCTTCTTTCAGTTCATCATCAGAAGCATTGCCCCGCATCATGGCCTTCAAGTCGAATCCACTTTCGGCAAATAGACACGTGAACAGCTTTCCATCTGTGGATATCCGTGCGCGGTTGCAGCTGGTACAAAAACTTTCCGTTACGGAGGAAATGAATCCTACCTCTGTATCTGTCCCGCTGTACCGATACCTTTTGGCCACTTCTCCATCGTAACCGGGCTCCACGGGTTCCAATGGATAATGACTGTTTATAAGATCATGGATTTCCTTCTTGCTGATCACATCTTTATAATTCCAGCCATTTGTGGTTCCGACATCCATAAACTCGATGAATCGAAGCGTGATCCCTTCTTGTTTAAAATAGTGAACCATCGGCATGATTTCATTGTCGCTAAGGCCTTTTTTCACTACCATATTCACTTTCACTTCAAGGCCTTCCTGTTTGGCAGCGCGAATCCCCTCCAATACAGGTTTTACTCGCCTGCCCACATCATTGATCTTCATAAATACCTCATCATCCAGGGAATCCAGACTTACGTTCACTCTTGTAAGGCCGGCTTGTTTCAATGTCTTTGCATACTTCGGCAGGAATACTCCATTTGTCGTTAAGGCGATATCCTTTATATCTGTCACTTTAAATAAGCTTTCAATCAACTCGGGCAGATTTCTTCTAAGCAGGGGTTCTCCCCCCGTGAACCTGATTTTTTCCACACCGAATTCAGAAAAAATGCCGGCTAAACGGGTGATCTCCTCAAATGAAAGAATCTCTTCTCTTTCTAAAAAGGGATAATCTGCTCCAAAAATTTCTTTCGGCATGCAATACCTGCACCGGAAATTACATCGATCCGTTACAGAAATCCTCAAATCACGAAGGGTTCGGGTTCTCTTGTCTATGATATGGTCCATGCATGCTCACTCCAGTTACAGTTTTCATACTTTCATTTAATATAAGTATCGTAATCTTGCTTCGTATTGATATTATGAAAGGCTTCCTTTTCTGCTACTTCCTCTTCTGTCAGATATAGGACAGAGAGGCTTTTAAGTATATTACCCATCTTATAATCTTCATTAACAAGCTGTTCATAAATCGTTTCCCTGACAGACTCCCGATACAGGGCTAACAAAGGTTGGAGCTTACCCCCAATGACGGGAACAATCGCATCATACCTTTCATCCACTTTACTTACCAGCCGATTCACTAAGCTGCTCGTCACAAGCGGGACATCGACAGGAAGTACGGCGTACCATTCTGCTTGATATGCACTCATGACCGTATAGATTCCAGCCAGAGGACCACAGCCTTTGAATTCGTCCACATCCTCTACTACGTGTACATTTGGCAAAGCTTCAAATCGGGAGAATAACCTTGAGCTTGTCACAATGATCATCTCATCGGCAAAGGAAGAAACGGCCTGAAGCGAGTGCTGGAAGAACGGCTTCCCTTTATATAAAGAGAAAGCTTTGTCGCTTCCAAATCGCCTGGATTGTCCCCCTGCCACGATGACTCCGGCTATTTTGATATCACGAATCTTCAAAACCCCCTTTCCTTTTTTTTTAGAGATGCCTGAAGCCATGAAAGATACCATTTTTCAAATTCCTTCATCCCGTCATTTGAGAAATAAGCGATCGTCACCTTCTGCTCTTCAATCGGGAAAGGGGCTATCACCGCAACCACATTCTCGATTTCCTGAAGGATTCGTTGATCACTCTGATTCCGAAGAAGAACGATCTTGGGGTATCCTTCCCTTTTGTATCCTTCTACTATAACCAGATCCGTTTTCATATAAGAATAGATTGAGAGGATGTCATCAAGCTGCCAATCCGATTTTGAAATAGCGAGCTGAAGCATGCCACCTCCTTCCACACCTGATATCGCTGCTCCAGCCCTCTGATGCAAAGTACTATCGGTGCCTTCAACCACATCAGGCTTTCCACCGTGACCATGATGTTTGCATGAAGAAACGGAAATCCCTGATTCAGCAGCCCATTGGATCATATTGCAAACCAGGGAAGTCTTCCCACTATTTTTAAAACCAACCACCTGTATCACCGAAAGATCCTCCAACACACCCATCACCTCACTTCCATTTACTGAACCACATACACTAGCTACGGCAGTGGGCAATTTACTTTCGTTCAAATTACGATTACACTAAAACAGAGGTGAACATAATGTCTAACTTTACTCATTTTAATGAAGAGGGCAGAGCGAAAATGGTTGATATCTCAAGCAAAGAGGAAACCGTCCGAACGGCCAAAGCTCACTCTTCCATTCAAGTCAATCAGGAAATTCATCAAAAAATAGTCAATCATGATTTTAAAAAAGGCGATGTCCTTGGAGTCGCCCAGGTTGCCGGTATCATGGCGGCAAAACAAACATCTGCCATTATCCCGATGTGCCACCCCATTCCCATTAGCAGTGTGAATATCTCTTTTACATGGAAAGAAATAAGTGATGCCGATTATGAGTTACATATAACGGCCGAAGTCAAAACGAAAGGGAGCACCGGGGTGGAGATGGAAGCCTTGACTGCGGCTACGGCAACAGCCCTTTGTGTGTATGATATGTGTAAGTCTGTAGATAAAGGTATGATCATTGGACAGACCTACTTATTGAATAAATCGGGCGGGGAAAATGGTGATTTCCACCGGGATCATCTCTGACACACGATCCCTATGAATCTTCTGGCCTTCGCTCTTCAGGGCCGGTCGTTGATTCGATTGACCAACAGCAGGAAGATGAAGGAAACCGCAATGCTTATCCCGACATATTTCCACGCCAGACTGTCTTCCCCGGATTCAATGGCCACATAAATGGCCGTTGAGATGGTCTGGGTTTTCCCAGGGATATTCCCTGCAAACAGTAAAGTGGCCCCGAATTCCCCCAATGCCCTTGTGAAACTGAGTACCGATCCGGTCAGCAGGGATCTGCTGGCAAGCGGGATCGAAACATACATGAGAGTCTTCCTCTCTGAAGCACCATCCACCCTTGAAGCATCCTCAATATCTCCATCTATGCTCAGAAATCCCGCTTTGGCTGATTGATACATCAATGGAAAAGCCACTACGACAGCGGCAACGATGGCGGCATATGGGGTAAACAAAATCGTTTCTCCCATTACTTTTTCTATTCCTCTCCCTATTGGACTATTGATCCCAAACATGATGAGAAGAATGAACCCAACGACGGACGGGGGTAATACGAGCGGCAGCATGAACAGGGTTTCCAAAACGGTCTTTCCCCGAAAGTTGATCCGGGAGAACCTGTGTGAAAGTGCTATAGAAACAATGAACGTAAAAATGGTTGCTGACACTGCGACCAAAAGGGAAAGCTTGATAGGGAACCAGAATGATTCCATTTGAATGTCCACCTACTTCTTTACAAATTACCCTTTCGTAAATCCAAATTTTTCAAACGTCTCTTTTCTTTTATCGCTAATGACAAATTTGTAAAAAACGGCTGCTTCTTTTGGATGCTTGCTGTTTTGCAGAACTCCTGCATAGTAACCGATTTTCGAATGATAGGAAGAGCTGATCGACTGTATGGATTTCACCTTTTTGCTTGCAGTCAAATCACTGGCATAGACGATCCCCAACGACACAGACTGATTTTCCACCAGCGTAAGCACCCCTCTTACATCTTTGGCCAATACGAGCTGATCCTTGACAGCATCCCACTTATCCATCCCCATCAATGCCTGTTTCGCATAGTTTCCCGCCGGAACAAATGCCGGATTTCCTATGGCAAGCTTGTCCTTGGAGTGGGAAAGGGCATCAAGACTTGGGTCACTGCTCGATTCAGGGGCGATGATCACTAATCGGTTTGTTAAGAACGACCCTCCCAGGGTTGAGTCAATCAATCCCCGGTCTATCAATCTTTCGTAATCTTTTTTGGATGCAGAAAGAAACACATCGCTCGGGGCCCCTTGTTCCACCTGTTTTCTTAACGCGCCGGTTCCGCCAAAGTTAAAGACGATCTGAATGCCGGGATGCTGTTTCTCGAAGTCCTTTTTCACTTCCATCATACTATCTTTCAGGCTGGCCGCTGCCGATATGGTCAGGGTGACCTTGTCCTGGTCTTTAGGGGAACAGCCGGTTACAAGGAGTAAGATGGTGATGAGGATCCATATCCTTTTAGTCATCATGTTTCCCTTCTACCTCGAATCCTTTGTCATTTCATTTGCAATATGACCTATCTCGGGAATGATCAGTTGTTCCATGGCAAGCTTCACGGCTCCCGATGATCCCGGCATGGAAAAGATGATCGTGTCACCCGATACCCCTGCAATCGCCCTCGATAGAATGGCAGCGGAGCCTATATCATCCCGGTAGCTCAGGAAACGGAACAGTTCACCAAAGCCCACCAGTTCCTTATCCAGTAAAGATTTCACCGCTTCTATCGTTACATCCCTTTTGCTTATGCCTGTTCCACCATTCAATAAAACTGCCTGTATGTCTTGATTATGTACCGCTTTTTCAAGTGAAGCCGTGATGGTGCTGATATCGTCTTTTACGATTTCATATTCAGCGACGGAATGTCCTGATTGTTGGAGGAATTCCATTAGAAGCTTTCCACTTTTATCTGTATCTTTCGTTCTTGTATCGCTTACTGTCACCACTTTACATGTCACGGCTTCAGCCGCTGCCTTCCTATGCTCCTCTAGCATTGGATCATCTCCTTTCTTCTCTTCATCGTCGGTCGTGTAACCCCATCATCCCCCGCTGACTGGAGGAATGAGTGCCACCACGTCTCCTGAGGAAATCACTTCATCTTCCACGGAGTATTGTTCATTGACGGCAACCATGACGCCATCTAAGGAAGGAAGGTGGAAGTCATCCATCAGCCGTTCCTTCAGCTCTTTCACGGTGAGTTCCCCCTGGTCTACCGTCACCTCTTGTCGCCCTGCACTTTCCTGCAGATGGGCAAAAAGGAATACTTTAATCATCCGCTCCACTTCCTTTCATTGGTTTCCCGTCCGGATATTCTTGCTGCCCGCGTTGATCTCCTATCCACTGTTCGCCATCTTCCCAGTGTTCTTTCTTCCAGATCGGGACGATTTTTTTAATCTGTTCGATTACGTATTCATTGGCCTCATAGGCCGCTTTCCGGTGGGGGGATGATACGGCAATGACCACTGCCAGGTCAGATATTTCGAGCCTTCCCACCCGGTGTGTAATCGCTACCTTGGCAGCCGGCCACTTTTCTTGGACCTGCACCCCGATTTCTGCAAGTTTCTTCACAGCCATTGATTTATAGGCCTGATACTCTAAATAGAGGGTTCTTCTTCCTTTCGTCCATTCTCTGACGGTGCCGCAAAAAATGGTTACGGCTCCGGCGTTCCTGCTTTCCACTTTCGCCGAAACTTCTTCTGTAGAAATAGGGGCATCTGTTATCACAAATAAATCATCATTCACGGAGCTGCATCCTTTCTTCACTTGATTCATTCTTCTGAAAATAATACCCGGTCAGGTCGCTTCCCTGCTGGTCTTCCAGCAGTAATACGTGCACCCTCATTCCCTCCTCATATCCCCTTGTTCCACTCGGAAGGACAATCAGGACATTGGCGGAAGCCAGGGAGGAAACGACACCCGATTTATCCAGACCTGTCGGCGAGGCAAACACGCTTCCTCCTGAATACGTCATTTCCCCCCTGACAAACCGGGTGAACGGATTAGGCTTTGGAAAATCTTTACCGAGAACGGCTTCTTCCCTTCTGACAAAGAGATGGGGGCACTGTAGATAAAAGCGAATGACGGGTCGGACGAATAATTCAAAACCTACATAACAGGCAGATGGATTTCCGGATAACCCGAATAGGAGCTTTCCATCCTTCTCAGCAACCGTTGTGACACTTCCCGGCCGCATTCCCACTTTATTGAACAGCACATTGGCCCCAAGCTTTTTATAAATAGCCGGAAGGTAATCATAATCCCCTACTGATACACCACCTGTCGTGATCAGGAAATCCACCTGTTGAAGGGCATTTTCCACATGCCCGAAGCACAGGTCAAAGTCATCGCTCAATTGCCCCAGGAATATCCCTTCGCCCCCTGCCCGTTCAATCTGGGAGAGAACCATATAGGAATTACTATTCCTGATCTTACCGGGTACGAGGGGTTCATCTATTTCAAGCAATTCACTTCCAGTCGCCAGGACCCCTACTTTCGGTTTCCTGCTGACGGGGACTTCCTTATAGCCGAATGTGGCCAGGAGTGCAACGATCCCAGGATTGATGTACGTTCCTTTTTCAGCAAGGATCGTCCCCTTTTTCGTATCCTCTCCCCGGAAGGAAATATTGTCCCCCTCTTTATATGGCCGGTTTATGGTGATATATGCTCTTCCGTTTTCCTCATGGTTCTTCACTAATTCAAGCATGACCACTGCGCTCGCTCCCTCGGGAATCGGTGCGCCTGTCATGATCCGTACGGCCTGGTTCTCTTTTATCGGTTGATTGTATACACTTCCCGCTCCTATTTCAGAAACCACTTCCATGGAAACAGGGTTTTCCTTCGAAGCATATGTAGTATCTTCGGCTCTTATCGCAAACCCATCGTATGGGGAGCGGTCAAATAGCGGGACATCATGATCGGCAAAAAGATTTTCCCCAAGGAATCTGCCGGATGCCTTTTCGATTTCCACGGTTTCGACTGCGCCTTTCTTTTTGTACTTCAGAAGATATTCTATGGCTTCTTCTACCTTAATGGGCGTTCGACGTTCCAACATCTGCTCCCTCCTATCCGATTAAGCGATGATAAATCTTTTTAGCTTCGTTCATATCATTCGTACCATGGATAAATGTCCGGCCATCATGAAAGAACACGATCCTATATGGCTCATAATGAATTGAAAGTAAATATGGATTCCTCTTCATTTCCCCTAAACCTTTCAAGTTTCGTTCCAGTTCATTTAATGAGTGTTGATGATGCGGCGACCTGATCTGCACTGTGTCCCTTCCACATAGGACTGTTGTCTTGGTACGGTTTTCAAACTGTAGATATGGGTAAACCGGATTTTCGCCACAGGAAGGGCATCCATCCCTTTTGGCCTTTGATACATTCATTGTAAAGGATTGATTGCCCCACAGATCGAAGGTGATCAGCCCGCTTCTCAATGAGTCGTGATCCTCCACTAAAAGCTTCAGTGCTTCCGTTGTTTGATAGGCCGCTACCATTTGGACCACAGGAGCTATGATACCGGAAGAATCACACGTCCCCCCTGACATCGGAACGGATCCCGTGAGACAATTCAAGCAAGGCGTCTTTCCTGGAAGAATCGTATAGCTCATCCCTGTGCTCCCGACACAAGATCCATATATCCACGGAACGTGATATTTAAGAGAGATGTCATTTATGATAAAACGGATATCAAAGTTATCCGTACAATCCAACAACAGATCCGCATCCTTAGCGGCCTCCGACAGCCATTCTACGTCAGCTTCTGCCACGGTGGCTGTGATATGTACTCCTGAGTTAATCTCATTCAATCTGTTTTTGGCAGCGACGGCTTTAGGTAACCCCTCCATGGCATCGCTCTCTGAATATAGCTGCTGACGATGAAGGTTGCTCATCTCAACATAATCACGGTCAATGATCGTCAATCTACCTATCCCCGCCCTGACAAGAGATTCTGCATTGGCAGATCCCAACGCCCCCGCCCCAATTACGACGACATGCTTCTCAGCTATTTTTCCCTGCCCGGCTTCTCCGATAGGTTTAAACAATACCTGACGGGAATATCTGTCACTCATCCTGCTACCGCCCCTTTTAGGCTCTGTTCGTTTCAAGAGAAGGATTTGGACTACCTTTCTCGAACACTATATTTTCAGAGCATTCTCAAAAATTATAGAAACATTATCTTTTACCCTAAAGAGTTCATTAATATTCCTGTATGCGATCATAACTTTCTATCATTCTCTCATCATGCGCCTTTTTCGTCGCATTCAGATGCCCGACAGAACACAGTATATAGGGTTTATATTAAAATAAGAAGAATTTTTTCATTTTTTTAAAGATTTCATGTTTTCCTTTCTTACTTATTAGGGAAAACACGAAATGATGATAGTTTCATAAATGGGAGGATAAGCTGTTGGAGGATAAAAGTATTCTAACCCGTACCGTCCGTAAATATGGTGATGGTGCCTTTTTTGAGGAAGTGGACGAGGTGGCTGCTGAATTCCCGCTTACCGTTCATTTAAATGGAGAAGAATGGGCGACGATGGTCTGTTCCCCTTCCAACCTGAAGGAATTGGTGGTTGGCTTTCTGGCTTCAGAGGGGATCATTCGGCGCTTCAACGAAATCACCCGTCTCTCCATCGATCAGGATAAAGGGTTCGCCTATGTACAAATCGATAAGCTGCCTGAAGACCGGGCAAGGAATACCTCGAAACGATTTATCGGTTCCTGCTGTGGGAAAAGCAGACAATTTTATTTCACTAACGATATGCTCACAGCCAAAACGGTTACGTCCAAAACGGAACTAACCGCCCTCATGGCCATTCATCACATGCAAGAGCTGCAGAACCATTCCCGGGACTTTCACAGGACCGGTGGAATGCACAATGCAGCGATTTGCAGTACCACAGGCATCATCCAATGCTATCAGGATATCGGAAGACATAACGCACTTGATAAGCTCTATGGATACTGTCTCATGAATCACATTTCAGTCAAGGATAAGGTCATTGCGTTCAGCGGGAGGATCTCTTCTGAGGTGCTTCTGAAGATTTCCAAGATGGGGATTGCCATCCTGCTATCCAAGTCGGCACCTACCAATCTTGCATTGGAACTCGCAGATGACTTGGGGATCACGGCCGTTGGATTTATCAGAGGCGACAGAATGAATATCTATACACACCCTGAAAGGATAACAGACGAAGACCTACATATTTCGGAAAACAAGTAAATCGATCAAGAGGAGGAGTTTTTATAATGGAAGGAAAGTTAACCGTTTTCGTTAATGGCATTCAATATGAGGCAGAGCCCGGTATGTCTGTCCTGGAATTTCTTAATATGAGGAAAGTGGAAATTCCGCAGGTTTGTTACCAGGAAAGCCTAGGTGCAATCGAAACCTGTGATACTTGCATTGTCTCCATTAATGGGGAGATGAGAAGAGCCTGTGGGACACTGCTTCAAGAAGCAATGGATATTCAGACAGAGCTTTCCCATGTGAAAGAGGCCAGATTCAAAGCGATGGACAACATCCTCGAGAACCACGAACTTTACTGTACGGTATGCGAGAAAAACAATGGTGACTGCACCCTCCATAATACTGTGGCCATGATGGGGCTCGAACACCAGATGAAACCGTTTGAACCGAAGCCATATGAAAAAGATTTTTCCGGCCAATTCTATCGATATGATCCGGATCAATGCATCCTTTGCGGAAAATGCGTGGAAGCCTGTCAGGATATCGAGGTCAACGAAACCCTTTCCATTGACTGGGAGCGTAAAAATCCCCGTGTCATCTGGGATAACGATGTCCCGATAGATCAATCCTCCTGTGTGAGCTGCGGCCAATGTGTGACCGTATGTCCGTGCAACGCCCTTATGGAAAACGATATGCTCGGAAAAGCGGGTTATATGACAGGATATAATACGAGCCTCCTCCGATCGATGATTGATATTACGAAAAATGTGGAAACAGGCTACGGTCCCCTTTTCGCCGTGTCCGATTCAGAAGCCCAGATGAGGGATGACCAAATCAAGAAAACCAAAACCGTGTGTACGTATTGCGGGGTGGGCTGCAGCTTCAATGTCTGGACAAAAGGAAGAGAAGTGTTGAAAATGTCCCCGACCGAAGAAGCCCCTGCCAATGGCATTGCTTCCTGTGTAAAGGGAAAATTCGGCTACGGCCATGTAAACAGCGACAAACGACTCACCCGTCCGTTGATCCGCGAGGGTGATCATTTCAAAGAAGTCGAGTGGGAAGAAGCCCTCCATTACGTGGCAGAGAAATTCAGGGAAATCAAAGAAAAGAATGGACCGGATGCACTCGGATTCATCGCCTCATCCAAAGCAACCAATGAGGAATCCTATCTCGTGCAAAAGTTGGCCAGGCAAGTCATCGGAACGAATAACGTGGATAATTGTTCCCGCTATTGCCAGTCTCCTGCAACCAAAGGGTTATTCCGAACAGTCGGATACGGGGGCGATGCAGGTTCCATGAAGGATATCGAGCATGCTGACCTTGTCATGCTGATCGGGACTAACACAGCGGATGCCCATCCAGTGCTCGCTTCCAAAATCAAACGTTCTCACAAACTCTTCGGCCAAAAATTGATTGTGGCTGACTTAAGAAAGCATGAAATGGCCCGGAGAGCCGATCTGTTTCTACATCCAAATCCAGGGACAGATCTTGTATGGCTATCTGCCCTATCCAAATTCATCATTGATCAGGGTTGGCACGATAAAGAGTTCATCAATAAAAAGGTGAATGATTTCGATGAATATTACCAAAGCCTTGCTCCTTTCACAATGGAATATGCTGAGGAAAAAACGGGTATCTCCCGAGAACATCTTAAAATCGTCGCAGAAAATATTCACCGTGCGGGTTCAACTGCCATTTGTTGGGCGATGGGCGTTACCCAGCACCAAATCGGGTCTGATACGTCCACTGCCATCTCCAACCTCCTGCTGGTTACAGGAAACTATGGAAAGCCCGGGGCAGGCGCATACCCTCTCCGCGGTCATAATAATGTCCAGGGAGCAAGCGATTTTGGAAGCATGCCGAATACGTTCCCTGGCTACCAGAGTGTGGAAGATGAAGAAATCCGTGCAAAATTCGAAGAGGCTTGGAAGACAGAGCTCCCTAAAGATATCGGTATGAACAATCACGAAATGGTGGAGGAAATCCACGAAGGAAATCTTAAAGGATTGTATGTCACCGGTGAGGATATGGGAATCGTCGACTCTAACATCAATTACGTGACAGACGCATTTGAGAAGCTTGAGTTCTTCGTTGTCCAGGATCTGTTCCTTACAAAGACCGCCGAATATGCCGATGTGGTGCTTCCTGCCGTGCCAAGTGTCGAAAAGGAAGGAACCTTCACGAATACGGAGCGACGCATCCAGCGTATTTATCAAGCCCTCGAGCCCTTGGGTGAAGCAAGACCAGACTGGGAGATATATTCAGGTATCGCTGAAAAACTCGGATTCAACTGGGGCTATCACTCTCCCGCAGACATCATGGATGAAGCCGCATCACTGACTCCATTGATTGCAGGGGTTTCCTACGATAAGCTGGAAGGGTTCAACAGTCTGCAATGGCCCGTGCAGGAGGACGGTACGGATACACCTCTCCTTTACACGGACGGATTCCACTTCGAAGACGGGAAAGCCCGGTTCTATCCGCTCCAATATGAATACAACTATCCTGCACAAAAAGGATACGATTATCATGTGAATAACGGGCGGGTGCTTGAACATTTCCATGAAGGAAACATGACCTCCCATACGAAAGGCATCCGAAATAAAATGCCTGAACCATTCTTTGAAGTATCCGAAAAAATGGCTCAAGAACTTGAAATTGAAGAAGGCGCCCTCATCAAGCTTTCCAACGATAATGGTGTGAGCACAGGAAGGGTTCATGTGACGAAGGAAGTGTTTGATAAGGAATTGTTTATCACCTTAAACAGTGACGGTAAAAATGCGGTGAACTATTTGACGAGCAACAATGTAGATAAAGACACGGATACACCTGCTTATAAAGAGGTCTCTGCCAAAGTAGAAGTTCTCGAGAAAAAAGGAAAATCGCCAATACCCCATAACAATCACCGTTGGGCAACACGCAATCCGCAAATGGGCCCTGAAGTAGAAAGAAAATGGGCTCGAAAAGATTACGTCTTCCCTGGAAATGAGGTTGATACAAATGGCTAAATCCATTGACAAGATTATTCCACTGGAGATTCCGAAAGAAAAGATTCAGGAGCAGAACCTGAATGAACTGATAGAAGCCCTTGCTGAAAATAAAGATTCTCTTTTAAAAGTCATTGGGATCATTAAGCATATGGATGAAAATCGAAATCTGGATACAATCAGCTCCATGGTAAACCATCAGGAAGATATCCTGTATAACTTCTCAAAGGAAGCCAACAAAGATCAGAACGCGGCCATCCTAAATAACGTAGCCCGCATGATTGAATTACTCGGGAGTTTGAATCTGGAAGGGATTGAAACCTTGAGTGTCCGGAATACACGAAATCTGAACATAGGAAAAGAAAGGCCATCTACGAAGAGAACCGGGATTTTCGGATTGTTTCGTGCCCTTGGGGACCCTGCGGTTCAGCGTACCATTACGATCATCATCTATATTTTAAGAGGGATCGGTAAAAACCGCGTAAAGAATGATAAGAAATAATACAAAAAGACAGGCTGCCGACCTCTAAGGTTGGCAGCCTGTTTTCGATTGTCTTTACAATTGTTCTTCATAAGCGGGATCGGTGATGATCACTTCGACCCTCCTGTTCTTCTGAAGGTTCTCCACTTTATCATTAGGAGCGACTGGACGCGTGTCGCCATAACCGACGGCGATGAATCGTTTTGGATCGAGATCTTCCGTTGTGATCAAGTAACGCACCACACTGCTCGCCCTTGCGGATGAGAGCTCCCAGTTAGACGGGAAACGATATGTATTGATAGGGCGGTTATCTGTATGTCCCTCCACCTTCACAAAGTTCGGGATTTCGGATAAAAGCACGCCGACCTTATTCAAAAACGGATAGGCATCCGGAAGGACCGTTGCTTCCCCTGAGGCAAACAGTGCTTGTTCCTGAAGGACCAGCACGACCCCTCGCTCGGATCTGGTTGCCACTATTGCGTCACTCAATTTGTTTTCCTTCAAATAGCTCTGAATAGTTGCTAGTAAGGAGTTCAGATCTTGATTTGCCTCATTACCCTGCTGTTTCGAATCCTCCGACTCCATTTCAGGCTCTGCCGAGGGATTATCGAAAGGGATGACGGAAGGATAGAATTCGAGAATCTGCCGTTGCTGAAAGGAATCAGCGATAGTCCTGAACTTCACAATATCGATCTGTGACATCGAGAATAATAGAATGAAGAATACGAGAATAAGAGTAATAAGATCAGAAAACGTAACCATCCATTTAGGAGCCCCCGGAGGCTGAGATGCCGGTCTTCGTCTACGCTTCATCTGGTGCTGCCCCTTCTTGTTTCCTGTCTGAATACATCTGTAATTCCTCGTTGGATAAGAACACTCTTAACTTTTCTTCTAATATTTTCGGATTTTGACCGGATTGTACCCCGACGACCCCTTCGATCATGATTTGTTTCATAAACACTTCTTTCTCTGTTTTCATCGCAAGCTTGGATGCCATTGGCAGGAAGACAAGATTCGCAAGCAGTGATCCATACAAAGTCGTAAGCAAGGCGATCGCCATATTGGGACCAAGTGAAGCAGGATCATTCAAATTCTTTAACATCAGTACGAGACCGATCAGCGTACCGATCATCCCCCATGCAGGGGCATATTCCCCTGCCTTATCCAATAAACTCTTATTTTTACGGTGCCGCTCTTCTAAGGCAATGATTTCAGCATTCATGATATCGACGATCACATCCTGCTCGATTCCATCGACTGCGAGCAGGACGCCTTTTCGGATAAAGGGGTCCTCGACCGCTTCCACCTCTGCCTCAAGTGAGAGAAGGCCTTCACGTCTTGCTTTTTCTGACAGGGTCACAAACGTCCGGATCAAATCATGAAGATCATATTCCACATCCCGGAAGGATTCTCTCATCACTTTCCCCAGCTGTTTCAATTCCCTGATCGAGAAGCTGACCAGCATGGCTGCGATCAATCCGCCGATGACTACGAACATGGACGGAAGATCGATGAAGGAACTGAATCCGGTCACTCCCGCATTCGAAATGATTGCGAATGCAACGAATAGAAACCCTACTACAACCCCGATTGGTGTAAGAACATCAAGCTTTTTCATTTTGACTCTCCCTACAAAATAAGTTCTGTTTGTCTTTATCCTTTATATCGACAAACTCCTTACTTTGTTGAGTTACGGTATTCAAGTCGATGAGGAAGAACAACTGTCGATTCTTCAACCGTTTCCTTATTCATGTATTTTGTCAATAACCGCATGGCTACTGCTCCGATATCGTATAAAGGCTGTACAACAGACGTTAACTGAGGTCTGACCATCAGGGCAAGTCTTGTGTTATCAAAACTGATGATTTCCACTTCTTCCGGGATGGAAACGTTTTGATCCTGGGCACCATGTACGACACCAAGGGCCGTTTCATCATTCCCTACGAAAATGGCTGTCGGCTTGTCCGATAGCTCTGAGAACTTCTGCCAAGCTTCAAGTCCTGAATCATACGTATATTCGCCTTCTACAACAAGATCATCACTGTATTCGACGCCTGCCTTCGCAAGCGCCTCTCTGTATCCTTCCAGCTTGAACTTCATGTTGATCGTATCGTGGAAAGGACCGCTGACGAATCCAATGCGCTTGTGACCTTTTTCAAGCAGTTCAGAAACTGCGTCAAAGGAAGCAGCCTTGTAATCGATGTTCACGGACGGAACTTTGTTCGTTTCTTCAACGGCACCTGCCAATACGATCGGAACCGGAGAACGTTCGAATTCCTGCACATGTTCTTCAGAAATATGGCCGCCGAGGAACAGGATGCCATCCACTTGCTTCCCTAGCATCGTATTCAATAAGTGAAGTTCCTTCTCGGTATTCTGATCCGAGTTACTTAAGATGATATTGTATTTATACATCGTGGCAATATCTTCAATCCCACGTGCGAGTTCTGCATAGAAAATATTTGAGATATCAGGGATGATGACCCCGACCGTTGTCGTTTTCTTACTGGCAAGCCCTCTTGCTACAGCATTCGGACGATAGCCGAGTCGATCGATGACCTCTAATACCTTCTTCCTTGTTGCCGGCTTAACATTCGGATTTCCGTTAACCACTCGGGAAACCGTCGCCATACTTACATTGGCTTCTCTTGCTACATCATATATTGTCACGTTCATAGCTTACACTCCTTTACTCTTCTACTCATTTACCTTATTCTACACCAAATAAACCTAAAGAAAAAAGCGATTACAATAGTTTGTTAAAAAATGCACATATTTATGTTCACATTAGTGTTATATAGGTTATTTATCTGCAATTATGTAGATAATCATACGATAGTCTTGATATTACTGCAATGTCCACATTTGGTTTGTGCAAAAAGATTATTATAGCATATTGATGGGGAGTTGGGTGGATCGATTTCAGAGTGGAAAAATAGGTGGGATTGAGGGTTCACTGCTACATTTAGATTTCCGCTGATATCCGTACCAGTCCCCTACATAAATTTCACTTCCTTCCAACAATAAAAGGGCTGAATCCCGTTAAAAAGGATTCAGCCCTTCATTCATTATACTTCTATCGTTCTGCCCTTCAATACTTCCCTGTAGAAATGATCGAATTGATCCAGATCCATTTGCTGAGCCGAATCGGATAAGGCAACGGCAGGGTCGGGATGAACCTCGGCCATGACGCCATCTGCGCCGATGGCAAGTGCCGCTTTCGCCGTTGGAAGCAGAAGATCTCTGCGTCCGGTTGAATGGGTTACATCCACGAATACCGGTAGATGCGTTTCCTGCTTAAGAATTGGTACAGCAGAAATATCGAGTGTGTTTCTAGTGGCCTTCTCGTACGTACGGATTCCACGCTCGCAAAGGATGATGTCCCCATTCCCTTGAGAGATGATGTATTCAGCAGCATTGATGAATTCATCGATTGTTGCAGCTAGACCACGTTTAAGTAATACGGGCTTTTTAACGGCTCCTGCTGCTTTTAATAATTCGAAGTTTTGCATATTTCTTGCACCGATCTGGATCACATCAATGTATTCCAGTGCCGGTTCGATATCAGCCGGATTCACGATTTCACTGACGACAGCCAGACCGTATTCATCGGCCACTTTTTTAAGGATCTTCAATCCTTCAATGCCAAGACCCTGGAAGTCATAAGGTGATGTTCTTGGTTTGAACGCCCCGCCCCGAAGCAATTTAAGACCTTTTGCTTTAACGGCTTTCGCGACTTCAGCCACTTGCTCGTATGATTCAACGGCGCATGGACCGAAGACGAAATGAGGCTTTCCATCTCCAATGGCTTCTCCATTAATATTGACGATCGTGTCTTCCGGTTTCTTTTTACGGGAAACCAGCAGTGCTTTCCGGTGATCGTCCTTCTGAAGTTCCAGACCGGCTTTGAAGATTTCTTTAAAAATATGTTCAATGGTCGAATGTTCGAATGGACCATTATTATTTTCTTTAATCAGATTAAGCATTCCTCGTTCACGAACAGGATCATAGCGGTATACTCCTTGAGTCTCCTTGACACGACCGATTTCCTGAACTAATTTAGCACGTTCATTAATGGTGTCTAATAGTTTTAAGTTCATCTCGTCTACTTGTTTACGTAATTGATCGAGCTCTTGATTACTCACAATACAGCACCCTTTCTTTTTTTATCCTGTTCATACGTAAAAACTGTTATAGTTTTAAGAAAGTATGATACATTTTTGATATTGAAACTTATTATAATAGAACACATCGAAAATGTCACGATAAAATTCTTTATTAATTAGACGCTTTTAAGCGCTAAAGTATTTTAGTATTGTATGAGACTAGGCTAAAGTGGGTGAACACGAATTGAAAAAAAAGCAAAAAATCTTTGCGTTAGACATCGGGACCAGGTCGGTTGTCGGGATCATTTTGGAAGAAATAGACGGAATATTTCAAGTTTCAGATATATTAATAGAAGAACATAAGAAAAGGGCCATGCTCGATGGACAGATTCATGATGTACCCGCTGTTTCGGAGGTCATCTCCTCCATCAAAGGACAATTGGAAAAGAAACACGGTCCCCTTCATAAAGTATGTGTCGCAGCAGCAGGACGCGCCCTGAAAACGGAGACGGCCCTATCAACGACAAATATCAAGGGGAAACCCCTTCTTCAGAAAAACGATATCCTTCATCTCGAATTAAGCGCCGTACAACAGGCACAGGCATTGGCTGCAGAAAATGAGAACGACTCGAAAGGCTATCATTATTACTGTGTCGGGTACTCCGTCCTTTTTTACCGGTTGGATGGCGAGGAGATCGGCAGCCTGATTGATCAGCAGGGGGATGAAGCAAGCGTCGAAATCATCGCAACCTTCCTCCCCCGTGTCGTCGTGGATTCACTGATTGCGGCACTGACACGATCCGGACTTGAGATGGAAGCCCTGACACTTGAGCCCATTGCTGCCATCAACGTCCTTATTCCTGAATCCATGCGCCGTCTGAACGTTGCGCTTGTTGATATCGGTGCAGGAACCTCGGATATCGCCATTACCAATATGGGCACGGTCATTGCCTATGGGATGGTACCGACTGCAGGTGACGAAATAACTGAAGCGATCAGTAACGAATTATTGCTTGATTTCCCTTTGGCCGAACAGGCGAAGCGGGATCTTCAGTCTTCAGAAGAGATCACGGTAACGGATATTCTTGGGTTTGAAACGAGTTTCCCGTCACATGATGTGGTAAAGAAGATCTCTCCTTCTGTGAATCGGCTCGCCGGAGAGATTTCAAATGAAATCCTCCGCCTGAACAACGGAAAGCCCCCACAGGCCGTCATGCTCGTAGGGGGAGGCAGCCTGACACCCGGCCTCCCTGTACAACTCGCTTCCTCCCTGGAGCTGCCTTCCAATCGGGTGGCCGTAAGAGGCGTCGACGCGATTCAGAACGTCACTGTATCGGATGAAGTGACAAAGGGACCTGAACTTGTCACGCCGATCGGGATCGCCATCGCAGCGAAGCAGGCCCCGGTCCAATATGTCACGGCGTATGTAAATGACCAGCCTGTCCGCTTATTCGAAGTCAAGGATCTGACAGTGGGTGACTGCCTCCTAGCGGCGGGCTTGAAGTTAACCAAGTGGCATGGCACACCTGGAAATGGCTTCTTTGTTACTGTCAACGGACAGGACATTACGTTACCCGGTGGTCACGGCGAGCCGCCACTCATTGAAAAAAACGGCCGGCAAAGCGAACTGGACGAAACGATTCAGAATCATGACCGAATCTCGGTACAGAAAGGGAAAGACGGATCATCCCCTCAGGTGACGATCGGTGACCTTGTGGATCCTTCTTCGTCAAAACAGATTGTCATAAACGGGAACCCGTATCTTCTCTCCCCTCCCGTCTACAGGAACAATCAGCCTGCACGATTGGAAGACATCATTTGTGACCGTGATTCGATTCGGATTGAATTGATTGATACTCTCCAGGAACTGTTGGCCCATTTTGGTTACAACGAATGGATGGAGGGTACGAAGCCTTATCGAATCTCCATCAACGGAGTGGATACATTCTTCCCTGTCTATTCCGGAAAATTACTGATAAATGGGATGGAGGCCAGACACACCGCTAAAGTCAAGAATGGCGATATTATCTCATACAAACCCGGTGGCACTCCAACGGTAAATGAACTTCTTACCAAGAAACAGTTAACAGTGGCAAAAGCAATCACGATAACCTTTAACGGCAAAGAATTGCATCTTAAGAAAGAAAGCAGCAGCATCACCCGGAATGGCATCAAGCTCACAATGGACGATCGCTTATTCCCTGGTGATTCCATCCTGATAGAAGAGCAGCATGCAGGTTCATTTATCTTTCAGGACTTATTTAATGCAGTGGAAATCAACATGCCCCCTCATTCGAACGGAAGCTTTGTCCTTTTGAAAAATGGAGTGGAAACGACTTTTTACGAAGAAATTGAGCAAGGTGACGACCTGGAAATCGTCTGGCCCCAAGCCTCGAGTTGATGTATTTTAACAACAAAAAAAAACTGGCAGTTACGCCAGTTTTTTTATTATGATCCAACTTGACCCGGAATGCTGCTTGTACGGTTCGTTGGATGAATGGACTGATCTTCAGATGTGGAAGTAGAACTTGTCGCAGACTGTGACGAAGTGGAGTCCCCAGTTACTTCTTCTCCCGCTTCTTTCACTTTACTGCCGATGTCCTTTAACTCTTCTGCCGCTTCTTTCGTCGAGGCAATCATTTCAGTTGAATCATCTTTAATTTGATTGACTTGATCCACCACATCGTCATTCACCTTTTCGTACAGGTTCTGCGCGTCGTTGATGGCTTCTTTTAACACATTGGACGCTGTTTTCAGGCGGTCCTGCCAGTCATTGACCAATCCTGAAGGATTTTCTCTCACCTTGGCGACCATCCCCATTGTAGAGTCCTTCATATCAGATGTTCTTGATGTCACATTTTTCCTCGTTGTTTTATCCAGCATGGCAAGGGCTCCACCTACAACGGCTCCCATCACCATTCCTTTTACTAACTTGCCGCTCCTCTTTCCGTTCACTTTCACATTATTTGTTGTTCCAGTTTCATAAGGTACAGGCTGTGTCATTTATCGTTCCTCCATTTATCTATTTTTTATTCTTATAAGTTACCTTCCCTGTATGAAGCTAAATAAACGTAAAGGGAGTAATTACCAAATATTATCAAAACGAGCGACTTTTACCTTTGTTGCTTGCGAAGAAGCGAGAAGTGGTTGATTTGCGCTGCAGGTGCTCGCTTTCCGCGGGGCTGGCGGTGAGCCTCCTCGGCTGCGCCTCCGGGGTCTCACCTGTCCAGCGTTTCCCGCAGGAGTCGAGCACCTTCCGCTCCAATCAACTTAATAAGCATATGTTTTACTGTTTTAGAGTAAAGGCTAAATCCCCTTCAAATTTCTGCACTGGTCAAAGGCAATTAAATAAATACTTTCTCTCCGCTAGATTTAATCCACTCTGTATAAGTTGCTTGAACATATTATAATCCTCACGAAAAAACCTGAATAATAAAAGGACCCTGACTAATCAGAGTCCATTCCTTTATAGCTTATCCAATTCACTTTCGGTGATTTTCCAGTGGGATGCGGTCCAGCCCGGTTTTCCTTCTATGAAGAGGAAAGCTTGGGGTGATTCGTGGCGGATGCCGTATTTTTCGGCGATATGCTGCGACAGTTCCCTCGATTCCTGGACGGCTAGATAGTAGCCATCTTCCTCTTCATGCTTGTTCAAAAATGCCTGGTACTCGGTAAAGGCATTCGAGCTTACAGGGCAAGTAAGACTGTGTTTCATAAAGAAGAAACGCGGGTTTGTCTCGGAAAGTTGTTCAAACTCCTGAACGGTATCGATCTTTTTCATGTGTTCCATACTTCCTTTCATACTTGTAATGATTCCTTAGCCAAAGCGATTTATAGACCCTTTCATTTCAACAAAAAAACGGTGAAGTCATCATATCACTTCACCGCCCTTTGAATCAATGATTATTGATTGTATGTTTTCTCAGTTTCGTCAAAAGCTTTCTTCGTTTCTTCAAGCTTCTGATTCACATCTTCTGTTTCTTCCACAGGTGTCGTTCCCGCTGATGGAACAGCTTGAAGCTCTTCATTTGTTTCTTCCAGTTCGTTGTTATTAGAGCGGTATGTTTTCAGCTTCCCAACCACATTGTTGGACTGCTCTTGTACGGATTTTGTAAGGGAAGAAGATTTTTCTTTCGCCACTGCTGCAAGCTCATTGCTCTTCTCTACAGCTGTGTCTTTCCACTGACCTGTCTTTTCCTTCAGTACGACAGTTTTCTCATTGATATCATGACGAAGGTCTTTACCGGATTTCGGCGCCATCAGAAGGGCTGCTGCCGCTCCTACGATTCCCCCGATCAGTGTCCCGATCATGAAGTCCTTTGAGTTGATGTTATTGCTGTCGTTTGTCTGGTTTTGATTTTGATTTTGATTGTACTGTTGTGTCATGTAATAATTCCCCTCTCTAATTGTTATAAGATCTTGCTCTTTTAACTAATTTTTCTCTAGTCCGAACTTCCTTGGATGTTTGGTTTGGAACAGCAACATCAGCAACACCAGGTTGTGCTGGCTGTTTTTCCTGTTTTTGTTTCCATTTGTCCTTTAACTCAATGAATGCATTTCCCCATTGAACCACCTGTGAAATCTTTCCTTGGTTGCGCTCAAGTTCAGTTGAAATGGAAGTACTTACCTTCTTCACCGAGTTATTAAGGTTCTGGATAGAATGCCCTACATCTCTTACCGCATAAACAACTGTGTTCAGATCCTCAGACTTCTTCTGGATATCCTCAGCCAATAAATTTGTTTTATGTAGTAATTCTGTAGACTCTCTTGTTACTCCTTGAAGCTGGCTCTCAAGTCCGGTCATTGTCGTTGAAACACTATCTAATGTAGAGCCCAGGGACTTCAAAGTCTTCATTAAACTCATTACCAAAATGAAAAATGCAACTGCTATGACAGCTACGCTTAGATAAAGAATGATTTCCATATGCCACACCTCCATGTATAGGAACTCTTTACCCTTATGATGAACAAATAAACATTATACTAGTATTTCTTCCTCCCCAAACCATTTTCCTGCATGAAAAATAAATAATTTTTTTCATGTTTTAGCATTTCACATTTTGGTCAAGTCATGCCTGTGCATTTTAGGGTACAATAAAAAAGACTACATATAAGGGGGAAAATGAAATGAAAGATCCACGTATTGAAAAACTGGCAAAAAATTTAATTCAATATTCAGTCCAATTACAGCCTGGAGAAAAAGTGCTGATCGAAAACTTCGGATTGCAGCGTGAACTGGTGACGGCTCTCGTGAAAGAAGCGTATGCAGCAGGAGGACATCCCTTCGTATCCATCAAAGATCATGCAGTCGACCGCGCCTTATTAATGGGCGCTCAGGAAGAGCAGTTTGATATGATCGCAAGCTTCGAAGCAAATGTCATGGAGCAGATGGATGCATACATCGGTTTACGTGCAGGTGATAACATCAGCGAGCAGTCTGATGTGCCGGACGAAAAAATGAAGATCCATGGAAACACGATTGGGAAGAAAGTACATAGGGAAATCCGCGTTCCTAAGAAGAAGTGGGTCGTGCTCCGCTACCCTACTGCGTCCATGGCACAGCTCGCCAACATGAGCACAGAAGGCTTTGAAGACTTTTACTTCGATGTCTGCAACCTGGATTACAGCAAAATGGACAAAGCGATGGATAACCTCGTCGAACTCATGAACAACACAGATAAAGTCCGCCTTGTCGGTGAAGGGACGGACCTTACTTTCTCCATCAAGGACATTCCTGCAGTGAAGTGTGCGGGACGCCTGAACATTCCTGATGGTGAGGTGTACAGTGCACCAGTGAAGGATTCGGTAAACGGCGTGATTTCCTACAATACGCCATCTCCATATAACGGGTTTACGTTCGAAAACGTCAAATTGACATTCAAAGAAGGAAAGATTGTCGAAGCCACTGCGAACGATACAGACCGGATCAACAAGATCTTTGATACGGATGAAGGGGCACGATATGTAGGGGAATTCGCCATCGGAGTGAATCCGTTCATCCAGCATCCGATGCAGGACATCCTCTTTGATGAGAAAATTGACGGCAGCTTCCACTTCACACCGGGTGAATGCTATGAAGAGGCATATAACGGAAACCACTCGAACATCCACTGGGATATGGTGATGATCCAGCGTCCTGAGTATGGCGGCGGCGAAATCTATTTCGATGATGTATTGATTCGAAAAGATGGAAGGTTTGTCATCGAAGAGCTTGAAGTGTTGAATCCGGAGAATTTGAAATAAGAATGTTGGAGCCACCGTCAAGGTTATGACGGTGGCTTTATTTTGCAAAAAAACCGGCTCCCATAGGAACCGGCTTCATCGATTAATTCTCTTCTTTCAATTGTCCCTCAAGTGTGTGCTCATATGCTTGTTGGAACTTTTGTACGTCTCCCGCCCCCATGAAAATCAGTACGGCGTTTTCATGTTTGAGTAAAGCGGTCGTATCTTGTTCGTCTATGATTTCGCATCCTTCGATTTTACTTTCAAGATCGTGGATGGAAAGTTTCCCGTGGTTTTCCCTTGCGGAACCGAAGATTTCACATAAGTACACTTTGTCCGCAAGACTTAGCGTTTCGGCAAACTCTGTCAGGAAGGTCTGCGTACGTGTAAATGTGTGAGGCTGGAAGACAGCAATGATCTCTTTTTCCGGATATTTCTGTCTTGCCGAATCAACGGTTGCCTTGATTTCAGTCGGATGATGAGCGTAGTCATCGATCAGGATCTGTGAGCCCACTTCTTTTTCAGAGAAACGGCGCTTGACCCCTTTAAATGTGCTCAGTCGTTCTTGAACGATGGCTGTATCAAGCTCTTCGTAATGACAAATGGCAATGACGGATAAGGCGTTCATGATGTTATGGTCACCGAATGTCGGGATTTTGAATGCTGCATAAAATTCATTGCGCACAAACACATCAAATGATGTACCTGTTCTGTCCCGTGATACGTTTCTCGCCTGGAAGTCGTTTTCCTCGGCAAAGCCGTAAAATACCACCGGCACCTGTGCCTGGATCTTTTGTAACTGCTCGTCATCCCCGCATGCGATAATCCCTTTTTTCACCTGCATGGCCATCTCCTGGAACGCAGAGAACACGTCATCCACATTGGCAAAATAGTCGGGATGATCGAAATCGATGTTCGTCATGATGGCATAGTCAGGGAAATAAGACAGGAAGTGTCGTCTGTACTCACATGCTTCGAATACAAAGTAATTCGCATCCACTTCGCCTTTACCGGTTCCATCCCCAATCAGGAAGGAAGTCGGCTTGGCGCCACTGATGACATGTGCCAGTAGACCGGTTGTCGATGTTTTTCCGTGAGCACCCGTTACGGCAACACTTGTGAATTCCTGCATGAAGTCACCAAGAAATTTATGATATCTGGTGACAGGCAGTCCTTGTTCAACGGCAGCTTGTATTTCTTCATGCGTGTCAGGGAAAGCATTCCCTGCGATCACATGCATATCCCCTCCAATGTTTTCTTTTTGGAAAGGTAGTATTTTTATATTTGATTCATCCAGAGCCTTCTGAGTAAAGAAATACTTATCTACGTCAGATCCTTGGACCTCGTAGTCCATATCGTGGAGTATCTGGGCTAATGCACTCATGCCCGACCCCTTTATTCCTACGAAATGATATATCGTCATAATAGAACCTCCAACAATCGTCTATCTAAAAGCATTATATGAAATCTATATTTATTTTGCCATCGGTCTTTAGCTTTCGATATTGAGTATAGAAAAAAGCGTACTTTCTTCAACTTGAAACATTATATCATTTTTTGAAATCCCTGACCATGAAGAAGCTACGAAAGACTTGGGAGAATGAAGTTTGGCGCTTCTTCCTTTAAAAACGTTCTCCATAATACCCCAGTTTTTTGATTCATTTGACTATAGTGTGTTTGCAGATTTGCTATCACGTCCATTGATTTCACGGGAAAAACGGGACCTAAGATCCACTGATGAACGACCAGCGGGACTTTCCTCACGAAATAGACCTGTTCTTCAATTATTTCCTTTTCTATCCAATCAGGGTTCATTTTAACAATCACTTCATCTCCCTGAACGATCGTTTGACAGCGTAAGGTCCGTCCCTCTTTTTCTTTCACTATGACGGGTTCCCAGGCAGCCGTCAATACGACGGCACCAAGGAGTTTGGTTGATTCCTGAAGGGGGTGTGACTGAAGAAATTGAAAGAATAGGGTCTGCCCCTTGATGGTCTTATAATCAAATAGGAACCATTCTTGAAACAATTTCTCCACTCCAGCCTCCAAGCGGGCCTCATCGTGTTGAAGAAACCGTTTAGAGAAAAGCATTTTAGCCCGTACTTTTTCTCTTATATTCGTTTCCTTCAAAGCGAACTCATACGCTTTCCTGTAGAGGTCCTCAATATGATCCTCGGCGATCTTCTGCTTTTTCTGCCTGAACCGTTCAAGATCTAACGTGCTTTGCTGTTCTTGCATGTTCTCACCTATTCGAATTCTACTTTTTCCAGTCGGGGGTTCGGACGAAGCTTCCTTCCTGCCTTAGCTTCCGGGGAACCGTCGATGACGACGTTGTCCCCTGTAAATCCAACATGGATCTTCAGAAGACTGCTTCCGACTCCGTACATATCGACTGGAACTTGATTTTCCTCAAACTGACGTATGCGGTCTTCATTAAAGCCGCCCGACACGACAATCTTGACGTGGCGGTACCCTTCCTCGTCCAAAGCATCTCTCAATGCATTGATGAGCTGCATATTGACCCCGCGCGGATCAAAGGTTCCCAGCACATGTTGATTACGAAGGAAATATTTATCGATCATCATTCTTGATGTATCTACCCTTACCCCTTTTAATTCCTGGCCAAACTCTCTTGCGACCTTCAATGAGTCAGTAATGACATCATTATTGTAATCAACCAGGGTAATGAGCTCGTCCTCCGGGAATGTTTCCTTGTACGCTTTCGTTGCTTCTACGATATCCCCATTGAATAATTGAATGAGGGCATGAGGCATCGTCCCCATCCCTTTTTTTCCCCACCATTCATTCATGGCATGGGTCGCCTGGGCTGTAGAGCCACCTATGAAAGCAGCATAACCGTCTCCAGCCTGTTGGGTAAAATGATCGTCACGGTCTCCCATAAAGATGACTGGCTTCTGTTTACCCGATAAAGAAGCAGCTTTCATCACATTGTAAACGCTCGTCGCAACAGACGTTCTTCTCGCAAGGATTCCGTCGATGATGCCTTCTAGATATCCAAAGTCCTGATAACGGCCCTTGATGGTCAGCACGGTTTCAAACGGAGAGATCTGGTCCCCATCCTTTAGGGAATGTATCTCAAGATTCTGCGGGTTATCAGCGAATGTATGCAGAAGGGCGATGACTTCATCCGTTCCACAAATCACGGCATGTGTCTTTTGAAAGAATTGCATGGTGATGACTGCATCCGGTTTATGTTTCTTCGCAATTTCCTTCGTTTTTAAAAAATAGACAGCTGAGAACCAGCCATCCTTGATTCTTTCATCAAACTTGAATGTATGATTGGTCAACCTGTTGAGTTTTCCTTGAAGTTTCAATTCGATTTCTTTCATCACTAGTGCTCCTTATGGCTCTTCCTACACAAAAAGAATAGGTATTCTGTTTACATTCGTCCTTATCGGACAGATATAAACAGAATACCATGTATTAAATGTTTGTACTAGTCTATGCGAGTGTCTCCAATTCACTTTCGGAAATGAGGACATCCCTTGGTTTACTGCCTCTGGACTCGGAAATGATTCCATTACTCTCCATCATTTCCATCAATCTTGCGGCCCGGTTATAACCGATTCTGAATCGGCGCTGCAGGCTTGAGGCCGATGCCCCGCCCTGATCGACGACAAACTCACATGCTTCTAAAAATAAGTCGTCCTCTTCCTCCGTAACCTGTGCTTTCTTGATCAATTCATCTTGTTGGAAGAGGTAATCCGGTTCCCGCTGATCCCTTACATGGCGGATGATGTCATCGATTTCGTCATCTGATACGAACGTACCCTGCAACCGGACAGGTTTGGATGAACCATTCTCAAGGAATAGCATATCCCCTTTACCGAGCAGGCGTTCAGCCCCGCTGCCATCGATGATCGTCCTTGAGTCAACGCTTGAAGAAACGGAAAAAGCGACCCTTGTCGGTACATTGGCTTTGATCAATCCTGTGATAACGTCAACAGAAGGACGCTGGGTGGCAATGATCAAGTGTATACCGCATGCACGCGCTTTCTGGGCAATCCGGCAAATGGCTTCTTCCACGTCTGCCGGCGACGTCATCATCAAATCCGCGAGCTCATCGATGACAATCACCAGGTAAGGAAGCATATCGCTGTACTGTTTATTCCGCTTGGCGAGTTCGTTGAAGCGCTTGATATCCCTTACCCCCGTGTGGGCAAACAATTCATATCGTCTTTCCATCTCCTCCACGGCCCATTTAAGGGCGGCGGTCGCTGCTTTCACATCGGTGATCACCGGGCTCACCAAGTGAGGGATCCGGTTATACGGTGCAAGTTCGACCATCTTGGGGTCAATGAGGAGCATCTTCAATTCATCCGGAGATGACTTGTATAGAAGACTGACGAGAATCGAATTGATACATACACTTTTACCCGAACCGGTCGCTCCGGCGATGAGACCATGGGGCATCTTACTCAGATCCGTCACGATGGGCTGGCCGGAAATATCCAATCCAAGAGCGGCGGTCAATGGTGAAGACGGTTCTTGGAACGCAGGACTGGCAATCACTTCACTGATGCATACCGGACGGCTCTCCCTGTTCGGCACCTCGATACCGATTGTGTGTTTACCCGGGATCGGCGCTTCCATCCGGATATCCTTGGCTGCCAGACTCAGCTTGATATCGTCTGTCAGATTCGTAATCTTATTGACCTTCACCCCTGGTTCAGGCTGCACTTCAAAACGGGTGACCGACGGCCCCTGGGTGACATTCACCACTTTTGCCCTGACGTTGAAATTATGCAGGGTCTCGTCGAGTAATAGTCTTTGGGAATCCAGCCACTCTTCACTCATTTCCTTTGATACGGGAGGCGTCAAATAATCCACTTTCGGGAAGACATAGTCCCGCGTCCGTTTCGATGACGAACTTAATTCACTGTAGCTCTTTACCGCTTCTTCTCCCTGGACCTGTGTCTGTTGAGACGGCCTTTCTTCCGGACGCTGCACGTCTTCAGCGGATTCTTCAACACGTGCCTCTTGAACAGGAGGTTTCTGTTCGGTTTGTTCAGTGGTTCCCTGTCTCTCCATTGAAGGGGCACCTTCCGTACGAGCGGACGATCGGCGGGTATCCATCTGCCGCTTATCTTGTTTAAGCATCAATACGTTAAAAGGAAGATGCGATCTCTTCCTTCTTTCCGGTTCTTTCTTGATCGGTTCTGAAGATTCGGTCGCTTCAGGTTCCTCTTCTACCTGATTTTCTTCAGCCACCGGCTCGACATGCTTCTCATTAGCATCCGGTACTTCTTCATCCACCGATTCCAAGACTACCGTTTCTTGTCGGGAATGCTCCGGTTCGCCAGCTGGTATTTCCTGTACGGGTTCGGCTGTCTCCATTGTTTCGCTAACAAGGGACGGACCTGCCTCTTGGATTTCATCACGATGTACTAACATCTCTGGTTCTTCTTCAACTGGATCAGGTTCATTTATAAGTGAAATACGCTCACTTGTTGTCGGGGGACTGTCCGTGATTCCGTCAACATTTTGTTCCGTTTCATCCATTCGTTGGGCTTGTATCTCTTCCACTTGAACAGGTTGGTCTACCGGCTGGCTGCTTTCTTCCACTTCTTCCGTAAGCGACTGTACAGGGACTTTAGCCTCTGGCTCAGTCGCAATGACAGGCGCTTTTTCGACAACAGGAAGGGAATCCTCTACGATCGATAGAGCTTTTTGATCGATGACTGCTTCTTTTCTCTCTTCTTCATTATGTAAAAACTTATTCAGCTCATATTCGACACTTTCTTCTTTCTTAACCGGCCTTCCTCTAAAACCATAGATGGGGGATGGAATCTCCGTTGGCGTAAATGGTCGGCTGTTTCCTTTTTCCACCTTTGTCGCTTTCTTTGGCTTGACGGGAGTGGACTGGTTCTCTTCTTTCCATTTCCGGCTGCCCGAAGATTGGTTTCGATTCTTCGGCTGCTGCTGCTCCTGCTCTTTAGGCTTCTCTCTTTCTCTTTCTCTTTCTCTTTCTCTTTCTTCTCTTTCTTGATTTCTTTGTGCTCGCCGCGGACGCTCCCTGTTTTCCCCGTCTGATATAAGGGGAAATCGGAAATTCCCTTTAGGGTATTGGTAGGTCATCCTTGCTTCTACATCACGTGAATGATTTGGCGCTGCTATATGTTTACGTTCAGCCTTTGTCGGTTTCGGCTCTTGAATATCGTCGTGGGTATCATCATAGTACTCTTCAAATTGTTCATCATTATCTGATAATTTACCAAATATTTTTTTAATCCAGCTCACAAACATCACTCTTTCTTTCATACTTACTATTTATTTTATCAGGTAAAGAGAAAAATTCGAGTCATTTCGATAGAATTAGAGAATTGTTAAAGGATTGTGTCGAAATAAACATAGGTGTAAAGAGAATGTAATACGTAGTTTCGTCACATGAGTGTGTGCTGGTTGATTTCCGCTGCAGGTGCTCGCTTTCCGCGGGGCGTGAGTTGAGCCTCCTCGGGCTAAAGCCCTGTGGGGTCTCAACTTTCCCGCTATTCCCGCAGGAGTCGAGCACCTTCCGCTTCAATCAACTTACGAATTATCGGTTAAAACCTTAGAAACCTGTAAAAAATCCAATAACCCGTCGTTATCATCTGAATATTTCCACCTTATTCATTCACAAAGTAAACTGAAAAATAAACAAAAATACCTGAGCCCACACTCCGGACCCAGGTATATGTTTTTATGCTGTGAAGGGTTGACCTACTTGGTAGGTGTCTTCAAGGACGAGGATACCCTTTTCTTGTGGTGCGTCGGGAAGGGAAAGTTCTTTGGCAGAGCAGATCATGCCTGATGATGCGACTCCGCGGAGTTCTGCATCCTTGATGACCATTCCGCTTGGCATGACTGCTCCCACTTTCGCGACAACGACTTTTTGCCCTTTGTCAACGTTAGGTGCACCACAGACGATTTGCAGGGTTTCTTCCCCGACATCCACGGTACAAATGTTTAGCTTGTCCGCATTCGGATGCTTTTCTTTTTCTGACACATAGCCTACCACGAACTTTGGAGAAAAGTCTGCTTCCAATACTTCATCGAAACCGTTCTTCTTGATGGCTTCATTGATCAATTGGAGCTTCTCATCATTCATTTCGACAGGTCCCACTTCACTTACACTTATATACTTAGATGCATGGAATAGGTTATAGCCGAGTGTTTTCCCTGTTTTCTCATCGTATAAACGTGCTGCGTCTTCTTTTCTTTCGTGTTGAACTTCTCCTTCAAAGCCCGGATCCAGTGTAACGATCAGGGTATCACCAATGCCTTCCAAGTTATAAAATACGTTCATCATTTTTTCTCCCTTTCCTTTTTGCGATTTTTTGCCAAAATGAAGATCGGTTCGAGTTCCCCTTCTTCATATACAAAGGATAATGCTGTAATCGGTACATTTCCTGTCGTAAAGAAACTCATCGTCATCTGGGCAAGGACGTCATAGCCCGTTTCATTGCGGATATCCCCGATGACTAATACATCCTGATGGGGGACCGATACCGTCATCTCACCCTGCACATCCTTGCTTACTTGTTTTAAGAAGGCGTCATTCAAGATGCGGCTGGCATCGTATCCATCATTATTGTTCAGAAAATAGAAGATGTTCCCCGCTACTTCATCCTTCTTCATGTCTGTTGACAGGCTTCTGACATTGAAAAGGGCAGTCTCCTTCATTTGCTCATGAGTCCATCCTTCAGCCTTCAGCATGTTTTCATCCAACAATCGGTAGGTTTTCCCTAAATCAACAGCATAGTAGATACGCGTTTCAGCTGTATGGTCGTCTGTGACGAGGGCAACCCCGTCATTGGATTCTGTTGCAAAAGAGGTGGAACGGATGACAGGAAAGACCTTCTTCTGTTTACTAGCAAGATCCGCTTCGGTTCCCATGACATTTAACGCTTCTTCTACGTAATAAACCACTTCATCAATGATGGATTTATTATTTTCTTTCCATTTTGATACGATCGGCGGCAGGGCGACGGTGATCCCTTTTTTCGTAGTGGTGTTTTCAATTCGTAGTGAATCTTTATCCCGATCATATGTAAACGTACGATTTGGTTTCTCTAATCGTTCCTGGAGTATACTTTTTAGCTTTTTAATGTCCAAATCTGATCCTCCTTTATTCTTATATTTAGACTTTTTTCTAAAATATATTTTACAGTAGAGAGTGGTTGTTGATTTCCGCTGCAGGTGCTCGCTTTCCGCGGGGCGTGAGTTGAGCCTCCTCGGGCATTGCCCTGCGGGGTCTCAAGATCCAGCTACGGTGGCTAGCCCCTCGAGGTCATAAGCTAAATGGTCCAAGAAGGCAAAAGAACGCCTTCTTAGCCCATTCATCTTATGCTTGTCGGGGCTGAGCAAGCCACCTCCGCTTTTCAGGCTTTCCCGCTATTCCCGTCGGAGTCGAGCACCTTCCGCTTCAATCAACTTTATAAAATCTAAATAAAACCAAACTCACTATTCTTTTGTACTAAATCCCGGAAAGCAAAAAGACCGTCCTTTTAATGGAAAGTAATCGACCTCTTCCCTCTCTCGATAGATGATTCACTTATAACATTTTACATGAAAATGGCGAGATTACAAAAGGAACCTTTTGTTTTGGGGAAAAAGAAAAGGGATCCCGTTTTTCAGGAGATCCCCTCTGCTGTTAGTTATGAAGCTAATGAGTTCATGAAGTCCTCGATTTGTTCTTTTGATTTCCGGTCTTTGCTTACGAAGCGTCCAAGTTCACGGCCGTCTCCGTAGGCGATGAAGCTCGGGATTCCGAAGATATCAAGCTCAATGCACAGGTCAATGAATTGATCTCTATCTACATATAAGAATGTATAGTCTCCGTACTCACTTTCGATTTCCGGCAGGATCGGTTCGATGATTCGGCAATCCGGACACCAGTCGGCTGAAAACATGAATACATGCTTCCCGCTTTCTTTCAACTGGTGGAATTCTTCCACTGATTCAAGTTTACGCATTTTATTTGCCCCCTGTTTCAATCGTCATTTGGTTGGGTTTGATCCAACCTAGTTTACGCATATATTCAGATATTAACAGGCTTATGAAGGCAGGTCCAACAAAATGCAACAGAAGGATTTTCATTGTGACATCCCAGCTGAATCCCATCGTTTTAAACGTCATGATCTGTCCGACAAATCCGCTCGTCCCCATACCGGCTCCTGCTGCATTGTTTTCCATCAGCCAAACGGTCGTGCCGATGGGAGCGAGAATCATGCCTGCAACACTCGGGGGAATGAGGATAAGGGGATTTCGGACGATATTCGGGACTTGTAACATGGAAGTCCCGATTCCCTGGGCGAATAATCCGCCCACCCTGTTCTCCCTATAACTGATGACGGCAAATCCAACCATTTGAGCGGCGCAGCCAATCGTGGCGGCACCGGCAGCGACCCCGTTCAAATCAAGCATCAACGTAATGGCTGCACTTGAAATCGGGGCAGTCAGGGCAAGACCCATGAGGGCCGCAACAAGGATGCCCATGATGATCGGTCTCTGCTCCGTCGCCCAGCTGATCCAGCTTCCAAACATACTCATAAAGTCTGCGATTCCGGGACCGATGAAGTAAGCGACCGTGAATCCTGCAAAAATCATGACAAATGGCGTCACGATAATATCTATTTTCGTTGTCTTACTGACCAGCTTTCCAATTTCTGTGGATAGGACTGCCGCTACATACGCTCCCGCCGGTCCTCCAAGGGTGGCTCCCGCAGCCCCTGTCACCACTGCAGCGAATATGACCAGCGGCGGTGCCCCAAGCCCAAAGGCAATCGCCACACCGATCGCCGGGCCCATCAAGCTGATGGCAAGTGTCCCCATCTCTATGAAGAATTCACTTAACCCTGCTGGAAGGGGAAGCTGCTCTCCGATTGTCTTGATGATCAATCCAATGATCAACGAGCTGAACAACCCCAGTGCCATATAACTTAAAGCATCTATAAAATACGTCTTCGCCGATAACGTAACGCCTTTTCTCTCTAAATACCCTCTCATGCCCCTCACTCCTCTGTATACCTTTCCTTTTACTAGTGTAAAGACACATGTTTGATTTGTCTATTATTTTTACCCTTCAGTATGATCAGCTTTTCATTTTCTTATTGTTCATCTATTCTAAACCCATAAAAAAAGACCGGCCCCTCCCTGCTCCCGCAGAAAAAAACCGGTCGATATCTATCTAGTTGTGTTTGACTGAAGCTGCGATTTTCATCATCATTTCCGCGTTATCCGCCAAGTCTTTCATTTCTGACTGAGTTGTTACTTTCGTTCCGCCCACTCCTACAGTAAGTTCGTATTCTTCTGTATCCGGCAATTCCTTAATGACATAATATCCTAAGCGGTTGTCTTCTTTAAAAGTCCCATGCTTCACAAGACTCTCTTTGTCATTAATAGCCATTTTATATAGAAGTTCACTATCCTTATCTTCTTGAGGGTTCGTGAAAAGTATAAACGTATCGGAGCTTTTTGAAATAATGATATTATAAGGAGATTCTTTTTCTATCTTGGCACCAAACGGGAGATAAAAGCTGATGTTCCCAGCGTCTTCACCGGCTTTCTCATTGGAGTTCAGTGCTCCCTCCACCACGCCTGCCGTCTCCTCTTTTTCCTGGTCGATCGATGTATTGCATCCTGCTAAAATAAGCAATAGTATAAAGAAAATGATCGATGGTGCGGTTTTCATCCTCGATTTCCCTCCCTTTCATACTTAGGACCTACGCTTATGATACCCTCACAAAGTCCCGGATGGCAACCCTTCCAAAAAGAAATTCCACCTTTTTCATGGGAAAGGTGGTTGAATTACCTTCGAAAGGGTATTTATGATAAGATGACTAAAAATAGGAAGGTGATCAGTATGGAATTAACCGTGTATTTAGCCGGAGAGATACATAGCTCCTGGAGGAACGAATTAAAAGAGAAAGCAAAAGCCCTGAGACTCCCCCTTCAGTTCGTCGGTCCCATGGAAAATCATGACCGTTCCGATTCGGTCGGGGAAGAAATCCTCGGTGAACAGCCGAATAAGATTTTCCGGGATGAAGCTGCTTCTGCCATCAATAATTTCAGAACGGAATTGCTTATGAAGAAATCCGATGTGGTGATTGCTTTATTCGGAGAAGAATATAAGCAATGGAACACGGCGATGGACGCGAGTACGGCCATTACCCTACAAAAGCCCCTGATCCTCATTCGCCCGGAAAAACTTCATCACCCATTGAAAGAGCTTACAAATAAGGCGAATGTCACAGTAACGTCCATTGACCAGGCACTTAAGACTCTTTCTTACGTTTTTGACACCGAATAATGACATTCCCCAAAAAAGCCTTCAGCTTCAAAGCTGAAGGCTCTTTTTATGTATGAAAAGGCGGGAACAAAAGACCTAATTATTTTCACTATTTAAAAATAATATAATATTAGCAATCTATAGAAATTTTATGTTATAATTAACCATTTGCAAACTTTTTTTGACTTTAAGAAAATATTAAAATATTATAGTAAAAGAATAAGGGAGGTAGTAACATGTCATCAATGAATAAACAGAAAATTGTGGATAGTGTCCCTCAAAAAGGATTCTTCGGACATCCAAAGGGATTATTCACTTTATTCTTCACGGAATTTTGGGAGCGCTTTTCCTATTATGGAATGCGTGCCATCCTCGTATTCTACATGTACTATGAAGTTTCAAAAGGTGGTCTGGGTCTAGAGGAAAGTACAGCTTTAGCCATCATGTCCATTTATGGTTCACTCGTGTATATGTCCGGGGTCATCGGAGGCTGGCTGGCTGATAGGATATTCGGAACGTCGAAAGCCGTCTTCTTCGGTGGAATATTCATCATGTTTGGTCACATTGCTTTATCATTTCCAGGGAGCTTATCTCTGTTCTTTGTTTCAATGGTATTGATTGTTATCGGAACAGGTTTATTAAAACCGAATGTTTCCACTGTTGTAGGTGAAATGTACAGTGAAAATGATACCCGCCGTGATGCGGCATTCAGTATTTTCTACATGGGTATCAACTTAGGTGCTTTCATCGCTCCACTGATCGTAGGAAGCCTGATGGAATCGAAAGGTTTCCACTGGGGATTCGCAGTAGCCGCAATCGGTATGTTCTTAGGTCTTGTCGTATTCATGTTAACGAAGAAAAAGAATCTTGGCCTTGCGGGTACATATGTTCCAAACCCGCTTAATGCCCGCGAAAAGAAGAAATACGGATTAATCGTTGGTGCAGTCGTAGTCGCATTGGCAATTATCTTAGGTACTACAATTCCTGCAGGTTTATTTACATTAGACGTATTCATCAATATTGTCGGAATCTTTGGTATCGTCGTTCCAACCATCTACTTTATTGTGATGTACTATAGTCCGAAAACATCGGCAACGGAACGTTCAAGAGTATTAGCGTATATTCCATTATTTATTTCAGCAGTGATGTTCTGGTCGATCCAGGAACAAGGTTCAACTATCCTTGCCGCTTATGCAGACAAGCGTACACAGCTTGATTTCATGGGGATTTCCATCTCTCCTGCATGGTTCCAGTCATTGAACCCATTATTTATCATCCTTTTAGCTCCAGTATTTGCATGGATGTGGGTGAAATTGGGTGACCGTCAGCCATCCATTCCGAAGAAATTCTCATTCGGTCTATTGTTTGCCGGTTTATCTTTCTTAGTGATCCTGCTGCCTGCACAAATGGGTGGAGAAGGTTCACTGGTTAATCCATTATGGCTTGTGCTAAGTTACTTCATCGTTGTTCTTGGTGAACTTTGCTTATCACCGGTCGGTCTGTCAGCTACAACAAAGCTTGCCCCGGAAGCGTTCTCAGCTCAAACGATGAGTCTCTGGTTCCTGGCTTCTGCAGGTGCACAGGCTCTGAATGCACAGCTTGTCCGCTTCTATTCACCTGAAAATGAAACACTTTACTTTGGTTCAATCGGTGGAATGGCAATCGCGCTCGCTGTTATCCTATTCCTCATCTCCCCTATGATTCAACGGGCGATGAAAGGTGTAAAATAATTGATCGATCCCTCTGAATGATTTCAGGGGGGTTTTTTGTTTTGTACAAAAAAGAACCCCGTTTAAAAACGGAGTTCAATCCTTTTTTACCAGAATAGATTGCACAAGCAGTTTCTGTGTCTTCTTTTGCATCCGCAGTTTCGATGGTTGTCTTCATCGCCTCTTCTGCCTCTGCAGCCTCTGTTCCGGTCTTCTGCTCCTCTGACATTGTCTCTTCCGCATCCGCATCGTCTGCGATCATCATTCGCCCCAAACAAATTGCATCTTCTTCTGTCCCCAAACAGGAATTTATCCCAGTCGCAACAGAAGCGATCGTCCCGACGATCATGACGACGATCATCACGATCATCACGATCATCCCGGCGTCCTCCAACTCGGTCATTACAATAGTTGCATCCCATAAATTCTAACCTCCTTAGAAAGAATTTATCAGATAATAGAAAGTCTGATATACTCCATCCTATGAAGGAACGGTGAATTTGGTATGGGCCAAGTACCTTTGAAGGACATTTATACTTCAGATTATTTCGTCCGGTATTGCCACTGACCAAGCAGGAGCTGAACGACGTGATGGAACATCGTTTCTCTTGTGACGAGTCCATTGGTGAATACCCCTACGGCCCCTTCTTTCTTTCTGATTCCCGTACGCTGGGTATACTCATCCATTAAGGGACCAAGCTCTTTCCCCTTCTTTAACTCCCGGCTGATCTCTGCAGGCAGGGAGATCCTGGCACCGCCGCCGATGATTTCGTTCCCCTGCCGGTCGACGAGCGCCCCCCAGTTACAGACGAACATGCCATAGAGGGATTCTGAAACTCCCCCTTCAAGGCCGATCCCTACGTCACTATCTGTCTCCTTGAGAACATTTTTGGCGCGGTTTAATGCCCCTTCAATCGTTTCCTGATCGGTCATGGGCTGCTCACTTACACGGGATTCGGTTTTCAGGCACTGGAACTGAACCTCATTGTATTGCTCCCCGAACGCCTTTTGTATCGCTTGCACCTTTGCAGGATTCGTTGTTCCGATTGCTATATTCAACAAATTCATACCTCATTTCTTAAAAGGCCTGACAATCGCCCTTTTTTCTCTCTATAAAAAAGCTGTCCCAACTCGTATTGAATGAGACAGCCCTTTCCTATTTTTCTAGTAGTGATCATCCATTGGATTTAATGGTCTCGATGGTCGAGCGGTCACACTCTTTCACTAACTTGACGATCAGCTCTTTGGCAGCCGCATAATCATCTACATGAATCATGGACGCGTGAGTATGGATATATCTCGAACAGATTCCCACTACCGCACTCGGGACTCCTTCATTGGACATGTGAACTCTCCCGGCGTCTGTCCCGCCTTGAGAGACAAAGTACTGATACGGAATGTCGTTTGACTCCGCTGTATCCAGTACAAATTCCCTTATGCCCCTGTGCGTCACCATGGAACGGTCAAGTATGCGTAACAGCGCCCCTTTTCCAAGCTGACCAAATTCATTCTTATCCCCTGACATATCATTTGCAGGACTTGCATCGAGGGCAAAGAAAATATCGGGATCTATCATATTGGCAGCCGTCTGTGCACCGCGCAGTCCGACTTCCTCCTGAACCGTCGCACCGGAGTATAGGGTGTTAGGGAGGGTTACGCCCTGTAGCTCTTTTAATAATTCAATGGATAATCCGCATCCATAGCGGTTATCCCAGGCTTTGGCAAGGATCTTCTTCTCGTTTGCCATTGGGGTGAACGGACAGATCGGTACAATCTGCTGCCCTGGTTTGATTCCGATTTCACGTGCATTTTCCCGATCATCCGCACCGATATCAATGAGCATATTCTTGATGTCCATCGGTTTCCGGCGCTGCTCTTCCCCTAATAGGTGAGGCGGTATACTTCCGATCACACCTGTCACCGGTCCGTTATCCGTCATGATCTGGACCCGCTGAGCGAGCAGTACCTGGCTCCACCAGCCGCCAAGGGTTTGAAAACGGATCATCCCATTGTCTGTGATCGATGTAACCATGAAGCCCACTTCATCCATATGCCCGGCAACCATGACAACGGGATCCTGCTCGCTGCCTTTTCTCACACCGAATACCCCTCCTAATCGATCTTGCACGATTTCATCAGAGTATCGGGATAAATGTTCTTTCATGAATGCACGAACCGCATGCTCATTACCTGGAGCTCCCTGTAATTCAGTCAATGTCTTAAATAACTCTAACGTATCTTGTTTCATGTCTTATGCCCCTTTTATATAAAATCTGCTGTATGTATAATCTTATTTTACAGAACTTTCGCACCTCTTACCACCTATTGAGAATAAAAGCAGTTCTCTTTTTTCTGTTTTCTTTGATAGAATGTACTTAAGAATAATAAATTATCGATCAATGCCGGGTAGGCTCTCAGGGACCGGATGGACGGTCCGGGGCTTCCCGCACGTAAAATCAGCCTGTGGAGGGAATAAAGGATGAACTGGAAATCTTTCGTATTTGGACTTGGAATCGGAGCAGCGGGCGGATATCTACTTAAAGACAAGCTGGATGATTCACGCCTGATTTCTGCTGAAAAAGTATTAAGAGACGTCAAACATTTATTCAAAAAAGAGGGCAGCATCGATGGTTCATGGATCGGGATGAAGCCTGAAGACTATCAGAAGCACTCTGTCAGCACCAAAGTATATAAAGGTGGTATATCAAGACGAAAAGACGGCGAACTCGAGCAGTATGAGTTCGTAGCCGATGCGTATACCGGTACAGTGGTGGATGTATATCCTTTAGCGTAAAAAAATGGGATGATCCCGATACACTCCGGGATCATCCTTTTCTTATTTTTCCCTCATTACCTTATCAATGATTTCCCCGTCTCTATTCCACTTGATGCCTCTATATACCGCATCATGATAGAAAAGGAACCAGTACTCTCCTTCAATCGCTTTCCCTATCCATTTTTCTTTTGCCCCGATGGACGTCATCGGATAGTCATCATATGCTAGTACCCATAAAGGATTCTTATGTGCATGAGTCGGCATGATATCTGCCATATGAATGAACGTCTCCCCGCCTTGCTCTATGAGGATGATCGAATGGCCGTCACTGTGACCGCCGGTGTGAACCATCTTGATCCCTGGAAGGACTTCCATCTCGTCTTTAAACGTTTCCACTTGTGATTGAATGCTTTCCCAATTTTCCTTCCAGTATGTATTGCGGGAACGCACATTGGGATTCCTCATCTCATCCCATTCCACCTGAGAGGTGTAGATGACGGCATTCGGGAAGACAGGAACCAGTTCCTCTCCCTCCACCTTCGTCAATCCGCATGCATGGTCAAAGTGCATATGCGTCATCAAGACCACATCTATATCGTCTGGCGTAAAACCAAGGGATGCAAGGGATGCTTCAATATCCGATTCTTCATGCACACCGTAGTTACGCTTTTGTTTATCATTCAGTTTTCCTTTGCCGATCCCTGATTCGATCAAGACATTTTTCCCTTCCCACTGAAAGAAAAGGGGGTCGGTCCGCAATTCGATCTGGTTGTTTTCATTGACGGCATATTTTTTTGACCAGAGTGGCTTCGGAACCACCCCAAACATGGCTCCCCCGTCCATGTGAGTCACACCGCCGTTCAACCAGTGTATCGTTAAATCTCCAACTTTCAACGTTTCCATCCTGACTCCTCCTTTGTTCATACCCTTTCATTTTATCAGAATACACGGACAACTTGTAGGAGTAGGTCTTGGCAATCAAAACAGCCCTGCGGATTCACAGGGCTGTTTTCGTACCTTTATTGATTTTGAAACTGGGCTTCGACGCGGTAGATTCTTTGCCCTTTGGCTGAGAATTTTTCTTCGTATTCTGTCATGATGTTGCCTTCGAATTCACTGTTATGAAGGTCGAGGCTTAAGAAGTTCAGATGAAGTCCGTACCATGAGAAACTCATTAAGGAGTACTCGAATAATCCTTGATTATCGGTCTTAAAGTGGATTTCCCCGCCCTTGATCAGAATTTGTTCATACATGGATAAGAAGTCCTTGTACGTCAGGCGGCGTTTTTCATGGCGGTTTTTCGGCCATGGGTCAGAGAAGTTCAGATAGACCCTGTCCACTTCCCCTGCTTCGAAGTATTCCGTCAGATTCTTCGCATCGACATTCAACAGCTTAACGTTCGGAAGTTCCGCTTCGATCAGGCGATCAAGAGCCGTCACGATGACACTTTCATATAACTCAATTCCTATATAATTAACGTCCGGATTGGCCCTGGCCATTTCCGTGACGAATTGACCTTTCCCTGTCCCTACCTCGATATGGATCGGGTTATCATTGCCGAATTCTTTGTTCCATTGACCTTTTTTCTCCTGGGGTTCTGCCACAACATACTGTGGATGATCACTGATTTTCTCAGAAGCCCATGGTTTATGACGTAAACGCATGTAGACACCTCAATTTTTTATTATCGAAAAAACCATACCATGACTCCCTGTCCTATGCAAGAGCCAAAAATGGAATGGAGCACCGCTTGGAGGTCCGTCCCTCAAAAAAGGGCGCATAATTGAAAAAGGAATTCACACACTAGTAGTGAATTCCTTTTTGGGTCTGGTCATTTGAAGGGACCTTTAGAATGTACGTGTTTCATTCAACCATACGAAAAATGAAAGGGTGTATTCGATGCCTTTAAATTCACAGAATCAAATGCAGTTATTATCAGATATATTAAGCAATCATTCAACGGATTGCTGCGGTTCGGTTTCGGAATGTGAGCAGGTTGAACGGTTGGTCAAGTCATTGATGGTCAATGCCGATATTCATGAAAACGTGAAACCCGTTTTACAGGAAATTTATCAGTACAGTCAAAGCGGGATTTCTTCATCTGACTTAACGGACCATATTACGACGAATAAACAAAACCTGTCCCAATGGGTCACGGATATGAACAGCTATTCCTGATTCATATCACCTTGTGTAAATATTGAATCCAGTGATTCATTTCGTGGAAACGCGCTTTCCCTTTATGCCATTGGATGGATAGGATCGTCTGGGCAACAACATACCATTTCATGCGCAGCTTCAAGTTATCCGTCAGCTCTGCACCATATTGGGTCAGCCAGCTTTCCCACTGAGCTTCAGGGATATACCAGTATAACAGCAATCCTACATCAAAGGCCGGATCTGCGATCATCGCTCCGTCCCAGTCGATTAAATACAACTGGTTGTAATCCGACAACAGCCAGTTGTTATGGTTGACGTCTCCGTGACAGACCACATATTCATCCTGTTGTACTTCCATAAGCTCCTTTTGAAGAAATGAAAGCGCCTCCCGGATGACAGGCAATGAAAGAAGATCGAACTCGAGTCCCGTCTCCACTTCCGTCAGCATATGCTCCGGTTGAAACGGTTCTTTTCCAAGCCGTTCAAGCATGGTTGAAAGAGGTTTCGAGGAGTGGATCTTGTTCAACAGCCTCGCCACCCGTTCATCCTTCATCTCTTCGGGCTTTAACTCTCTCCCATTTAACCAGTGTTGTGCCGTGATGACGTCCCCGTTTTCCATTCGTTTTGTCCAGACAAGCTTGGGCACGATTCCTTCAGCTGATAAAACAGCCACAAAAGGGGAAGAATTACGCTTCAGAAATAACCTCTGCTCCTGATACTGAGCAAAGAACGCTTCTCCCGTAGCACCGCCTGCAGGGACTATTTCCCAATCTTGGTCAAATAAGTGTTCCAATATATTCACCTTCTATTGGTCCTTTGTCATGTTTATATGTTCACGTTTATAGGTTCTTTTGTATCATGTTGGTTTCTTATTAAAAGAGTCTTATAAAATAAAAAAGACAGCTATTGGGCAATACAAATCAATAGCCATCTGTTTACGATTTTATCGTCATCTTGCGTTTTCGTCAAGCACTGGAATGAATGGTTACCTTACAAATACATAGGAAGACACCGGCCGGAGGGTGATGGAAGTCTCCTTCACATCATACAGGCCGCTTACGCTTGCCTGATTTCCATCCGATAAACAGATCCATTGTTTTCCTTCAGAGAGAACATACTCGCATGGTTTTGTATCCGAGTGAAAGACCATGAGGATCTCATCCCACGGACCATATGGATGGACATTCTGATAGGTGACATCCACGAGATTCGTCTTGCTGTGAGACACTTTTACATGCTCCCGGATCAAATCACCCTTTGGAAACCGGAAGGCCCCGTGACTTTTCCGTATCTGGATCAGACCTTTCACATACCGGACCACTTCATCGTATTCTTCTCTTCTGACCCAATCCAGCTGATTGATTTCTACCGGTGAGTTATAGCTGTTCTCGATTCCCTTTTTCGTTCTGAAGAATTCCTGCCCTGCATGGAGAAACGGGATGCCTTGAGACAAGAGGACCATCGTGGTCGCTAATTTGTGCCTTGCCTTGAGAGTTTCTTCTTCTTCATTCATGCACGCCTTCATTTTGTCCCACAACGTATGATTATCATGGGACTCTACATAGTTGACGGATTGAGCTGGTTCTTTGAAGAGTCCCCGTTCCCCGCTCTTCATCCCGATGCTGCCGGTGAGGACGAGCTCCACCTTCTGTTCGAGGTGTCCGTGACCGAGGGCAAAGCCCTTGTCATACAAATTAAATGTACTTCCTTTAATGGTATCCCTGAACCAATCATTGAATTGTCCGATTCCCTGAAGATGATGGGCATTCCGGAGATTGGCTTTTTGGTGGGGAGGGAGGGGCGTATTCAAATCCCAGCCTTCTCCTATTAAAATCGCTCCAGGCAGCACTTTATCCACTTCTTCACGGATCACGGTCATCGTCTTGACGTCCAGGATCCCCATTAAATCAAAACGGAAACCGTCGACCCCGTATTCTTTCATCCAATAAAGAATCGAATCGACAATGAACTTTCTTGCCATGAGACGTTCTGAGGCGAAGTCATTCCCTACCCCCGTCCCGTTTGACGGTAAGCCATTTTCATCATGCCGGAAAAAATACCCGGGTACGAGTTTTTCAAAAGATGAATCTTCACGGATGAACACGTGGTTGTAGACCACGTCCTGAATGACCCTGATATTCTCATCGTGAAGGCTTTGGATCACAGCTTTCAATTCCCTGATCCGTTCATATGGATCTTCAGGCTTTAAGCTGTAACTCCCTTCAGGTGCATTGAAAAATAACGGATTGTACCCCCAGTTATAGGAGGTGCCTGAAGGGTTATCCGTCACACCGTCAAAGTCGTTCACAGGAAGCAGTTCCACATGTGTGACGCCGAGCTCCTTCAAGTACTGTATCCCGCTCGAGAATCCTTTCGGTGTCTTCGTTCCTTTTTCCGTAAAGGCGCTGTACTTCCCCCGAAACTTCATCCCGCTCTCTTTTTGGGCAGAGAAATCCCTGATATTCAATTCGTAAATCACGCTATCCGTCGGCGAGGCCAATGGTGCGAGTGGAGCAATCTTTTCCCGGGGATTGATGACACAGCCCCATTCACTATTCAATGAGACCGCTTTCGCATAAGGGTCTATCAGCTCATCCCAAACGAGATTGATGCACGGGAGGATCGAATACAAATAGCCTTCTATATCGGAATCCACCCGGCATTCCCATACACCGTCTTTCATTCTCGTATACGGGTATTGGGTTTCTTCATCATCGGGTGATTTGAGCTTCAACCGAACCTCTGTCGCTGTCGGGGCCCATACCTTGAATACGGTGCATCCATCCTGATACGTCACACCGAGGTCATTTCCATTGTAATAGTACCTTTGATCAAATTCTTCGGTCCGTATGACCGCACCGATCTGAAGGTCTGTCGTTGTACCATGTTCGTCGACGATTTCATATGGAACGCCCAGGGTGACCTTTTCACTCTGAATGGTCGTCACATATTTCATGGCATCGTTCAGGGGAATCTTCTCTTCGATATGAAGAGCGATCTTTTCATCATCCTTGATCAGGGTGAAGTGATTCGAATTCCCTTCATGATAATCGTATGGAAGGATCATGGTAATTTCATTGAATGTATCTAAAAACGCGTCATATTGCCTGCTAATGACTAACACTTCTGCCACCCACTTTTGTTTAACATTTTCCGACTCTCTGCCCTCTTTAAGAACCGTTTTCGTTAGAATGACCGCTACCTTATATTATTCGCTACATACGTATTTGCTCCGCTGTTCACGGTTTCATTTCCCATCTCTGGATTTGATCCTTTAGTAAGGTATATGCTTGTTTTATATGAAGTAGTCAATCATCCGCTATTTGAAAGAATATACCCTATACGCGTCTTCTCAAAACCGCCGGCTACTCTTCTGACGCCGCTTCCCACTGCAGCCTCTTGAAGGATGTCGTTTGACAATACTCCATAATGGCCTGAGCCGCTTTCAGCTGGACACTCTTGATCGGTGAAGAGCTTGAACGCTGCTGCTGGAACCATTCATGGTGTATCCGTTTATCCAGAAACTGTATCCCGACTGGGGATTGGGGATAATCTATGTAACCATTCCTGCTTATGACGGCTTGGTAAATAGGAAGTTCCACCCCGGCATAACGCATGATCTGATGGACGATTCTCTCCATCCTTTTCAACCCGATAAGGGGATTCAACACCTTTTCTTCCCCATCCCCCCATTTTTTTACCCAGAACCGCTCGCCTGAACCGATATAGGCGGTTCCCTCTTCAAACTCGAGAAAGGTTAAACACCATATGCCTGTAGGTGTGATCAGGACCGTTTCCAGTTCGACGGGTGCATTTTTTATTTTCAGGACGGGGTTATACATGACGAAAATATTATCCGGGAAGCGTTGAAGAAGATACCGTAATCGTTCGTCATAATGATAGCTGTTATCCACATAGGATTTCTCCATAATTGTGGAACTAGCCCATCTCAGCTGAAAATCAAATACAAGGTTCAAAAAGGACGCCTTCAATTCCTCTTCCGAGTGGATATCCTGACTTACATCCATATCCAAATGGAGGTCTTCATCACTCGGCTCTGGAATCGTTTCTTCTTCTTCATCCTCTTTCTTCTTAAAAAGGGAAAAGAGCTTGTCTTTCATGGAGTCCTTCTCTTCATCAGCCCATTCCTGTACGGGTGGGGATGGCTTTGGCAGATCTCCATTCTCCCAATGTTGTTTCATTTTTTCCCATTGCTGCTTTTTTAATCGGACAAATTGGGAAGGATATCTATATAAATCCGTTTCGTATCGTGAAACATAATCTTGAAGTTTAATGAGCTGTGCCATAAGAATCGTCCTTTCGTGTCGGTCAATTTGTCTGTAAAGGTATGGTCTGGACGGCTTCATACTTAGGCAGCCGGTCCGGGTGTGTTTGATATAATACCACTTCTGTTGCAGTAAACGTATGGCGATCAGCGGGCTGGAATCGATCCAGCCACTCATGGGTAAAGGAATACTCCTCACTCCATTTCCGCCCCACTGTGATATGAGGTGAAAATGGTCTCAGATCCAATTGAAAGCCCGCTTCTTCACATGCACCATACACAAGGTCCCTGAGACGGTGCAGCAACCCGGAAAGCTCGACCCCCATCCACAGGATTCTCGGGGAATCACCCTTTCCGAACGTACCAAACCCGCTCAAGGTCAATGGAAAAGAAGGATGCGTCAACCTCCCCACTTTATCCATGACCGGCCCGAGTTCATCCGCACTCCCTAAAAAGGCAAGGGTCAGGTGATAATCCTCCGGGTAGACCCACTTCTTGAACGAGTCCCCAAGCCTCATCGGCTCCATGCATGCGTTAATATACTTTTTCGTTTCCTCTGACAGGGAAAGGGCAAAGAAATAGTGGGCTTTCAACATATCATCCGTCCTTTCTGTTATTACTTTCATTTTAGCAAAATGTGTCATGAGAGAGAATGACTAGAAGGAAATGCAACAAAAATGAAATACAAAGCTAATTTATTTGATAAGATTTGTCTGAATTAGTACGATAGAAGAAGAAAGTTTTCTGAAAGGAAGATGAACATGAAAGTAGTACAAAATATCGCAGACTTGATCGGGGACACCCCCCTTGTAAAATTAAATCGGTTAAACCCTGCTGACGGTGCAGATGTATATGTGAAATTAGAATTCTACAATCCGAGTAAAAGCGTCAAGGACAGAGCCGCCTATCAAATGATCGTCGAAGCGGAAAAAGAAGGCTTCTTGAAGGAAGGTTCGACCATCATCGAACCTACCAGTGGAAACACAGGTATCGGCCTTGCCATGAATGCAGCGGCACGGGGCTATCGTGCCATCCTTGTTATGCCGGATACGATGACTCAAGAGCGCATCAACCTCTTGAAAGCCTATGGAGCTGAAGTGGTATTGACACCGGGGGATGAGAAAATGCCCGGTGCTATCGAGAAAGCGAAAGAATTGACGGAGAAAATCCCTAACAGCTTCATGCCCATGCAATTTGAAAACGATGCGAATCCGGACGCCCACCGGAAGACAACGGCCCTTGAAATCGTCGAAGCCATGAAGGAAATCGGCAAGCCATTATCGGCATTCGTAGCTACGGCGGGAACAGGGGGAACGATCACCGGAACAGGTGAAGTGTTGAAAGAGCACTATCCCGAGCTCGCTGTCCATGTAGTGGAGCCGGCGGGGTCGCCCGTCCTATCAGGTGGGAAACCAGGCAAGCATAAATTGGTCGGTACAAGTCCAGGCTTCGTTCCAGACATTCTGAATACGGATGTATATGATGAAATTCATAAAATCGAAGACGAACAGGCCTATGACATTGCCCGCAGAATGGCAAGCGAAGAAGGAATCTTAGTCGGACCATCATCAGGGGCCGCATGTTACGCCGCGATCGAAGTGGCGAAAAAATTATCGCCTGAAGATGTCGTCGTCTGCATCGCCTGCGATACGGGAGAACGTTATCTATCAAGTGACTTATTCAGATTTTAATAAAATGCCAAGAGGCTGCCCAATATGCGGCAGCCTCTTTCTTATGTTCATTTAACGCTATGATAATGTGAGATGAATTGTTCGGGAGAAGATTTTACGACGAACGTCCAGACCCCTTCGATGGTGTGAAGATACAAAAATGTATAGTAAGCGGACAGGGGCTTACTTGACACATCCATCACATCCTTAATGGTGAAGCTTTTTGTCGGAGTGACGATCCGGTCACTGTACAAATAAAGATGCTCCTCCGTCTCTACCGTGAATTGCTGGTTGTCTTCTATTCTTCGTTCGGTCTTCATAAATGGTTGTGAACAAATCAACATGTATGGCCTCCAACTTGTTTAACGGGCTTCCATTCCTTTTCTTTCATTGAATAGCTCCTGAAGCCTTTTCGTGACAGCACCTGGTGTTCCTTCTCCGATTTCCTGTCCATCAATTTCGACTACAGGCATCACTTCTGAAGTGGTACTGGCAATGAATACTTCCTCCGCTTTCATCAATTCAGAAACGGAAAACGTCTCTTCTTGAAAAGAAAGCCCATTTTTTCTGCATAGTTCTTCAATGACTCTCCTTGTGATTCCATTCAGGATCAGATTTGTAACGGGATGCGTGTAAATGACCCCGTTTTTCACCATAAAGGCATTGGAAGAGGAGCCTTCGGTTACTGTTTCGCCGCGATGCAGAATTGCTTCAAAGTGGCCCATTGACGCCGCCTCCTGTTTTGCCAGAAGGTTCCCAAGCAGATTAAGGCTCTTTATGTCACAGCGCAGCCATCTGATATCTTCGACGAGCTTGGCTGTTACCCCTTCTTGCATCTGGAGGGCAGGTACAGGGAAATCCTTTGTATACGCAACGACACTTCCCACTACATCTTCTCGAGGAAAATGATGCTGACGTGCTGATACACCTCGTGTCACTTGTACATATACGATTCCGTCCCTGACCCCATTGAGGTCAATCAAATGAAGGAGTTTTGATGTGAAATCCCCTTCTTCATACGGGATGGAAAGCTTCATTTTTTCTGCGCTTTGATATAGTCTTTCCATATGCTCTTTCATGGTGAATGTGTTTCCACCGTACACCCGGATCACTTCATAGATGCCGTCACCGAATTGATAACCCCGGTCCTCGATATCGACCTTCGCCTTGTCGCGATCGATCAGTTCCCCGTTTACAAATACTGTGTTCATCCTAGCCTCTCCCCCACTCTCTCTTATGCTTCACACGCTAATTCATAAATCGCCTGGGCGTATATGGCCGTCGCTTTAAGAAGATCCTCTATATACATATATTCATCCTTCTGATGGGCAATATCTTCGCGACCCGGGAATAATGCCCCGAAGGCTACACCGGCTTCCAGACTTCTCGCATATGTCCCTCCGCCGATACTCAATAACTCGCCTCTTTCGCCTGTTTGATCTTCATATACTTTTTTCAGGGTCTGTACGAGTTCATCATCCTTGGAAACATGATGAGGTTTGCTGTCCGTGAAATTCTCGATGGAATATCCCTTAACGTTCTCGATGATGCTCTTTCCTTTATCCATATCAAACGTCACCGGATAACGCATGTTCAAGCCCAATCGTCCGCCTTCAGCTTCCGAGTAGCGGAGCTTCCCTACATTGATGGTCAGATCCCCCGTAATGTCGTCCGTATAGCTGACACCAAGCTGGATTCCCCTTGAATCCTTGAAGAAATGCTTTGTCGTAAATTCAAAGAACTGCTCCCCTTGAGAGGAGAGTGGCAATTTTGATAAGAAAGCGGCTAAATAAAGTCCTGCGTTTTTTCCATTGTCAGGCTCCATCCCGTGGGAGGATACGCCTTCCACCTGGAACACAAGCTCCCCATTTTCAATATAATAGCTTCCTTTGACTCCTTCATCTTTTGTGAAGATTTCAAAATCCTGTACCCATTTCGTATGGTCCTCATCGACAGCCATGATCGCCTTTGCAAAATCAGGTACCATGTTATACCGGCGGCCGGACTCGAAGGAAAGGACTTTGATCCCTGATTCAGCAACCTCCTCGGGCTTCACCTGAACAAGATCATAATCCGCGATCCCTTTTTCTGCATGGATGATCGGGAAATCGGCATCAGGTGCAAATCCCATCGTCGGCATTTCCTCGTTTTTGAAATAATGCTCCACGCATCTCCAATCGCTTTCTTCATCCGTCCCGATGATCATGCGGATCCTCTTATTGAAGGTTGGATCCAGATCCTTGACGATTTTCATGGCATAATAAGCGGCCATCGTCGGTCCCTTGTCATCGATCGCTCCGCGGGCAAAGATCTTCCCGTCCTTGATCTCACCGCCATAAGGGTCGACACTCCATCCGTCCCCTTCCGGAACCACATCCACATGGCAAAGAATGCCGAGGAGGTCCGTCCCTTCACCGAATTCTAAATGCCCGGCAAGATGATCGACGTTCTTAGGAGTGAAACCGTCCTTCTCCCCAAGTGTCAAAAGGTAGGAAAGGGCTTCCTTCACACCTTTCCCAAGGGGTGCATCTTCTGTCGCGTTCTCTTCATCAAGCACACTTTTAATCTGAAGGAATTTCTGCAAGTCCTTAAGCAAATCATCTTTCCGTTTCTCGACTTCATTTGTCCAATTGATACTCATTCACTCCACCTGCTTTATATGTATTTTCTTCCCCTCCCATTTTATACTGTTTGACGGGGAAATCCAAACGGGGCGAATGAAGAAAAATCCTACTTATGAAAACTTTTCAAAGGTTGAAATCGTTTATCTTTTAATAAAGCAATTTTCGTAAACATTGTTGCTTTTGATGTAGCGAGAGGTTGGTTGATTTCCGCTCCAGGTGCTCGCTTTCCGCGGGGCGTGAGTTCAACTTCCTCCCCGCCGGAAAGCAAGTGCCTGCAGCGGAAAGGAACGCTCTACGTTTTATTCCTACCTCTAGCACAATTCAACTACTTCCTATCATCTGTGAGGTAGCAATACTCTACACCAGAAGAGCTTTATAGATATTAATACATATTTTTAGCATTTTCTGCATATTCTAGGAATACATCCATGAAGTTACTAGGTAAATTGTTTGTAAATTTGGACAATATTCTAGAAATTTTGTCGGATTAGGAGTACAATGTAATTGTCTGACATCATATGAGTAAACTCTATTTGTAGAAAAGGGGTTGTCTAAAGCGCATAGTACATATGGTAGCACGTGAGGTGCACACATGACGCATGTAGTCTTTGCCTTTCGGAAAAATGATGAGGGAGTGGTTTTTTGAAACCTTCAACCAATCGTATGCTCACTAGAATCAAAGCTGTATACATGTACATCAAACAGAAGGGTACTGTAACAACTCAAGATCTTGTAGACGAATTTGGCATTACTCCTCGCACCATACAAAGAGATCTCAACGTGTTAGCTTATAACGACCTCGTCCAAAGCCCGAGCCGCGGCCAGTGGACGACTACGGAGAAGAAAGTAAAGCTGACGTCCTAAACGGACATTGACGGCTGCAGACTGAACTTAAAAGAACTAATAACGGACTACACTTACTAAAATAACAAAAAAACGGGACAGCACCTTTAACCAAGGGTGCTGCCCCGTTTTTTTATTGTGGTTTATATTCCTTCAGGAGCGTTACTTCCTCTTCCGTCAGTTCACGGTACTCCCCAAGCTCCAGGTCTTCATCAAGCTCAAGAGGTCCCATGGTCAAACGCTTCAGATAGACCACGTGCTTCCCGACACTTTCAAACATCCTTTTCACCTGATGGAATTTCCCTTCCGTAATCGTCAATTCGATATCAGAAGTCAAACCCGATTTTAAAATGGTTAAATCCCCCGGCTTCGTTTCATACCCATCATCCAATGTGACACCTTTTTTGAACGCTTCCACATCGGCTTCGGTCACTTCCCCGTCGATCACGGCAAAATACGTCTTTGGCACATGGCGCTTCGGTGAAAGAAGCTGGTGGGATAATTGACCGTCATTCGTAATGAGGAGGAAGCCTTCCGTATCCTTATCCAGTCTTCCCACTGGAAACGGATTGAAGATTTGATCTTCCAGCTGGAGGAGATCAATCACTGTTTCATCCTGGCCGTCCTCAGTGGCGGAAATGACTCCAGGCGGCTTATTCATCAGCAGGTAGATGTATTCCTTATACTCGACCTGTTCACCGTACAGCATGACGGTATCCTTTTCTGTATCAATATGGACCTTTCCGTCCTTGACGACGTCCCCATTCACTTGAAGGCCGCCATCTTTTAATAATTTCTTTACTTCCTTACGGCTGCCGTAGCCCATATTCGCAAGCATTTTATCTATTCTCATTTCAATCACTCTCCGTTTGGTTTTTCCTATTTTACCGGTCTCCAGCGGGCATGTGGCCCTTCCTTCTATTATTCTTAACACAGACTGCTGAAGGTAAGCAGCTTTAATCAAAATAAAAAAGGGATGACGACGGATCATCCCTTTTTCTTTTACCCAATGCGCAGTTTACTGCGGATTTTTGAAATCTTGTCACCGAACAACCGGTCTGCGAGTTTGCTTCTTAAGCTCAGGTAGAAGTAAACGAGTGCTCCCACTCCACCGCAAATGGCAACGAGTAGGATCGATTGGAATCCTGTCTCCGGACTAAGGAATCTAACCAGGATACTATACAGAACCAATACGACCACGGCCATGGCGGCATTCAATGCGCCGATAAACATGGTCCTTCTCAAAATCAGCCTGAACTGGTATCGTGCATACTTTTTGATCACATATAGATTGATCAGGATCGCCACTACATATCCAATCGTTGTCGCAAGCACAGCACCCTGTGTTTCAAACAGACGAATGAGCGGGATATTCAGTACAAGCTTCAGAAACAAGCCGACAAGCAGACTGAAAATCGTGAACTTCTGCTCATCGATCCCTTGAAGAATCGCTGCGGTAACTGCAAATAGTGCAAACAGGATCGCTACAGGTGCATACGAGCGTAGTATCGAGGTTCCGAGTGGATCGCTGTGATAGAACAATGTATACATCGGTTCAGCCAAAAGGGCTAGTCCTAGTGCTGCCGGCACGGTCAGAAACAACAGAATCTGAAAGGTTTGATCAATGTTCCTGCGCATCGTCTTCCGGTCACCACTCGTATAAGAGGTCGTAATGAGCGGAATCAGCGTCATGGAGAAAGCTGTCGCCAGTGACACCGGAATGATCACGAGCTTATGGGTGTAGAAGTTCAATACGGCAAAAGCGTGGTCTGAGACTTTCGCATTCCCGATATCAGCCATGGCGGTATTGAAGGTGATCTGATCCACCAGTTGAAACAATGGATTGGCGAGACCGACAAAAATGAAGGGAATCGAATAGGCAATGATCTCTTTGTACATCGCTTTTAACGAAATCTCTTCATTCCCCCGGTCCTCTTCAAGGAGTTCATCCAAATGAGGTTTCCGTTTGAACCAATACCAGATCAATGCTCCAAGACTGGCAAGCCCCCCTACGAAAGCGGCGAATGTCGCAACGGAAATCGCCGTTGTCACGGTCCCTTCCATAATGTTCAATACGACATAAATCCCGCCAAGGAGGAAGACTATCCGGACGATCTGTTCAATTACCTGGGAAACCGCTGTCGGCCCCATGGATTGGTGCCCCTGGAAGAAACCGCGGATCAAACTCATGAACGGAATGATGATCAGGGCAAAGCTCACGGCCCGGATGACGGTGGTCACCTGAGCGACGGAAATGACCTGCTCGTCGCTTTTAATCGTCATTTCTGCAAAAATCGGTGCGAATGCATACATGATGAGGAATGATACAACTCCTGTCAGAGTCATGAGCACAAGCCCCGATTTAAATAATTTCCGCCCTACGGCATATTCCCCGATGGCATTATATTTTGAAACGAATTTTGAAACGGCCAGTGGCACTCCTGCAGTCGCTACTGTCAGAAAGATCGTATAAGGTACATATCCATATTGATAAAGGGATGCCCCTTCTTCATGACCTTTTAACAAATCATCAAACGGTATAACATAAAAAAGACCCAAAAACTTCGAAATAAAGGTCCCTAACGTTAAGATAAACGTTCCTCTTATTAATTTAGATGACATAGTATCCCTCTCTATATATCTTGTTGCCCGTTAAACAAACAAAATAAATTCACACACTATCAGTAGTTTACTACTGTACGAATCGAATGACAATTTTTTTCGAATGTTGTATTTAAAACACATCCCATTTAAAATAAGGAGAAACTTCATTTCTGAAGCGAATATTAAAAGTTGGTGGAAAAAATGGTAAAAAAATACGATGTCATCATCATAGGCGGAGGACCATCGGGCTTGATGGCCAGTATCGCAGCCGGGGAAAACGGCGCGAAAGTCCTCCTTGTAGATAAAGGTACAAAGCTTGGTAGAAAGCTTGCGATTTCAGGAGGCGGCCGCTGCAACGTGACCAACCGGCTTCCTGTAGAGGAAATCATCAAGCATATCCCCGGGAACGGGCGTTTTCTATACAGCGCATTTTCGGAGTTTAATAATGAAGATATCATTTCCTTCTTTGAAAACCTGGGAATAGGGTTGAAAGAGGAAGATCATGGACGGATGTTCCCTGTATCGAACCGGGCGATGGATGTAGTCGAAGCCTTACTGAAACGGATGAAGGAATTGAATGTCGACACCCGGACAAGTACCAGTGTAGAAGAAGTGCTGTACGAAAACGGCAAAACGGTGGGCATCCTCTTAAAAGACGGGGAAACCATCGCCGCTAACGCTGTCGTGATTGCAGTCGGCGGAAAGTCCGTCCCTCACACCGGATCAACTGGTGACGGGTATCCATGGGCTACAAAAGCCGGGCATACGATCACGGATCTGTTCCCGACTGAGGTACCCCTTACGTCGGACGAAACATTTGTGAAAAAGAAAGAGCTTCAAGGCCTTTCTTTGCGAAGCGTCGATTTAAGTGTCTTAAATCCCAAGGGGAAGAAAATCGTGACGCATAAAATGGACATGATCTTTACTCATCTCGGCATTTCCGGTCCGGCTGTTCTCCGCTGCAGCCAATACGTCGTTAAGGCCATGAAGAAATGGAACCTGACACACGTGACCATGCAGATCGACTCCATGCCCGATCAAAATGAAGAGCAGTTATTCCAGTCCCTGCATAAACAGGTGAAGGACGAAGGTAAGAAAGCGGCGAAAAATATCTTCAAGGGACTGGTCCCTGAACGATACCTTCTATTTTTATTGGATCGCGCGGAAATCGATCATGACGAAAAAGGGGATCACATCTCCTCAGAGAAGATCCGTCATTTTGCAAAGCTCTTAAAACAATTCACCTTCAATGTGAACGGCACACTATCCATTGATAAAGCCTTTGTAACCGGCGGTGGAGTTTCCATCAAGGAAATCGAACCAAAAACGATGGCTTCGAAAAAGATGGACGGCCTCTTCTTCTGCGGAGAAGTGCTTGATATCCATGGATACACAGGTGGCTACAATATCACCTCTGCCCTGGTTACCGGCCGGCTTGCTGGGTTGAATGCCGCTAAGGTGTGGGTATAAAAAAGAAAGGTTGATCTCATCTGCATATGCAGTGCGATCAACCTTTTTATTTTCTGTACACGACCATGGCCGAGAAGCAATAGATCTGATCTTCCACTTCCTCTGACATCGCAGCCACATGATATTTAATATCGACGATCTTTTTATCATCCATTTTACTGAGAAACTGGTTCATATCTTTCTCTAAATCTTTTTCATGCTCATAATCGAACACCCTCACCTGGATCATGGAATCCCCTCCCGGATTGTTTTGGTATTAGTATTGTCAGAATTATTTATTTTCAAACTAGCAGAGAGGGGATTTATTGACTTCTTTGGAGTAGCGAATTTCAGACTGTTTTCTATTAAATACACGAAAAAAGCACATTCCTTTAAAAAAGAATGTGCTTCCCCGCTTAAATCTCCTTATTTCTTCGCTGCAGTCTCTCCGGCCCAGTTCATCATGCCGCCTTCCATGTTCACCACTTTATACCCCTGTTCCTGCATATAGTGGGCAACATTTCCGCTGCGATTTCCGGAACGGCAGATAAAGATATACTCCTTATCCTTATCGAATTGATCAAGTGACTCAGGGATTTCCCCCATCTTGATATGCTTCGCTCCCGGAATCATCCCTTCTTCCACTTCTTCATCCTCACGAACATCCACTAGTAGCAGATCCTCACCATTCTTCAACTTCTTCTCTAACTCATCCGTTGTAATCGTCTTAATACTATCCATATTCAACATCCTTTCAAGATTCATTTAACCATTCACCAAGATTATACCAAAGCGCGTCCCCAGAACAAAAACATCAGATCCAAATAGAGGGACGGACCTCATTGAAATGCTGATTTAAAGCGCTTTACGCTTCAAAACAGGCCCATTCCGAGGTCCGTCCCTCACCATTATTAGTTGGCTACGATGTTGACTAGTTTGCCTGGTACGGCGATGATTTTGCGGATGGTTTTGCCATCGATTTGTGTTTTGATTTCATCGTTTTGCATGGCTGTTTTTTCTAGGTCATCTTTGGTCATGTCGCGTGGGATCATGACTTTGGCTTTCACTTTTCCGTTCACTTGAAGGACGATTTCGACTTCGTTGTCGACTAGCTTCGATTCATCGAACGTCGGCCATGCTTCGTAGGAAATCGTTCCTTCATGACCAAGCTTGCTCCAAAGTTCTTCTGTCATATGAGGTGCGATCGGTGACAGAAGCTTGATGAAACCTTCTACATAGTTCTTCGGAAGGGTATCCGCTTTATAGGCATCATTGATGAATACCATCAGCTGGGAAATCCCTGTGTTGAAACGAAGACCTTCATAGTCCTCTGTGACTTTCTTAACGGTTTGGTTATACGTTTTATCAAGGTCGCTGTTCGGTGCATCCTTCACTTTAGAGGAAAGTGAACCGTCCTCTTCAACAAGCAGGCGCCATACACGGTCAAGGAAGCGGCGTGCTCCGTCAAGACCGTTCGTGCTCCAGGCAATGGACGCTTCCAGTGGTCCCATGAACATTTCATAAAGGCGAAGGGTATCGGCACCATGAGATTCAACAACCTCATCGGGATTCACGACGTTCCCTTTCGATTTACTCATTTTTTCATTGTTTTCCCCAAGGATCATTCCTTGGTTGAACAGCTTCTGGAACGGCTCTTTCGTTGGAACTACGCCGATATCATATAGGAACTTATGCCAGAAACGGGCGTATAGCAAGTGAAGGACAGCATGCTCGGCTCCTCCGATATACGTATCGACCGGAAGCCACTCCTGCATTTTCTTCGCATCGGCAAGTGCATCTTCGTTATGTGGATCGATATAACGGATGTAGTACCAGCAGCTTCCCGCCCACTGCGGCATCGTGTTCGTTTCACGGCGGCCTTTTTTACCTGTTTCAGGATCTTCTACGTTCACCCATTCACTGATATTTGCAAGCGGGGATTCACCTGTACCGGACGGTTTGATTTCCGTCGTTTTCGGAAGAACAAGCGGAAGCTCACTCTCAGGGACAGTCGTTGTCGTGCCGTCTTCCCAATGAATGACTGGAATCGGCTCACCCCAATAACGCTGGCGGCTGAATAGCCAGTCGCGAAGGCGATACGTAATTTTCTTCGTTCCGATATTTTTCTCTTCCAACCATGAAATGGCTTTCGCAATCGCTTCTTCCTTACCAAGTCCGTCAAGGAAACCGGAATTCACGTGATCTCCGTCACCTGTATACGCTTCTTTCTCAACGTTACCTCCTGCGACCACTTCCACGATAGGAAGATCGAATTCTTTCGCAAATTCATAATCCCTTTCATCATGGGCAGGAACGGCCATGATCGCGCCTGAACCATAGCTCATCAGAACGTAATCGGCGATCCAGATCGGCATTTTCTCGCCGTTAGCCGGGTTAATGGCATAAGCACCTGTGAATACACCGGTTTTCTCTTTTGCTAGATCGGTACGTTCAAGGTCACTCTTCGATTTGATTTTGTCGATATACTCATCCACTTTGGCACGTTGTTCGTCCGTCGTGATTTTCGCAACAAATGGATGCTCTGGGGCAAGAACTGCGTAGGTCGCACCGAAGATCGTATCTGGACGGGTCGTGAAGACATCGAACGATTCTTCATGACCATCGATGGTGAAATTCACTTCTGCTCCTTCAGAGCGCCCGATCCAGTTACGCTGCATATCCTTGATGCTTTCCGGCCAGTCGACCTCTTCAAGGTCTTCAACCAGACGGTCTGCATAAGCCGTGATCTTCAGCATCCACTGCTTCATCGGACGGCGTTCCACTGGATGCCCTCCGCGTTCACTCTTCCCGTCGATGACTTCTTCATTGGCAAGGACCGTCCCAAGTGCCGGGCACCAGTTCACGGCAACCTCATCCACATAAGCAAGTCCCTTTTCGTAAAGCTTCGTGAAGATCCATTGCGTCCACTTATAGTAGCCCGGATCTGTCGTATTGACTTCGCGGTCCCAATCATACGAGAAACCAAGGGACTTGATTTGACGACGGAACGTATCGATATTTTTTTGAGTGAATTCTGCCGGATCATTCCCTGTATCAAGGGCATATTGCTCAGCCGGTAAACCGAATGCATCCCAGCCCATCGGATGAAGGACATTGTACCCCTGCATACGCTTCATGCGGGAAAGGATGTCTGTCGCCGTAAACCCTTCCGGATGTCCGACGTGAAGGCCTGCACCTGATGGATACGGGAACATATCCAGTGCATAGAAATTGGATTTTCCTTCGTCTTCCGTTGCCTTGAACGTTTTATTCTTTTCCCAATATTGCTGCCATTTCGTCTCAACACTTCTATGATTAAAACTCATATTGAGATCCTCCTTTAATTGTCATATGTCTTTCTTTAAAAAACAAAAAAACCCTCATCCCAAATAAATATTTGGGACGAGAGTCTGTATGTACATTCTCCCGCGGTACCACCCACATTAGTGTACGCGCACTCAGCTTCATTCATCCTTAACGCGGAAAACGGCAAGTCTTACTGTTACTTCACACTTGCAACTCAGCAGGCGAGTTCATGATGCTTCTGGTTGACTTTCACCACCCGTCAACTCTCTACGACAGAAAACCGTCATTACTACTCCTGATCAACGTTTCGATATTAATAAATACTATATGTATTCACTATTTTAGTGAAAAATATACAGAAGCGCAAGCCCATTGTTGATTTGTGGGTGAGATTTTAGTCATTTGTTTGAAAGTATGGGCAAAAATTTGAAAAAGAAACGGCCCCCTAAAGGCCGCTTCTCCTCAACCAGTCTATTGAACCGTATACCCGCCATCCAAAACAACTGCCTGACCGGTGATCCCTTTTGCTGCATCACTGCACAGGAACATCGTATAGTCGGCAATTTCTTTGACGTCCAGTAATCGTTTCTGGGGCACCAAAGGATAGATGACTTCTTCAATCACCCTCTCAAATGGGACGTTGCGCGTCTTCGCGAGATCCGCCAGTTGATTCCGGACCAAAGGCGTATCCACGTAGCCGGGACAAACCGCATTCACGGTGATACCATTCTCCGCCGTTTCCAGTGCCGCGACTTTCGTCAAGCCGATGACTCCGTGTTTCGCAGAATTATAGGCGGCCTTGCCCGAGAATCCGACCAATCCATTAATGGACGCCATGTTGATGATCCGTCCCGATCCCTGTGCCTTCATGTGGGGAAGAGCATGCTTGATGGCAACAAACGGGGCTGTCAGCATGACTTTTAACAGCAGCTCGAACTTTTCAGTAGGGAACTCTTCGATATGGGAAACATGCTGAATCCCTGCATTGTTGATCAGGACATCAAGCTTCCCGAAATGATCCACCGTTTTCCCGATCGCTTCTTTTAATTCTGTTTCCGATGTTACATCACAGCCCAATCCCAGAACCTCATATCCTTCTGCTTTAAGAGATTCTGAAGCTTCATGAACAGTATCTTCCTTCAGATCAGTCAGGGCGACTTTCGCTCCTGCAGCGGCAAATTCCCTGCCGATTTGATAGCCGATGCCCTGGGCTGCCCCTGTAATGAATACCACTTTATTTTCTACCATTTTCTTAAATCCCCACTCCCAAGCTGAATAGTATAATCGCAAGTGCCAATCCGATGAGAGGAACGATGACCGTCAATGCCCCGACAGCACCATATGCTTCCCCGTGTGATTCATTACAGATCGAGCGGATCGTCGTCACGACATATCCATTGTGCGGCAATGAGTCCAGTGCTCCTGAAGAAATCGCCACTACCCGGTGAAGGGCTTCTGGATTAACACCCATATCGACATAGTGCGGTGCAAGGATCGGCAGTGCAATCGCCTGACCGCCCGAAGCAGAACCTGTCATACCGGCGATGACGCTGACGGCGATGGCTCCTCCGATCAATGGTGATCCAGGGATATTTGTCATGACATCGACTGCTGTAGTAAAGGCAGGAACAGCTTTGGCCACTCCACCGAAACCGACAACGGCCGCAGTGTTCCCGATGGCGATCAACGCTCCGACCGTCCCCTCGGAAACAGCTCCCCAGAAGCCTTTGAAATACTTACGATTCAATACATAAGCAGAAATGACCCCGCCGAGCAAGGCGATGATCAGAGCCGATTGTTTTAAAGAATCGTGGAATGAAAAAGCCAGGATGAGGACGACCAATAATGGGATCAATCCCATGAACGGGTTTGGTAACGGTCTGCCTTCATCAATGACCGGATCTTCCTCACGTGAGAGGAATCTCTCTCCTTTTCTCACTGCCTTCGTGATCATGCGCTTTAACCACCAATACCCAAACACCGCCATGAATACGGCAACGATCAAACTGACTTCCCAGCCTGCATAAGGCGTTGTGTTTAAGAATTCGATGGGGATCCAGTTTTGGATCTCCGGTGAGCCGGCGGAGGTCATCGTGAACGTGACTGACCCGAACGCTAATGCCGCCGGAATGAAACGGCGCGGCAGATCCGCTTGTTTAAACAGACTGACCGCCATAGGATAAACCGAGAATGCCACAACGAACAGGCTGACTCCCCCGTACGTTAAAACCGCACAGGCAAGTACGATGGCGAACACAGCGTATTTCATCCCCAATTTTTCTACTACAAAACGGGATACGCTGTCTGCGGCACCGCTATCCTCCATCACTTTCCCGAATACGGCTCCAAGTAGGAACATCAAATACCAGGCAGCGACGAAGCTTGTGAAGCCTGACATATAGTTCGTGACGAGATCCGCTTCACCATTTCCAGCCAGTTGCGGAAAAAGCGGCATCCCGCTCAGCACTGCGACAAATAATGCCGAGATGGGCCCAACGATCAGGATGTTCATGCCCCTCATCGTTAAAAAGATTAATAAAATAAGTCCTCCAATCAGACCGATCATGCTTAACATGATATTTCCCCCTTTATTCTCTCGTGATGATGACGCTTACATTTTTATTCAGATGCGTACGCTCCCCTTTCCCAAAAATATGTTCACTCACTATACATGCAATAATTGTGCCAACTTTCAGATTACTATAAGAACACTCGCAAAATTTTTGGGGAGTCCGAAATTCCGGATACACCCACCCTTCAGTCACGAAATGTTCACCATTCCTCTTACAATAAGATAGTCCGGAAATACGGACTATTTTCCATATTTCCGGACTATCTCATGCGTTTATAAAAGTCCATACTTATTTAATTTTTCATACATGCTGGATTTACTGATACCAAGTGACTCTGCAACCTTCCGTTTATCGGGTTGGGCTTGCAGACTTTGAGTCAGAACGGATTTTTCCGTTTCCTCAAGAATTTCTTTCAGCGTTTTAGATCCCACTCCATACACATTCCCCGACTTCATATAAGTCGGTAATGACTGAAGGGAGATTTTGCTTCCATTAGAAAGATAGGTTGAAGCGTGAATGACATTTTCCAATTCACGCAGATTACCCGGCCAGCTGTAGGAGAGAAAAATCTGCATCACTTCTTGGACAAAATCATGGATACGTTTTCCCGAGGATTTTGTGGATTTTTCCAAGAAAAAGGAAGAGAGGGTTTCAATATCCTCTTTCCTCTCTCGCAGGGGTGGTATCTGAAACGGGATGACATTGATCCGGTAATACAGATCACTACGGAATCTCTTTTCTTCCATCATTTTTTCCAGTGGACGGTTCGTGGCCGCAATGATCCTCACGTCCACATTCTGGATCCGGGTTGAACCGACTGCCTCCACTTCCCCTTCCTGTAATACCCTGAGAAGCTTCGCCTGCATATTAAGAGGCATATCACCGATTTCATCAAGGAACAATGTCCCCTTGTGGGCAAGCTGGAATTTCCCTTTCTTCCCGCCCTTTTTCGCCCCGGTAAATGCCCCTTCTTCGTAACCAAAGAGCTCCGACTCCAGGAGCTGCTCGGGGATCGCTGCACAGTTCACTTTAATGAAAGGCTGTCCACTTCTTTCACTCAGCTGGTGGATGCTGTGGGCGAACAGTTCTTTACCCGTTCCGCTCTCCCCTCTTATCAGGACCTGTATATCACTCGGGGCGATCATTTGGGCCTTGTCCTTCAATTCATTCATACCGGGTGAGTCCCCGATGATATCGTTCAGCGAGTATTTCACCCCGGTATTGATATCCTGTATGTAACTTTGAATCTTTGACATCATGTTTTTCACATGTGAACTCATTTGCATCCATTCACTCGTATCCCTGAAAATGACGGATCCAAATGCCCCGATCACTTTCCCGTCCACCCGTATCGGGATTCGGTTGGCGATCATGTAATTCCCCTTGATATATTGAAGATCTGCCACCTCTTCTTTCCCGCTCTCAGCCACAATGTGCATTCTCGTGTTTTCAATCACGTTTGTTACATGTGATCCTATCGCTTTATCCCGTTCAACCTCAAGAAAGCGACAGTAATTATCGTTTATATAGATGATGATTCCTTCGTCATCGACGACGACCAGCCACTCGAAAGCATTCTCAAGAATGATTTCGATCATGTCGACGGACACCTTTTTTAATAAACTGCTCATTTCCCATCGCCTCCTCTGTTTTGCAAGAGAACATATACCTCTATAGTAGCACATCCCAACCTGAGCTTTTTGAAAACAATTCTGATTTGTAAATAATTTCAATCACCAGTCGGGATTCGGTTTAATGCCTTCCATATTAGGGAATCTTCTTAACATGAATGGAGGAATGAAAGGATGAAAATCGCAGAACTGAATATATTTTATTTCGAAGACGATGGAATCATCCCGAATAACCCGGACCTGCCCGTTCTCATTTACCGGAACGCACTCGATCAGGCAAAGGAAGCCGAAGAGATATTCAACCAGAATCACTGGCTGAACAGCTGGACAAACGGCATTTACGATTATCACCATTATCACAGCAATGCCCACGAAGTATTGGGCGTCATGCAGGGTGAGGCAAGCGTTCAATTAGGCGGGGAAATGGGCAAGGAAGTGACGGTCCATCAAGGTGATGTCATGGTCCTGCCAGCCGGGACCGGTCATAAGAGATTGACAGCAAGTCCCGACTTTAAAGTCGCCGGTGCGTATCCTGACGGAGACAATTATAATGTAAAAAAGGGTTCCTTACGCGAACGTCCCAGTGTGTTAATTGAGATTAAAAACGTTCCCCTTCCAACATCAGACCCAGTATTTGGTGATAAAGGTCCTCTGATAAAATATTGGCTCAAAAAATGAGTTAGAAACCATTCTGCACAGTACTGACGCTTTCATTCCTATTTCTCTATAGTAATCCTTCTTAGAAACGACTATCCTTACTTATAAAAACACATGATAATCTTCAGTTAAAGATTATATTTATAAAATAGTCTTGTTTTCTTTCAAGTCCTATGCTATTCTATTATAGCGATGAGCTGAATTGTGTAAGTCGGTGATCACGTCCTTGTGACAACAAACGATGTGGCGTTTGCTGATTATCCGCCTCAATTTTTTTGCAAGTGGGCTTCCATAGGAAATGGGAGCCCTTTTTATATGAAGAAAACCCCCAATGATTCCTCATTGGGGGTTTCTTTATTGTTGCACCGAAACTGGCACGGCGCTTTTCTTTTTCAATGGACGATCATATTGACTGGTAATCAATAATGATACGATGAAAAACGCGATCAGCGTCATGAAGAGCACCTGCATGCTGAATACATCCACCAGCACCCCTCCAATAAACGGACCGATCATCCTTCCACCCGTTGCCGTACTATTGACGATTCCCTGATAGAATCCTTCTCTTCCCTTTGGAGCAAGTGAGTTGGCAATCGTCGGGACCGCCGGCCAAATGAGCATTTCACCGATCGTCAAAATAATCATGGCAATGGCAAACCACTGAAATTGATCGGCAATCGACGCAACACCGAACGAAATCATGAAAATGATGGTTCCGATCATGATTTGCAGCTTTAAATTGTTTTCAAAACGCTTGATCGCTTTGGATAAAAGCGGCTGAGCAAGAACAATCAATGCTCCATTGATCGTCCAGAGTAAGCTGTACTGTTTCAGGGATATATTGATTTCCTGTGTATATGTGGCGATCGTGGACTGCCATTGCACGTATCCCATCCAGCATAAAAGATAGGCGGCACATACGAAGAGCAGTGCCTTCAGTTTCGACTTATCCCTTATCACCTTCGATTCATTCAACACCGACGTATGACCTGCAACCGTAATGTTCCGGTATCCGAAGAAGGCGATGAAGAAAAAAACGATATACATACTCAGATTAGCGATAAATATATAGTTAAAGGAGAATGAGGCGACGAACCCGCCCAATGCGGCTCCGACGGCCACTCCAATGTTTTGAGCGACATAGACAGAATTGAATGCTTTCCGTCCCCCTTCCGGCCACACTGAACCTGCCATGGCGTACATGGAAGGAAATACGATACCTGAGCCGAATCCGACAACAGTCAGGAATACGACATAGTAGGAAAAGCCGTGCCATATATTCATCCCGATAAGGGCGGATAATGTGATCGATATTCCTAACAGGATTGAACGATAACCGCCAAAACGGTCGAATAAAGTCCCTCCAATCAGATTCCCGATCACACTCGCGCCTGCATTCATCATCAGTACAATTCCCGCTACAGACAATGACTTCCCTAAATTTTCATGAAGGTAAATCGTATTAAGCGGCCATAAAAAAGAGGCTCCTGTCACATTCACCATCATTCCAATGACAAGTAACCATAATGATTTGGGCATCATTCTGCCCCCTTTCCATCCTTTTATTTCGAGTCCCAAAAGGATTTTACTCCTTTTCAGGAAAGGGAGCAAGAACTATTTCTTCAAATCATAAAAAAACCAGGCACTCATGGAGAGCACCTGGCCGGGGACATTTATTTTCCGTTGTGATGATTGGATTTAACGGGCTGACCCTGTTTTTCGTAGCGCTTTTTGGCTTCTTTGACAGGATTGTTTTCAGCACCGAATTCTGTATCCAGTTTTCGGAAATCACTACGGGTCTTTTGTTCAGGGTTGTTTTGATCGGAGCGTGTACTCAATGTAATTTACCTCCCACAACATTCGGATCATGATCTAACAGGATCATCTCATTTTGCATGTTTTGAAGCTGAAGTCTCATACGATGCAGTTGTTCACGCTGCTGGGAGTTCGCACTGTTGGCCATGTGAGCCACGTCGTTGACCGCTTCTTCAAGCTGCTGCATGGCCTGTGTGTATTCCACATCATGATAATGCTCCTGCTGTGACCCTGCTTTATATTGTTGTTGAGCGTAACGAATGGCATCTTCGCATTTCTGAATGCATTCATCCATCGAATTCCTTGTTGCCATTTCGACTACCTCCTTGATGGTTGGAATCAAGAAGAGGAAGGGCATATCCTTACTCTCCTCCATCTTAGTTTGAACTTGTTTGCCCGTTTCAGAAGTGGTAATCTTCACCTATTTCTTTGTGCAGGATACATTTGTCCCCGTGTTCATGATAAAATCTCTTTAGCGTCATACATACCGCTATATCACTTGAAATTTAGGAGGTGTTTGTCATCGGGACAAACCCATTTCCATATGCCACAGATTCAAAACGATATCATACATGGAATCATCACCTCCGAAACCATTTCGGACATAAGGTGTTTAAAGTTGCCCTCGACGGCGGGTTCGATTGCCCGAACAGGGACGGCACGGTTGCACACGGCGGCTGTACCTTTTGCAGTGCAGCAGGATCCGGGGACTTTGCCGGAAGCAGGGTCGACTCCTTAGAGAAGCAATTCAATGATATCAAAGGAAGAATGCATAAAAAGTGGAAAGACGGAAAGTACATGGCGTATTTCCAGGCGTTCACGAATACCCATGCACCCGTCGACGTTCTGAGGGAAAAATATGAATCCGTCCTGAAGCAGGATGGAGTCGTAGGCATTTCCATCGCCACGCGACCTGATTGCCTTCCTGACGACGTCGTCGAATATTTGGCTGAATTGAATGAGAGAACGTATTTATGGGTAGAGCTCGGGCTTCAAACCGTCCATGAAAAAACGGCGGGCTTGATTAACCGGGCCCATGATTATCAGTGTTATGTGGAAGGTGTCCATAAATTGCGGAAGCACGGAATCCGTGTCTGTTCCCATATTATTAACGGACTTCCCCAGGAAAATGAGGAAATGATGATGGAAACGGCACGTGAAGTTGCAAAGCTTGACGTCCAGGGAATCAAGATTCATCTTCTGCACTTACTAAAGGGAACCCCCATGGTCAAGCAATATGAAAAGGGTCTTGTGGAGTTCATGGATTTTGATCATTACGTTAAACTCGTTTGTGATCAATTAGAAGTCATCCCTCCTGAAATGATCGTTCATCGAATTACGGGGGACGGACCTATCGACCTGATGATCGGACCGATGTGGAGCGTGAATAAATGGAGCGTACTGAACGCCATCGATGACGAATTGAAACGCCGGGACAGCTGGCAGGGAAAATTTTATAAAATGGATGTGAAAGCATGAAATTAGATCGAATACTACCTTTCGCGAGAGAGCTTCTGGAACGGGCGGTCAAACCGGGGGATATCACGATAGACGCAACGCTTGGGAATGGACATGACACGTTGTTCCTCGCTCGCCTGGTCGGGGAAAATGGCCGGGTATACGGTTTTGATATTCAGGAAGAAGCCATCCATAATACGAGGGAACAGCTTATCACCCACGATCTTGCGGACCGGGTGACCCTGTTCCACCAGGGACATGAGACCGTCATGAACGTCATCCCACCACTGCATTACGGGAAAGTGACAGGGGCAGTCTTCAATCTCGGGTATTTGCCTGGCGGTGACAAGGATATCGTCACCCGGCCGAAAACAACGATACTCGCCTTGAATCAAATCCTGGAGATGATGGCCCCTGAAGGGATCCTTGTCCTTGTCATTTATCACGGACATCCTGAAGGTGCAGTCGAGAGGGACTACATCCTTCGCTACGTTGAACGACTGGATCAAAACTACGTTCATGTCCTGAGATACCAGTTCATGAACCAACTGAATAACCCGCCGTTTGTTGTGGCGTTAGAGAAAAGATAAAAATAGGGACGGACCTCCGCGGAGGTCCGTCCCTGTCTCTTCATAATAATTCGTTTGCAATTAGTTCGAACGATTTGAGTTTATCCTTGAAGTCGTATGTGATGCTGACAAGCATGATTTCATCAGTCTGGTACTCTTCGCTCAGTGCAAGGAGCTTTTCTTTCACTTTCTTCGGATTCCCGACGACCATGCGCTTGCGGTTTTCCCGCACTCTCATTGCTTCGAATGGGGTATACTGATACGCTGCCGCTTTCTCAGGGCTCGGTGTTCCGTTCGAGCGCATGCCCTGCTCGATCATCAGGATCGACAGGTCGATGCTTGATGCGACTCTTTCCGCTTCTTCATCCGTTTCCGCACAGATCGCAAAAACGGCTACGATATTTTTCGGTTCCTTCAGATACTCTGATGGAACAAAATTGTTTCGGTAGGCTTGCGTATATTGCGGGCCACCTTCGCCATTGATGAACTGGGCGAATGTATACGGAAGGCCTTTTTGGGCTGCAAGCATGGCACTGGATGGACTGGAGCCGAGCATCCATACTTCCGGCATCGTCTTGATCATTGGGGCCGCCGTGAGTCCCTGGTACGGATGGGAATCAGGCAGGGAATCGGTCAGATAGCCGAGAAGATCATCGATTTGTTCCGGATACCGGTTCACATCCCTCGGTTTGCCGTCATGCAGGGCCATCGTGGCCATCGGCATTCCGCCGGGAGCCCTTCCCAATCCCAAATCGATTCGATCCGGATTCAACCCTTCAAGCAGACGGAAATTCTCCGCTACTTTGTATGAAGAGTAATGGGGTAGCATCACGCCGCCGGAACCTACACGGATCCTCGACGTATTTTGGGCAAGATGGGCAATCAGCACTTCCGGTGATGATCCGGCAAGGCTCGTGGAATCATGATGCTCTGAAACCCAGAACCGTTCAAACCCTAATTTCTCTGCATGTTTTGCTAACTCTACTGTATTATTTAAAGCCTCCTGCGGGCTCATTCCTTCTGCAATCGGTGACTGATCTAGTACACTTAGCTTCAAAATGGACATCTCCTTTGATTGATGTGTGTATTATTATCAATTCTGAGGAAAAAAATGTCCACTAACATGCTTAAAGGGTGACGGCCGGAATGGCCATCACCCTTTGCTTGATTATTACTTATAGATTAATACTTTGCCGACTGAACCGTCATGGCTTTGGCCAGTTACACGGAATTTTAATCCGTAGTTCGGTACGTTACGTCCAGCGTCTACCATACCTTTGTTGCTGTAATCTTTACTATCGTCGAATAGTGGATTACGTGCAGTATGGTTGTCTTTCATCGTCAGTCCAAGTAATTCAGTGTAATCCAGGAACATTTTTTCTGATTTGTCCAGGCTGAATGCTGCATCGTGAACCTGGTAGCGTGTAGATCCTACAGATCCGTCGCTCCAGTAGTTTGTTTTTTGGTCAGCATCAACAACCCCAACGAAACCGTCTCCAGGATGATTACCTGTCCAGTTATCGCTGTATGATTTATCTACATACCATACAACCAAACCATCATCGAATTGCATTAAGCTTGCACCGCGGCGGATGTTGGCAAGACCTTCATCTACACCGTTATGACTGCGCCATTCGAGCAGGTAGTAGTGCTCCTTCAGGGAAATTCCGTTTGATACTTCGAAGCCGTTTGTTGCAAATTGAGGCTCTCCTTCAGCACCATCTTCAAACACGACATTTCCATCGACTGTTAAAGTGGCGTTATCCAAAGCGAAACCATCAAGGGCAAGGCCGCCATCTGTCACATAATTAAATGTAAGGTTTACTTTTTGTCCTGCAAATTGGCTTAGATCATATGACTTATCAACCCATTGACCTTTTGTAGATTCTGCACGTTGGTCTCCATCAGTATCGTCGTCACCAATCGTGTCCAATTCAACTTCCTCGCCGCTTTCCGTTGTAGCCGTAACGTGAAGGAAATCATAATCGTACTCCACATCATATAATGTTTTGAAGCTGAATGTAGCATTTGTTGCATCTGTTAAATCGAATTCAGGAGAAACTAGTGATGTATTAAGCTCGTCTCCTTTTGTACTGTAATAGTACTTTTCACCAAACTCAGGCAGGATTCCTTGTACCTCTTTGTCTGGAAGATTCACTTTTACAACATCGTTATTGGTACCCTTTGTTGCTGCTTCATCCAACAGATATTCCTCACCTTTGCGGGTAACATCTGCTGCATCGATTTCATCGCCAGATTGCCAATTACCTTGAGTTCCTTCATTGTCCACTACAGCAGAAGCCTGTAGCATTTCTTTCATATAAGGACTAAATCCAGAAGGCATTGAACCAGGGATATCCCCTGCCCAGCTTCCACTTGCCATGATGGACCAGTAGCTTACCGGTTCACCCGTTCCAGTGTATTGGGTATCATATTCATCCGGAAGGCCTAAATCATGTCCATATTCATGGGCCATAACTCCGACTGCACCGTCTTCAGGTTCGATTGTGTAGTCGTATGCGTACATGGTTCCTGCACCCCAATAATCAACTTCAGGAGTTGGAGATCCCGCAATCGGGAAGATTCCTCCAAGATTCCAGCGGTGAGACCAGATAGCGTCAGATCCCAATGATCCACCGCCTGCTTCTTCACCCACACCAGAGTGAATAACCATCAAGTGGTCGACAAGTCCATCCGACTCCAGGTAGTTCCCGTCACCGTCAAGATCGTAACGATCCCACTTGTCATAGTCTGCAAGGTTAACGTCCGGGTCAGCCGCCGCTTGAGCAAGAGCTTCTTTGATCAGGCCGCGTGCATCGACGTCGCTGCCGTCCGGCTGTGGATCATTTCCACCATATGCCGCTGCCGGTTTACTTGCTGTGTACCAGCCTGCAACGTTTCCATCCACTGAATAACTTCCACCAGATTGCTGCTCATAGTACTGCTTCATGGAAACGTATGTCTTTCCATCTGGACCTTTCCATCCTCCAGTTCCAAATAGCATATCTTGATAGTGCTCGCGGGAATAAGCATCGTCCCCTTCATAATGCATATCCGTTTCATCAGCCGTCATGGAATTATGAGGCTTGTCCGGATAGTCTACAAGAAGTACCAATACTTCATCGGTACGCTTTTCTCCATCATATGTTTCTTCCTTTACGGGGTCCGGAGAATTCTTCTTTGCATGACCAAGTTTATTTCCTTTACCGTTCTTCACACCATTATTTTTCATGGATTTTTGAAGTTTTTCTTTCGTTTTTACTTCTTCATTGTGAAGCTCGCCTTCGCCTTCATCTGCTTGTTTCTCAGCAGAATCCGCTTTTGCTTTCAGGAATTTTTGAAGTCCCTTCTGTGCTTCTGCAGCGGTCGCATTCTTCTTAATTTCCCCTTCTTTCTTCAGCATCTCGATCAGGCGTTCATCGTTCGCAATTCCTAAATCGAATGCCCCTCCATGCTTATGATCATATTTCACCGTCGGCTTTGCCAAAACATTCTCAGGCGTCTGTGTCGCAGCGGATGCAGGTACAGCAAATGCCCCTACACTCAGCGCCGCCACCATGGCCATTGATAATACTTTACGTGATTTCAAGTAGTTTTCCCCCTTAAAATATGTACTAAATTTTTACACTAACTACAATATACTCCACTATTCTGAAAAGTAAATATATTCAGATAGTAATTGGTTATTTAGGATTACGAAATAAATAGAATATAGTTAAATAGATTCATATACAGTCGACAAGAAAGTAGGACTATCGTCACTAAACCAGGAAAATCAACAAAAAAATTATGTATAAATATGGTATATTCGGTCTTATATTGGGTAACATTGTCCAACTTTGGTTGGGGGAAATAGACAAAAAAAGGGACGGACCTCCGAAGTAATTCGGAGGTCCGTCCCTCGATAGTCTATTAAGATGTTTTTTTGCGGTTTCTCCATTTGCGGTAGATTTTCCCGTTCAGGTAGAAGAATCGGGTGATCCAGCCGGCTTCTCCGATGAATTGTTTGGAGAAGGATTGGACGCTTGCCTGTTTACTCGCTTTGTCGTCAGACAAATAGACCCCGATGAGTCCTTTATTGATCAAACGGTGAAAATGGGCATGGGGAAGCTCATGGGTATGTTCTTCGGCTTTCTGCAGAAAATGGATGAGTCGCTCTTTTAAATGCTCATCATTTTCATAATAGAAACAGAAGTTCAAATCTCCCCCTTCCCGGTCCTCATCCTGATCGATGAAGTAATCGAGAAGGATATGTAATCCTTGAATGTACGGGAAATACCCCCGCTTGATTTTCTCTGTATACGAAGGCTTGAAGTCACTTCGATTGGCATAAGAGACTAAGCAGAAGATTCCAAGAGTCGATCCCGAACAGGCGGAAAACTCATACCAGTCCATTTCAGGCAAATTCGGGCGATGGGTTTCAAACCAATCCTGAAGCCTTCCCTCTCTCTCTTCTTTCTTCACGTGTTTATGTATTTGCAAATCACAATAGTACTCACACAGTTCCAGGAGGTCACCCTTGATGCTGTCATAGTGACGTAATCGACTCAGGACCGATTGACAGGTGAGGACCAGTTCCCTGAGATATCCCCCATCATCCTGATCCCGTCTTAACGCATAATAATTGACGGGTTCCGCCCCCACCGTCAGGGAATCCTTCATGGACTGATGAAGGAGGGCGAAGTCATCGGGATCCAGGGACACACTGCGATCGCACAGATTATCCAGATAATCGCTGATCGTCTGATACGCGACGATGAACCGGATCGTATCTGCTTTATGATCCAATGCCAGAAGGGAAAGGATCGATCCCCCTTCGCAATGGAACGTTTTATGCTCGATGCTCGCAAGTGCCTGGTTTCTGAGTTCCTGATTGGGTATCTTTTCCGCCCGTTTTTTCCAGCCGTCCAATTCTTCATGCACGATGGGAAAAACGGTGCGGTACACTCTTGTCATTAATGAAAAGGGATCACTTGGTATCGACATTTCATCACCTCTTTTACAAAATGTATCCCAGCGCTTTCAAGCGGCTTTCAATGAAGATCTTTGAATACTCATATATTTCTTCTCTTTCAGGTTCATTATAAATTTCATGATAGCACTTTGGCCATTCTTTGTAATGCATTTCGGATAATGACAGCTCATTGAACCATTTCTTCACAACTTTTTTCTCGACGATTTTATCATCCCCCGCCTGCATCACAAGCAATGGGACATCTGGCATTTTATCCAGGTTGCTGAATGCTGCCTTCATCGCCTGTACGAGCTCCCTGTACCAGCGGACAGACACTTTCGTTATATAAAGCGTATCATTGCTGTCAATTTCCCGGACATCTGCGTTCCGGGTCGCCATATCAATGGTCAAACCTGAGGGGAACTTCACCATGGGAGCGATTTTATTTAAACCGAGGGATAATAGCTCGACCGGTTTAGGCGGGGTCGTAACCAATCCCAAACACGGCGAGGATAAAATGACACCCGCTACGTTCACATGGGATTCCTGCAGGAGTCGTATGGCGATAAGCCCGCCCATACTATGACCGATCACAAAGACAGGTAATTCGAATTGATAGGCTGCCTGGACCCAGTCTTTCACTTCCACGAGGTATTCATCAAAGGAATCGATATGTCCCCTCTGGCTTCTTGACGTCATTCCCTGACCGGGTAAGTCACCCATTACGACGTGGAAGCCTGCAGCCCGCCACATTTCAATGAGCCAACCATATCTTCCGTGATGTTCCATCGCCCCATGAATGATGACGATGACTGCCTTTGCCTCTTGATCTGATTCCCATTTCCACATGACAAATCCTCCTTTGTAGTTCTCTCCATGAAAGAATTCTGCTACCATTATTATAATAAATATTATTGAAAGGGGTAGTAAAAAATGCTCTATCCATATTACGATAAAAGACCCATCATCGCACATTCAGCATTCATCGCCGATTATGTAACCATCTCCGGGGACGTGGAGATCGGTGAAGAATCAAGTATTTGGTTCAATACCGTCATCAGGGGGGATGTCGCTCCCACTAAGATCGGTGATAAGGTAAATATACAGGATAACTCCATTCTTCATCAGAGTCCAAATAACCCTCTTATCCTCGAAGATGAAGTGACCATAGGACACGGGGTGATCCTCCATAGCTGCAAAATCAGGAAAAAGGCATTGATCGGCATGGGCTCCATCATCCTCGACAATGCCGAAATCGGTGAAGGGGCTTTCATCGGAGCAGGAAGCCTTGTGCCACAGGGGAAGGTGATACCTCCTAATACCCTTGCGTTCGGACGGCCGGCCAAAGTCGTGAGGGAGCTTAACGAGCACGATATCAGCGAAATGAAGCGTATATCCCGGGAATACGCAGAAAAAGGACAATATTATAAGAGCATTAAACCGTTTTAACTTCCTATACTTGGGATACCCCATCCTCCCTGAGAATACTCATGGAAGATTTTCTTGCATGGCACCTTTCGGTAGGAAGTTTCAACAGTTTTGCCCTCCTACATAGGAATTCACCAAAAAGACCAACACCCGAAAAGGTGTTGGTCTCTTCTATCTTCCTTTATTCGCCCAGTGCTTCTACTTTTAATGCTTCCGCTTTGTTCGTGCGTTCCCAAGGAAGATCGATGTCGTTACGGCCGAAGTGTCCGTAAGCAGCTGTCTGCTTGTAGATCGGACGACGAAGGTCAAGCATTTTGATGATTCCTGCAGGACGCAGGTCAAAGTTATTGCTGACAACGTCAATTAGAACATCTTCTGATACTTTCCCAGTTCCAAATGTATCAACAGAGATGGATACGGGCTTCGCAACCCCGATTGCATACGCTAATTGAACTTCACATTTTTCAGCAAGTCCTGCTGCCACGATGTTTTTCGCTACATAACGTGCTGCATAAGCTGCTGAACGGTCCACTTTCGTTGCATCCTTACCAGAGAATGCACCGCCACCGTGACGAGCGTATCCGCCGTATGTGTCAACGATGATCTTACGTCCAGTGAGTCCCGCATCACCTTGTGGTCCACCGATTACGAAGCGGCCAGTAGGGTTGATAAAGTATTTTGTTTCCTCATCGATCAATTCTTTCGGTACAACCGGGTCGATGACATACTCTTTCAGGTTACGTTGGATTTGCTCAAGCGTCACTTCAGGGTGATGCTGAGTCGAGATAACGATCGTGTCGATGCGGACAGGCTTGTCGTTTTCATCATATTCAACGGTAACTTGTGTTTTTCCGTCAGGACGAAGGTAAGGAAGGATCTCTTCTTTACGAACTTCTGTTAAGCGACGGGAAATTTTGTGTGCAAGGGAAATCGGAAGAGGCATAAGCTCTTTCGTTTCATTACAAGCGAAACCAAACATCAGCCCTTGGTCACCTGCACCGATGGCATCGATTTCTTCATCCGTCATTTGACCTTCACGTGCTTCAAGGGCCTGATCGACACCTTGGGCGATATCAGCCGACTGCTCATCAATGGATGTAAGAACGGCACATGTCTCAGCATCAAAGCCATATTTCGCACGGGTGTAGCCAATTTCACGGATTGTTTCGCGAACGATTTTTGGAATATCGACATACGTATTCGTAGTGATTTCACCGGCAACCAGAACGAGACCCGTTGTGACAGACGTTTCGCACGCTACACGGGCATTCGGATCATTGGTAAGAATTGCATCAAGAATTGAATCAGAGATTTGGTCACAAATTTTATCTGGATGTCCTTCGGTTACGGACTCAGATGTAAACAGACGACGTTTAGTTGACATCAAGGTTCCTCCTTAAGCATATTTGCCAGAAATATTCTTCTGACAAAACAGTAAACAGATACGGTACTCATTTCCCTAAGTAGTATGAAGTAAACATGATTCTTTTATAAATAAATCATGATTTATGTGCATGTGGTCCACTATAAACAGAAAAAACCCTTCCTCAGGAAAAAAGCTTCAGAGGAAAGGTTTCAGATCATAGCCGCGCCTTTTCTCTCTTATCGTTCAAGGTTTTAGAGACCTTGCCTCAGTTTAGCACCTTCGCTTAATCGGATCATTTAGAAAATGAGATCCATTCACTATTTAGCAGGTTGCTGGGTTTCATAGGGTCTGCTCCCTCCACCAGCTCAGGATAAGAGTATCCGTTCAAGGAACAATGATAACGGTTAGGACAAGTGGTGTCAACTTTTTTTGAATGACAGGTTTAACCATTCATTTCATGATTTCAGCCTGTTTTTCTTCATTAAAATAACCTAATGGGGTAATGAGGCTAAACATTGCACAATGTGTTTCATATAAATAAGAAGAAACAAGCTTTATTCGGTCAAGAAATGTGACAAAATGAAGACACATTATAAAATTAAATAAATAGTATAGACTAATAGCTTGATTGTGTTATACTATTTTTGTGAAGAAAACGATACCATTAAATAAATTTATATAAAGGAAGGGTTCTAATGAATTCAGTGAGCATGTCTAATGAATTAACAGAATTACTTAACGGTCAAAACATTCAGGAACAATTATCTGTTTCGCAACTAGTCGAAAAGGTCCTTCAACGAAATGAAGGCGTTTTAACATCATCAGGTGCAGTCAGAGCAGAAACTGGTAAATACACAGGACGCTCTCCTAAAGATAAATTTATTGTGGAAGAACCAACTACGAAGGATAAAATCGAGTGGGGTTCTGTCAATCAACCGATATCCATGGAATCATTCGATAAATTATATACGAAAGTCATCGCATACTTAAAAGAAAAAGAAGAAGTCTTCTCCTTTAAAGGGTTCGCAGGCGCAGACCCTAAACATAGACTACCGATTCAAGTGATCAATGAGTTCGCGTGGCATAATCTGTTTGCCCACCAATTATTCATCCGTCCTCAAACAGAAGAACTGAAAGATCATCAATCCGAATTCACCGTGATTTCAGCTCCGAACTTCAAAGCTGACCCTGAAGTCGACGGCACCCACTCTGAAACGTTCATCATCGTTTCATTTGAAAAACGGATCGTATTGATCGGCGGTACGGAATATGCCGGTGAAATGAAGAAATCCATCTTCTCGGTCATGAACTATGTACTTCCTGAATCCGATATCCTTTCCATGCATTGCTCTTCGAACGTCGGTCGTGAAGGCGATGTAGCGTTGTTCTTCGGATTGTCCGGTACAGGGAAAACGACTCTATCCGCAGATCCCAACCGCCGTTTGATCGGTGACGATGAGCACGGCTGGTCCCCTAACGGTGTATTCAACATCGAAGGCGGCTGCTACGCGAAGTGCATCGGCCTGACTCGTGAAAAAGAACCTCAGATCTTTGATGCGATCCGTTTCGGTTCCGTCCTTGAAAATGTCGTTCTTGGTGATCTGTCCCGCATCGCGGATTATGATGATAACACTTTAACAGAAAACACGCGTGCTGCCTACCCCCTTCAAGCGATGGAAAACATCGTGGAGCCAAGTATCGCAGGACATCCAAATACAATTGTATTCTTAACAGCTGACGCATTCGGGGTACTGCCCCCGATCAGCAAGCTGACGAAAGAACAGGCAATGTACCATTTCTTAAGCGGTTATACATCGAAGCTTGCAGGTACAGAACGTGGAATCACGTCACCACAAGCAACATTCTCTACATGCTTCGGTTCACCGTTCCTTCCGCTTCCTGCCACTCGCTATGCAGAGATGCTTGGTAAGAAGATCGACGAGCACAATGCTCAGGTATTCCTTGTGAACACCGGTTGGACCGGCGGAGAGTACGGAGTTGGGAACCGTATGAAGCTATCCTACACCCGCGCCATGATCCAGGCAGCCCTTGAGGGTGAGCTTACGAATGTGGAAACGGCAACAGACGAAATTTTCGGCCTGAACATCCCGGTTCACGTACCAGGTGTTCCTGACGAAGTGCTTCAACCTAAGAAGACATGGTCCAATGAAGCGGCCTATGAAGTAAAAGCAAAAGAACTTGCTCACAAATTCAACGAGAACTTCAAGAAATTCTCGAACGTCCCTTCAGACATCGAGCAAAAAGGCGGTCCGACCGTTAAATAAATCATTTCACATACAAAGGTCCGTCCCTCAACTTTGAGGGACGGACCTTTGTTATCGTTATAGCCCTTTTTTACGGCCGGTGATTCTGTTGAATAAGAATACGACAACGGCGATGATCAGTAGAACATGGATGACTGCTCCACCGATTTTAAAGATCAATCCTAGTAACCAAAGAACTAATAAGATTCCGATGATGGTCCAAAGCATGTGTGCTCCTCCTTAGAACTAATATAGAAAAACTGTTGTTGCTCATAAGTTTCCCTATAATGTGAATTTTAAAACCATTACCTTTTCCCTATTCTTTTTTCAAAATCCAATGAAAAATAACACTTTACTAAATATTACTAATTTTGGTATGATTATGATTAAATTTCACAGGGGGAATAAAGATGATCAGACAGCTTACAGAGAAAGATCATGCTATATGTCAGCAACTCATTCAGCAGCAGCCTGCTGAGAATTTATTTATCATCGGAGACATCGAAGCCTTTGGATATGAGCAGGATTTCCAGAAGATCTGGGGAGATTTTGATGATGAAGGAAACTTAAGGGGGATCCTCCTTAAATACCGTGAAAACTTCATCCCTTTTTCCATGGGGGATTTCGACGCAGAAGGATTCGCCGCTATCATCAACGGGACGGAAGACTACAGCATCGTTTCAGGATTAAAGCAGATTGTCACTGAAGTTGAACCCTTCTTATCAAGGAAGATCGATTCGAAGAGGCATATGTATTATGCTAAATGCGACAATACCTCTTCCATGGATGACCACGACCTGCCCCATGTGAAAGAGGCCACTATCACTGATTTACCGCAACTGGTAGAGCTTTTAAACGCCATCCCTGAATTCAGCGGAGGAAGTTTTACAGTGGATAAACGAAGGCACGGGATGGTAAAAGGGGTAGCCCGCAGCTACTTCGTCGAACAAGATGGAAAGTTTGTTTCTTCCGCTTCCACCACAGCGGAGAACAGCATGTCCGCCATGATCGTCGCCGTATGTACCCATCCCCAATATAAGAAAAAGGGCTACGCCACCGAATGCATGACAAAGCTCTGCCGGGACGTTTTGAACGAAGGAAAAGAACTATGTCTTTTTTATGATAATCCTGAAGCAGGAAAAATTTATAAGCGTATCGGATTTAAAGATATCGGCTATTGGTCAATGTATAAATTCAAATGAAAAAAAGTGGATTCCTAAAAATAGGAGTCCACTTTTTTTCTTATGCTGCAACATTCCGGTTCTGGATCAATTTCGCCTGTACCAACCGTTTTCTTACGGTGATGCCGATCCAGCTCGCCAGGAATGCTTTAATCAGTCCAACGACGATAAACGGATAAACCCCCGCTGCCATCGCCTGACTCCAGCCCAGATCCGCCACAAATTTCAGTTGGATGGTACCAAGGATCAGCGTGATGACCATGCCGACCGTATTGGCGATCATCGCCATCGGAATCGTAAATTTCGTTTTTTCAAGAATGAATCCTGTAAAGTAAGCCGCAATGATAAATCCGAAGATATATCCTCCCGTCGGACCGACCAGCACCTGTGCCCCTCCACTGAATCCAGCAAATACAGGGACCCCTACTGCCCCGAGTGCCGCATAGCAAATCAAGGACAGGGCCCCGTATCTGCTTCCAAGAATGGTGGCCGTGATCCCGACAGCCAGAGTTTGACCGCTGATGGGAACGAGTGGCAGTGGTATTTCAATCTGTGCGAGTATTCCTGTCATTGCAGCAAAGATGGCACAGTGAATGATCATCCGCAGTTTTTCTCCATTCATGTTAAATCCCCCTTGTGTATGTAAACTACTTGTACCATTAAGTTTACACAAATCAGAAGAATTAGGGAAGCACAATTTCCGTAAAAAAAGAGTAAAAAAATTCATGTTAGCGTACAAGCCTGAATATCTTTTGAGTATGTGCACAATGGAAAAGGAGGAGACATATGAAGCGTCTGGCCGTATTACTTTTATGTGTATTCGTATTGAGTGCCTGCGGGGAGAAGAAACCTGCATCGTATGAATTATGTGGCTATGGGGATATGATGGTCGTGAACGACAAGGAGTACGTGAAAGTATCAGAGGAGAAGAAACTGACCCTTGATAAAAAAGTGGGGTCAATCAAAGAAAAGATCGAAACCAAGTATCACCCCGTCAATGACTTTACGGCTAATACACTTCCAAAAGGTACACCCATTTACAGCGTAAAAGACCACAAAAACTATCTTATCGCACAAACAAAGGATAACCGCTATCTACTATATGAAGAAATCAAATAAAACGGAAGGCTGTAAGCTTATGTTTACAGCCTTCCGTTTATTAATTGGTGGAATTGAGGGAAATCAACCGGTAGACGATCGTCGTTTTATCATCTTTCCACTCCATCTTTTCGATCCTTCCGAAACCACTGGGATCACTGTGCTTCGTTTTTTTCACATCAATGGGAAGATGCATCGGATAAAGGCGGTAACCGTCCTTTTGAAGCTGAAACAGATTCTCCTCTTTTCTCACTTCTTTTCCTTTTGTCACAATCATCGTATTTAATTCCAGACCCATGCCCATCTTATATGACCTCAATCCTTTTCATTTATTGAATTTTCATCCATGAACAAAGCAGGGAAACGATCTCTTGATTTTTCCTTGGCGGAAAGTAGTGGGTAAACTCTTTGAAGTAATGGGACGAAACCTGCTTCCCGAGCTCTTTCAATCTTTTTTCTAATCTATATGCATGCTCGACGGAAACGTTCTGATCTTTTTCGCCGTGAATGATCAAGACCGGTGCCACAAGATTTTCAAGTGAATATAAGGGAGTTCTCCATTCGTATCTTTCAGGGACTTTATTCGGACTGCCCCCGATCACTCTTTTCATCATTCTGCGCATGTCCTTTCGTTCATCATACGTCAAGAACATGTCCGACACGCCACCCCATGTGACGATGGACCTCACATCCCTCGACTCGATTCCTGCCAGGAGGGCCATGACACCGCCTCTTGAAAAGCCGAATACATGAATCCGATTCTTTGTGACCCGGGGGTGATCTTTCAACAGCTCCACGCCGGAAACAGCATCCTCCCGGTCATCCCCCGCAAAATCCTCATTCCCTTCTCCCCCAAGGTTCCCCCTGTAATAGGGCGCAAACACGATGAATCCTTGAGAAGCGAACTGAGCGATCCTGGCTGGCCTGACCATCCCGACGCCTTTGATCCCCCCTCTTAAATAGAGGAAACCGTCGTATGAACCCTTTACAGACGGCTCTGCCAGTAACCCCTTCACCCTCAGTCCCGAGGATATATAGGTGATTTCATATAATTCAACATGTGGATTCGGAGATGGAAACAGGATTTTCTCTACGATCGTTCCGTTCTTCATATTCTCTTCCTTTCAACACGTGCAATGGGTATTCACACATTTTTTATACTGTACATAGAATATTTTAGCAAATCTAAATAGCCGATGCGAAAGAGCTTTATGACCATCCTACCCTTCCGCCGGATAGATAAACAAGGCGAAGAGAGCTGCACTCATCCCCATATCGATTACCCGCAAGGATTAAAGGAGGAAGATTGAATTGAAAAAATGGCTTAAAAGTGGTCTAGGTGTACTCCTCATTCTCATGTTGACCATCGGATTGACTGCATGTGGAGAAAAAGAGGAGGCTGTCCAAAAGGTTCGTGTAGCGGAAGTGACCCGCTCAATTTTTTATGCACCTGAATATGTAGCGATTGAAAAAGGATTCTTTAAAGAAGAAGGGCTCGACATTAAACTGACCACCACATGGGGCGGGGATAAGACGATGACCACCCTCTTATCAAACGGTGCCGATGTCGCATTGGTCGGCTCTGAAACGTCCATCTATGTCCATGCGCAGGGGTCGGATGATCCGGTCATCAACTTTGCTCAATTGACCCAAACCGACGGTACGTTCCTTGTCTCCAGGGAAAAGGTGGAGAACTTCGAATGGGATCAGTTGAAGGGTTCAACCTTCCTTGGACAGCGTAAAGGCGGCATGCCGCAGATGGTCGGGGAATTCGTATTGAAGAACCATGGCATCGATCCCCAAAACGATTTAAATCTGATCCAGAACATTGATTTTGCCAATATTGCCAATGCCTTTGCATCTGGTACCGGCGACTACGTCCAATTGTTCGAACCGACAGCCTCGATCTTTGAACAAGAAGGAAAAGGACATATCGTCGCTTCCTTTGGCACGGAATCAGGGCATGTACCGTACACGACCTTCATGGCGAAAGACAGTTACATGAAAGAAAACAAAGAAACGGTGGAGAAATTCACGAAAGCCCTTTACAAAGCACAGCAATGGGTGGAAGAACATTCAGCGGCCGATATCGCCAAAGTGATTGAGCCTTACTTCGAAGATACAAAAGTGGATTTAATCGAAACGGTTGTCGACCGGTATAAATCACAAGGCTCTTTCGCAACAGACCCGATCCTGGATGAAGAAGAGTGGAACAATCTTCAAGCCATCATGGATGAAGCAGGAGAACTCCCTCAGTCCATCGATCACAAAACGCTCGTAAACACTTCCATTGCTGAAAAAGTAGCAAAGTAGCAATACCCGGGGGCTGACACACGTCAGCCCTTCCGTTGTAAAAAATCCGAAAATGGAGGCTTAAAACAGTGAACTTTCTATTGATCGATTCCGTCCACCACACCTACTTCTCACCGAAAACGGCCACCCATGCCCTCACAGATATCTCAATGCAGGTGGAAGAAGGTGAATTCGTCTCATTCATCGGACCGTCGGGATGCGGAAAGACGACGCTTCTTTCCATTGTCGCCGGGCTCATTCAGCCGACGGAAGGAACTGTAACATTAAACGATAAGCCAATCAGGAATATGAAGAAGAAGTTGGGATATATGCTTCAGCAGGACTATCTCTTTCCGTGGAAGACCATTGAAGAGAATATTTTTCTCGGCTTGGCCATTATGGGGAACCTGACCGAGGATAAAAGAAAAGAAGCACATGCTTTATTGAGGGAAATGGGCCTCGAGGGAGTAGAGACCTCTTACCCACGGGAATTATCAGGGGGGATGCGTCAACGGGTCGCACTGATCCGGACACTCATCACCGAGCCTCAATTACTACTCCTGGATGAACCTTTCTCTGCACTCGATTATCAAACGAAATTGAAGTTAGAGGATCTAGTGTTTTCCACTTTAAAGTCCTTCGGAAAAACGGCCATCCTCGTCACCCATGATATCGGGGAAGCGATCTCCATGAGTGACCGCATCATTCTATTCGGTTCGAAACCGGGGCGTGTCCATATCATATTCGACGTACCCCAGCCGTTAAAGGGATTGATGCCCTTCGAAGTCAGGAATCATGAAGCATATCCTGAATTTTTCCAATCCATCTGGAAGGAGCTTGAGAAACTTGAATCACGAATCGATTAAGCAAAAACACCAGGAATACATTCACTCACTGAAAAGAGAGCAGCGATGGGTTTGGTTTTATCAAGCCCTTATTTTCACCGTCTTCTTCTCACTGTGGGAGATTGCCAGTCGAAACAGCTGGGTGGACCCCCTCATCTTCAGTTCACCTTCGAAAATATGGAAACTTTTCATCGTGAAGGTGGGGGACGGGAGCCTTTTAGCCAATCTGTCCGTGACCCTTGGTGAAACCGTCATCGGGTTCATCCTCGGCACCCTGCTCGGGACCCTGCTTGCCGCTTTACTTTGGTGGTCACCGTTTCTCTCGAAAGTACTGGACCCCTACCTTGTCATCCTGAACGCCATGCCAAAGGTCGCCCTCGGGCCGATCTTGATTGTCGGACTTGGACCGGGCTTTACGTCCATCATCGCCATGGGGACGGTCATATCTGTTATCATCACCACCATCGTCGTCTATACATCCTTTCGGGAAGTCGATCCGAATTACTTAAAGGTGATGCAGACATTCGGGGCAAAACGGGGACAGATGTTTAAAGAAGTCATCCTTCCCGCCTCCTTCCCTACCATCATTTCAACCTTGAAGGTCAATGTAGGGCTATCATGGGTCGGCGTCATCGTAGGGGAATTCCTTGTCTCCGCCAAGGGCCTCGGCTACATGATCATCTACGGATTCCAGGTGTTTAACTTTACCCTTGTCCTTCTCTCCCTTCTCGTCATTGCCGTTTTCGCAACCATTATGTATAAACTCGTGGAGCAGCTTGAGAAGAAATGGATCAAGTCATAAGATCGAGATCTCTTACTCTTATCAGTGCCGATTCCACCACCTGATCCTTCATGATGAAGCTAAAGGAAGGGTCTTTCTGAATATGTGAAAAATCACCGTTCCATAGCACGGCTCCTTCTGTTTCCAGATAATCATCTTTGCGGATAAGCTCATCTGCTTCCGCAAAGAAAATCGTTTTGACAAACGGAGTGCGGTCAAACACCTTATATTCCCCAATGAATACAGGCTCTTTGATCACTCCCCCCGTTTCTTCAAACGTTTCACGTGTCGCTGCTTCCTCGAGGGTCTCACCCTGTTCCCTCTTCCCCCCTGGAAACTCGAGACCCCTCTTTTTATGGCGGGTCAATAACCATTGGCCTTTATAGCGGCAGATCACGAGGACATGATAGGATTCCTGTTGAAACTTCCCCTTATGAAAAGATAATTCTACTTTTATGCCATTTTCATCTGTAAATTGTTCCATTTACGTCACCTCATCCGTACACGCTTTCTTTCATCTAACCACAAATAAAAAGCATTGGTCCACAGATATCACTTCTGAACCAACACTTTTATCATTACTCGTGGTTTTCATGAGGCTTGGAATCGAGGATGCCTATACTTTCAATGAAGGTCTTTACGTCTTCATCCCCCAGTCGGTGGAGCATTTCATACACTTGATGCAGGTTTTCATCATAGGCATCATTTTCCCGATCAAAATGATATTGAACATAAGGAACGTGAGCCCGGTAGAAACCTTGCCAGTCGACCGAGTGATTGGAATCGAATACCTCCCGAAGCTGGGTGATTTCTTCATCCGTCGCAGATATTTTAAAGTTCCATTCGGAATCCGTCGAGCTTCTTGAAATTTCACCGGTGGCCACTTCAATATAATAATCATGTCTTTCTTCGCTCATCTTCCCACTCCTTCACAGTACTTACCCTTCATTTTCCTCAATTGACGAAATTCTATTCACTTCGATTTCTTCTTCAACACTTCAACCGCTTTTCGTAAAAATTCCGGTACGGGCACTCCTGCTCTCCCGACATTCTCAATGATCGAAATCATCTCATTACATAAATAAAAAATAATCGTCGCATTACGAATAAAGTGTTGATTTGTTAGTATAGTATCAATAAGGTGAGCAACGGTGACAAGCGAGAAGATCAGCACTTTCCGGCCAATCCCTTTCACCCCGTATTTGCTTGATAGCTTACCTTCGAGCCCGCTTGCAATCATCCCGGTGAAGTAATCGAGGGTCACGGCGATCAACAGAAACGTAATCAACATGTCCCACTCTCCGAATAAGTTAAGAATAAGAGCACTAAGACCCGATCCAACAAACAGCAGCATGCTTTTCTCCAACTAGACCATCTCCTTTTCATAGTGGCTGGTTTATCACAGACAACCTACGCATCACCACTGGAGCGACGCCGTATCAGCTGGGGCAGAACGCCTATCCGTGGTTAGAAAGTCCGATAAAAGGGTAAAGACAAATAAGAGTTGTCCTAGCATAATATGTAGAGTAATTCATAAACGTTCATGTTAAAATGGAACTAAAGGGAGGTGAAGTGCATGAAGTTGATCGAAGAAATCTATGAAATGTACCGTGGAAGAATCAAAGGTACCGACGAAGACTTAGACCTCATTGCCCTTACAATCTTAGAAGATACATCCAGGAATGAACTATTGGAAATGATACAGGAAATGGAAACAGAAGAACTACAATACTTCTTCCGCTTATACATATTCGAAACATTGAAAGAAAAATGGTCCAACAGCGAAGAACGCGTGAGGTTGGAGAAGAAGAGTTTACATTAAGAAAAGCGCAGGCGGGTTGGTCAGAGGCAACAAGCATAAGACGGGAATGCTGGAAAGGCGCTCTTTGCCTTTTTGGCATTCCTGACTTATGACCTCGAGCCTCTACCCGCCGGAGCTAGACATATCCAAAATTAAAAAGCGTTGCTCCTACTATCCCGGAGCAACGCTTTTTTCATCCTCTTATATCCACCGCATGTCCTTTACTTGGATGCTGTGCAGGCTGACTTGCCTGCATATCCCTCATCATCACCGTGACTTGTGCCGTTTGAGTCGCCATCTGGCTCTTAAGCAGATTCATGCTGAGCGTCCTCTGAAGCTCTGCCACCTGTTTTCCCATCATAGAAGACATTTCCATGGTATCTTCCCCCTCGCTTCGTCTGTGAAGATTGGTGCATACTATACTCAGAATAACAAACATCCAATGGAAAACATAGGAAACGTCATAAAAATGTTGCTTTTTCTCCTGAATGGCCGATCTTTCTATGGTAAAATAGTGAAAAAAAGGGGGTTGCGTGATGTCAATGACTCTTGTTTTGATCATTGCGGTTGTCATTTGTATCCTGGTGATTTTCGTCAGTGCCCTTACTACGTCCAAAGCCTACACAACCGTTAAACATACAGTTGATCCACTCGAAAACAATCCTCACCTCGAACAGATGAAACAGGATGAGGAAAAGGAACATAAAGAGTAAACACAAAAAACCACCGTTCAATCATGAACGGTGGCTTTTTTTATGCGAATACTTGCTTCAAATCTTCGTTGCTTTGACTCAACCAGAAACGCATCAGCTTCTTGGCTCCTTCTAAATCATGAAGCTTCGCCTGCCCGCATTGTTTTTCATTGGCTGCAGGGATTTCCTCGATTTCTACCGCTTCTTTCATCGTTGCGTTCAGCAGGTCGATGATTTCTTCCACTTTCGGCTCCCCGCTGACGACTAAATAATAACCCGTTTGGCAACCCATCGGGGAAATGTCTATGATATCAAAATGAGCATAAGGCTCTGCATATTTACGGATCGTGAAGGCTAATAAATGCTCAAGAGTATGAATGGAATCAGGCTTCATCGCTTGCTTGTTCGGCTGACAGAAACGGATATCAAACTTATTCACAAGTCCGTCGCTTCCTACTTTATGCACACCACAATGTCTGACATAAGGTGCTTTCACTGCATTATGATCTAATTCAAAGCTTTCTACTGAAGGCATTAAAATCACTCCCATTTAGTTTCTACTACATAGTATAACGTAAATTCATAGTTATTTCATCAACTTAATCTGAATTAGGTAAAAAACCTTTCCACATCCGGGCTTACAGGCCAAAACCTTTCAATCCGCCTACAGATTCTGATATAGTAAAAGAAAATTGTACGGGGAGACGGATCATGAAACGAGTATTGTTAGTATTGTTCAAGCTTTACCAACGCGTCATTTCTCCTCTTAAACCCCCAACTTGCCGCTTTTATCCTACCTGTTCCCATTACGGTGTCGAGGCCGTGAGCCGGTTTGGCGCACTCAGGGGCGGCTGGCTGACGATCAAGCGGATTGTGAAGTGTCATCCATTTCATCCTGGAGGAATCGACCACGTGCCTGAAGAATGGCCGCGGCAAAAAAATAAATGATTGAGACTGGCTCCAAATTTAGGAGGCAGTCTTTTTTTATAAAAACCATCCATTTATCTTGCTTATTCCCCCTATCGGTAGTAAAATAACCTGTGTGCTAAATCGTAATCATTACAGTTAAGAAACGGACACGACTTAAAAAAGGAGGATTCCTCTTGAACTATATTCGCATGAGTTTGCTATTATTATTGATTTTCGTATTGTCTGCATGTGGAGCCGACTCCGGTCAGGACGGCAAAAAGAAAGATGTATTAGAGATTTACACCACTGTCTACCCTCTTGAGGATTTCACGAAAAAAATCGGCGGGGACTATGTGGACGTAGAAAGCATCTACCCCCCCGGTGCTGATGAACACACCTTCGAACCATCTCAGAAAGACATGATGAAGATGGCAGATGGGGATGTTTTCTTCTATGTCGGGATGGGCCTTGAAGGTTTCGTTGAAAAATCTAAATCATTATTAGAAAACGAAGACGTTACAGTGGTACCGACAAGTACAGGAATCGAAGTGCCTCACGAAAAGGGTGCTGATGAACACGACCATGAGGATGGCCATCACCACGATGTGAATCCACACATTTGGCTGGATCCCGTGTATTCGAAGCAAATGGCAAAGAATATTGCCGACACCCTCTCAAAGGAAATGCCCGAGCATAAAGAGGAATTCCAGGCGAATTTTGAAGAGCTGTCGGGTGACCTGGATGAGTTAGACGCAGAGTTCAAAAAGATGGCTGACAGCGCACCAAAGAAAACCTTTTACGTTTCCCACGCAGCCTACAGCTACTGGGAAGAACGCTACGGCCTCCACCAGGAAGCCATCGCCGGATTGAATACAGCCAATGAACCGTCCCAGCAGGAGCTGAAAGAAATCATTGATAAAGGAAAAAAAGACAACGTCCAATACATTTTCTTTGAACAGAATGTCTCTTCACGCCTGACAGAAGTCGTCCAAGATGAATTGGGTGCGAAATCACTGACACTTCATAATTTATCCGTCCTTACAGCCGATGATCGAAAAAAGGATGAGGATTACTTTTCATTGATGAAAAGGAACATTGATATGTTGAAAAAAGCTTTGCAATAAGAGCAGCCACCGTGGCTGCTCTTTTTTTTATGTGGTATACATAACCCTCCCTCCTAAAAAACATGAATATTATTTTCCATTAAGTGGACAATAAGGAAATGTTAAAGACTAGTAAAGGGAGATTTGAAAATGGATGAATTAGTAATTGCTCGTTCCATGTTTGGGATCACAATGGGGTTTCATATCATTTTTGCCACACTTGGAGTGGGTATTCCGTTAATGATCCTTGTTGCCGAAATTATGTTTCAACGGACCAATGACCTTGATTATTCCGTGATGGCCAAGCGCTGGACCAAGGCGTTTGCCGTTTTGTTAGGGGTTGGTATCCCGACAGGAACGATCGCGGGCGTTCAATTGTCCCTCCTTTGGCCGGGATTTATGGAAGTCATCGGCCGAGTCATGGCCCTGCCGTTTCAAATTGAAATCTATGCTTTCTTTGTGGAAGCATTGTTTATGTCCATTTATGTGTATGCAGCGAATCGCATTGCACCATGGATGAGGATTGTGAGCCTGGTCCTTGTCGCCATCGGAGGTCTTGCTTCAGCTGTACTCATCACCAATGTACATGCGTTTGAAGGAACGCCTGACGGATTTGAAATCATAAACGGGCAGATAACCAACGTAGATCCGTGGAAAGCATTCTTTAATCCGAGTTTCTTCGTAACCGCCGGACACGTGGCATTATCGGCCTATGTAGTGGGGTCATTTACGATTGCAACCGTATCCGCTTTTAAAATGCTCCGATCGTCTTTCGGATCGAGGATTTATGCGTTTCACCGCAAGTCACTCATGATTTGCTTATTAGTCGGGGGTGTATTCGCATTCTTGACCGCAATCAATGGACATGAATCGGCCCAAAAGCTCCATGAGTATCAGCCTGAGAAATTGGCTGCAGCGGAAGGTTTGTTCGAAACCCAGACTCATGCTCCACTTTCCGTTGGAGGTTTCACCGACCCTGCCACTCAAGAAGTAAAGTGGGGGATTGAAATTCCGTGGGCACTCAGTTTCCTTGCCGGGAACAGTTTCGATACGGAAGTGATCGGATTGAACGACTTCCCTGAAGAATATTGGCCGCCTCTTTTCGTCCATACCCTATTCAACGCGATGGTCGGGATCGGCTCACTGCTTATCTTACTATCGCTGGTGGCCTATGTATGGAACAAGCTACTGAAGAAAGACCGTTTCCCGAAATGGCTGATGTGGGCATTCGTCGCCGGTGGGCCGCTGTCGATCATGGCCATCGAATTCGGCTGGATCTTCGCCTGTACAGGTCGACAACCTTGGACGATCTACCGCATTCTCAGTACGGAAGACTCGGTGACCACTTCAGGGAACTTAGGGACCCTTTTCATACTGTTCGTTTCCGTTTATGCGATTTTGGCCGTGTCCGTCGTTCTGGTTCTTCTCTATTATTTCAAGCGGAATCCACCTGAAAAGGATATTAACAAGGCGGAAGCGAGTCACAAGGATATTCCTTTATCAACTTAAACAGCAGGAGGTGAAGAAATGACACAATCATTGATTGCCATCACGATTCTATGGGGTTTCGTCTTTATCTATGCCGTCATGGCGACGATGGATTTCGGCGCAGGTTTCTGGTCGATGATCTACATCAATCATGACAAAACGAAAGCGACGAACATTGCCAATCGCTATCTGTCCCCGACCTGGGAGGTCACCAATACATTCATCGTCGCCTTAGTCGTCGCCGTGTACAGTATGTTCCCTGGAGCCGCCTATTCATTAGGGACCGTTCTTCTCGTTCCAGGAAGCCTGATTCTTTTGCTTCTGGCCCTGCGGAGTGCTTTCCTTGTATTCTCTCATGTAGCAGATGACTACAGAAAGCCGCTGACCTACGTAACAGGAATCACCGGCTTATTGATTCCGGGTCTGCTCATCAGTGTACTGCCCATTTCCCACGGACCTTATATTGATTTCAGCGACGGACAGACCCTGCATCTGGGAAAATTGTTCAGCAGTCCCCATGAATATGCTTTCTTCGGATTCGCCGTCGCAAGTACGCTATTTCTGTCATCTCTGCTTCTTGCTGACTATTCCAAGGCTTCAAAGGAATTCGAAGCATTCAAAGTTTATCGACGGGACGCGCTGATCATCGGTCCCATATCGGTTGTCATGGCTTTTCTCATCATGTTCACCATGAAAAATGAGGCAAGATGGATTTACGATCGTATGATGGACGACCTGCCGATTCTACTCGTCTCGCTTCTCGGGTTCCTCGTCGCGGGGGGTGCTTTGTTCCTGCCGACGAATAAGGAAGGGATGAAAGGGATGCCCCGGGTGGCCGTCATTGCCGTTACTTTTCAATATGTACTGGCGAGTTATGTGTACGGTAAGGCACATTTACCGTATATCATCTACCCTGAGGTTACGATCCAATCGGGATTTACCGATCCCAACTCCTTTAAGGCTGTATTCATCACCTATATCGTCGGGTTCATCATCCTGTTCCCTGGCTTTGTCTACTTCTGGAGTCTGTTCATGAATGATAAACGGTATTTACGGCAAAAAAGTGAATGAATTCGCTCCGGGACTCCCGGGGTTTTTTTCTTTCTGATCCGTCAGGTAGATTAGTTGCCTATCCGCACTTCTACACTTTACACTTACGATAGAACCTTATGGAAAGGATGATGAAAGATGGCACAATCGATTAAAGGCAAAACCGCTTATATAACGGGGGCTGCCCGCGGAATCGGAAAGGCGACCGCATTAGAGCTTGCCCGTGAAGGCATTCATGTCGGGTTGATCGCCCGCACAGAAAGCACCCTGGCAAAAGTGGCAGAGGAAGCACGATCCCTTGGAGTGAAAGCCAGTGTGGCTGTAGCTGATATTTCCGATATGGAACAGGTGGATCAAGCAGTGGCAAAACTAACAAATGATTTGGGAACTGCGGATATCTTAATCAATAATGCCGGTATCGGAACGTACGGTTCGTTTCTTGAGATCGATCCGGAAGAATGGAAACGGACCTTTGAAGTCAATGTATTCGGAACCTACTATGTAACCCGTGCCGTCCTGCCCCAGCTGATCGAGAAGAACCGGGGGGACATCATCAACATCTCATCCAGCAGCGGCTTGAAAGGGACTGAAGGAAGCACGGCGTACAGTGGATCGAAGTTTGCCGTCCAAGGGATGACAGAGGCACTGATGCAGGAAGTCCGGAAACATAATATTCGTGTCATGACCCTGAATCCGAGCCTGGTGGCAACGGATCTGACCTTTGGGGATAAGCTTGATGAAGCAGACAAAGAGAAGTATATGCAGCCCGAGGACTTGGCAGAGCATATGGTAGCGCAGCTGAAACTGCATCCAAGGATCTTTATCAAACAGTCCCTTCAGTGGGCGACGAATCCGTTTTAATTAAAAAAAAGCCAGGGAGCATGTACTCTCTGGCTTTTATCTATTCGATTGATTATTAAAATTTGTTGTGCGTTTCATCAAGTGTAAAATCTTCCTTAAACTGTGTTACTGCACTCAAACGCTTTCTGTTGAGTTCCACTCCTATTCCAGGACCCTCCAATCGATCCACTACACCATTTCTCACAACAATCGGTGACGTGATGATGTCCTCCTCCCAGTACTTTGAGGAGGATGAGATATCACCTGGAATCCGGAATCCTTCAAGGGTTGAAAGTGCCAGATTATGAGCCCTGGATACCCCGAATTCGATCATTCCTCCGCACCATACCTTGATATCGTGTTCCCGGCACAAACGGTAGATTTCCAATGCGCTCGAATATCCTCCTACTCTGCCAAGCTTGATGTTGACCACTCCACAGCTATTCAAATGAATGGCACTCCTCATGTCGTGGGGCGTGACGATGCTTTCATCAAGACAGATTGGAGTCGATATCTCCTTCTGTAACAAAGAATGTTCTACTAAATCATCGATGCCAAGGGGCTGCTCGATCATTTCTAAATCGAACTCATCCAATGCTTGAAGCCGAGGCACATCTTCAAGACTATACGCTGAATTCGCATCAGCCAAAAGGGAAAGGTTTGGAAAATGGGATCTCAATTCTTTTACGATTTCCACATCGGCCCCTGGGGAGATCTTCAGCTTTATCCGTTGATATCCTTCTTTCACAAGATCTTCAGCCTGGTTGATCATCTCTGGAATGGAGCCTGCTCCGACCACGGCCCCGGCAAGAACTTCTTCACGCGTCCCGCCGATCAAATTCCATAATGGCACACCTTTCTGCCTTGCATAAAGATCCCATAAAGCCATTTCAAGGGCAGCCTTCGCCATGGCATTTCCACGAACGGCTTCAAACCGCTTCCCGATTTCCTCAGGATGGTGAAATGATTTACTGTTCATAAGAGGGATCAAGACATCCTTCAGCATATGATGAGAAGTTTTGACCGTCTCTTCTGTATACCACGGTGTCGAGAAGGCGACTCCTTCCCCGAGCCCGCATACCCCTTCTTTGTCCCGCACTTCGATAATGATTCCTTCCCGCTCCTCAACTTTCTGAAGATGTGTCACGAAAGGCTTTTTTAAAGGCATCGAAATAATATGGAGCGTAACCGACTTAATCCTCATCGGCAACCATCCCCTTTTCCCACTGCTCTCTTAAAACTCTCCTCAGCAGTTTGTTTGACGCATTTCGTGGAAGTTCATCTACAAACACGAATTTTTTCGGACGTTTATAAGACGCCAGGTTCTTTTTGCAGTGTGCGATGATCTCCTCTTTTGTCAGATGATCTTTTTTTACAATGAAGGCACACGGAATCTGTCCCCATTCGTCACTTGGGATGCCTGTCACTCCTGCATCCTCCACCCCGTCACAGCTGAGGAGGACACTCTCGAGTTCAGCCGGATACACATTTTCTCCCCCGGAGATGATCAGGTCCGAGCGCCGGTCCAGGACAAATAAGAACCCGTCTTCATCCACATATCCGATGTCCCCCGTATGAAACCAGCCTGATTCGAAGCTTTTGGCGTTGGCTTCCTCTCTCCGGTAATATCCACTCGTCACGTTTGGACCTTTCACAAGGATTTCCCCTTCTTGGTTCGCACCTTCTTCACTCTTGATCTTTAATTCAGAAGGAAAGAGAGGCTTTCCGGCCGAACCTAACTTCGACATACTGTATTCAGGTGACAATGTCACTATCTGTGAGGCCGTTTCTGTCATACCATAGGTTTGGAAGACCGGTACCCCTTTTTCTTTACACTTCTCCAGTAATGGAAGTGGTGCTGGACCACCGCCCAACAGCATGCAGCGGAAACTTGGATGATAGGTCTCATCCCCCAAGCCTTTCATCAAACGGGAGAGCATATTGCTGACAACCGACATGATGGTGACATTCCCTGCCGTCAATTCACGGTTGATCTCTTCCACATCGAAGGTTTCAAACAGACGCACGTTCATTCCGTAAATAACACTTCTCATCAGGATTGAGTAACCACTGATATGAAAAAGGGGAACGGAACAAAGCCATGTATCATTTTCATTTATACCAAGATTAAGGGAGGACCCAATGGCGCTCCACCAATGGTTCCCATATGATTGAAGGACTCCCTTTGGTGCTCCAGTCGTACCTGATGTGTACATGACCGAGCATGCTTGATCTAACTGAAAATGATCCTTCACCTCAAATATTGTCGGGGCAGAGTCGAATAATTGTGAGAAAGAGACTCCCACCACGTCATCACCTAAAAAATCAAGCTTCCCTGCAAATTCATCATCATAAATGACCGTCGATAATCCCATATCTTGAATCTGGAAAGTAAGTTCATTTGCACTTAGCTTATTGTTTAACAGTACAGTCGTGAAACCGAGCTGTTGAATGGCATGAACAAGGAAGACAGACTCCACTTTGTTTTTAATCATGAGTCCCAAAAAAGGATGAGACGAATGTTTTACAATGGTATGCAGTTGTTCCCCGATCGAAATGGCCTTTTCCCACAGCTCACCAAATGTAAACTCTACACTACCATTGCTTAACGCCATTCGGTCAGGGGTTAAAAATGCTCGTTGTTTCAGCCAGTTAGGCAATTCCTGTGTTGTCATCCTGTCATTCTCCATTCCTTTCGTATTGATTCGATTATTTTAAAAAAGCCCGATGAATCCATATCAGATTCATCAGGCTGCCCTCAAATCAAGGGAAACGAGGGAATTGTCCGAAGTCCGGCTTACGCTTTTCTTTGAATGCGTCGCGGCCTTCTTTCGCTTCTTCCGTTGTGTAGTAGAGAAGGGTAGCGTCACCTGCAAGCTGTTGCAGACCTGCCAGCCCATCTGTATCTGCGTTGAATGAAGCTTTTAAGAAACGAAGGGCAGTCGGACTTTTCTCAAGCATTTCTGACGCCCATTGGACTGTTTCCGCTTCCAGCTGCTCATATGGCACCACTGTATTCACAAGACCCATATCAAGCGCTTCCTGTGCATTGTACTGACGGCATAGGTACCAGATTTCTTTCGCTTTCTTGTGGCCGATGATGCGTGCAAGATATCCTGCACCGTATCCAGCGTCAAAGCTCCCTACTTTAGGACCTGTTTGTCCGAAGATTGCATTGTCAGCGGCGATCGTAATATCACATACGACGTGAAGGACATGTCCGCCTCCAATCGCATAACCGGCTACCATTGCAATGACCGGCTTTGGAATCACACGGATCAGACGCTGTAAGTCCAATACATTCAAGCGAGGAATTTCATCTTCCCCTACATATCCGCCATGACCGCGTACACGTTGGTCTCCGCCTGAACAGAATGCTTTCTCACCTGCACCTGTTAAAACGATGACACCAACCTTGGAATCGTCGCGTGCATAAGCAAATGCGTCGATTAATTCCATGACGGTTTTAGGACGGAATGCGTTACGAACTTCTGGTCGATTGATCGTAATCTTAGCGATTCCATTGTATGTTTCGTATAAAATATCTTCGTAATTTCTTTCTGAAACCCATTCAAAAGCCATTGGTTTGTTCCTCCTTTATGTAGTTAACAGTAGTTCCTCTATTATTGTACCAAACTTTCGCGATTCTTCCACATGAATTGCATGACCGGTGTTGGAAAATGTCAGTATTTGAAAGTCGGGGTTGAGTTTTTTCATCTCTTCTGCAATATGAACGAATTTATGATCCAGCTCTCCGACGAGTAACCGGACTGGACATGTTAGTTCATCAAGCCTGTCCCATAAAGAAGCCTGGGCACCGGTCCCCATCCCTTTCAAACTGTTGGATAGGCCTGTTTCCGATTGGCTCAGGCGCTGTTGCCTGATTTCGGAACGTTCTTTATCCGGAAGCCTCTTCTGAGACGCGAACAAGGGAATCTCCTGCCAGAAGTCGACAAAGTCTTCGATGCCTTCCCTTTCTATTCTGTCCGCCAGTGCATGATCCTTATTCCGTCGCTCATTTCTTTCTTCACTCGTCTTCAATCCGGGAGAGGCACTTTCCAATATCAATGCCTTCACTTTTTCAGGATAGGTCAGGCTGAAGTAAAGGGCCATACGCCCCCCCATTGAATACCCGAGCAACACTGCTTTGTCGATGTCGAGCTCATCCAGAAGGCTGGATATATCTGCTGCAACCCGGTCCATTGTGTATCTAGTGACCTCTTTCGGGGACTCCGTACGGCCATGACCAATCAAATCAATGCTGACACATCGGTATGTAGCAGACAACTGATCAGTGACCCCGGACCATGTTGTTGTGTCCCCTGTGAAGCCGTGAAGGAAAACCAAAGGGTCTCCCTCCCCTTTCACTTCTACAAAATATCGGATATCATTCACTTGAAGAATCAAGATCTTCACCCTTTAGGTTCTGCGTCATTTCCCGGGAAACAAAATTCCACAATTTACGATGATTTGCTACATTTTCTTCCCGATTGGTCACTACCTCAATGATCTTTATTCCCTTGCTTTGCTCTGCTTCCTGGAGAGCCGGGATGAATTCTTCCCGGGTTCCAACATGGAAATAATGTGCACCGTAAAGTTTGGCTGCATGAGCAAACTCCAAGTCCATCGGGGTTCCGAACAGGTCTTCGAAGTGAGTCTGGTCACCTGCTTGAGGCAGGTAGGAAAAGATTCCGCCCCCATTATTGTTCATCACGACAATCGTCATATCCAATTGATATTTTCTTGCTGTCAATAACCCATTGAGATCATGGAAAAAAGCGAGATCCCCAATCAGGAGATACATTGGATGGGATAACGTGCTCATCCCTAGAGCCGTCGATACCACTCCGTCAATCCCGTTAGCTCCGCGGTTGGCAAAAATCCGCTGGGACCGGTCATTGGTGAAAAAGTATGTATCCAAATCACGGATCGGCATGCTGTTACTCGAAAACAGGGTGGCTCCTTCAGGCAAATGCTGTATCAACTGATGGACCGCCATTCCCTCATCCCAGGATTGGTGACCCTTGACGAGTAAACCCTTTGTTTCCTTGTTGACGCGCTTCCACTCATCCAGCCAGTCCATATTTCTTTGCCCGCTTTGGTCCATAAAGCTTTGACAGAACAGGTCTTCCCCGCAGTGAATAAAATCAGTACCGCGTGCCGTCGGGTCCTGCCACTCTTCCCCTTTACTCACAACCCACGCCGGGATATCAGGCAGCCCTTTCAGAAACAGCATAAGTGCTTTTGATACGGGCATGGCACCGAAACGGATAATGAGATCAGGATGGAGTGATTGTTTGAGTTCATCAATTCTTAAGAACGTGTCATAGCAGTCAATGATATTATCTTTAGAATGGTTCCCGCTCCGGACGAAGGACAGTGGGTCTGCAACGATCGGCAGCGCATATTTTTCGGCAAATTGTACGATAGTCGGAACAGCCTCTTCACTTAGCCCCGGTCCGCACACAATGAGGCCGCGCTTTGAATTCACTAATGTTTCCTGAAGTTCATTCTTGAAGTCAGAAGATAGCTGCCGGTCCCCTTGAAGAACTCTTTTTGCCGGTCTTCCACTTGAGAATTCAACTTTTTGTAAATCCGGAATCAACGGTTCCCTGAACGGAAAATTATAATGAACCGGACCTTCCGGATTTCCCGTTGAAAGAGCTACGCCCCTGACTGCAGATGAACGGGCATATTGCAGCATGGACGGGATGCTTTCAGGCAATGCCATGTCGATGGACCATTTCACGTGTTTTCCGTAAAGATCGATCTGATCAATGGCTTGAGGTGCTCCCACTTCCCTCAGTTCATGGGGCCGATCAGCCGTCAGCACAATGAGGGGCACCCTTGCATAGCGTGCTTCAATGACAGCAGGATAGTAATTGGCTCCTGCCGTTCCTGAACTGCAAAGGATGGCGACGGGCTTTTTCTTAGACTTGGCGATACCCAAGGCAAAAAAAGCCGCAGAGCGTTCATCTACATTGATATACGTCTTCACCCCGGGATGGTGGGCGAATAGCAACGCTAAAGGAGTAGAACGAGAGCCGGGACTGATGACGACTTCGTCTACTCCATTTCCTACCAATTCTTCAATGAAGGCCGCTAAATAATCTGTAAGTTTCTTTTGGTGTTCATCAATCATGTACGGTTCCCCCTAATGCCCGGAGCATCGGCCGAAATTTCATCTGTGTTTCTTTAAACTCACTTTCAGGTTCTGAGTCGGCTACGATTCCGCACCCTGCATACAAGTAGGCTTTGTCTCCCTGGAGGAGGCCTGAGCGAAGGGCGACGGCATATTCACCATTTCCATAGGCATCGATCCAACCGATGGGAGCGGCATATAGACCACGGTCCATGTCTTCCTCCTGCCTGATCACGTGCATCGCTTTGTCCCTCGGGACGCCGCCCAGTGCGGGAGTGGGATGCAATTTTTCAACAAGGTTCAAAAGCGACGTATGCTCGGATGCCTGTCCGATGACCGGTGTGTAGAGATGCTGGATATCCTTCAGCTTCATAAGCTGTGGCGAAGAAGGGATCGAAAGTGTGTCACAAAATGGGTGGAGCGCATGTTGGATGCTGTCCACCACAAGATGATGTTCATACCGGTTCTTTTCATCCCCGAGCAGCTCTTCCCCAAGTTTCTCATCACTTTCTAAGGTATCCCCCCTGGCGATCGAACCTGCAAGGCAGGTGGAGAGGATTTCTTCCCCTGTTTTCTTTACGAGTCGTTCCGGAGTTGCGCCGATAAAACAGCTTCCTTCCCATTCAAAGCTGAATACGAAGCTGTCAGGCTGCTGTTTCCACAGATTATCCAATACGAAATCAGAGGACACCTGTTGGTCGAATGACACTTCACATTTTCTCGCAAGGACGACTTTATCCATCTCACCCTTCTGCAGGCGGTTCACCACACTCTGGACGGATTCCTTCCATTCTTCAGGTTTCACATCACGGGTTCCGATCCATTCAGGGCGTTCAGGTATGAAGGCCTTTCGGGCGTTTGCAAGAAGCTCTTCTTTCAATCCGATACGCTCATGGAATAAGCTGTCATCCTCATCCGGATGACAGATGACATTCATCGTCAAATAATTCGTTTTTTCAGGCTTTGTTAACATGAACATCGGGAGTTGGAATGTACCCGCAGAGAAATCATTCCACTCTTCACTGTTAGTGTTCATTGGGTCGAAACGAAACCCACCATATAATAGTGGACCTGTTCCTGCCCATTTGTCCCCTGTCACAATCACAGATTCTTCAATAAAGCGCTTCCACTCGTTCTCAACCGTAAAAAAACGCTCTTCTTTTTCATCTGTAGACAGAATATGAGCCGCTCCGAGTCCTACCAGCGTGACGGTATGATCACGGTCCTTCCATAGAAAGCGCTCTCCATGAAAAGAGTTTCCTCCATAATAAAAAGAAAGAGGATCCACTGCATCCACTTCTTCCACTATGCTGAGAAGGACGGGGCGATGTATTTGTTTAGCCTTCATTCTGGCTGTATCATATGCTTTTTCAATATTGGTCTTATGGATGGTAACCAATTGAATTCCCCCAAACAAAATCACGTACAATAGTCAAACTTACTATAAGATACACCTGTACTTATGGTGTGTCAACGGAGTTCAAGACATGTTTACACTATTTATCCTTATTATATATATAATAAACCCTTTTTCTTCTTTTGAGAAACCAAAAGCTTTGTAAAAGTCCTCAATTACTGGTAAATAGAACCTTCACGAATTTGTAGAAAATGATTGACAGTCCCGTTCCCTTTACCTACACTTTAATCTGTAAAGGAATTGTAATGTTTTCTGAAAATTCCTTATTGCGTAAGGGAGAGAGAATGAATGGAACAACAAGCATCCAACGTGTTGGAATCAGATAAAGGGTGGAAGATCTGGTGGCAATTGACTCGCCCCCACACTCTTACAGCGGCATTTGTACCTGTACTATTAGGGACGGTACTCGCGCTGCAATTTACGAAAGTGGATTTTTTGCTGTTTGCAGCCATGCTGGTTGCCTGTCTGTTGATCCAGGCGGCTACCAATATGTTCAACGAATATTATGATTATAAAAGAGGTCTTGATACAGAGCACTCGGTCGGGATCGGCGGAGCGATCGTCCGTAATGGTGTCAAACCATCAACGGTCATCAATCTTGCCTTTTCACTATACGGAATCGCCCTTCTGTTAGGGATTTATATCTGTCTTAACAGTACTTGGTGGCTGGCCCTCATAGGAATAGTGTGCATGGCAGCGGGGTACTTTTATACTGGCGGACCAATGCCAATTGCTTACACACCATTTGGCGAAATCGTAGCCGGATTTTTCATGGGATTTGTGATCATCCTCATCTCATTTTACATCCAGACCGGCTACATCAATGGGGACAGCGTCCTCATCTCGATTCCGGTTTCCATATTGGTAGGTTCCATATTATTGGCCAACAATATTCGTGACCTCGATGGAGACAAAGAAAACGGCCGCAAAACCATAGCGATCCTGTTAGGAAAAAAAGGGGCGATCATCCTCTTAGGCAGTATGTTTGTCGTTTCCTACGCCTGGATCATCGGATTGGTCGTATCGGGGATCTCATCACCATGGCTGTTCGTAGCCTTTTTAAGCATCCCTAAAGCAATCAAAGCAACAACAGGATTCATCGGCAAATCACAACCCATCGAAATGATGCCCGCCATGAAAGCAACCGCCCAAACTAACACCATCTTTGGTTTCCTGTTAACCATTGGATTATTACTTGCTTACATGCTATAAAAAGACAAAGAGTCGACCCGACAAATCCGGGTCGACTCTTTTTTTATGTTTTAACCATCCCACTTTCGGATAAAGTATGGTTAGGACAAGATTTAAGCGAACATTATGAAGGATGTGAAGAAATTGCTAACAGACAGCCAAAAACAGACATTAAAACAAGAACTGGTTCAACAGGAAAAGCAGTTAAAAGAACATTTACATCAGGATTTAGATAATCTTCACCATACAAACGAACGAGATAACTCAGGAGAACTTTCCCTTTATGATAACCATCCCGCCGATATGGGTACAGAGTTGTATGAACGGGAGAAGGATTTTGCCATCGACGATCATGCAAAGCTTGAATTGGATAAAATCCAACAAGCCCTGCATGCGATTGAAGACGGTTCGTACGGTCAATGTAAAGAATGTGGACAGGATATTCCTTACGAGCGTCTCGAAGTCATTCCGACGACCCTTTATTGCAAGGACCATACACCGGAGAAGTCCACACCCCAGGATCGGCCGGTAGAAGAAGATGTGCTGCAGCCGCCAGTCGATAACGAATTCAGACATGAAACAGATGGGAACGTGCGTGACGACCAGGACAGCTTCCAGGAGGTCGGCCGTTTCGGGACATCTGAAACCCCGTCCGACTTTGAAGGGGATCATGAGGATTACTCAGACCTGTATCAGGATGAGGACACTTCGGAAGGGTTCACCGAGGATTTTGAATCATTCGTCGGGACCGACATGGAAGGCTCAAACCGTAAAGCCTATCCGTCAAAAACACATGAAGAGTACGAGGATATGCTCGATGAGAACGATATGGAATCTCCACTGGGTGACATCCCCTATAAAGATGGAGACAGCTACGTTTCAGACAAGAAGAAAAAATAGAAAGAACGCTTGGGATCCGCTTCCCAAGCGTTTTTTTATTTCATTAAACTCCCCTGTGCAATGCCCCATATGTCCTTCGCATATTGCTCGATTGTCCGGTCACTGGAGAAATAGCCGGAATTGGCAATGTTCTGGAGGCACATCCGGGACCAGTGCTCTTTGTTTTCATACGCCTTTCCTGCCTGTTCATGAACCCTTACGTAGGAATCGAAATCCCTTAGGACAAAGAATTGATCATTCTCAGTCAGTAACGAGTCATAAATGGTTTCGAAATGATCACCTGCATCCGGCAGGGTATCATCTATTAATTGGTTCAACACCTTTTTGATCCTTGTATCGTAGTGGAAGTACTCCATGGCGTAATAGCCTCCATGGTGCTGATATTTCATCACTTCCTCAGCGGTCAATCCGAATATGAAGATATTGTCTCTTCCGACCTGTTCGAGGATCTCAATATTGGCACCGTCAAGTGTCCCAAGGGTCAACGCACCGTTCATCATGAACTTCATATTCCCCGTACCGGACGCTTCCTTACTGGCCGTTGAAATCTGCTCGGACAAGTCAGCTGCCGGGATGATCTCTTCTGCAAGGGACACCCGGTAGTTTTCAAGGAACACGACTTTAATGCGCCCTTTCACAAGCGGATGATCATTCACAAGATCTGCTACAGAGTGAATCAATTTAATGATTTTTTTGGCATAGTAGTAACCCGGGGACGCCTTTGCCCCGAAAATGAATGTCCGTGGATGAAAATCAAATCCCGGATCTTCCACACAGCGATTATATAAGTGAAGGATATGCAATACATTCATTAACTGACGTTTGTACGCATGAAGCCGCTTCACCTGGATATCAAATATCGAAGACGGATCGACAATGATTCCATTGCTTTCATATATCAGACCGGCAAGCTTTTGTTTATTTCCCTGCTTCACATCATACAGGTCTTTCAAAAATGCCGTATCATGGTGATACTCCTTCAGCTTCACCAATTTGGAAGGGTCTTTAATCCACTCATCCCCGATGGAAGAGGTAATCAGGTTCGAAAGGGATGGATTACTATCAAGGAGCCACCTTCTATGGGTGATTCCATTTGTCTTACTATTAAATTTTCCAGGGTAATATTGATAAAATAAGTTCATTTCCCGCTGCTTCAAAATTTCCGTGTGAATCTTTGCCACACCGTTCACACTGAAGCTTCCTACTATGGCAAGATGGGCCATTTTGACTTCATCATGTGAGATGATCGCCATGTCCTCTATCCTCTTCCACTCACCGGGATACTCTTTCCATAACTCCCTGCAGAATCGTTCATTGATTTCATTCACTATCATGTGGATGCGGGGCAGGAGGGGCTGGAATATCCGGATCGGCCATCTCTCCAGTGCTTCTGACAGAGTCGTATGGTTTGTATAGGCGAATGTATTCGTCGTGATTTCCCATGCCTCTTCCCATTCAAAGGAGTATTCATCCAGAAGGACCCTCATCAATTCCGGGATGGCAAGAACCGGATGGGTATCATTGATATGGATTGAAATATTCTCATGCAGTTCCTTCAGATCCCCATTTCGGTAAAGGTGCGAATCCAGAATGGAGCGGATACTTGCTGAGACGAGGAAGTATTGCTGCTTCAGGCGCAGGATCTTCCCTTCCTCATGGGTATCGTCAGGATATAGAAATTCTGTGATGGCTTCCGTATCACGTTTGTACTTCATCATATCTTTACCCGCTTTATAGGCGGCAGGTTCGGCACTCCATAAACGGAGTGTATTGACCGTCGACGTCTCGAATCCCACCACAGGCATATCATAAGGAACCGCCGCGACGACTTCTGCGTCTACATGTCGAAACCTTAAGACATCCTTTTCCGTATATGATTCCACCTTCCCCCAGAAAGGCACTTCGACGGTCAGGTCTGATTTACGGACCTCCCACACATGTCCATGACGCAGCCACTGTTCCGGGAGTTCCATCTGAAATCCGTTCACGATCTTTTGTTCAAACAATCCATGCTTATAACGGATTCCATATCCATGACCGGGTAAATTCAGGGAAGCCAGGGAATCCAGAAAGCAGGCGGCTAAACGGCCAAGGCCGCCATTTCCAAGACCTGCGTCGTGCTCAACCTCTTCCATTTCCGCAAGGTCGATTCCAAGATCCTGAAGTCCTTTATCCACAATATCGTAAATCCCCAGATTGGTCAGATTTTGCCTGAGCAGACGCCCCAGTAGAAATTCGATGGATAAATAGTACACTTGCTTTTGTTTATTGAACCGGTATTGCTCATTTGTATGGATCCAGTTCATCGAAATATATTCACGTATCAAGTGGCCTAATGTGAAAAACTGATCCTGACTTGTGGACTCAGGGAACGTTTTTCCATACATCATTTCAAGCTTCTTCAGAAACAATTCTTTGAATTCAATCGGATCAGAAAACATGGCTTTCACTCCTTGTTACCAGGTCAGCGTATAGTTGATTATACTTAAAGGCCGATTGTGCCCAACTATAATCTTTATTCATTGCATTACGTACAATATGGTTCCATGTTTCCGGATCTTCGTGGAAATATGATAGGGCCCTTCGATAGGTGTAAAGCATATCGTGAGCATTAAAGTTTTTGAATGAGAAGCCATTTCCGCTCTTTGTCTCCTCATTGTAGGATTCTACGGTATCGTTCAGTCCGCCTGTCTCCCTAACAAGTGGCAGGGCTCCGTATCTCATGGCAATCAACTGTCCCAGCCCGCAAGGTTCGAACTTGGAAGGCATCAGAAACATATCACTGGCAGAGTAAATCTGTTTTGCCAGTTCTTCATTGAAGCCGATCTGTATTCTGACCTTATCCGGGTACGTCCACTCCATTTCCCTGAAGAACTGTTCAAACTCCCAATCCCCTGTCCCCAACAGGACAAACTGGACATTCTCCTGGATCATCTCATGGAAGACGCCCCTGATGAGTTCAAGACCCTTTTGGTTCGTCAGTCTCGAAATGATGGACACAAGTGGGATCCCTTCATTCTCCTCGAGGCCCAGACTACTTTGCAGATGCTGCTTGGACAGCTTCTTTCCTTGAAGATTCCCGCTAAAAAAAGGAAACTTCCCGTCATCAGGATTATACACTTCATCATCAATCCCATTGAGGATCCCCAATAGTTGGTTATACCTCTGACCAAGTATATTATGAAGTTTTTCCCCGTAGTAAGGCGTGAGGATTTCTTCTTTATACGTAGGACTCACCGTTGTCACGAAGTCCGAAGAAATGAGCGCACCTTTCATGAAATTGATATTTCCATAAAACTCGAGATATTCATGATGAAAATACTTCTCCGGGATAGCTAATAAGTCCGTCATCACCTGTTTAGGGTAAATTCCTTGAAATTGCAGATTATGGATCGTGAATACGCTGCGGATGAATGAATAGCCCGGTCTTTCCTGATACTCACTTCTGAGTAGGAAAGGAACCATGCCCGTATGCCAATCGTGACAGTGAATCACATCCGGATAGAAATCGAGAACAGCGATACTTTCCAATACAGCCCTTGTAAAGTAGGAGAACCTCTCTCCATCGTCAAAGTATCCGTATAAACGCTCCCGGTTAAAATAATATTCATTGTCCACAAAATAATATGTCACGCCATTTTCACTATACTCTTCAATTCCACAATACTGATTTCTCCAGCCGACTGACACGAAAAACTCTTTCTTCCGTTTCATTCTTGAACGGAATTCTTGAGGGATCCCGCCGTATTTAGGCAGAATCACCCTGACATCCGTGCCTAAACTTCTTAATTCCTTGGGCAGTGCGCCTGCAACGTCCGCCAAGCCACCGGATTTAATAAATGGGACACACTCAGATACTACAAATAACACTTTCACGAATTCATCAGCGCTCCTTGAATCATCCCTTTGCGAATGACAATTGGACTGTTAGATTCCCCGATAAGCTTGACGCCATCTTCTATTCTCACATCTTTATCCAGAATCACATTCTCCAGTACACAGTTATCTCCAATTTGGCTCTTCTGCATAATGATGCTGTTAGAAATTGTGGTATTCTTGCCGACCTTCACTGCTCTGAACATTGTAGAATTTTTCACTTTGCCCTCAATGAAGCATCCATTGGCGATGATGCTGTTCTTCACACTTGCAGCAGATGTGTAGCGTGTCGGCGGCTCATCCTTCACTTTCGTATAAATGGGCATATCTTTTTTGAACAGCTCTTTCCAATAGGATAAGTTCATAAGCTTCATGCTGGCATCATAGTATTCTTGAATGGAATCGATCGTTTGAACAAAACCTTCATGCTCATAGCCGCACACCTTGAATCCGCTATCCATGTCGTCCACCACATCCTGCATACATGTATATCCCGTTTCACGCCTGTTCCCGATCAAATCAACCAGTGTAGACGTTTTTACTAAGTACATGTCTAAGGAGCTGCCATTGTGGCGCATTTCCGTTATATCACAACCGATACGGATATGACGTTCCAATACGGGCTGGTAATCGATGTTACATAACGTAAAGCAATTGCTGATCAGGGCGTATTCCTGTGTACTGCGTCTGAAATAGTCCATATGATGGGCAAAGTGATTGAAGGACCCGACCCCCTCCTCATTCGCTTCCAATCCAGGAGCAGGAAAGAAAAACAAGCCATCCCGCTTCCGGTTCAGATCCCAGTTCTTCCCTGAGCCGAGGTGATCCATCAGAGATCTGTATTGAAACTTTGGAAAAATCGCAACACTGCCAATGTCGGAATTCACCATATTGGAAAGGACAAAGTCAATCAACCGGTATCTGCCGGCAATGGGAAGGGCCGCCAATGAGCGATGCAGCAATAAATCCTCCAGGGAATCGTAGTAACTCGTAGCGTCTATAACACCAAGCATTGTATTTTTCAAAACACTTCTCCTCCTCTAATGTTGTTATGATGGTCTTGAACCTTACACTCTTTCCTGTTCCAGCAGTGCTTCAATGAAGGATTCCGTCACCAGGATGACTTCATCGGATCCCTCTTCCGGCATGATGCACAAGCCCTTTGGAACCCTTACATCAGGCGGCACGATCGCCTGCTCGATATAGGCGTTTTCTTCAACGACGGCGTCCGGCATGATGACTGAACGGCTGACATGCGCTCCTTTTTTCACCGTTGTTCCCTGGAAGAGTACGGACTTTTGAATCGTTCCTTCAATCGTACACCCTTCATTGACCAGAGATCCCTCCACAAGTGCTTCTTCTGAAATATATTGAGGCGGCTCATTTGGATTAACCGAATACACTCTCCAATCATGATCGAACAGGTTCAGTTCATTCTGCTCATCTATCAGATCCATATTTGCTTCCCAAAGGCTCTTGACCGTACCGACATCCTTCCAATATCCTTCAAATGGATAAGCCATCAGTTTCTTCTTTTCATCCAGGAGGAGAGGAATGACGTCCTTCCCGAAGTCATGGCTTGAATCCGGATTCCGTTCATCCATCTCGAGATAATCCTTCAGCACGGAATAATTAAAGATGTAAATGCCCATCGAAGCAAGATTGCTTTTAGGGAAAGCTGGTTTTTCCTCAAACTCTGTGACACGCATTTCCTCATTCGTGTTCATCAGTCCGAAACGGCTCGCTTCATCCCATCCCACTTCAATGACCGAAATCGAGACATCTGCTTTTTTCTCGATATGATAATCAAGCATTTTACTATAATCCATTTTGTAAATGTGATCCCCCGAAAGAATCAATACGTACTCGGGATCGTATTGCTCAAGGTAATTCATATTTTGATAGATGGCGCTTGCCGTCCCCGTGTACCAGCGCATCTCGGATGATTCAGCATATGGGGGCAGAACGGTCACACCACCGTTCCTGCGGTCAAGATCCCACGCACTCCCGATTCCGATATAAGAATTCAATACCAGGGGCTGGTACTGGGTAAGAACACCGACAGTGTCGATGCCTGAGTTCGTACAATTGCTCAGGGTAAAATCAATGATACGGTACTTTCCTCCAAATGGTACGGCGGGTTTCGCCAGACTTTTCGTCAATGAACTTAACCTGCTCCCTTTTCCACCTGCTAACAACATGGCTACACATCTACCTTTTGCCATTACTTTTCTCCCCTTTCAGTCGATTGGTCTTAAATAAACGGCTGCGTATGGTGGAATCGTCATTTCCACATAACCATCTCTTCCATGATACGGTTCATTGTGCACGGTAAGCGGGTTGGGATTCACCTGATGGGAACCTCCAAACCTTTCATCATCACTATTCCAAATCTCTTCATAAGAAGAAACCTTATCTACTCCCACCTTATACTTGTGATACACATGAGGGCTGAAATTACAGATCACCACAAGATGATCTCCCTTCTCTATCCCATAACGGATGAAAGAGAAAATCTGCTGCTCAGCATTATTTACATCAACCCACTGGAATCCGTCCGACCGATGATCCATTTGAAATAATGGTTCAGCACCTTTATATAAATGCATAAGCTCTTTAAAATATGAATTGAATTTGTGATGAAAATCGTAATCCAGTAAATGCCAATCCAACTCCTCAAGGTCTTTCCATTCTGAAAACGGGGCCAGTTCACTTCCCATGAACAGAAGTTTTTTTCCTGGGTGAGCCATCATGAAGCCGAGGAGCAACCTGTACTGAGCGAATTTCTGCCAGTAATCCCCCGGCATTTTATTTAATAACGACTTCTTCCCATGCACCACTTCATCATGGGAGAAGGGGAGAACATAATTCTCTGAAAAGGCATATAACAATGAAAACGTAATGAGAGAATGCACATGCCTTCGTTCAGACGGATCGGTTTCCATATATTTAAGGACGTCATTCATCCATCCCATATTCCACTTATAATTAAATCCAAGTCCTCCATAATGAACCGGAGACGTCACTTGTGGCCAGTCTGTAGAATCCTCTGCGATCATCAGGATCGAAGAATCAAACTCAAAAACGGCCTTGTTCAAGTTTTTCAGAAACTGTATGGCGCCTTCATTCGGCGCAAGCTCACCTTGATTCGCCCAATAGATGATGTTCGCCACCGCATCGATCCTGAAGCCATCGATATGGTACTGATCCATCCAGAAGCGGGCATTGGAAATCAGGAAGCTCCTCACTTCCCCTTTACCTAAGTCAAAGTTCGCCGTACCCCACGTATAATTCTCACGGTCCCTTTCCTCACTGTACTCATAGGCAAACGAACCATCAAACTCATATAACCCATGCGCATCCTTACAAAAATGGCCTGGGACCCAATCCAGGATCACGCCAATATTATGTAAATGACATTCATTCACTAATGCCATCAAATCATGCGGTGACCCGTAGCGACTGGTAGGGGAATAATAACCCGTACCCTGATAACCCCAGGAACGGTCAAATGGATGCTCCGTGACAGGCAGCAGCTCGATATGGGTGAATCCATGCTCTTTCACATAGGGAATCAATTGCTGTGCTAATTCTTTATATGAAAGAAACTCCCCAGCTTTCTTCTTCCATGTGCCTAAATGTACTTCATAAATCGCCATAGGCCTGTCGTAGATCGTAGTGGTTGAACGGTCCTCCAGCCACTTCTCATCTTCCCATGCAAAGCCCTCCAGCCCATACACGACGCTTGCCGTATGAGGACGCTTTTCAGAGGCAAACCCGTACGGATCCGCCTTCAGCTTCTTTGTCCCCAGGAGAGTCGTAATCTCATACTTATACGTTTCTCCCGTTAGATCCTTATCGACTCGAATCGTCCACAGACCTTCACTGTTCCGCTTTTTAAAATCATATCCATTCCCATTCCATTGATTAAATGAACCCACCAATGAAACATGTCTTGCTTTCGGTGCCCAAACGCAAAATTCTGTATAGGTCCCAGTGAAATCCCTTCTCACATGTGCACCCATAAACTGATAGGCCTGCTGCAAATTCCCCTCATGAAACAAAAACACATCGTAATCTGTTATGGTCATTGCGTTCATCATCTCACCTACATTTTTTCAATTCTACTTAACTATTTTCTAACAACATCACCAAAATCCTCTTTATAATCGTCGTTCAATTCCGACAATTTACTACATACTCATATGAAAAAACGGCCTAATTGGGAAGTTATTCTAAATGGTAAGGTTTACATTGTAAAAACATAGGGGAAATACGTTGGATTCGTAGCGGAATTTGTCGAAAGTTTTTACATAAAAAAATCTAAAATTTGTGGGAAATATAAAGGGATTCCGGTATTTTGTATAGGATTTTGTTTGGTTGGAAGATGAAACAGTGGTGTCGAATGAAGGGAGGGAGAGATGGCTTTGTCAATCAAAAGATTGGTCACTTTATTGGTCATTTGAACAACAAAAAAAGACTATCATCAATGATAGTCTTTTCAGAATGACCCATACGGGATTCGAACCCGTGTTACCGCCGTGAAAGGGCGGTGTCTTAACCGCTTGACCAATGGGCCTTAATGGCGGAGAAGGAGGGATTTGAACCCTCGCGCCAGTTGCCCGACCTACACCCTTAGCAGGGGCGCCTCTTCAGCCACTTGAGTACTTCTCCAAATATGGCTCCGCAGGCAAGATTCGAACTTGCGACCGATCGGTTAACAGCCGATAGCTCTACCACTGAGCTACTGCGGAATAATGAAATGGTGGGCCTAAGTGGACTCGAACCACCGACCTCACGCTTATCAGGCGTGCGCTCTAACCAGCTGAGCTATAGGCCCAAAAATAAAATTGGAGCGGGTGAAGGGAATCGAACCCTCATCATCAGCTTGGAAGGCTGAGGTTTTACCACTAAACTACACCCGCACTAAAATATGGGGCGACTGATGGGAATCGAACCCACGAATGCCTGAACCACAATCAGGTGCGTTAACCACTTCGCCACAATCGCCATAATGTGTCTAAACAGAAAAATGGTGGCTCAGGACGGAATCGAACCGCCGACACATGGATTTTCAGTCCATTGCTCTACCAACTGAGCTACTGAGCCAAATAGTTTTCGGCTTCCGCTAAGCTTCGAATCTCTTCGTCAGCTCACTCAGTCACATCCTCACGTATGTAAAATACGCTCCGGTGTTCCTTCGATCGCTTCCTCGACCTTCTCGCTTATCGAAACCCTTTTCCTTTTCAAGAAACAATATTCTAATTAAAAATGGCGGTCCGGACGGGACTCGAACCCGCGACCTCCTGCGTGACAGGCAGGCATTCTAACCAACTGAA
>NZ_LIXZ01000081.1 GCF_001305855.1 Rossellomorea vietnamensis | reverse complement strand
GCATGGCCTCGATATAGGCCAGGGTGGGCGAGTCGGGCAGCGCCTGCTGGGCGCGCACGAAGGCGGCGCGGGCGCTGTCCAGGTCGTCGTTGTCGAGGTGCATCAGGCACAGCCGCTCCAGTGCCACGCCACGCAGGAACAGCGGACCGTGCTCGAGCACGGCATCGAGCAGGCTCTCGCGCTTGCGATGGAAGCCGCGCTCCTGGTAGAGGTCGATCAGGATCTCGAAGGCGGGCTCGGCCTGTTCCGGCAGCCGCGACCAGTCGCCACGCTCGAACAGCGACTCGAGGATCTGCTGGGCGCGGCCACGCTGGCCGGTCTCGGCGGCGATCAGGCCCGCCTCGAGCAGCGCCTGGGCCGGGGCCCGGCCACTCGCCAGCGCCGCCTTGAGGGCGTCGCCCTTCCAGTCCCGCAGCGAGAGCATCCACATCAGGTGATCCGGCACCGAGCCGGGCAGTGTCACGGCGCCACAGCAGTGCTTGGTCTTGCGGCCGGAGTCGCACCAGCAGGGTTCGTTACGCCCCGGGCGCGCCAGTGGCTCGCAGCGGAAATCCAGGCGCGCCAGCGGCGCCTGGGACCACAGTTCC
>NZ_LIXZ01000080.1 GCF_001305855.1 Rossellomorea vietnamensis | reverse complement strand
GGAGGATGGAGACTTCAAGGGCATCGAGCCGGTCTTCTTCACCACCTCCCAGGTCGGTCAGGCCGGCCCGGATGTGGGAGTGGACGTGCCAGCACTCAAGGACGCCTTCGACCTTGACGCGCTAAAGGCGCTCGACGTGATCGTCACCTGCCAGGGCGGCGACTATACCAAGAAGGTCTACGCCGACCTGCGCCAGGCAGGCTGGAAGGGCTACTGGATCGATGCCGCCAGCACCCTGCGCATGGAAGACGACGCCACCATCGTGCTCGACCCGGTCAACCGCCATGTGATCGATGCCCAGCTGGCCCGTGGCGCCAGGACCTTTGTCGGCGGCAACTGCACCGTCAGCCTGATGCTGATGGGCCTGGGCGGACTGTTCGAGGCGGACCTGATCGAGTGGATGACCTCCATGACCTATCAGGCGGCCTCCGGCTCCGGCGCCAAGCACATGCGCGAGCTTCTCAACCAGATGGGTGGCCTGCGTGACAGCGTGGCCGACGAACTCTACGTCGCCTTCTACATCCTCAGCATTCACAAGACTCTGAGATTCGCGGAATGTCAGTACCGAATCTTCGTCAATGGTGTATGAC
>NZ_LIXZ01000079.1 GCF_001305855.1 Rossellomorea vietnamensis | reverse complement strand
TCCCAGGGGCTCTCGGCGCTGATTGGTCGGCGGCCCGCGGCACGCCAGGAAGACGGTGGCGCATCGCAGATATCGCCGGATAAATCCGGCTCCTACGACAGTCAGGTGGCTGCCTCGGCTGCTGATGATGGGGCGCGATCTATCGCGACCGCATCGCCGGATAAATCCGGCTCCGATGTAGGAGCTCGATTTATCGAGCGATCAGCCAACTCAGGCGCCACCCAAAGCGAGGCTCCCTCGCCCCAGGCGCTGCTCGACGAATGGTATACGCGCTATCCCTCCGCCTTCTTCAAGGGTCATACCCGCCCGCTGATGGTCGGCATCCACGAGGTGCTGGCCAGCCGCGAGCCCTGGCCCGAGAAGCTGGTGCGAAGGGCGCTGGCTTGCTACGTCAACCTGCCGCGCTACCTCAAGGCGGTGCGCGAGGACGCCGAGCGCATCGATCTCGACGGCCAGCCTGCCGGCAAGGTGGATGCCCAGTCGGCCGATCACGCCCACCGCAAGCTCGACCGCCTGCAGGGCGAGAAGCGGAACAGTCAGGGCCGCAAGCACCCGGGGCGCCAGAACGAGCGCCATAACCACAAGGGGCGCGGCAAGCCGG
>NZ_LIXZ01000078.1 GCF_001305855.1 Rossellomorea vietnamensis | reverse complement strand
CCCCACGCACGCTACGGCAAATATGCCAGGGGCGGCCCGAAGGCCGCCCCGACTGTGTGCAGATGCGCTGACCGAGACGGTCTCAGTGCAGGCCCAGCACGTAGTTGGCCACGGCCTCCATGTCGGCATCGCTCATCTTGCTGGTGATGTCGCGCATGATGTTGGCCGGATCATTGGCCCGCTCGCCGGAGGCGAAGGCCTGCAGGGTGGCCAGGGTGTACTCGGGATGCTGGCCGGAGAGCGCCGGGTAGACGGCGGTGCCGATGCCCTGGCCGGTGGGGGTGTGGCAGGCGGCGCAGGCCGGGATGCCCTTGGCCATGTCGCCGGCGCGATACAGTTCGCGGCCGCGGGCGACCAGCGCCTCGTCCGGGTCGGCCTGGCCCAGGGCCGCGTCCTTGTCGGCATAGAACTTGGCTACGTCCCAGGCGTCCTGGTCGGAGAAGTTGTCGACCTGGCCGGCCATCTGCGGCACCACGCGATTGCCGTCGCGGATGTCCATGATCTGCTTGGCCAGGTAGGAGGCCTGCTGACCCGCCAGGTTGGGGAAGGCGCCGGTGGGACTGATGCCCTCCTGGCCGTGACATGCCGCACAGGCGGCGGCC
>NZ_LIXZ01000077.1 GCF_001305855.1 Rossellomorea vietnamensis | reverse complement strand
GTTGAGCCGCGAGACCAGGTTGTAGCGCCCGGCGCTGTCCCACTCGGTGGGCGCGCGGTGCGGGTGCTCGGCGAAGCCCGGGGCATCCAGCGGTACCCGGTCCACCGGCAGGTCGAGCCGTGCGAACCACGCCTCCATGGTGTCCAGTGCCCCCTGCTCCTGGCCCAGCACGCTGTAGCCGCGCACCAGGTCGCGGGTCAGGGCCAGGGTGTCGTCCATCAGCGCCTCGCAGGCCTCGACGATACGTGTCTCGGTGGCGTCCAGCATCAGAATCTCCCCAGGCGTGATGTATCGATGAGCAGCGGCGCCTCGGTGGCCGCCTCGAGGTCCGCGGGGTCGAGCCCCTCGGCGATCTCCAGCACGGCGAGTCCCTCGGGAGTCACGTCCATCACCGCCTTGTCGGTGATGATGCGCGACACGCAGCCGCTGGCGGTGAGCGGTAGCCGGCAGCGCGCCAGGATCTTGGGGTTGCCCTGCTTGTCGTTGTGGGAGCAGAGCACCACCAGCCGCCTGACCTTCTGGGCCAGCTCCATGGCGCCGCCGATGCCCGGCGAGAACTTGCCGGGGATCTTCCAGTTGGCCAGGTTGCCGGCGGCATCCACCTCGAAGG
>NZ_LIXZ01000076.1 GCF_001305855.1 Rossellomorea vietnamensis | reverse complement strand
TGAGTTCGGTATTCGACTGGACTTAGTCCATCCAATTTTTCTTTTGAACGTTCATGATTGTACCAGTGGATATATTCTTCAATCCGGCTTCTTAAATCCTCAAAGGTAACTAATTTTTCTCCATAGTACATTTCCTGCTTCAAAACACCAAAAAAGTTTTCCATTACAGCGTTGTCTGCGCATGTAGCTTTCCGTGACATGCTTTGGAATACATTATTTTTCTTTAAGGTCTTCACCCATTGATTGTGCTGGTAATGCCAGCCTTGATCAGAATGGATGGTGGTTCGATAGATTGCGTGATTTCTTATTATTTCTATCGTTTCATGTAAAGGTTCCATGACTAGATCTAACGTGGGACGTTTCCTGATTCCGTACGCTATGATTTCTCCGTTATAGCGGTCAAGAATGGGATTTAAATATAACTTCTCTTCGTTTAGACATTTAAATTCTGTAATGTCAGTTACTAATTTTTGTAGAGGGACATGCGTGTTAAACCGGCGTGATAATCGGTTCTTCGCTACCTTTCCAACGTTCCCCTTATACGAATTGTATTTACGGGATTTCCGCATGAATTTTACACATTTCAATCCGAGGTCTCGCATAATACGATAT
>NZ_LIXZ01000075.1 GCF_001305855.1 Rossellomorea vietnamensis | reverse complement strand
CGTCGAAGTTTTGTTCAGTTTTGATGGTTTGATCATCAAACAAACAATGGTAAGCATTGCTTATCATTCATTTTTATGGAATATGGGCCTATAGCTCAGCTGGTTAGAGCGCACGCCTGATAAGCGTGAGGTCGGTGGTTCGAGTCCACTTAGGCCCACCATATTCTCACATCCCGGGGCCTTAGCTCAGCTGGGAGAGCGCCTGCTTTGCACGCAGGAGGTCAGCGGTTCGATCCCGCTAGGCTCCACCAAAGATTTTTGCGCAAGCAAAATATCTATCCATATTGTCTCTTCCGAGACAAATGATTGTTCTTTGAAAACTAGATAAAGATAAATTGATAGTCAAGAAATTACCGAGTATCGCCATTTTAGGTTTTAAACCTTAATTAGTAAGTGATCAAATTTTGATTTAGCAGCGAGAAGGTCGAGGAAGCGAAGGAGTGAACACCGGAGCGCACTTAGCGTGCGTGAGGATGTGAACGACTGAAGCTGACGAAGAGATTCGAAGCTGATAAAGCAAAATTTAGGTTAAGTTATGAAGGGCGCACGGTGGATGCCTTGGCACTAGGAGCCGACGAAGGACGGGACTAACACCGATATGCTTTGGGGAGCTGTAAGTGAGCTTTGATCCAG
>NZ_LIXZ01000074.1 GCF_001305855.1 Rossellomorea vietnamensis | reverse complement strand
GATGCTGGCCTACAACTCTACCGACCCCAACCAGTACTTCTGGATGTTCCTGCTGCTGTTCATCGTCTTGTTCGCCGCCAGCGGCATCGGCAACGGCTCCACCTTCCGCAGCATCGGCTTCATCTTCGACCCGCAGCAGAAGGGCCCGGCACTGGGCTGGACCTCGGCAGTCGCCGCCTATGGCTCCTTCATCGCCCCGCGGGTGATGGGCGAGCAGATCAAGGCCGGCACCCCGGAACTCGCCATGTACGGCTTCGCGGTCTTCTACGCGCTCTGCCTGGTGGTCAACTGGTGGTTCTACCTGCGCAAGAACGCCTACGTGAAGAATCCCTGAAGCCTCTCTGAAGGAGTAATAAAGAGCCGATCTTTCACCATGATAGGTCGGCTTTTTTGATACCGATCAAGGCAATAATCACTCCCTGGCATATCCTGAAACCATCCCTTAACCCGGCAAACTCGGAGGGTCTTATGGCCTCTGAACGCTTCAAGCAAACCTCGGTGCTGATAGCCAACACCTTCGCCTTCACCATGTGCTTCATGGTGTGGACGATGTTCGGCGAGATCGGCGTACCGATCGCCGAGCAGCTCGACCTCAACGGCACCCAGTTCGGCATCCTCACCGCGGTACCCATCC
>NZ_LIXZ01000073.1 GCF_001305855.1 Rossellomorea vietnamensis | reverse complement strand
GGACAGCGGCAGCGGGCGGTCGGCTCAGTCGCGGACCAGCGTCGCCAGGCGTGCGCCGGTCAGCCGGAGCAGGTCGGACGGGGCCAGGCGGATCTCGAGGCCGCGGCGGCCGCCGCTGACGTGGATCGCCGGCAGGGCCTCGGCGCTGGCATCCAGGAAGGTGGCCAGGCGGCGCTTCTGGCCCAGCGGGCTGATGCCGCCCACCACATAGCCGGTGGCTCGCTGGGCCTCCTCGGCCTCGGCCATCTGCGCCTTGCGGGCGCCGGCGGCGCGCGCCAGGGCCTTGAGGTCGAGCTTGCGTGATACCGGCACGATGGCCACTGCCAGGCGGCCGTCGTCGAGCCTGGCCAGCAGCGTCTTGAATACCTCGTCCGGCGACAGGCCCAGTGTCCGGGCGGCCTCTTCGCCGTAGGCGGGGCTGCGCGGATCGTGCTCGTATTCGGCCAGGGCGAAGTCGACCCCGGCCTTCTCCAGCTGCTTGACGGCGGGAGTCATGCCTCGGCGGGCTCCTCGTGGAAGTGCGCCTCCAGGGCCTCGCGCAGCTCGCCCTCGATGGGGATGGCCTGCTTGGTCTCGTGGTCGAAGTGCACCATCACGGTGTGCCCCAGGTTGGTGAGCTGGCCGCCCTGGCGCGCCTCCTGGCT
>NZ_LIXZ01000072.1 GCF_001305855.1 Rossellomorea vietnamensis | reverse complement strand
CATCATGGCCTCCTACACCCAGGTGTCGTACCTGACTATCATTGGCGTCGCCGCGCTGCCGGCGCTGTTGTACTTCCTGTCCGTGGCGATGTTCGTGCGCATCGAGGCCAAGCGCAGCAACGCCCAGCAGCTCGAAGACCCGGATGCCCCGGGAATCGTCGAGGTACTCAAGAAGGGCTGGCATTTCCTGCTGCCGCTGATCGTGCTGGTATGGGCGCTGATCTACGGCTTTACGCCGACCTATGCCGCGGGCATCGCCATTGCTTCGGTGATCGTCGCCTCCTGGCTCTCCAAGCAGCCGATGACGCCGAAGACCATCGTCGAGGCGCTGGTGCAGGGCACGCGCAACATGATCACCACGGGGATCCTGCTGATCACCGTGGGACTGATCATCAACGTGGTCTCGACCACCGGCATCGGCAACATCTTCTCGCTGATGATCACCGACTGGGCCGGCGGTAGCCTGCTGGTGACCATTGTGCTGATCGCCATCGCCTCGCTGATCCTGGGAATGGGGCTGCCGGTCACCGCGTCCTACATCGTGCTGGCGACGCTGTCGGCGCCGGCGCTCTACAACCTGATGGCGCATGCCCAACTGGTCGATCTGCTCGTCGCCGGCGATCTGCCGCAGCAGGCCAAGGCGGTGTTCATGCT
>NZ_LIXZ01000008.1 GCF_001305855.1 Rossellomorea vietnamensis | reverse complement strand
TACGCAATCAGCATTTCGACTAATTGGAGCAGTTTTGATGGAGCAGGAAAAAGACCTTGATCCAGGGAACAGAAAATATCTCTATTGAATTTTCAATTTTCGAGGGGGTCCTCCAGCTAGCTGGAGGACCCCCTAAGAACAATAACTAATATTGGTTGAAGACATAGTATATGAATTTACACAATAAAGTGGACTTGACTCAACTTATTTTCAAAACTTGAGTTTTATTTTCAAAACCAGCCCATTTATTTTCAAAAACGAGATTTTATTTTCAAAAAGCCCCCACAACTAATTTTCCCAAACAAAAATGTTATTTTACTAGTTTAAGATTCCCCCCTTTTGACCACACTGTTTACCAAGGGGGAGAGGACATGAAAACAAAACACACAGTACTATTGTATATCATGATTCTATCATTAGGAACGATTCTAAGTTTATATATACCGAAGCAGGAAATGGCGGCACAGGAGACGATGGTGATCCCGGAGGAAGCGATTCGTCTGCGGATCCTGGCCAATAGTGATCTGGATGGGGATCAGAACGTGAAGAGACTCGTCCGGGATGAAGTCAACAAAGAGATTACGAACTGGGTATCGACCTTGACGTCACAGGATGAGGCGAAAGCAGTCATCAAGGAAGGATTGCCACAGCTTCAGAAGATTGCGGAAGATGTCGTGGCGGCTGAAGGCATGGATCAATCAGTGAAAGTAGAGTTTGGTAAAGTGGACTTTCCCACTAAGCTATATGGTCAGTATCTTTATCCGGCAGGTGAGTACGAAGCGGTGTTAATCACACTTGGTAAAGGGGAAGGAGCGAACTGGTGGTGCGTCCTATATCCGCCACTATGCTTCCTGGATTTCTCTACAGGGAATGCCGTAAGAAGTACGGGCTTTGAAACAAAAGTGGAGGCAAGCGGTAATGAGGTAACCGAAGTGGATCCTGAAGACGCAGAGAGTGAAGATGTTGAACAACCTGAAGATGATACCATCGCCTATAAGCAAGTCGAAGTAGAAGCAGTTGAAGCCGGTGTGATCGATGAGGAAGAAAAGGGAGAGACGCCGGTTGAAGAAGAGGTAAAAAAGCAAGAAGAGCAAGTTGAGAAAAAGGTAGAAAAACAAGAAGAACCGGTTTTTGTGGAAGATCAGGAAGAGGAAGAAGTCGAAGTTCGATTTTTCGTAGTCGATCTTTTCAAAGGGTTATTTAGTAAGTAAAGTGAGAAGCTTCATCCGACTGGGATGAAGTTTTTTTTATTTCAAGAAAGTCTATCTTTCTATCATTTTTTGTTCTATTCTCCTTCTCCTCTCATACATTGATACTAGAGGATGAGAGAAAAGGGAGGATGAAAGGATGTTGAAAGTGATCCGCCAGGCAACGAGTGAGGATATTCATGAAGTCGTGGCCTTCTTGATGAAAGCAGGATTAAGCACGGAAGGCATTAAACATAGCATTGATTGTTTTTTAGTAGTGGAAGATTCGGAAAACCGGCTGATTGGGACGCTGGGCATCGAGTTGCAGGAGAAGATCGGCCTCCTTCGTTCACTTGTTGTCACGTCTTCTTTTGAAAGTGAAGAGTTATTTGCTCTCTTTCAAGAGATTTTAAAGCTTGCAAAAGAAAAAGATCTGACGCGTCTTTATTTGATTTCGAATCGAAAGGCGTCCCTCGCGTTCTTTGACCTGTTAGGTTTTCAGCAGGAAACAGAACCCGTTGTGGATGAGTTGGAGAATTTCATTCATGCGAAAAAGTTATCCACTGTGGATAACTGCATCACCATGAAACTGGATTTATAGATATTTCGACAAGAATTTTAGCAATGAATACAGGACTGGACCATTCTCATAAAAATGGTTCAGTTTTTTTCGTTTGCTATTCGACAAAATACGAGAAAGCGGTAACTTTTTCTTTTTTCAGATTTATTCACACCATCCACAGGTTTATCCACAGTTTTCAACAAGTTATACTCTGTTTGTGGATAATACTTGAGAATTCAGGGTGTTTCTTTTATACTTTCAAAAGTATAGGAACGTGTATATTCAGTATTTGTACACAAAAAGTGAACAGATTTAGCTTAGATCGATAAAGGTGGATGACATAGATGATGAAACATTGGATTGTGGAAAGTGATGTGGATAAAAACAAAAGTTATCCACAAATTGTGGATGCAGCGAAGATTCTTCAACAGGATGAAGTGGTTGCCTTCCCTACGGAGACGGTTTATGGACTGGGGGCAAATGCCACATCGGATCGGGCTGTAGAGAAAATCTTCAAAGCGAAGGGCAGACCATCGGATAATCCACTGATTGTCCACATATCAAATAAAGGGCAGTTGGATGGGCTGGTTGAAGAGATTCCGGTGGATGCCGCGAAGCTCATCGAGGCGTATTGGCCAGGCCCATTAACCATCATTTTTAAAAATAAGGAAGGCGTGTTTTCCGGGAAAGTGACGGCAGGACTCGACACAGTGGGGATCCGGATGCCGGACCATCCCGTGGCGCTCTCCATCATAGAGGCTGCGGGGCTTCCGATTGCTGCCCCGAGTGCGAACCGGTCGGGTAAGCCGAGTCCGACAACGGCACAGCATGTCATCGATGACCTTGACGGCCGCATCGCCGGAGTGGTCGATGGAGGCGAGACGGGAGTCGGAGTCGAGTCGACGGTGGTGGATTGTACAGGAGAAATCCCGGTCATTTTGCGTCCCGGAGGCATCACGAAAGAGCAGCTGGAAGTCGTCGTCGGGAAAGTGGAAGTGGACCCTTCCTTAAAAGAAGGCAAGGGTGCCCCGAAATCACCCGGGATGAAATACACCCACTATGCCCCGGATGCCCCGGTTTATTTAGTGGACGGTTCGAAGGAAGATGTGCAGCGATTGGTTGATGAGAAAAAGGGTGAAGGGCTCAAGGTTGGCGTTCTGACAACGGAGGAACGGATGGATTGGTATCAAGCGGATATCATTTTTTCCGTCGGGCGCCGAGACGACCTGAACACTGTGGCCCAGCATCTCTACGACACGCTGCGCGCCTTTAATAGAAGTGATGTGGATATCATTTTTTCTGAAATCTTTCCGGAAGAAGGAGTCGGCCTGGCAATCATGAACCGTCTTCAGAAAGCGGCAGGATACCGGGTGATAAAAGGATGAAGGCAATCCCCTATGGTCTTTCATAGGGGTTTTTATTTTGAATTCTAAATCCCTTTGGACGTGCATAAGTTGTTTTGTAGGCATGTCCGGAGGGGGAAAAATACAAAATGACAACGATTATCGGCGAATTGATGACCTTGATGTTAATGGCATTTGCTCTTGGGATGGATGCCTTTTCGATCGGAATAGGGATGGGTATGTTTCAGCTTAGATTGAAGCAGGTCTTTTATATAGGATTGGTTGTCGGGGTCTTTCATGTGTGGATGCCGCTGCTCGGAATGATGACTGGGAAATTCTTATCGGAAACGTTCGGCTCGTTTGCAGCTTACGCAGGGGGTGTGCTCCTCATCGTGCTTGGGATCCAGATGTTCATGTCGAGCTTTAAGGAGGAGGAAACGACCCTCATCTCGCCTGTGGGCTTTGGGTTGATTCTTTTTGCATTGAGTGTGAGCCTGGACAGTTTTTCAGTCGGATTGACCCTTGGGATCTTCGGGGCAAGAACGGCGTTGGCCCTCTTCTGTTTCGGGATCGCGGCTACCGTTTTGACGTGGTCGGGATTACTCATCGGCCGGAAATTCCAGGGCGTTCTCGGAACGTACAGCGAGGCCCTTGGGGGGAGCATCCTGTTTGCGTTTGGTGTGAAGCTGCTTCTGCCGATTTGAATCGATTGGTGAAGGTCCGTCCCTCGGGGGTGGGCTTTTTTTGTCTGGCTCCGGCGGCTTGGGGCTCGAGGTCATAAGTCAAGTCGGCCAAAAAGGCAAAGAGCGCCTTTCAGGCCGACTCGCCTTATGCTTGTCCCCCCAGGGCGAGCCGCCTCCGCCTTTCTTTTTGTATTCTTTGTGAATGGACTATTGGGAGATTGGAAAATATTTTATAATAGGTGGTAAGGAGGATGACGTGATGAATATTTTGTTTGTTTGTACGGGTAATACGTGCAGGAGTCCCATGGCTGAAGCGGTTTTGAAGCATAAGGGTGCTGATAAGTTCGACGTGAAGTCGGCGGGGGTTTTTGCCATGGACGGAAATGATGCTTCATTTCAGACTAAAGAAGTGCTGAAAGAGAACGATATAATACATAGACACCAATCGAGTTCGCTATCAAAAGAAAATCTGGATTGGGCTTCCTATATTTTTACGATGACATCGAATCATAAGCGGGCGATTGTGGATCAGTATCCACACGTGGCGGACAAAGTTTTTACATTGAAGGAATTTGTCCTTGAAGACCCGGCTGATGTGGATGTGTCGGATCCGTATGGGGGAAGCGTGGACATCTACAGACATACATACAGAGAATTGGATTCATTGATTGAAGAGTTGATGAAAAAGCTTGGCTAAAGACAGGGAGAGAGAAAGATGGGGAAAGTGAAGAGCTACAAGTCGGGTCTTAGAAAGAAATTGGTCTTCTTTATCACGCTTCTGGCGTTGGTAACGTATACCACAAGTGCCTTTTTTATTTATGTGATCAAGCCTGCTTTTGCGCCGGATATGAATGAGCTGTGGTTTACGGTCATGACCCTTGGCATGGGTGTATTCTGGTCGGCGGTTCTGGCCTTTTTTGCAGCAGGATTCATCGTCAAACCGCTGCAGCGCTTGGAGCAGGTTGCGTTGAAAGCTGCTGAAGGTGACATCACCATCGAAGTGGACGTACCGAAATCTGATGACGAAATCCGTTCACTGGCACTGGCGTTCAACCGGATGCTGCATAATTTGCGTGACATGGTATCAAGCATCGATGACAATTTTAACAAAACCAATACGAATGTCATCGAGCTTTCCAAAGCATCGGAAATCGCTTCTGTACAAGCGGATTCGATTTCCAAAACGATCAGCGAAATTTCAGCGGGTGCCGAAAGCTCGGCGACGGCGATTCAAACGACGGCTGAATCCGTGGAGGATGTCATCCGTATCGCCCGGGAAGTACAGAACCATTCCAAATCATCCGAGCATATGTCGAAAAACATGGTGACGGAGCTTCAGGGAAGTAAAGAAGTGATCCATTCCCTCGTAGAAGGCATCAGCCGGCTGGCAAGAGGAAATGAAGATTCGTTGGACGCCGTGCGCCGACTCGAAGACAACGCGAAAAAAGTGGAGCAGATCATCCAATTGGTCGGGGACATCGCAAATCAGACCAATCTCCTCGCTTTGAATGCCTCCATTGAAGCGGCACGTGCCGGGGAACATGGGAAAGGGTTCGCAGTTGTCGCCGAGGAAGTCCGGAAACTTGCCGATGAAAGTGGAAAAGCGGTTCAAGGTATTTCGGAACTGATCAAAAATATTCAAACCGAAGTCGGAAACGTGGTTGGACAGATTACGACCCAGGTTGATTCTGCTAATTCCGAAGCTCAAAAAGGAACGCAGACGAATGAAATGATCGAAGCCATGACGACCACGATTCATGAAGTGGCAGACGCAGTCCAAAATATCTCGGTCCTCGTCGATCAGCAGATGGACAGCATCCAGCTCACTTCCCAGCAATCGCAGGAAGTCGCCGCCATCGCAGAAGAAACATCAGCGGGTGCAATGGAAGTATCGGCATCCACGAAAGAACAAGCCGTCGTCATGAATGACGTCGAGAAGCTCGCCCTTAACCTGAAAGAACAGGCAGACGCATTGAAAAGCACCATTACACGGTTTCATTTATAAAAAGTAGCGGGTGTGAGGGACGGACCTCATACCCGTTTTTTTAATAGCTGAAATGCTTTATATAATGAAGAGGATGTGGCAAAATAAAACGTATCAAAGGTTATGGGGAGTGGGAGAAGATGAAAATTGCGATTGCGTCCGATCACGGCGGAGTGAATATTAGAGAAGAAATCAAGTCTTTGTTAGAGGAACTGGAACTGGAATATGAGGATTTCGGCTGTGAATGCGGAACATCCGTCGACTATCCGGACTATGCCGTTCCCGTTGCGGAAAAAGTGGCAAGCGGTGAATTCGATCGGGGGATTCTGATTTGCGGGACGGGAATCGGCATGAGCATCTCGGCCAACAAAGTAAAGGGAATCAGGTGCGCCCTTGTGCATGATTTATTCAGTGCGAAAGCAACCCGCGAACATAATGACAGCAATATGCTGGCCATGGGTGAGCGCGTAATCGGCCCGGGTCTGGCACGTGAAATCGCCAAAACGTGGCTTGGAACCGAATTCGAAGGCGGACGCCATGCAAATAGAGTAGGAAAGATCACGGAATACGAAGACAAATAATAAGGAGTGGGTTTCATGGAAATCGCTCAATTGAAAGATGAACTGCAGACGATTCTGCACGATTTCAGCAATCAGGTTCCGTTAAAAAAAGGACAAGTCTTTGTCGTCGGATGCTCCACCTCTGAAGTAATGGGAGAGCGGATCGGCACGGCGGGAACCATCGAAGTCGCGGAAATGATTTATGACGAGTTAAAGAGCTGGGCGGATTCCATTGGGGTTTCCCTGGCGTTTCAATGCTGCGAGCACTTAAACCGTGCCCTGGTCCTTGAGCGGGAAGTAGCGGAGCGGAAAGGACTCGATGAAGTCACCGTCGTTCCCGTGCGAAAAGCAGGAGGGGCCATGGCGACGAAAGCCTATCATTCATTCGGGGATCCCGTCATGGTCGAACACATCAAAGGCGACGCCGGCATCGACATCGGGGACACCTTCATCGGCATGCACCTGAAGCACGTAGCCGTCCCGATCCGCGTATCACAAAAAAGTCTCGGCGAAGCCCACGTCACCCTAGCCAAAACCAGACCAAAACTCATCGGCGGCACCAGAGCCGTATACGAATAAACCATTTGAATTGGGTCTGTGCCTTTTGTGAGGGACGGACCTTCATTTTGGTGTTGTCTCTAAACCGGTTGTCAAACCCGAACGATGAACGGGAACAAAGGGAAAGGTAATTCCCTTGACGGTGCGTCGGGTACGGGAAATAGAGAAAAGGGTTTGCCGGCTTCTTCTGGAGTCGATAAAAGCAGGGTGTAATGCTACTTCGTTGTGATTGGCGTAGGGTGGAAACTGTTTGTGAGGAGTGTCACATGAGGTCCGTCCCTCTCGACAGGTCAAAAACACGAACGTTACGATTTGACTATAGGTTTTTATTTCGCCTTTTGGTGAATCGTGTTAGAATGGGATTGAATGAATCAAAGAGGCTCTAAGAGCAGTATGGGCCTATGAATTAAAGGGGGATATGTATGAGTAAGATTGCCAAGCAAGATCCGGAAATTTATGCAGCGATTCAAGATGAATTAGAGCGTCAACGAACGAAAATCGAGTTAATTGCATCTGAAAACTTTGTCAGCGAAGCGGTCATGGAAGCACAAGGTTCCGTCCTGACAAACAAGTATGCAGAGGGGTACCCAGGTCGTCGCTATTATGGTGGCTGTGAGCATGTGGACGTAGCCGAGAATCTGGCCCGCGACCGTGCGAAAGAACTTTTTGGAGCAGAGCATGCAAACGTTCAGCCTCATTCAGGAGCACAAGCCAATATGGCAGTCTACTTCACCATCCTTGAACAGGGCGACACGGTTCTTGGAATGAACTTATCTCATGGGGGACATCTGACTCACGGAAGTGCGGTCAACTTCAGTGGAATACAATATAACTTCGTAGAGTACGGTGTGGATGAAGAAAAGCACCTCATCAACTACGAAGATGTTAGACAAAAAGCATTGGAGCACAAACCGAAGCTGATCGTAGCGGGAGCAAGTGCGTATCCAAGAGCGATCGATTTCGCGAAATTCCGTGAAATCGCAGACGAAGTGGGAGCCTACCTGATGGTGGATATGGCTCATATCGCCGGTCTCGTGGCGGCTGGTCTTCACCAGAATCCGGTTCCGTATGCAGATTTCGTAACGACAACGACGCACAAAACACTACGCGGACCTCGCGGAGGAATGATCCTTTGTAAAGAAGAGTTTGCGAAGAAGATAGACAAGTCTATTTTCCCTGGTCTTCAAGGTGGACCACTCATGCACGTTATTTCAGCGAAAGCTGTGTCATTCGGTGAAGCCCTGCAGGATTCCTTCAAGGAATATGCACAGAACATCATCGACAATGCGAAGCGTTTGGGAGAAGGTCTTGTGAAGGAAGGAATCGATCTTGTATCAGGCGGTTCTGATAACCACCTATTACTGATCGACACTCGTTCACTTGGCTTGACTGGTAAAGTGGCTGAGAAGGTCCTTGACGAAATCGGGATCACCGTTAATAAAAATACGATTCCATTCGATCCGGAAAGCCCATTCGTTACAAGCGGTGTCCGTATCGGAACAGCAGCAGTGACGTCCAGAGGATTCGGACTCGGGGACATGGATGAGATTGCTTCGATCATGGCCTTGACTCTTAAAAACCATGAAGATGAGGCAAAACTTGAAGAGGCACGAAAGCGCGTGTTAGATTTAACAAGCAACTTTGAGTTATATCCTGAAAGATAATAGATGAGGACCTCTTCATTAGGGACGGACGTTCCTGGTGGGGAGGTTTTTTTGATGGGTTTTTACCATAATATGTTAATCGACGCGATTATCTAGTAAAATGACGCAATAAATGGAAAAACGACGCAAATAAAATAATAATGACGCAATTCACACCTGAAATGACGCAATCACTGCCGCACCTCCTATTCCAAACTCAACAGACTAGTCATACATGCACTAATTACCCATCGTAGAAATCTATTCCATCTCCAATCTTCTCAATTCTAACGATTCCATTACACTTCCCATCTCATGTTGCTCTTAAATTGTCTTTTATGTACAATAGTCTGAGGTGTAAATGAAGTGGACAAACCATTTTTACATAAAACTGAATTTAAAGGAGAGAGTCGAATGGGCAAAGTATATGTATTTGATCACCCGTTGATCCAACACAAATTGACGTTTATCCGTGATAAAGAAACAGGAACAAAGGAATTTCGTGAGCTGGTAGACGAGGTTGCAACGCTAATGGCCTTTGAAATCACACGTGACCTGCCACTGGAGGATATCGACGTTGAAACGCCGGTAAGCAACGCGAAAGCGAAAACCCTTGCAGGGAAAAAATTAGGGATCGTCCCTATTTTACGTGCCGGTCTTGGAATGGTCGACGGAATCCTTAAATTGATCCCGGCTGCAAAAGTGGGACATGTCGGGTTATACCGTGACCCTGAGACTCTTAAACCGATCGAATATTACGTGAAACTTCCAAATGATGTGGAAGAGCGTGACTTCATCCTGGTCGACCCGATGCTTGCAACGGGCGGATCTGCCGTTGAAGCCATCAACTCATTGAAAAAGCGCGGTGCCGTAAGCATCAAGTTCATGTGCTTAGTGGCATGTCCTGAAGGCGTCGACGCCATCAAGGAAGCACACCCTGATGTTGATATCTTCATCGCCGCTCTTGATGAGAAGCTGAATGAAAAAGGCTACATCGTTCCTGGACTTGGGGACGCTGGAGATCGTTTGTACGGAACGAAATAATCAATGAATCCCAAAAGCCGGATTATCGTAAGCGATAATCCGGCTTTTTCTATATGGTTGGAAGTATTTACATTAAATTCAAGGGTTACTGAGTAAGGGAATATTCTATATAATGGAGGGGCATGTGAAGAGGGGGAACTATCATTTTATAAACCTCACTTTTTAGTAATTGTGTTGAAAATGTGAACAATCTGGAAACGCGTGGATAGGTTGTGAACTTTTTAACTTGAACGCATTGACATAGATTAAGCCCTATTGTATGCTTACAAAGGATGTAAAATGATAAGGTTTTCACAATGCAGAAACCCTTATGCAATCGGTTTTGCATCATGTCTGAAATGCTTGCCTCATGTTCAAATTTGGTTTGAATGGGAGAGGTTGAAATGGGTCAAAAAAACGAAAGCCCATATAAAGCGATGGCGATTTATTCTGCCATTTTAGCACAGCTTGTCGGGTCTATCTTAGTCGGGATTTTCCTGGGGAGATGGATTGATCAGCAGGCTGATTCAGCACCACTCTTTTTAATCATCGGATTACTCCTCGGTCTTGCCGCAGGGATTTATGCGATGCTTCGAACAGTACGACATTTCTTCTTAGGAGAATAATAAGATATGCCGGAACTCCATCAAATGTTTAATAGACAGCGGAAATACATAATTTACGTGCTTTCTATTTACGTCCTGGGTTGGGGATTCACCACCCACAAATCAGAATTCTTAGGGTTAATTTTAGGGACAGTTCTAAGTCTTTATATGCACTGGGGCATGACCAAGCGGGTCTCGAAGTTCGGGGACGCCGTGGTAGAGGGGAAAAAAGTGAGATCACTAGGAACCACTTCCCGTATGGCCGCAGCCGCCCTTGGAGTCATCATTGCCACACGATTTCCAGAAACATTTCATCTCCTAAGTCTTATTATTGGATTAATGACGACCTATATTGTCATTATGATAGATTATTTTTTCAGCAGCTTCAAAACTAATAAATAGCGGGGAAGAGAGGTGAAGTATTTTGAATCATGGAGCACCTACAACCGATTTTCTGGGTTTGACTTTTAACCTTGCGAACGTTTTGATGATCACGGTCGCAACGGCCATAGTGTTTATTATAGCCCTCTTATCTACACGTCGCTTAGCCCTGAAACCGACCGGAATGCAGAATTTTTTCGAGTGGATCATGGACTTTGTGAAAGGGATCATAAAGAGCAACATGGACTGGAAGACGGGTGGCCGTTTTCATATCTTAGGTCTCACGATTATCATGTATATTTTTGTATCAAATATGCTGGGTCTGCCATTCTCTGTCGTATATGACGGCGTATTATGGTGGAAATCACCTACAGCCGATCCTGCCATCACGATGACCCTGGCGGTTATGGTCGTGGTACTATCCCATTTCTATGGAATCAGGTTAAAGGGGTTTGGCGAATATGGGAAAGACTTTTTCAAACCTATGTGGTGGTTATTCCCGCTAAAAATCATTGAAGAGTTTGCAAACACTCTTACATTGGGTCTTCGACTTTACGGTAACATCTATGCCGGTGAAATCCTGCTTGCACTACTTGCGGGTCTTGCCGTTAACGGTGGGTTCGGCGGAACGATCGGAGCAATCGCACCAATGCTTGCTTGGCAAGGATTCTCGGTATTTGTCGGATCAATCCAAGCATTTATTTTCTGTATGTTAACAATGGTTTATATGGCTCACAAAGTTAGCCACGACCATTAATATATACCTGTTCATTACGGTGGACAAACATATATGTAAAAAATATTTTTCTTATACATTAAAGGAGGAACTTTAGAATGAGTCTTATCGCAGCAGCAATTGCAGTTGGTTTAGCAGCACTAGGAGCAGGTATTGGTAACGGTCTTATCGTAGGTCGTACAGTAGAAGGAATTGCACGTCAACCCGAATTACGTGGTACTTTACAAACAACAATGTTCATCGGTATCGCACTAGTTGAGGCACTTCCTATCATCGGCGTAGTTATCGCTTTCATCGCACTAGGAAGCTAATAAAACGGACAGGTTGAATGGCGAAGTTCGTCTTGACGATTATCTTCGCCATTCCTATGTACTAGAGAATAGATTCTTTGCAAGAACGGTTCATTTATAAAAAATACGATCCAATCGATTCTTGAAGGGAGTGAATCGAGTATGTTAACTAACGCATTCGTTATAGGTGAGGCAGCAGGTCACGGCGGCCTTAACACAGGGGATATTGTCTTTCAGCTGATCATGTTCCTGGTCCTTATGGCGCTACTTAAGAAATTCGCCTGGGGTCCATTAATGGGAATCATGCAGCAGCGTGAAGACCACATCGCCGGGGAAATCACGGCAGCCGAAAAGAGCCGCACTGAGGCAAACAATATTTTAGAAGAGCAAAAGAAACTTCTGAAAGAAGCTCGTCTTGAAGCTCAAACGATGATTGAAAACTCTAAGAAACAAGGTTCTGAACAACGTGAAGAGATTATCGCAACTGCTCGTCAAGAGGCAGAGAGATTGAAAGAATCTGCAAAGCGCGAAATCGAAACACAAAAAGAACAAGCTGTTGCGGCACTTCAGAAACAGGTTGCATCTTTATCAGTACTTATTGCTTCTAAGGTCATTGAGAAAGAACTTTCTGCTGATGATCAACAGAAGTTAATTAACGATTATATTCAAGAGGTAGGGGAAGAGCGATGAGCTACTCTACAGTTGCAAAACGCTATGCGTTAGCTCTTTTCGAGATTGCCCAGGATCATAATCAGCTTGAAGGAATCGAAGAAGAGCTGCGTACAGTGAGAGCGGTTTTCCTTGAGAACACCGAATTAACGGTTCTCTTTGAAAATCCTAAGCTTACGTTAGATAAGAAGAAGTCATTGATTCAGGAAGCATTCTCTACGGCTTCCCCGTATGTCCTGAACACATTGATGCTGATGACCGACCGTCACCGTACGGGCGAGATCACAGGGATGGTTGAGGCATTCGTCGAATTGACAAACGAAGCACGCGGGATTGCAGATGCGACAGTGTACTCTGTGCGTCCTTTAACAGAAGATGAGCAAACAGCATTGTCGTCTTCTTTTGCAAAAAAAGTCGGAAAACAATCATTAAGAATTACCAATGTGACAGACGAAAATTTACTGGGTGGCATCAAGGTCCAAATCGGGACCCGCATCTATGATGGAAGCCTGCAAGGTAAGTTGACTCGTCTTGAGCGTGAACTAATTCGTTAACTTTCGTATAAATGAGGGGTGAAATTCATGAGCATCAAGGCGGAAGAAATCAGCGCGCTGATAAAAAAGCAAATTGAAAACTATCAGTCTGAGATGAAAGTAAGCGATGTAGGTACAGTTATCCAAATCGGTGACGGTATCGCTCGTGCTCATGGCCTCGACAATGTCATGGCTGGAGAGCTTGTTGAATTTTCTAACGGTGTCATGGGTATGGCACAGAACTTAGAAGAAAACAACGTTGGTATCATCATTCTCGGACCATATACTGACATTCGTGAAGGCGATGAGGTTCGTCGTACTGGACGTATCATGGAAGTACCAGTAGGACAAGAACTAGTTGGTCGTGTAGTAAACTCACTTGGACAACCAGTCGATGGATTAGGTCCAATCGCAACAACAAAAACGCGTCCGATTGAAAGCGGGGCACCTGGTGTTATGGATCGTAAATCCGTACACGAGCCGCTTCAAACGGGTATCAAAGCGATCGATGCACTCGTTCCGATCGGTCGTGGACAACGTGAATTGATCATCGGTGACCGTCAAACAGGTAAAACATCTGTAGCGATCGATGCAATCCTGAACCAAAAAGACCAGGACATGGTATGTATCTACGTTGCCATCGGTCAAAAAGAATCAACAGTACGTAACGCGGTAGAAACATTGCGTAAGCACGGTGCATTGGATTACACAATCGTTGTAACGGCATCCGCTGCTTCACCTGCTCCGATGCTATTCTTAGCACCATACGCAGGTATCACAATGGCTGAAGAATTCATGCACAGCGGCAAGCACGTTCTTGTCGTGTACGATGATCTTTCCAAGCAGGCTTCTGCTTACCGTGAGCTTTCCCTATTATTACGTCGTCCTCCAGGCCGTGAAGCATTCCCTGGTGACGTATTCTACTTGCATTCTCGTCTACTCGAGCGTGCGGCGAAATTGAGTGATGCTAAAGGTGGCGGTTCAATCACGGCATTGCCATTCGTTGAAACACAAGCAGGAGATATCTCCGCTTATATCCCGACAAACGTTATCTCCATCACAGACGGACAGATTTTCTTACAATCTGACCTATTCTTCTCCGGTGTACGTCCGGCGATCAATGCGGGTCTTTCCGTATCACGTGTTGGTGGATCTGCACAAATTAAAGCGATGAAGAAGGTATCCGGTACGCTTCGTCTTGACTTAGCGGCTTACCGTGAGCTTGAAGCATTCGCCCAGTTCGGATCAGATCTTGATAAAGCGACTCAGGCGAAACTGAATCGTGGAGCTCGTACTGTAGAAGTACTGAAGCAGGATCTTAACAAACCACTTAAAGTTGAAAAACAAGTCATGATCTTCTATGCACTGATTAAAGGTCATTTAGATGATATTCCAGTTGTAGATATCCGTCGTTTCGAGTCTGAACTTCTAAGCTGGTTAGATCACAACCATACTGAACTGTTAGACCATATTCGTACGACGAAAGGTCTTCCTGAAGATGATGCAATGAAAACCGCGATCAATGAATTCAAGAAGACGTTCATCAAGTCTGAATAAGGGAATGTAGGGGGAAGGGCAACAAGCCCGGCTCCCTACGTCTGACAATATGTAAAGGGTGGTGAGAACCAGTGGCATCGTTACGCGATATACAAACTCGTATTACTTCTACCAAAAAGACAAGTCAAATCACCAAAGCAATGGAAATGGTATCGGCTTCTAAATTGAATCGTGCGGAGACGAATGCTAAGTCATTCGTGCCTTACATGAATAAAATTTCTGAAGTGGTGACATCCGTTGCAGCGGGCAGTCAAGGTGTGAGGAATCCGATGCTAGTCTCCCGCCCCGTTAAAAGAACCGGGTATCTGGTCATTACATCAGACCGTGGTTTGGCGGGGGCATATAACAGCAGTGTAATCCGTGCTGTTAGCAATCGAATTAAAGAGAGTCACAGCTCAAATGATGAATTTGCCATTATTGCTCTGGGCCGTGTCGGTGCTGATTTCTTCCGTAAAAAAGGCTTTAATGTCCTTGAGTCGGTAACGGGTCTTCCGGATCAACCGAATTTCGCAGACATTAAAGATATCGCAAACAAAGCGGTGGGTATGTTCTCTGCCGAGGCATACGATGAACTGTATATGTTCTACAACCACTACGTAAGTGCGATCCAGCAGGATGTTACGGAGAAAAAAGTGTTACCGTTAACGGATCTGACTCCTTCAGGAAAGCTTGCTTCATATGAATTCGAGCCTTCTGCAGAGGAAATCCTTGAGGTATTGCTTCCTCAATACGCTGAAAGCCTGATTTTCGGGGCTCTCCTTGACGGTAAAGCAAGTGAGCACGCCGCCCGTATGACAGCGATGAGAAATGCAACCGATAATGCAAAAGAAATCATCAGTGACCTTACACTGAAATTTAACCGTGCGCGTCAAGCAGCGATCACTCAGGAAATCACGGAGATCGTCGGCGGGGCTGCGGCACTCGAATAGAACTCTGACGGTTTATAGAACCGTTTATACTTTATAAAGTTTTTGTCAAAAGCTAGTTAGGAGGGAAAGAGATGAACAAAGGACACGTTCTTCAAGTAATGGGTCCAGTTGTTGATGTCAAGTTCGCCAGCGGCCAACTTCCTGATATCTACAACTCTTTAAAGATCCAAATTGCAGATAGAGCTGAACTTACATTAGAGGTTGCCCTTCACCTAGGTGATGATTCTGTACGTACGATCGCAATGGCTTCTACGGACGGTTTACAACGTGGAGCTGACGTACTTGATACAGGAGCACCAATCTCTGTACCAGTAGGCGATGTAACATTAGGTCGTGTATTCAACGTTCTTGGTGAATCAATCGATTTAGACGAGCCTCTTGAAGCAGGTATCCGTCGTGATCCGATTCACAGACAGGCACCTACATTCGATCAACTTTCTACAGAAGTTGAGATTCTTGAAACAGGTATCAAAGTAGTAGACTTACTTGCTCCATATATCAAAGGTGGTAAGATCGGTCTATTCGGTGGTGCCGGTGTAGGTAAAACCGTACTAATCCAGGAGCTTATCAACAACATCGCTCAAGAGCACGGCGGTATCTCTGTATTCGCCGGTGTTGGAGAGCGTACTCGTGAAGGGAATGACCTTTACCACGAGATGAGCGATTCTGGCGTTATCAAGAAAACAGCGATGGTATTCGGACAAATGAACGAGCCGCCTGGTGCACGTATGCGTGTTGCCTTGACGGGTCTTACAATGGCTGAATACTTCCGTGATGAGCAAGGTCAAGACGTACTTCTGTTCATCGATAATATCTTCCGTTTCACACAAGCAGGTTCAGAGGTTTCTGCCTTACTGGGTCGTATGCCATCTGCCGTTGGTTACCAGCCGACACTTGCGACTGAAATGGGTCAACTGCAAGAGCGTATCACGTCAACTAACGTAGGTTCTGTAACATCGATCCAAGCGATCTATGTACCTGCCGATGACTACACGGATCCGGCTCCTGCAACAACTTTCGCTCACCTTGATGCAACAACGAACCTTGAGCGTAAGCTTTCTGAAATGGGTATCTACCCTGCGGTGGATCCATTGGCATCGACTTCCCGTGCTCTTTCTCCTGAGATCGTTGGAGAAGAACACTACAATGTTGCTCGTAACGTTCAACAAACGCTACAGCGCTATAAAGAACTTCAAGATATCATCGCGATCCTTGGTATGGACGAGCTTTCTGATGATGATAAGTTGACGGTACAACGCGCACGTCGTGTACAATTCTTCTTATCTCAAAACTTCCACGTTGCAGAACAGTTCACAGGCCAAAAAGGTTCTTACGTTGAAGTGAAGGACACAGTTAAAGGCTTCGTTGATATTCTTGCCGGTAAATACGACCACATTCCAGAAGATGCATTCCGTCTAGTAGGTCCGATCGAGGACGTACTGGCTGCAGCTAAAGAAATGGGCGTAGAGGTATAATTAGGGACCAGGAGGGAAGAAAATGAAGACATTAAAAGTCAATATTGTCACTCCCGATGGCCCAGTGTACGATTCAGAAGTGGAAATGGTGAGCACGAAAGCTCAAAGCGGTGAGCTTGGAATCTTACCTGGACACATTCCGATGGTTGCTCCACTACAAATCGGTGCGGTTCGCCTGAAAAAAGGTGGCAACACTGAGCTTGTAGCTGTCAGTGGCGGATTCTTAGAAGTACGTCCTGAACAGGTGACAATTCTAGCACAGTCTGCTGAAACAGCAGAAGCTATCGATGTACAACGCGCGAAAGAAGCAAAAGGCCGTGCTGAAGACCGCATGCAGGCACAACAGGACGACGTAGACTTCCGTCGTGCCGAACTCGCTCTGAAGCGTGCCATGAACAGAATTAACGTTTCCGAACGTAACTTCTAATAATGAAGAAACCACCTTTCCTTTTGAAAGGTGGTTTTTTTATGGTAAATGAACAGTCTGGATATGCTGCATATTCAAGTAGATGGAGTCTCCCTTGGCCGTGATCAATTCCATGATGTTATCTGAAACTCTCTCGATCTTGCCTATTAATTCTTCCTGAACACCCAGGTTCAATACGACAAGGTGCCCGCTCAATTTTTCAATTTGAACCTCGATGCTTCTGGCCAGGGTGATGGAGTTTGACGGATTGACCGGAAGATTTTCCTTACTCAAACGGTAGGGTGACAGATTTGTAGAATAAGGGATTAGCCATTTTAAGTGCTGAAGGGAAATGTACATCGTCTTATACACGGGGGAATAGAAGGCGAAGTAGTTGTTCATGATCCCTGTTATATAACCGTGTATCGGCTGATTGCCCGTTGTGTAAATTTCAAGGAAGACCCCCTTGGCCGTGGTCAGGATCTTTCGCAGGGACAATTGATTTTCCTGTTCGAGCTGTGGACTCACCGACGGTTCATCGATCCCGATCGATTCTTTCGTCACAACGGACATGTTTTTAATATGTGAAGTAGAAATATAGATATAATCGTTTCCGTTAAAAACGATGATGATCTCGCTCCCCACCTCGATTAAATATCCATTGATGGTTTTTTTTCCGGTCAGTTCAATGACAACTGCTTCTCCGGTGAATCTAGAATAAACATTTTTCATTCGCTTGTGACTCCTTTCTGATTAGAATAGCCATTCAATCCATAGGTACAAACTGTATAATCCGACCATTAGACCGATCGGGACCACGATGATGGTCACCCGAAGATAGCGGCTCCAGGAAATGTGGATGCCGTGTGTCTTTAAGATGAACATCCAGATCAGGGTGGCGAGTGTTCCTACAGGGGTCAATAAGGCACCGATGTCACTGCCGAGTACATTGGCTAAATAGGCAACTTGCAGTACATGGGGGTCCAGTCCCATTTCCGTGATGGATAAAGTCCCGATCATCACGGCGGGCAGATTGTTAAAGAGATTGGAAATGACGGTAAGGAAGATCCCCATGATCAAACTGGCGTTCAGGGGTTGGCCCACAATGTGATCCCTGAATTGATCTACAATGAAATCACTCAGCCCGACATTCCTGAGTCCGTAAACCAGTACATACATATTAAAGGCGAAAAGCAGGACGTGCCACGGTGTTTTTTTGATAATGTCCACGACGCCTGTTTTCGTTCGGCTATAGCGGAGGAGGATCAAGACAGCAGCCCCGGCGAGTCCGATGATTTCAAGTGATATCCCAAACGGTGTAAGGGCAAAGAAGGCAGCCCTGGTCAGTACGACAATGAACAAACAGGATTTGATCAAAGGCCAGTCGATTTCTCTTTCTTGTTCCTTCGATGATAGGGGGTGGGAGTAGGAATAGGCTTGGGCACCCTTTTCCCATTTGATTGAGACATCCAGGATTTTTTTCGGGATTGATTTGCGGAAGTAGAGGTAGAGCATATAGGCGATGACGAGGATGGCGACCATGGAAGGCACAAACATCATTTGAACGTAGTCCTGGAGACTGAGCCCGACAATTTTCAGGGCAATAAGGTTAGAAATATTACTCACGGCGATCGGGGCACTGGCTGCCGTTGCAATAAGGGCACCTGATAGAAGGTAGGGGATCTTCTGGTGATTCTTGAGTTTGAGCAGGGCAGTCATATGAATGATGATCGGAGTGGTGATGAGGATGCTGCCGTCATTATTAAAAAACATCGTCATCATAAAACATAATGTAATCACATACACATACAGCCGGACACCCGACCCCCTGGATCTGTTGACGATATTCATGGCCACAATGCGAAAGAACCCGATGCTTTCAAGAACAATGGACATCATGATCGTCGATAGAATCGTAAGGGCCGCTCCGCTTACGATGTCGACGATTTTAAACACATCACTGAAGGGAACGATCCCAAGTAAAAGGACAAGGGCCGCCCCGATGGATGTGGGGATGGTTTCGTTGATCCCGAATGGCCGCCATAACATGACAATGATGGTGAGGGAGAAGGTGACCGTCATCAGCCAAAACATACTATCGGGCATGGGATTTCGCCTCATTTAGTACGGAGGAAGGCGGTGCATCCAACTGGTGAAAGAATGGTTGTTTGTCCACCTTTTTAGTGGTGGCGGGTCTCACAAACTGGAAATGAAAAACACTTCCCAATAGTGCAAAATAGATAATCATTAACAAGAAAATTCCTCCTTTCAAATCGCTACAGCATCATATATGAAATAATCCCAGCACCTTCTGTCAGTGAACAATGTCGATCATGGAGGATGCTGAGATTTTTTACGATTAATAAAAGCTCGTTCATTCATATTGACCAACTTCTACTCAAATTCTGCCGTTTTACTTAGCGGAAGAGGATTTTGCCCCTTCAAGTTCATCGTAATAGAAAGCAGGCTGCCGTTTTTTCTTCGTATTTTTTGTGGAGGATTTTGTAGAAGATTGGTTTTTAGAACTTTGCTGGGATGATTTTTGGCTCGAATCGCTCTTGTTGGATGATTCCTGGTTCTTTGAAGAGTCTTGTTTCTGTGAGGAATCGTCTTTACTGGATGAGCTGTCTTGATTATCCGAAGTCGTTTTCTTCGTCCCGTCATAAATGTTCAGAACGGAAGCATGCTTCAGGTACACACGATCTTTCCCCTGGGTCAACACGAGGTGGTCTTCTTCCACTGCTGAAAGGATCCCTGAGTAGGAAGCTTTTCCGGAACCATTGATCGTCACCCAGCTGAGTATGCTTTGGGACAGTACATCGGATATTTTTTCACCTTTCAAGTGATCGTCGATAATAGGCAACGTTTCTACATCCTTGGAATTCTTTGTTACTGCCTGAATTTGTGTAATCGGGTAATACAACGTCTCGTTTTCACTGGAGTAGACGGTCAGATAATCCGTACTGACCTCCGCTAATAGACCTGAGAGCTTCGTTCCGTCATTTAGAATAATATTGATCTGGTAACCTGTTAACCCTTTTAATGAATCGTTGAAATTACTCATTCATACTTTCTCCTTTCGTTATATAGAAGATTATTTCTCTTCTTCCGTTTTCTCTGCTTTTTTCGCCTTTACGCCGTAGCTGATGCTCTTGACATGGAATGCAGCCAGGCGGACAACCTCTTCATTCAATACAAGCGTGACGAATTCATCATTCGAATTCTCAAGAATTCCCTCAAGTTTCTCGGGACCTCCGCGATTGATGCTCACCCACTGATACTTCAAGCTCGTGAGTAAAGCGCTAAATGTGTCTTCCTTCATAAACTCCAAACCTTCTTCTGAAAGCTCCTCCACATTAAACGGTAAACCTGATTTGATGTTTTGGGAGATGCTCTTAACATGAGAAGTGTTGTAGTAAATCACACCATCCTTTTCCGTTAACAGGGCAAAGTGATCGTCCCCACCGTATAGAAGCTTTCCAGTACGAGATTCAGGGCCACCCCGGTTCACCTTGACAATCTTTCCGACTAATGAAGACATTAATTCTTTGTTCATACCTGTTCCCTCCTGTTGTATATAAACATTTTCACTATATGTATATGTGACATGCCATGACATCGTACTACTACAGACGCCCTTTTTGGTGGACTAGTTGGTGATAGGAGGGAAATGGGCAGGGGGGCTGAAATTTAGGCGGGGACAACCCAAACGCGAGAGGGAGCGGGAGCGTAGACTGTAGGAAAGGATAAAAGGAGGATGGGAAAGTGAGTTCAAATAAAGGACAGGGTAAAGGGCAGAAACAGTGCAAAAACTACGGCGAATATCAGTGGATGATGGGTAAAATGGGTCAGCAGGATGCAAAAGGCGGCAAAGAAAAACAAAAGGACAAGGGCAAACAAGCAGAGTGCGGCTGCCAGGGATACTACTACGAATGCATGGAACAAGGCCAAAAAGGTAAAAAGAAGAAGAAAAAGAAAAAATAAATCAATAACCCCCAATCAACACCTCCCCAGTACACATCACACCCAGTGATCAACACCTCAAAAAAACAAAACCACCCATTATAATCCTCTGTAATGGGTGGTTTTGTTGAGGGACGGACCTCTTAAAATAAGCGGAGAATCATGTAGAATGACAGTATTCATCACGTTCAGGGACAAAATCCATCCAGAATTGGGGTGATTTTGAGGGACGGACCTCAGAGGGCAATCCGCAATCAGGTCAGGCCCTCTCCAAATCTGCATGACACTAACAAAAAATCGTCGGGAACAAGGATGGAATTTTACATAGAAGAACTACCATTACGCCCGGAAAAAAGGTCTTGAAACCCCTGAAATCTCACAACGGAACCTAACTTAAATAATTTGTAAAATGCATATGTTATTACTGAATTATGTGGTAAAATGGTCTACGTGTGTCAAATTGATTATTTAAAGGAGTGAGGAGAGTGGTGGAAAGCTTTGGTCAACAAGCCCTTGTCAGCATGCTTGTGCATCTATTTGTATTCGGGATCACGTTTTGGGCATTGCAAGCCATTCAGCTGGACAAACTCCTGAAGAAGAATCGCGTCGCACAAGGGAGACTATTGTATATCCTACTAACGGTCGCAATCGGGTCAGCCGTCAGCCGTTTTTTACTGGATTATTACCTATGGTCTCAGAGCTTACCGGTTTTCTTTGAATAAGTAGAGGTTCTGACAAAAAATAGGTCTTCCTGCATGTTTTCAAGGGACATTGTTTTGAGTAAGATTAATTTTGTGTTCGTCCCTTTGTGAAAAAGTTTCAAAGTGAAACCCTTTTCACAGGACTCGCTTGAAAGCCTCAATAATTGTAAAAAGATGACGACAATTTTCAAGTATGTTCTCCCCCTATTCGGACAGACTTTTAAATAAGGGGAGGAATGAAAAATGGGTCGGTATTTTTACATTATTTTAATCTTTTTGGTTGGATTAGGTTTTCTTCCGGTCATTAATGGGAACAACACTATCGTAGCCAAACATTTATTAGACATTGAAAAGCTTGATCAAGCCATTGTTCATTCTCAAGGTCAGATAACTGAATGGTCTCTATATGCAAGAGAAAACAAAAAAAGCTTCACGAATAAAGGGTTTGCCAAATATAGTACTACTATGCAGGAAAGATTTTCTGATTTTGACTGGGAAACAGAAAAGTCTGCTGAAGGAGTAGTGGTTGTGGGACAACGTCAGACGTCTCACGGGGAAGAAACCATTAAACTGCAGCATACCCCCACAAACGGGCATTCGGTTTCGTACATTATGTATGAAATGCGCGGAAATCAGAAAGCGTTGGGAGAAAAGACGAAGCAGTATATCAAGTCTGAATTTATCCCAAATATGGAAATCATTTTTACTTCTAAACCTATGATTTTCTCTTGTATAAAAGGCGAATTCAATGATAAGCTTGAGAAAGTTTTGTCGAATCAGGCTGTCGAACTAATGTCGAAATTAGACGCAAAAGAACTGGAATCACTTAAAGAAGAAGACTTTTATTCCATTTCAGCTTACTCGGAACAAATGTCACGGACTATACCAACTAAAAATGATGATATGAATATACAACTAGGTCTACGGAAAAGCGGAATGGGCGCTAAGACAACCTTTGTGATTGGCACACCCATCCTAATTATTGAATATTAATATAGAGAAATTGGACGCGGAGGGGAATACTCTTGGAAAAAATTATCGTCCGCGGCGGTCAGCGTTTAAGCGGTACAGTGCAAGTTGAAGGAGCAAAGAATGCCGTTTTACCAGTCATCGCTGCTACATTATTAGCAAGTGAAGGAAAAAGTAAAATTACAAATGTACCACCACTCTCCGATGTATATACGATCAATGAAGTATTACGTCATTTAAATACAGATGTAGAGTTCAACAATGGTGAAGTCATCGTGAATGCATCAAGAGAGTTGTTTATTGAAGCACCATTTGAATATGTGCGTAAAATGCGTGCATCCGTTCTTGTCATGGGATCACTCTTAGGCCGTACGGGTAAAGCGCGTGTCGCTCTTCCTGGTGGCTGTGCGATTGGATCAAGACCAATCGACCAACACTTAAAAGGCTTTGAAGCAATGGGAGCTAAAGTGAAGGTAGGAAATGGTTTCATCGAAGCTGAAGTAGATGGAAGACTGAAAGGTGCCAAGGTGTATCTGGACTTCCCAAGCGTTGGGGCAACAGAAAACATCATGATGGCAGCCGTTCTTGCAGAAGGAACGACTATTCTTGAGAACGTAGCAAAAGAGCCTGAAATCGTCGACTTAGCCAACTTCCTGAACAAAATGGGAGGAAGCGTGGTAGGTGCAGGAACCGGCACGATCCGTATCGAGGGTGTAGACCGTCTTTACGGTGTAGAGCACAGCATCATCCCTGACCGTATCGAAGCAGGAACATTCATGGTGGCTGCTGCGATCACTCAAGGTGATGTCCTTGTAAAGGGTGCAATTCCTGAACATTTATCTTCATTAGTGGCGAAGATGGAAGAGATGGGCGTTACGATCATCGATGAAGAAGAAGGTCTTCGTGTCATCGGACCGGAGAAACTGAAATCCGTCGATATCAAAACGATGCCTCATCCAGGTTTCCCGACAGACATGCAATCTCAAATGATGGCATTGCTTCTGGCTGCTGACGGTACCAGCGTCATCACGGAAACCGTATTTGAAAATCGTTTCATGCATGCGGAAGAATTCCGTCGCATGGGAGCAGACATCAAGATCGAAGGACGCTCTGTCATCATGAACGGACCAACACCTCTTCAAGGAGCAGAAGTCGCTGCAACGGATCTTCGTGCTGCAGCAGCACTTTCCATCGCTGGTCTAGTGGCAGACGGTTATACTCGCGTAACAGAATTAAAGCATTTAGATCGTGGATATGTGAACTTCCATCAGAAGCTTGCAGGCCTTGGAGCCGATATCGAGCGTGTGAAAGAAGAGGAAGAAACTCCTGTTTCTGAGCAGCAAGACATGATTAAGGATGCGTAAATAGATAGTGAAAAAGGTGAGCTCTTTTAGGAGGGCTTGCCTTTTTTGTTTTCAAAAAACCCATCCCCCTGCACGCTCTCAATCCCTACCCTCAAACTCTCCCAATTCACAATCATAATTGCTTGTCCACTACCATACATATGAAAGAGAGTGGAGAAGTGTGCTAGGACATTCTCCTATTTAATCTTTCATTGGAGGCCGCGAACATGAAGCAGTTGAAACCCGTAGTGATCATCTTCTCAATCTTTATCAGCATCATCTTTATTGTACCCACTCTGCTGGTACTCCCATTTTCATCAGATAAGGAAACGGCAAACCTGGACGAAAAGCTGAAAAACACCCCATCCGTGGAAGAACTGGCAGACTCCGTCGAAGTGGCAGTGTATCGATCCAGTCAGGATCTCATCGAGAAGCTCCCCCTTGAGCAGTATGTAGTAGGAGTGGTGGCGGGTGAAATGCCGGCGGATTTTGAAAAAGAAGCGTTGAAAGCGCAGGCCCTTGCGGCAAGGACCTACATGGTGAATCAGCTTATGTCTGAGGATCCTTCTGTGCCGAAGGGGGCCGATGTGACAGATACGGTTTCCCATCAGGTGTATAAAAATCAAAAGGAACTGGCCACCCTATGGGGCTCCGACTATGACTGGAAAATCAAGAAGATTTCAGAAGCGGTTCTTGAAACAAAGGGGAAAGTGCTCACATATGATGATAAGCCGATTACGGCCGCCTTTTTCTCGACAAGCAATGGCTATACAGAAAACTCAGAGGCATATTGGACAGATGATATCCCGTATTTACGGAGTGTAGAGAGTCCTTGGGACAAAGCGTCACCAAAATTTGAAGATCAAAAGATCATCCCGATCAATGAATTCAAACAGAAGCTCGGTGTCACCCTGCCAAAGGACGGGTCGGTGGGAACCATCACATCAAGGACTGAAGGCAAGAGGGTGGCGAAAGTAGAAATCAATGGGAAAGAATTCACCGGACGGGAGATCAGGGATAAATTAGGCCTGAGATCGTCGGACTTCACCTGGTACCTGAAGGATGACCACATCGTCATTGCCACAAAAGGATTCGGCCATGGAGTCGGGATGAGCCAGTACGGGGCAAACGGGATGGCGAAGGAAGGCAAGAATTATAAAGATATCGTGACCCATTATTATAAAGATGTCAAAATAACGGAGTCCAGCAAACTCCTGCAAAAGGTGACAGCACAAAGATAAGAAAAAGGATTGAGTATGGTCATGGCGACCGGACTCAATCCTTTTTTACATAGTTTTCGAACTTCTGCATCGCCTTCGTCAACCTGTGATCGGGGTTTCGGAAATACGTGCGGTTCACGATCCAAAACAGGACAGTGACCCCGATCAAATCCTTGGCGGCATCAATCATCGTAGAAGACCGATACGGAACGAAGGACTGATGGATCTCATCAATAAATCCATAAAAAATGGCTATCAGTGCAACCATGAAATTCAGTGTGAACCGCAGCCTTCCGTGTGCGAGGAGCGCCACGACAAACAATCCATATAATATCCCGAACTCGACCAAGTGAAGGGACTCCTTGATGAACCGGTCCACCCCATCATCAGGGAACCGTATCACAGCATCATCCGGATTGCTCGACATGATCCAGATCAGAATCATATATAGGAAAGGTGCAGCCGTGAGTAAATACTTAAGTAACTTTTTCATGTCGGAACCGTCCTTTCAGTTTACAATATTGTACCACGGGGGACCGGGATTTCGTTATTATCACTCTATCTTTTCGAAGTTTGACACATTTTTTTTTGAGGGAATTCCACAAACTATGCATATTCCTCCCCACTTTGTCGAAACATAAGAAATTAAAATTTTTTTGCCAATGTGTATATATTTTCAGAATTCTGTTCAGAATGATTGCAGAGGTGATGAAAATGAGAGAGGAAGAAAAGAAACACCCTTCTCAAAACTTTTTGAAAAGACGTTGGGCATACCCAGCAATCTATTTAGCAAGTGCAGCAATCATTATCACGGGGATTCTGTGGTACCAGGCAGGAAATGATGTAAACGAGAAAGCCAAGGATTACAGCTATGATGGAGTTCCTACTGACAATGAGTTCAACCAGCCTGCAGAAGAAGTCAATCGTTTATTGGAAAACTTTGTAATGCCTGTTTCAAGCCCTGAAGATACAGTGATCGAAAAACAATTCTACGACACTGAAGCTTCAGCTGAAGAACAGGAAGCTGCCCTAGTCGTGTATGGAAACATGTATTATCCGAACCAAGGAGTCGACATCTCGAAAGATGGGAAAGAATTCGATGTTCTGGCTGCCATGAGCGGTACAGTCACAAAGGTTCAGGAAGATTCCTTACTTGGTAACACGATTGAAATCGAGCACAGCAAAGGCATCGTGACTCGTTATCAATCAGTGAAAGATTTTGAAGTCGCGGTTGGAGATGTAGTCGATCAAGGACAAGCCATTGCGAAAGCAGGAAAGAGCTTATTCAACGAAGAAGCCGGTGTTCACGTACACTTTGAAATCCGTAAAGCAGATGTAGCCGTGAATCCAATGGAATACTTCAATAAGTCTCTTGCCACTCTTCAAGAAGCACAGCTTGAAGACAAGAAAGTTTCAGGTGAAGAGCCGGATGCAGAAGCTGCTGAAGAAAATGCCGTAGAAGACCAAGCCAGCGAAAACAAAGCTACTGAGGACAAAGCTACGGAAGAAAAAGACGCAGCTGAAGAAAACAAGTCAACTGAAGAAAAGCAGGACCAGGCCAAGCCGAAACAAGAAAGCAAAGACAACGCTGACGTAAAAGACGAAGAGTAACACCTATAAATGAGGGCTGACCGGATTACCGGTCAGTCTTTTTGCTTGTCCAAAAAAATTTCCTTGGAAATTCGACAGCTGGGAAGTTTTACTGGAAAAGTATTTCCATAATTATTCTGTGACCGACCCAATGCATAATCTTTAATATTCTTATTTCAGTAAAATGAAGACTACCAGCGTGTCGCAGGGTTGTCGTTTTTTGTTTATTGACCAGGCTTTTTCCAGTAAAGATAATGATGTCATGAATAAAAATTTCAGAAAATTAAGAATTAAACGGAGGTGAAACGTTGACCTACTTCATGCTATTTTTACTCTTCACAGGAGGGTGCATCATCCTTGCCCTGAGGAAAAAGCGGGCATTTTTTCTGACCATACCATTCGTGTCTTTATTCATTTATTTTATCGTTCAGATCGCCATTGTCCCGGTGCCGTTTTTTGAAACAGTGAAATTTATTTTCAGTTTAAAATAATGAGCTTGAAAAGGGGTTACGTACATGAAGAAGATTGATAGAGCGAAAGCAGATCAGTATTTTAAAGAAAAAAATCGATACATGGCCTTGTACTTAGTCATCTGGCTTCTTTCCTCCTTTGGTGTGGTGCTGTTTGCCGAAAGCTTTTCCACCTTCACCATTAACGGATTTCCATTCCATTATTTCATGGGTGCTCAAGGGTCGATCGTCATTTTCATCGTTCTACTTTACGTGAATGCGAAGGTGAGTGACGGAATCGACAAGAAATATGGGCTGGATGAAAAGCGGAATGAGCAGATCAGCTACGGGAAAACGCTGGATCATTAAATCAAATAGAGAAGAACTAGGGGGAAAGAATGAATGGATACTCAGTTTATCGTATCGACGTCTATTATTCTGTTGACGTTTGCGCTTTATATCGGAATTGCTGTTTATAACAAAGCGAAGGCGACATCGGACTTCTATGTAGCCGGACGCGGGGTGCCGCCGATCTTCAACGGGATGGCGATCGGAGCAGACTGGATGAGTGCAGCATCATTCATTGGACTGGCCGGTACTGTCATGATTCTCGGTTATGACGGTCTTGCCTACATCATGGGCTGGACAGGGGGATATTTATTATTGACCTTCCTGCTCGCACCACAGCTCAGGAAGTACGGAAGGTATACGGTGCCGGAATTCATCGGGGACCGGTATAACAGTCATACTGCCCGGGTCATTGCCGCCCTCTGTACGATTATCATCAGTTTCACGTACTCGATCGGTCAGCTGTCGGGATCGGGGGTTGTCATCGGGCGTCTATTTGAAATCGATGCCAAGGTCGGTACGATGATAGGAGTCGTCCTCATTGCCTTTTATGCTGCATTCGGCGGCATGAAGGGGATTACATGGACCCAGGTGGCTCAGTATATCGTATTGATCATTGCCTATTTGATTCCGGTGATTTTCATGTCCCTGCAGATTACAGGGAACCCTGCCCCATGGATTTCCTATGGGGAGCTGGTCGGGAAAATCGGGGAGCTCGACCGGGAGCTCGGGGTGTCGGAATACTTCGCTCCTTTTACAAACGGGACGAAGTGGCAGTTCATGGCCCTCATGTTCACACTGATGGCCGGTACCGCCGGCCTTCCCCACGTCATCGTCCGGTTCTATACCGTTTCCACGATGAAGGCGGCACGCTGGTCAGGTGCGTGGGCCCTCCTTTTTATCGGACTTCTTTATCTATCAGCGCCAGCTTATGCGGCATTCTCCCGTTTTATTTTGATGACAAAAGTGGCGGGAAGCAAAATCAGCGATCTACCTGCCTGGACCACTTCATGGGTCGATACCGGGAAACTGCAGGTTGCCGATGCAAATAGAGACGGGATCCTTCAGTGGAAGGAAATCATCATTTCGAATGATATCGTCGTCATGGCGACACCGGAGATCGCGAACCTTGGCGTATTCGTCATCGGGCTCGTCGCGGCAGGAGCCATGGCAGCCGCGTTATCGACGGCCGGTGGATTGATGATCGCCATTTCGTCTTCTTTTGCACATGATATTTACTACCGGGTATTCAAACCACATGCGACAGAGCGGAACCGCCTGGCGGTAGCTCGCTTGTCGATCGTGGTGGCTACTATCCTCGCGGGTGTGGTGGCATTGAATCCTCCAGGGGTCATCACCCAGATCGTCGCCTGGGCCTTCGCGTTGGCGTCAGGCACGTTCTTCCCGGCTCTCTTACTCGGAGTCTGGTGGAAGCGCTCCAACGCCCAGGGGGTGATCGCAGGGATGCTTGTGGGGCTGGGTGTGACCCTGACTTACATCTTCTTGGCGCGATCAGGTGTGACCCTGTTCGGAATCATTGATACAGGAGCGGGTGTGTTCGGGGCGGTATCAGCGGCCATTGCCAATATCGTCGTGTCTCTCATGACGAAAGCACCTTCACAGAAGATCCAGGAAGAAGTAATGGATCTCCGATATCCGGAACAGATGACCTTCAAGGACGGGGAAGTCTGGGTGGATGATGAGGTTGATTTTAAAGCATGACGAATCTAAGCCGTAATCAGGGTATGCCCTGTGCGGCTTCTTATTTTGTGCAGAGAAAAAAAGACATTTTCGCAGATTCATCGACTCATTTCTCAGGAAATAGTGGAGGGAAGGGGGAATGATACAGATGATGTCGAAAGTTATCGATGGTTCGTCATTTCACGTAATTCCGTTCGTTTTTCCTGAGTGAAGGTCCGTCCCTCACACTTATTTTTCAGAAAATTCAAGCGAAACCTTGTCCTTATTGTGTTTTTTGTGCATATATGTGGGCACAAGCTAATAAAATGAAACAAACCTATCAAAACAGAGAGTGTTTGAGGTGAGGAATCGTCGTTATACCATTGTTCATTAGCTGAATAAGTTGTTTATTCGTTGTAACATCAGGAAGCTGCCGTCCTAAATAAGGCTTTCTGCCGCTTGCCCATGTGCAAGGGGTCTGTACTATTTCATTGATGCGAAAGCGAGTCTCATTTCACACTTCTCACATCCAATTTAGGGAGGTCGAGTGGTGTGCACGATTACATCAAAGAGAGAACAATCAAGATTGGTAAGTATATCGTGGAGACGAAAAAAACTGTTCGTGTAATTGCGAAGGAGTTTGGCGTGTCCAAAAGTACTGTCCATAAAGATTTAACAGAACGACTGCCAGAAATCAATCCGGATCTCGCAAATGAAGTCAAAACCATACTTGATTACCATAAATCAATCCGGCATCTACGAGGTGGAGAGGCAACCAAGCAAAAGTACAAAAAAGAAGAGCTCCACAGCTAACACAAATACGCCAAGCCCCAGAATGATGGGTTGTGCTTGGTGTGTTTTTGTGTTCTGGGATTCCTTCATTATTCAGCAGTTGAACCCTAAAATATCCCCCATCATCAACGCAACTTAACACTCCTGTAACATCCCCCTTCAAAACACCTATCTTTTTCCAAAATAATAACAATATCAATACATTTTTTTGACAAAGAATATCGCCATTCGACATATTTATGGTAAAATAGTTAATTAGGTGAAAGTTTCACCTTAACGTTTTTGCGTAATGACATAAAGATGAAACCATAGATGAAATGCAATGTTGAAATTGTAAAAGTAGAAGGGAGAAACACATGATGTTCGCGAAAGATATTGGGATTGACCTTGGTACGGCTAATGTATTGATTCACGTTAAAGGAAAAGGGATAGTCTTGAATGAGCCATCGGTCGTGGCGCTGGATAAAAATACAGGTAGGGTCCTTGCTGTTGGTGAGGAAGCTCGCCGCATGGTCGGACGTACTCCGGGGAATATTGTGGCAACTCGCCCGCTGAAAGACGGAGTCATCGCTGACTTTGATGTAACAGAAGCGATGTTGAAGCACTTCATTAATAAATTGAATGTAAAAGGATTCCTATCAAAGCCTCGTATCTTGATCTGCTGCCCTACAAACATCACGAGCGTCGAGCAGAAGGCGATCAGGGAAGCGGCTGAGAAGAGCGGCGGCAAGAAGATTTACCTGGAGGAAGAGCCTAAAGTGGCGGCAATCGGTGCTGGCATGGATATTTTCAATCCGACAGGGAATATGGTTGTGGACATCGGTGGAGGAACGACGGATGTAGCCGTACTTTCCATGGGTGACATCGTGACAAGTCAGTCGATCAAGATGGCCGGGGATAAATTTGACCACGAAATTCTGAATTATATTAAAAAAGAGTACAAGCTTCTGATCGGAGAGCGTACGGCTGAAGACATCAAGGTGAATATCGGGACGGTATTCTCTGAAACACTTGATGAAGATAGAAAAGAAATGAGCATCCGCGGACGCGACATGGTATCAGGCCTTCCACGTACGATCACTGTGACGTCCAAGGAAATCGAAGGGGCCCTTCGTGAGTCAGTGGCTGTCATCGTACAGGCTGCGAAGAATGTCCTTGAGAAGACGCCTCCTGAATTATCAGCGGACATCATTGATCGCGGAGTTATTTTAACAGGTGGTGGAGCCCTTCTTCACGGAATGGATACCCTTCTTTCAGAAGAATTGAAAGTACCGGTATTGATTGCGGAGAACCCGATGGATTGCGTAGCCATCGGAACGGGATTGATGCTTGAGAACATCGACAAGATTTCCAGAAGAAGAATTGGGTAAACCCTAGCTCCATTGATCCGATATAACCGTTAAGAGGTGAAAAGTACATGTTTCGAGGATTTTATACAGTAGCGTCCGGCATGCTCTCTCAACAACGGAAGACCGAGATGCTGACAAACAATATGTCGAATGCTAATACACCCGGCTATAAAGCGGACCAGGCTTCGATGCGGGCATTTCCGGAAATGCTCATGGACCGGATGGATTCCACATCGATTCCGACTGAAAAAAAGTTGTCCCTTCCTTTTAATGAAAGAGTGGGGAAACTGAATACAGGTGTGTATATGCAGGAGACGATCCCTTCCTTTGTTCAGGGTGACCTCCAGGAAACGGGACGTGGCTTGGATGTAGCGCTATTGGATGGTTCCATGCCTGTCGATGCAGAAACGGGGATCCGTGGATCGGTGTTTCTGACGGTGGAAGGACAGGGTGGAAACCAGCGCTATACGCGTAACGGGAATCTGACGGTGAACGGCAACGGTTTCGTTACCACGAACAGCGGTTTTTATGTGCTGGATGACAAGGGTGACCGGATTCAACTGGAAAGCGATCAGTTCACGGTCGGTGAAAACGGGCAGATTGTGGTGGATGGAAATGCCGTCGCAACACTCGGAGTGGGATACTCGGATAATCCGAACCTGTTAGTGAAGCAGGGAGATGGGCTGTTTGCTACAGAAGGAAATGCAGCTCTTCCGGACGCTTATGAAGAAGAAAATGTTTCTTTTGCCACCAAGCAGGGCTTTCTGGAAGGATCCAATGTCGACGCTTCCCGTACGATGACCGACATGATGTCTGCGTACCGGGCATTCGAAGCCAATCAGAAAGTACTTCAGGCGTATGACCGGAGTATGGAAAAGGCAGCCAATGAAATCGGCAGGGTCAACGGATAGCAAGTATTGTAAATGAATTTCGCCACTGAATACCTTATAATAGGGGAGACGTGTCATGAATCGGACGATGATTACAGCAACCAACACATTAGGCCAATTGCAGAAACAAATGGATATGATTGGACACAATCTTTCGAACGCAGATACAAATGGATACAAGCGCCGGGATGCAACGTTTTCCGAAATGCTTGTGCAGCAGGTGAAAAACCAGGGCGTGGACAAGTTCGAAACAGGCAGGCTCACCCCCCTTGGAGTCCGGGAAGGAAATGGTGCCAAGCTTTCGCAGGCGCAGCTGATCTTGAATCAGGGGTCGCTGAAAGCTACAGGCCGCTCTTTGGATTTTGCTTTGACCAATGATCGTCAGTTCTTCAAGGTACTTAGTCAAGATACGGACACGAGTGCCGTGCGCTATACGAGGGACGGAGCATTCTTTGCGAGTCCTACAGGGAACGGGGAAATGATGCTCGTGAACGGAAGCGGGCTGCCGGTACTGGATGAGAATGATAACTATATTACGTTTTCAGAGGACGCATCTTCCTTTCAGCTTGGCGATAACGGGGTTCTGACCGTTACTGGTGCCGGCGGTGGAGAAGAACGATTCAACCTTGGCGTTGTGACGGTTGAAAAATCTCAATTTCTTCAGCAGTATGGCGGGAACCTGTTAGGTTTTGCAGACAACCTCGATGAACTTGGCGTCACAGAAGATGAAGTGGTGACCAACGTCACAGGCGGAGCACGATCTGATATTTCCATGGTCCAGAATTCATTAGAAGGATCCAACGTGGATATCAGCAAAGAAATGACGGACATGCTGAGTGTCCAACGATCATATCAATTTCAGGCGCGATCGATCTCCCTTGCAGATCAGATGATGGGCCTTGTAAATGGGATACGCTAAAAGGAGTTAAGTGCTATGAGTGAAAAAGAGCTACTGCAAGAAAAAGTGACAAGAGAATCAGTAAAAGCAGAAAAAAAAGCAAAGCAAAAGGACGAAACCAAGCCATCACGCTGGGTGCGTGTTCGCATGCTTCCAATCTGGCTCAGAATCCTTCTGTTCATCCTTCTTCTTGCAGGAAGCCTCATCCTCGGTGCCATCATCGGCTTCGCAGGCATCGGAAACGGTGACGCAGCCGACGTCTTCAAAGCAGAAACCTGGCAGCATATTATCGATATCGTAGTGAAGAAATAATTTATTTAGAGGGACGGACCTCGAAATCGTTAGCTTTTGCGACAGTGAACCTTAATATAACAGGGTTTTGTTGCGGATGGAGCTTGTGATTCGAGGTCCGTCCCTCTTTTCGATCGTGGCCTGGGTGGAGATGAGGTTGTAGGGAGGGACGGACCTCGGATTTGCTCCCTTTTTGGATGGGAAACGTTGATATAAAAGGATTTCCTTGGAGAAAAGAGCCTGTTTTCGAGGTCCGTCCCTCCCGTCCTGTTGCTATTACAGCCCCGGTTTCTGTACAATAAGGTGTACATACATATTGGTAGGAGGAATCATATATGCTTGATATTAATGAGATTAAAGAGATTATTCCCCATCGTTATCCGTTTTTGCTGGTGGATCGGATTTTAGAGGTGGAGGAAGGCAAGAAGGCAATCGGAATTAAGAATGTGACGGCGAATGAGGAGTTCTTCAATGGTCACTTTCCTGATTATCCTGTGATGCCTGGTGTGCTGATCGTTGAGGCGCTCGCTCAGGTAGGGGCTGTGGCGATGCTGAAGGTGGAGGATAACCGAGGACGTCTGGCGTTCTTCACAGGCATCGACAAATGCCGTTTCAAGCGTCAGGTGAAGCCTGGTGATCAGCTCCGCCTTGAAGTCGAGATGATCCGTTTCAAAGGACCGATCGGTAAAGGAAAAGGTGTTGCGACCGTTGATGGTGAAGTTGCGTGTGAGTTAGAGATGATGTTCGCTCTAGGGGATAAGCAGGAGTAGTCCTTTTGGGAAAGCCGGATTTGATGTGATTCATTTCACATCAAATCCGGCTTTTTTATGCAAGTTAATTCATTTTCCGGGAAAGCTAACGAAAGACCAACATAACGGTCTTACATTAACCAACTTAGAAAGGAGTCATACATCATGAGCAAAAAATTACTATCGGTCCTTGGTGGATCTGCACTTGCCGCTTTCCTTCTTGTAGGATGTAACGCCAACCAGGAGCCTCCTCCGGAAGACGAAGCACCAGTGGAAGAAAACGACAATATGGATGAGAATAATGATATGAACGACAACGGGGACATGAATGAAGAGAACTACCCTGAGTCAGAAGACAAAAATGTAGATGGCGACAAAGATGCAGCGAAGGATAACAACACACCTGAAGAAGACGCTGTAGAAGATGATATTGATATGAAGGATAAAGATAATAAGGACGAGTAAGGTGGTAAGACAGAGGCGACTATGAGTTGTCTCTGTTTTTTTTTTGAAAAAATAATACATCAAGGGTTTCATTTTTTTGGAAATAGGATTATAGTAATCTTATGAAGTTCTTTATATAGAACAAATTTAAAATATTAATAAGAACAAATCTATCATAACTAAGAGAGGTGGATAAATGTATAAAAAAGTTTGCAATCGATGCACTCGCTCTTCATTCAGTAGCACTGAAATAGGTAATTGGATTTGTCCTTCATGTGGCCATGACTTAACTGAAGCACCTTTTTTTACCCCTACCTTAAGGCATGGTGATTTCATCCCATTGCGAAAAAAGTTAGAAGCTTATGAAAAGAATTTGAGCAAGAAATAACTTTAAAATCCGACAAATATTTCATTATTTTCTAATGATACAACAATTTATTTAGTAATAAACATGCTTATTGTCGAATAAAGTATTCACTTGTAGGAAAAAAGTGTAAAAATTTTCTTGGAAAAGACAAAAAATTTCGAAAAAAGATGGTACTATTGTTATAACGAAAAGCGAAGAAGAGTGAGGGCAGAAAAAGGCAAACTCATTGAAAAATGGGGACGCAAAGTCACAGGTCTAAAGTATTAATAGAAAATCACTTTCCTTTAAGACTACATAATGAAAGACTTCTAACGTGAAATGGAATGAATATTAATACGATGGCGGCTGGATTGCCTGGAATACGTTTAATGTATTTTAGGAGGGAAACAATTTGGGGAATAGAGAATTGGACCAAGAATGGGTTGAGCTAGTCAAAGAAGCCTTGGAAGCGGGAATTTCTAAGCAGCAAATCAGGGAGTATTTACAAAAGCAATCCCAAGAAGTAAAGGCCGGGTACAAAGTGATCTAATATAAATAAAGTCTTGCGAACTCTTCGCAAGACTTTATTTATTGTCTAATTTCCATTTATTAAACTCAATGAACTCACGGAACTGTTCTTTGGTGATCCCTGAATCCATGGCTTCCTCTGCAATCTTCATCCATTCGTGATCAATGTTTTGATCCTCAGGCTGGTCATATAAAAGAGCATCCATAGGAATTCCTAAAGCCGCTGACACTTTCTCCAGAAACTGAATGGAAGGGTTTTGTTGAAGATTACGCTCTATTGAACTCAAATATGACTTGGCTACGCCTGCTTTCTCAGCGAGCTCTGTCATGGACATTCTTTTTTCTTGTCTGTATTTCTTAACTCTTTCTCCAATCATCGGGGACACCTACCTCAAGACTTCGAGTTTGAAGTCACAATATTAATTCCAATTATATCATAAATATTTCGACAGGAAATTACATATTTTCGTATTATTAAACGCTCGGCTTCGCATTAGCAGGAATCCTCGGTTTCGATACCATCTTTTGACGGAACTCACGAACCAATTCTTCCCCTGAATATCCTCTTTGGACTAAATCATCAAGCAGGATTTCCGCATATTCATTCCGCTGTTTCTTCAATTTCCCCTCAAACATGATGCTGATATGTTCATCCATTTCTTTGATGCAACGGATGGATGTCATGAAGGCAGCGGGGTCATTGGCGGCATGGGAAATGACGACCTGGATTTCCAAGTCACCCTTACTCTGCTGCGCCCTTTGGAAAAATTCGATGTATTCATTCGACATATACGTTTCGACAAGCCATGTTTTCTGACCGTCTTCTTTATTGATGATCAGACCGTCCACTAGCTCAAAGTCATGCAGTTCCTCGTCCTCCACTACTTGAAGGGAAATCACTTTAAAGGTTTTCATGAACGAACAACTCCCATTTAAAGGTTTTATCAAATTATATCACAGGGGGAATTGTTTCCCTAATACATTTGCCGATGAAAAAAATGACGAAAGATGCAATTTTGTGTTTTTGACCGGGTTTTTGATGAAAAAGAGGAAAATCTCCCTAGGCGAATTTGCCAAATTCAAGCCGTTTTTGTCTCGAATTTCGGAAATTCACGATTTTACAAGAGTTGCAGATGGGAGGTAAGATGATTACACCTTAACAGAAAGGAGGAAATGAACCCAAGTGATCAACCAAGTGACCCTGGTGGGAAGGCTCACGAAAGATCCCGAAGCCAGAAAAACGATGGAAGGAAAATCAGTACTCAGCGTGACGATTGCCGTGAACCGGCCCTATAAGAATCAGCAAGGCCAAGTTGATGCCGACTTTGTACTCTGTACGATATGGAACCGTGCAGCGGATAATACGGAGAAATACTGCAGGAAGGGATCCGTCGTTGGGGTGACGGGGCGCATTCAAACCCGTTACTTTGAAAATGATCAAGGAAAGAGGACGTATATCACCGAAGTCGTCGCTGAAAACGTCCGGTTCCTGGACAGTAAGCAGGCGTCCCCGACTGCACCTGAACCGAGCAGGAAAGAACCAATCGAATTGCCGTTTTAATATTTTCAGGAGGGAGATGAAGTTGTGGCCACACTGCAAGAACTTGAACAAAGAGTCGATCGACTGGAAAAAATGACGGAAGACCTCATTAAAAAAGTAGCAAGAATCAATGTCGAACACTTCTACTTATCTCAACGGGTAACCGCCCTTGAACAAGGATATGAATATCCGAACCCGGTTTTGAAAACCTCATCTTGATTTTTTTATAACCCTCAACAAGATTTCTTTCCATAAGCGTCAATCCAACCAACCTATAAGCAATGTCTCAAAGTCCAATGGTCACCCGCAAGATGCCCCTGCTTTGCCTCATCAGATATAGACATGTGTAGCGGTAAGTGAAAGTGAAGTATTCCCCCTTTTATCTTCATATTGAGCCGGTTTCCTTGAGGGGAGGCTGGTGTTTTTTTTATGATGAAACATTTTACAATTATATTTGTAAAAAGGGAAATTGAAAGATGTGATATCGTTTTAGATTAATAGAGGATGTGGGTATGTACAACTTTTGGCGTGAATTGAGACAATTTTGAGAGAAACTAGGAAGCTGGGAGAGGGGATCCCTTGTTTGAACCGGTTTAAGGCATTTATTTTATGAGAAAATTGGGCTGTATGAGCGTTGAGTGGTTCGCTATGGAATTAATTGCGTCATTTTATTGAGTGATTGCGTCATTTTCAAAATAATTGCGTCATTTCCATTTTAATTGCGTCATTATTTCATTTATTGCGTATTTTTCCAAATTAAACCATTTATAAGTAGGGTGTAGATCCTCTAACCAACAAAAAACCCCTTTCCCACAAAAGGAAAGAGGCTCATCAACTTTACTCCAACACCAGCAATGATTCCAAATCCTGATCCGACAATTCTGTCACCCACTGGTCACTGCGGATGATTTCGTCGTTCAGTGCCTGCTTTTTCATGAGCATTGCATCGATTTTTTCTTCGAGGGTGCCTGATGAAACGAGTTTGTGCACGTGGACGAAACGTTTCTGTCCGATTCGGTAGGCACGGTCGGTGGCCTGGTTTTCGACGGCCGGGTTCCACCAGCGGTCGTAGTGGACGACGTGGTTGGCAGCGGTCAGATTCAGACCGGTACCGCCGGCTTTCAGTGACAGAAGGAAGACAGGGAAGTCGCCGTTCTGGAATTTCTCGACGAGTTCATCCCGTTTTCCTTTGGCTGTGCTTCCGTTCAGGAAAGGGACATCCACATCGAATTCTTCCTTCATCACTTCCTGGATCATTTCGCCCATGGAGATATACTGAGTGAAGATCAGGCAGGCTTCGCCGGATTCGAGGGCGGTTTCCACGATGTCCTTCAGCTTCTGCATTTTTTCAGAGCGGGACAGGATTGACTTGGGATCTGGTTCCTTTAAATAGAGAGCGGGATGGTTACAGAGCTGCTTCAGCTGATTCAGCATTTGCAGGATCAACCCTTTGCGCTCAAATCCGCTCAGTGTTTCAATTTTAGTAAGAGTGTCTTTCACGAGTTGCTCATATAGGGCCGCCTGTTCGGCAGTGAGATGACAATATTCTTTCTGCTCGAGTTTTTCAGGCAGGTTCAATTCGACTTCAGGGTCTTTTTTCGTCCGACGCAGTAAGAACGGCTTGATTTTCGCCTGAAGCTCTTTGACTTTTTCTTCGTTCTCATCTTTTTCGATAGGGGCGATATAACTTTTCTGATACTGGGTGAACCCACCGAGATAGCCGTGGTTCAGGAAATCAAAGATCGACCACAGTTCCGACAGACGATTCTCCATCGGGGTTCCCGTCAGTGCAATATGATGCTTCCCGCTCAGCTTACGGATCGCCCGCGATTGCTTCGTATTGGCGTTCTTGATATTCTGTGCTTCGTCAAGGGAGATCGATGTCCATTCGACGAGTGACAGCTCGTCAAAATCGATATGGGACAAGCCGTAAGAGGTGAGCACCACATCGACACCCTTGATCGCAGCAGCAAAACTCTCACCCTTCGCACGGGTCGGACCGTAATGAAGGTGAACCTTCAAGTCCGGGGCGAACTTCTCCAACTCACGCTGCCAGTTTCCGAGAACGGAGGTAGGGGCAACGATCAGGGAAGGGGTTTCCGGTTTTTCGGTTTCCTTCACATGCTGCAGGTACGTAATCAGCTGAACCGTTTTCCCGAGTCCCATGTCATCGGCAAGGCAGGCGCCAAAGCCAAACTTCCGTAAAAAGAGCATCCAGCTCATTCCCAGCTGCTGGTAGGGACGAAGCTCGCCTATAAATGATTGGGGCGTTTCTGTAAGCGGAATCGATGAGACATTCGTCAGCTGATGCACCATTTTTTTCATAGAGCGGTTGAGCTCGAGCTGAATCCGGGCGTATTGATAAGGATCATGCTCATCTTCATTGGGATCCATTTCCACCTCTTCCTCATCACGGGGGACAAGTTCCTGTTCGAGCATATCCTGGATCGAGATCCCTTCCTGCTTCGCTTTTGTCATCATCTGCTGAATCCGTCGAATCATGGCTGGGTCGAGCTTCATCCATTGACCGCGGATTTTGACCAAGCGGCGCTGGTCATCGACAAGCTGATTGAAGTCGTCCTCGGAAAGATTGACTCCGTTCATGGAGAGGCGCCAGTCGAAATCGAGCATGGCGTTGAGTCCCACGAAGGATTTACGGTAGCTCGTATCCGTGTTTTTCAGCTTGGCTTTTACGAGAACCTGTGCATCTTTCATTGCTTCCCACCAGGATGGGAGGAGGATCTCAATGTCGAGATCGATGAGTTTCTCGCTCAGTACGGATAGAAAATCCCATGCGTCATGCTCACCGAGTGACGTCCTGAGAGAGCCGTCCGTGTCACGGAGGATCGGCAGCATCTTCATCCAGCGTTCCTGTTCAGCGGATACGTCATTCAGATGTTTTTTCCAGGAAGGGGGAACCGTGTCTTCAGCAAGGGATATGATCCGGTTCTGTTTCTTTCGATCTCGTAAAATCGTTTCAAGCTCCCAGGACTCATCTTCATCAAGGGGCTCGGTGATCCGGAGTCCGATTGAAAACGGCAGTTCTTCATCAGCCCCCGCTATCCACTCACTCCAGCGTCTCTCATCGAAGTATGCATCCAACTCTTCAGACGTCAGCGTACTCTCCTTCAGCTTCTGGATCCGCTTCATCGCACTCGATCCACCAGACGCCATTGCCTCATTCAATGCACCCTGAAACCAAGTTTCCGTTAGATTTTTGAGGGACGGACCTCCACCGGGAAGCTCTTCCTCCCAGAATTCTTCGTTGAAGTTCGACCATACTTCATCGGGGATGTGAAACTGCAGTCCTTTTTCCTGCCATTCCTCAAAACGCGGCAGCCAGCGTCCGGCTTCAACGGCTTCATAGATCACCGGGGCAATCGCAATGCATGCCTGCCCGGTTTCATCCCAGTCCCACTGGATCATGCTGCTGAAATGCTCACCGGAAAGCAGGGTCAGGAACTGCCATTTGGTGACGGGAACGCCATCGTTCGACTCCTCGATAAGAGTTCCGTAATAGCTTTCTTCATGCCAAAGAAACAGCTGCCCCTTCCATTCTTTCGGGGGGAGGAGTTCACCTTCGACGTTTTCCGCAGTCATGAAGAAACGGTCTTCATATTCAGTTGTATGGACATTGATTTTCACGGAAGACAGTTTAAGCATCGATTAACTTACCCTTTCTGCACTCTTCTTGGAACGCGCGTAAACGCTTGTATTTCTCCAGAATATAGGTGAGATAGACATCCCACTTATCGGTTTTCTTCGTTTTTTTATAAATCGTCCGGATCTTCTTCATATAACGGACCGCGAGCTTGTAGCTGTCGCGGTTCTTCTGATCGATAGCTGTGATGACGCCGGCGTAATAAATCGGCAGGGCGAGCTCGGGTGCTTCCTTCGTCACGTCTCGGAGGCCCATGCCTTCCATTTCCGCAATGCTGTAGCTCATATATTTTTGCAGCTCGACCCATTCACGGTAAGCCTTCGCCGTGATGAGATACTCATTATAGGAGAAAAAGCTGTACGGAAGCATGGAAAGGAGAAGTTCGTTCACAAGGGCGCTGTCCTTTTCCATCAGCCAATCCATCGGCAAAATCCGCACGAACCAGCGGACGAACCGGGTTGCTTCATAATAATCAAGGGTTTCGAGATGATCCGGCATCCTCGATAAGACATTGCGGACGAGGAAGAATCCCACTTCGTACCGCTTCCCGACAAAAAATTTCCTCAGCCAGAATTCACTATAAGCGACAAGTTCTGTACCAAGCTCATCGACGACTTCACTTGCTTTATTCAAATCCTCAAGAAGGAGGTATTGATGGAGGAGGGCCACATTGTGAAAAGTGGGATCCTCGATTTCTTCCTCTTCCAGTCGCGTCACTTCATCCCGGCGCCACGATTTCTGTTTGAACAAGTAGTACCATAAGAAGCGGTACACCTCAGCCTTCATCATCGTACTGTTCTCCGTTGAATTGCTCATTGTGATCGTCTGTTTTTTCAAGAAAGCAATATACGGATCGAAGCTGAACGGCATGGCATGGATCGACAGCTTCTCCACGGCGTCTTCCATTTCGCCCAGGAGGAAATCGTACATGCTGTACTGCTCACGGCTCAGTTCGACATTCCGTTTTTGTAGAAAAAGGTCGATTTCAACTGAGAGATAAAAAGTCGCAAACAGTTGATAAAGGGGCTTCCATTCCCGTTCGAAGGGAGCTTCCTTCATGAACCGCTTCGTGATATTTTGCACGAGAACGTCCATTAAATAGGGCTGTCTTCCAAGTAACTCCAAGTCCTCTTTCTTAAGTAAGGAATCAAAGAACTGCCACCATTCCTCTGGGCTGTTGCCCCGTGTTTTCCGTTCGTTCAATAGATCGCTTGCTTTCTTTAAAGCACCGTGCTTTTTCATTAAATCATCCAGTGATTGTGCTTCCGGAGTGGCTGGCTTTGACTGACTCCGCCAATTCTGGATCCACTCACTGACCCGTCCAACTTTGTTATAGAGCATAAAGAAGGTCGCCATCTGATGCCGGCACCATTTATCCTGCGGACATGAGCACTTGCTTAAAAGAGGAAACAATAAGTTCAGCTCCAAGGTGACAGGCGTCACATCCTGCACCTCCGCCGACACTTCCTCATCCCGGACCTTTACGTTCGAAACCAGATTCTGACGGAACAAAAGAAGGCCCTTCGACACGACATTCTTGCTCTCGTCCTGATTCGGGTCCAGCTCACCCTGTATCGACTGACTCATGGGAAGCAACTTATCCTTCAACTCCTGAATACGAATCGACATCAACCAACCTCTCCAATCTATAAAATCGCATTCTTTTATTATAACGCAAAAGGAGGGGGAAAAGGAACATGGGGGCTGGGAAGTGGTGAGGAGGGGGTGTGGAGTTTGTCGAAATGTGGGTTTGGTGCGTGGCAAGATTGATAAATTAATCGGCGGCTGTGAAATAGATTCCCCGTGAGGTACCGGGGATTAGCCGCTGGAAGGGGTTTTGAAAATAAATCTCTGGATTTGAAAATAAAACCCAAGGATTTGATAATAAAACGTCAAGATTGAAAATAAACCCAACGTTCCCCCTTCAAAACCTGCCCAATCCCCACACTACTCTGCCACGTGCACATAAAACGTCTCCCCATCATACACATTCACGCTCTTCAACCTTACTTTTTCATCGTTTCTCCAATAAAAATCCTTGTTTTCCTGAAAACGAAGAACCAGATCCCCACGCTTCGCCACCATCACAGGGTTTATAGAGGTCCGTCCCTCAACCGACACCTCATAGCCCCTATCCCGATAATATTTAACCCCATCCGTATACCATGAGGCGAACGGACCGGTCCATAGTGAGAATCCCATATATGTAGAAATCACCCTTGGTATGTCGGTGTTTTCGATCAATCCAACCGGCTTATCTGGACCATAGGAGTATAAAAAGACGTCTTCGCCGGTATGACCGTGGGTGGTGAAGCCGAGATGTGCGCGCTTCGCCATCAGATTCACCATCTTACTTTCAAGCTCCTCAACACTGTCAGCGGATTCCATCGCATGATATTCCTTCCCGCTCAGATCCCCCAACCCATAGTTTGAAAGAACCTCTTTTAAGTTCGATCGATCCTTCTTCAGCTGGGAGGTGGCGCCCTTGACGGTAAGCTTGGCTTTCTTCAGTGGGTCAATGAACCTCTCGGCAGGTAGGGTTTTATAATTACCATTTGTATCTCTGTTACCAATTGTCAATCCGCTATTCCCATGATCCGTCACGGCAACCACCATGGTATTCCTGTCCTTCCTGGCAAAATCAAGAGCTTCACGGACAGCATCGTCAAAGCTCAATACCTCACTGATCATGCCGACCGGATCGTTCTTATGAGCGGCCCAGTCCACCTTGCTGCCTTCGACCATAAGGAAGAAGCCTTTTTCACCTTGAGAAAGCCGACCAATGGCCGTACGGGTCATCTCCGCAAGGGAAGGCTCATCGGGATGTAGCAGAGGTCGGTCCAACTCATAGGAGATATCTTCATCAGCGAACACTCCCCATAGTTTTGGGGATGCCGTCGCCCATAGAAGTCCGTCCCTCTTTAGAACTAAGTCATATCCTGAAGAATGGATCTCTTTAAAAAGGTTTTCTCCGTCTTCACGGCTGACCTGATTTGTTTTCAGCATGCCGTCGTCGTCTATGGATGGTTCCTTGGCTTGTGGCTTTAACCACGAAGCACCACCGCCCAACACGACATCGAGCCCTTGGTAGACCTGCTGTTCACCGATATCGCCAAACTCATCCCGGTTCAAGGCATGGGACGTGAACGCAGCAGGGGTGGCGTGCTGAACGGGGGAGGTGGAGACAATGCCGGTTTTGTAACCGGACAGCTTGGCGCCTTCGAGGACGGTCAAAACGGGACTTCCACTGTGGTTCATACCTATGTAATCCGCTTTCGTCTTCAAGCCTGTCGCCATGGCAGAACCTGCTGCAGCGGAATCGGTGATCGCAGACTGGGCGGAATAGGTTCGGACACCGCCTCTGAGAATCGTATCGAGCTTGAGGTCCGTCCCTCGATACCAGCGGGAGAGGGTGAGGATGTCGGAGTTGGTGCCGTCCATGATCATGAGGATGACGTTTTTGTGGGGTGGTTGGGCTGCGGTTGCGGAGGAGGGCAGGGTGAGGGTTAGGAGTGATAGGAGGATGGTGAGGCGTTTGAGTGTTTTCATGGTGGGTCAGGGCTCCTTTTCTTTTAGTGTAGGCATAGTATTTGTTGGTGGGGGAGGAGTATGTATATAGACACAAAAAAACCGGCTCCCTGATAAGAGCCGGTCTAACCTTTATTTCCGTTCCAAAATCCCCAACAATAAATTCTCCAATATCGTCGGTCGATCAAATTTCTTCAGGTCTCTTAGTTTCACTTTGTCCCAATCAAGTGCTGTGATGAATGCAGCGCCTTTTTGTAATGCCGGAATCTCGTCAGGGTAGACTATGTAGTATTCGCCAGCTTTTACTCCCGACCTGATTTGCTGCTGTCCGTCGACTGTAAGGCCGGTTTCAACTTTGCGTTTTTCGACACTGCCTTTTGAAGTTAAAATCCAAATATATTTTGATTCGCCATCTTTTTCAATGGCCGTGACAGGGACAACGAATGCTCCTTTGACTTCTTCCGTGATGATGGATAAGAAGACATGATGTCCTGGAAGCAGTTCGTTTTTTGTGTCCTGCAGTTTGATTTCTACAGGGTACATGCTGTCGGTTTGGATGTGTGGATCATTTTTAGGAAGGGTGGCCACCCGGGTAACGATCCCTTTTTGAATTTTTTCCTCAACATCCGATTGGACGGTTGCACTCATGATTTCATCGACTTTGACGATTTCTTTTTCCGTTAGATCGGTCGTGACGATGGTGGACTGTGATGCAATCGTGATCAACGGATTGTCGATCGCATGGGACAGGTCCTTGATGGTTCCGTCCACACTGCTTTGGACGGTCAGGGTCGTTTCGTATGATTCGATATCTGAAATTTGGCGCTCGAGATTGTCGACTTGACTTTCCAGGCGATCGATTTCAAGTTCCTTGGCGGCAATTTCTTTTTTTAGATCATATTCCGATTGAAGGGCGCTGGCCTCGATGGGGATTTCTTTGTCATCGGTTGCCCCTGATGGAAGGGATGATTCCAGTCGCTTCAGGTCGGAGATGTTCTCTTCGATGCTGTCAATTTCGTCTTCGAGTTGATCAGCTTCTGATTCCAAGACGCTCTTTTGCTGAGATTGATCGGTTACTTCATATTCATAGAGGGGGGTTCCGGATTTAATCTGATCCCCTTCTTTGACGAGGAATTTTTTAAAAGAACCGAATTCATCGTTAAAATAGATGTAATTTTCTTCTTCAGAAGCAACGACTCCCGCTTTCGGCAGTTCTTTTGCCAGGGCACCTTTGTTGACGGGTTCCCATTCGGCGACACGGAGTTCCCTGTCGACTTTACTGTCCGCTTTTTCAATGAGATATGTATTGGCACCTATAAAAAGGAGCGACAGAGTGAGGGTGGTGTAGAGAATGGTTCGTTTATGCATGATTGTTCACAGCCTTTAGATAGTTAGATTAGAGTGGATAGATCAAGGAATGCCAGGAATGCAGTAATAACCCAAAATAGTAGGTTTATTAACAAAATCATAAGCCAGATAACCCAATTTTTCTGCTGAGTGAGTCTCTTGACGCCTTTGTATTGAATATAGAAAACCCATATCTTAAATAGGGAGAAACAGCCCAGGAAATAGATGACCCATGGTTTAGCGGTTATGTATTGAGCAATGACTCCAAGTGATAGAGGCGATGAGAACCAATCAAGTGAAAGAAAAAGGGATAAAGGAATATAGGTCAGTCTTTCGATTAATAGAATGAGCAAGACCAGGCTTTGGATGATGACGAGCTTACGATACTCCCCTTCATCTGAAATGGTCCAGAAAATCAGGGCCGGTACGAACAGAATCACAGCCGCATATAATATACCTGAAATGATTCTTCCTAATAGAAATAAGAACTTTTCCATCTCGAATGTGAATGGTGAAAGTTTCGTCAATTCCTTGGATAGAGGATCCATTCCAATTCCGAATGAAGAGACGAGGCCAAAGACAAGGGCCGACGATAGAAAAACCAGGAAGACTTTTTGTTTGTATCCTATTAATACTTCCGTATCTTTCAATTGATAAAAGAAGTAGGATGGTTGTCTTAAACCCCGAATGAGTTTAACTTCTTTATGCATAAATGGTTGCCTCCAACTAGTTTAGATTACTTCTCTTATTCTATCGAAAAACCCCGAAACTTTCCATAAATTGTAGAATGAAAATTTATAAAATTAAAAAAGCGCCTCAAGACGCTTTTACATGTTGTACGTTAAAAATGTAGTGCCCGCAATAAGCGCGACAGTAAAGACAAATAAACCTATGTACATCCACATTTTACGAGCTTTCTTTTTTACTACTATTTCTTCGGGTGTCAAAAACGACAAAATAATCCCTCCTTGGTTTGGCAGCTGGCTGGCATGTAATAGCCCTGTAGCTTTGCGTCGTCACCTTTCGATGATATTGCCCTTAATCAGTCCATACCATTATTATATCGACACCCCAGAATCGGAATAAAATAGGTATAAAGTACCTTATTAAGTTAATTTTTTTAAAAAATTATCTTCCAACTAGTGGTTTTTTCTGGTAATATAGCATAAAATTGATGTTTGAAATGCCGTCTAATAGTGTAATAAAGTGATATAAACTGTTTTAACATGTAGGAGGTTGTCGTTTTGAAAGGGAAAGTGAACAACGATCAGCATATTTTGAACGTCATCCATAAAGCGTTCGACAAAGGTCAACAAGGAAACATGGACACCAATACAATGATCCACTGGCTCAAACAAGAACTCCAATCGGGATACACCATAGATACAAACCAAAAAGCGCTCTAGACCCAGTAATCCGGGAACCTAGGCGTTTTTTTTGAGGAGCTTTTATGAGGGACGGACCTCACTTTTATTAAAAGATGGGAGCGTAAATCCCGGTATAACAGTGTTTATACTGCAGATAGTGAGGTCCGTCCCTCTAAGAGTGTACTACCAACCCTTCATCGTCTGGTAGAAGTGGTTGACGTGGGCGAAGAATTTTTCTTTGCGCTTTTCTGTGAAGTAGGAGAGGGAGGACAGGGTTCGTTTGAATTTCGGGTGCTCCTGGAGGGTTTTCAGAATTTCTTTTGTTTCTTCGTCTTCGAAGGTTTCTCTCAAGATCATGGGGTCGTGGCTTTGCCCAAGGCTGTCGCTTTCCTCCCCGTACATGATCCGGTTCATTTCATGGGTCGGGATTTTATAGACTTCCTTAAAGGTAAGCAGCATTTTGTAAGGGATGTCCCTTGCACCAGTTTCATAGTTTGATAATGCGCCCTGGCTGATATTCAAGCGAAGGGCTGCTTCTCTCTGGGTAAGCTCTAATACATCATTGCGGTAATGCTGTAACTCTACATGCAGATCCATTGTTTTCACCGACTATCCCTTTTTTCTTCAAGATAAAGCTTTTGGGTTCATGGATTAGGAATTTACACGATTTGAAATCGTTATTTTGATTACGATTAAAGATAATTTGGAAAAGGTATACAAAATTACAGACAAACGTATTAAAATGTAAATATAATTGTAATTTTGTCGAATTGGGGGTAAAGGTGGAGATGGAATGGGTGAACAAAAGAATGGGAGAGGGGAAAACCTTTCAGCAGGTGTAGAAAAGAAAACCATCACATGGGTATGGCTGAAACCAGAATCAAAACTAGTATTCAGCACGAAGCAACACAGCAAACAGCGAGTCATCTACTACTCGCAAAAAAACATCACCAACCTTGACTACCACAGAAGAGATAGATAATAGGAGGGACGGACCTCTCTACCCTTTCATTTTCACGGTTTCGTGAAAGAATAGAGGTCCGTCCCTCAAGAAAAAAGAGGATTTTACGCATTTATGTCGAATAGGTTTAGTGTAAGATTATGAGTTTGTGAGAAGGAGTGATGTTATGGTTCGAACGCCTCGGAATTGGAGTCCGGGAACGACGTATCATGTGACAGCGAGGGGAAACCGTAAGCAGGATCTGTTTCATGATGATGAAGACCGCAAGAAGTATTTGATGTATTTACAGGAAACGAAAGACAAGTACCCTTTTACCATCCACGCCTACTGTTTGATGTCCAACCACATTCACCTGTTGATCGAAACCCACGATGTTCCACTGGAGAAAATCATCCGAACACTTCACACCCGCTACGCCGTCTATTTCAATAAAAAATATGATTATGTAGGACATGTGTTCCAAGGACGGTATGGTTCCACCAAGATCGATACGCCATCCTATTTTATTAAAGTCAGCAGGTATATCCACCACAACCCCGTTGAAGCGAAACTCACCCTACATCCCGAGACATACCCCTGGAGCAGTTATCCTTTCTACATCCATTCCATCGATAACCCCTTACTTTCCAAGGAACGTACGCTTAATTATTTTCCAACTCCACAAATCAGCCGGTATAAGGAATATGTAGAAAAAGAACCCCAAACCGAAGGACTGAACACCACTACAATTAAAAAGTGAAAAATATAAAATATTCTTGGAAAAATATAGAGGAATTTAGATATTAGTGTCGAAATTCATAATCAGTAGGACCAAATTCCTATCACAAGGAGGAGGAAAGTATGAGAAAAGAGTTTCTTTTAGTATTCGAGGATTTCCATGTATCCAAAAGAATCGTCAAGAAATCAAAAAAACATTTAGTCGTTTTTCAAGGGCAGCTTTATTACAATAAGTTAGTCGTGGTGAATCGTCCGCCGGGATTTTCCCATGCCCTCGAGAGCATCATGTACTCGGACAAGATTCTCGAAACGGTCGGGTTCACGACATTGTTTGCCGTGCCGGTCGACCGGAATCACTCGATCCCATTTAAGTTTGTCCGAATAGGAGACAACACACCAAAGGATTGCAAGATTGTACTCGATAAGCGTGAGGGAATGGAGCAATTGAATATCCTGCCCCTATACCCTGTAGACGGTCCACTGTCCCCTGAAGACAAACAGGACATTCTATCCTACTTAAGCCTGAAGTCCGATGACGGAACCGTCACCTACCTTATGAACAATCCCCAGATATTCAAAGGAAAAGGCAAAAAACAAGAAGAATAAAGGAGGAATGAGGCGAACCTGAACAGGTACGTCTTTTTTTGAGGGACGGACCTCCACATCCCGTACCACCGCAAAATCCCTTTACCACGCTACCAAACTACCTCTCTAAGTTTCTAAAATCACCACTTTTTTCGTTGACCTCTCCTGAATCAGACCATACAATAATAGTAGTTATTAGTATTTTTAGAATTTTCACGTAAGGTGCGAATGCCACTTGAATAAGACAGATCATACTCGTATCGGAAAGAATGCCATGCTTCTTCTCCTTGTTGACAGGGAAGAGGAAGAGTGGAATCGTCATTTCAATGAGCTGAATTGGAGTTACTGCACCGGGAAGATCGGGTCCATGGACAGCCAGAAAATCGTGGCCGCAATTGAAACAGCGGCGAAGCGGAGTGACCTGGTCCGGGAAGATCTGTACCGGGAGATGCATGCCTTGTATCACGCGATCATGGAAGCACTGACGGGGGTCACCCGCGGTCAGACCCAATTGGGTGAAATCCTGCGGACTGTGGGCTTGCGATTCTCCGTTGTGAGAGGGACTCCTTATGAAAGTGAAGAGGAAGGCGAATGGATCGCAGTCGCGTTATACGGAACGATTGGTGCGCCCATTAAGGGGTTGGAGCACGAAACGATCGGACTCGGAATCAATCATATTTAAATAAGAGAGCCTAGAGATATTAGTTGAAAGGAGGCTCGACCAAGGGCAGAAGTCTGTCTTTGGTCGAGCCTCCTTTTTGTGTGGTCAGGGGTCCGTCCCGCAGCAGGTTAAAGCGTTAAAGAGAAAAAACCAGCAATAACGGCACATAACAATGGGAGGGAACCGAATGCAGGTGGTTTTCGGAGGTCCGTCCCTAAATAGAAGGAGTGAACCGAAATGGTGGAGTTGACGGGTTGTAGTTTGAGTTTGGATGAGGCGAAGCGGGTGATTTATGGGAAGGAGCATGTGGAGCTTTCGCCGCTTAGTATGGAGCGGGTGCGGAAGAGTCGCGAGGCGGTTGAGAAGATTGTGAAGGAGAAGCGTGTGGTGTATGGGATCAACACGGGCTTCGGGAAGTTCAGTGATGTGCTGATCGATGCGGATGATGTGGAGGAGCTTCAGCTAAATTTGATCCACTCTCATGCTTGCGGAGTGGGTGATCCGTTCCCGGAGAACGTTTCGCGTGCCATGCTCTTACTCCGCTGTAACGCTTTGTTAAAAGGATATTCAGGTGTCAGACCGGTGATCGTTGAGCGCCTTGCTGAGTTTCTGAACAAAGGGATTCATCCGGTGATTCCGCAGCAGGGGTCCCTTGGAGCAAGCGGGGACTTAGCGCCGCTTTCCCATCTGGCCCTTGCTTTGATGGGGGAAGGAGAGGTCCAGTATCAGGGAGAAATTCATCAAACCCTTCCTATTCTTTCAAAAGAAAACATCTTCCCAATCCAGCTTCAGGCAAAAGAAGGATTGGCCCTCATCAATGGAACCCAGGCGATGACAGCAATGGGCGTGATCGGGTACCTGGAAGCGGAGGAACTTGCCTTCCAAAGTGAGATGATTGCCAGTCTGACCATGGAAGGGCTTAGAGGAATCGTGGACGCCTTCGACGAAGATATTCATGTAGTAAGGGGATATCCTCAACAGGTCGCAACGGCAAAAAGAATCCGGGATTACCTCGAAGACAGTAAACTCACAACGAAGCAAGGGGAGCTCCGAGTGCAGGATGCCTACTCACTAAGATGCATCCCACAAGTTCACGGAGCATCCTGGCAGACACTGGACTACGTGAAAGAAAAGCTCGAAATTGAAATGAACGCGGCAACGGATAACCCGCTCATTTTTGACGACGGGGAAAAGGTCATCTCAGGAGGGAACTTCCACGGGCAGCCGATCGCGTTTGCTATGGATTTCATGAAGATCGCCGTCGCAGAACTTGCCAACATCTCAGAACGACGGATCGAACGCCTTGTAAATCCGCAGCTGAATGACCTGCCACCATTCCTGAGCCCGCAGCCTGGACTGCAGTCAGGCGCTATGATCATGCAATACTGCGCCGCGTCACTCGTATCCGAAAACAAAACACTGGCCCATCCGGCGAGCGTCGATTCTATCCCGTCATCTGCCAACCAGGAAGACCACGTCAGCATGGGTACGATCGGATCCCGTCACGCCTACCAGATCCTGCAGAACACAAGAAGAGTCCTCGCAGTCGAGCTCATCTGCAACCTGCAGGCAGCAGAACATCGAGGGACGGACCTCATGGCAAGTAAGACCCGCCAATTTTACGAAGCAGCGAGAAAGGTCATTCCTTCCATCACGAAGGACCGGATCTTCTCGAAAGACATAGAAAAAGCCAACGAGTGGCTGCAGCAAACCACACTTAGCACACTAATCAAACCAACCAAAACAAAGGAGGAAACGACAAATGGTTAAAGCAGACAAACGAATCGTACAAGTAAAAAGAGGGACGGACCTCGAATGTAAAGGATGGGAGCAGGAAGCGGTCCTTCGCATGCTCTACAATAACCTCGATCCCGAAGTAGCGGAAATTCCCGAGGAGCTCGTCGTATACGGAGGAATCGGGAAAGCGGCCCGTAACTGGGAGTCCTTCGATGCCATCGTCCACACGCTCAGAAACTTGGAAAACGATGAAACCATGCTCGTTCAATCCGGTAAGCCGGTTGGTGTGTTCAAAACCCATAAAGCGGCGCCGAGGGTCCTGCTATCCAACTCAGTCCTCGTGCCGAAATGGGCCAACTGGGAGCACTTCCACGAGCTCGATCAAAAGGGCCTCATGATGTACGGCCAAATGACGGCGGGAAGCTGGATCTATATCGGGACTCAAGGGATCCTGCAAGGGACGTATGAAACGTTCGCGGCACTGGCGAAGAAACACTTCAACAATTCCCTTAAAGGGACGATCACCCTGACAGCCGGCTTAGGCGGAATGGGTGGGGCTCAGCCACTCGCCGTCACGATGAACGGAGGGGTCGTGATCGCAGTCGACGTGGACGCAGAGCGGATCCAGAAGCGCATTGACACAAAATACTGTGATGTGAAAACCGATTCCATCGAAGAAGCGCTGATGATGATGTATGAAGCACGTGACCAGGGCAGACCTCTTTCAATAGCCTTATTAGGGAACGCAGCAGAAGTTCATCATGAACTTCTCAAGCGGGACGTCAAAATTGATATCGTTACCGACCAAACATCGGCTCACGATCCGTTAAACGGCTACGTACCAGAAGGATATACACTCGAAGCGGCAACAGAATTGCGCAAACAGGACCCGAAAGCCTACACGGCCCTGTCACAAAAAAGCATGGCGAAACACGTGGAAGCGATGCTCGAATTCCAGCACAGGGGATCCATTGTATTCGATTACGGCAACAACATCCGTCAGGTCGCGAAAGACGAAGGGGTCAAAAATGCCTTCGATTTCCCTGGCTTCGTTCCGGCATACATCCGTCCACTATTCTGTGAAGGGAAGGGACCATTCCGCTGGGCAGCACTATCTGGAGATCCAGAGGACATCTACAGAACAGACCGCCTGATCAAAGAACTTTTCCCAGAAAACGAAGCCCTGAATCGCTGGATCGATATGGCCCAGGAACAGGTGGCATTCCAAGGGCTGCCTTCACGTATTTGCTGGCTTGGATACGGTGAGCGTGTGAAGATGGGTCTTGCCATCAATGAACTGGTCAAAAACGGCGAGCTGAAAGCACCGATCGTCATCGGTCGTGACCACCTGGACTGCGGATCCGTCGCTTCACCGAACCGTGAAACGGAAAGCATGAAGGATGGCAGTGACGCAGTGGGAGACTGGGCAATCCTGAATGCCCTCATCAACACAGCGGCAGGCGGCTCCTGGATTTCCTTCCATCATGGTGGCGGAGTAGGCATGGGTTACTCACTGCACGCCGGAATGGTCGTTGTGGCAGACGGGACGGACCTTGCGCAGGAACGCCTCGAGCGAGTCCTGACAACAGACCCTGGAATGGGCGTCATCCGCCACGTCGACGCAGGATACGACATCGCAGAAAAAACAGCCGAAAAACACAACATCCACATCCCAATGAACAAAGGAGGAGAATAAGATGACCACCACACAATTCGACACCATCATCGACAACATCGGCCAGCTCCTGACAATGGATCACGGGGACGGACCTCTGAAAGGGGAGGCGATGAGCAAGCTTCCTGTCCTAGAAAAAGCGGCCATTGCCATCAAAGACGGACTTGTCGCCTGGATTGGCACCCATGAAGAAGCACAATCCCTAAAAGCGACGGAAAGAATCGATGCAGAAGGAAAGCTCGTATCTCCAGGTCTCGTCGACCCGCACACGCACCTGGTCTTCGGCGGCTCACGTGAACACGAAATGGCCCTCAAGCAGCAGGGAGTCCCATATTTAGAGATCCTGAAGCGGGGAGGAGGCATCCTATCCACAGTAGGGGCCACCCGCGAAGCATCGGAAGAAGAGCTCCTTACAAAAGCACGCTTCCACTTAAACAGGATGATTTCGTACGGAGTAACCACAGTCGAAGCAAAAAGCGGCTACGGTCTCGATCGCGCAACTGAACTAAAACAGCTGAAAGTGGCAAAAAAGCTAAACGAAACGCATCCGGCAGAAATCGTCTCCACATTCCTGGGGGCTCACGCCATCCCACCGGAGTTCAAAGACCGCTCCGATGAATTCCTACAGGAAATGCTGGACCTATTAAACGACATCGAAAAAGACCAGCTCGCCGAATTCGTCGACATCTTCTGCGAAACAGGCGTATTCACCGTTGAACAGTCACGAAAATTTTTAACCAAAGCCAAAGAAAAAGGCTTCTCCGTCAAAATCCACGCCGACGAAATCGACCCTCTCGGCGGAACGGAAATGGCAACGGAAATCGGAGCCACCAGCGGAGACCACTTAGTAGGAGCATCCGACAAAGGTATCCAGGCACTGGGCGAAACCGACACGATCGCCGTCCTTCTGCCAGGCACATCCTTCTACCTGAACAAAGGCAAGTTCGCCAACGCAAGAGGCATGATGGAAGCGGGAGCGGCAGTCGCCCTTTCCACTGACTTCAACCCGGGCAGCTCGCCGACGGAGAATCTGCAGTTCATCATGAGCCTGGCATCACTTCAGCTGAAGATGACACCTGAAGAAATCTGGAACGCAGTCACCGTCAACTCGGCATACGCCATCAACAGGGGAGACTCGGCAGGAAAACTGATCACCGGGCGTAAAGCAGACATCGTCCTATGGGATGTCCCGAACTATCACTACGTTCCGTATCATTACGGAGTCAACCATACCAATACCGTCATAAAAGACGGCTGTATCATCTACCGCAAGGAGAAGCTTCATGAGCACATTTCAGCACATTAAGCCGGCAGGGAAGGCCCAGTTCAAAGACCGGTACACAACGAAAGCAGCCGAACTCCTGACACCTTGGGAAGAAGGGAAGAAAGGTGACATCGCCATCATCGGCGCCCCCCTCTCCAAACCCTCCATCTCCCACTCAGGAGCAAGCTTCGCACCCGACGCCATCAGACGGTGCCTGAACTCATTCACAACCTATAACATCGAAAGAGGGACGGACCTCGCCGACGACCAGAAAACAATCATCGACTTCGGCGACATCTCCATGCACCCGACGTCCATTGAAGAGTCGCATCAACGAATCTATGAATCAACGAAAGCGGCTACCGAAACGAACGCAGCCCCCTTTACCATTATCCTGGGCGGCGACCATTCCATCACCACGTCAACGGTCAAAGCCATCAAGGAAACGAAGGGGACGGTCGGCATCATTCAGTTTGACGCCCATCACGACCTCAGGAACACGGAAGACGGAGGGCCGACCAACGGCACGCCGTTTAGAAGGTTACTAGAGGAGGGGCACCTTAAGGGAGAGCATCTCATCCAGATCGGCATCAGAAACTATGCCAACGCCAAAGCCTATCATGACTATGCCATCGAGCAGGGGGTGACGGTGTATACGATGAAGGACGTCAGACAGCAACAGATGACAAAGCTTATCCAAAAATCTCTAACCCAACTGGACCCCCAAGTTGACACCATCTACCTCTCCGTCGACATGGACGTCCTAGACCAGGCATTCGCTCCAGGCTGCCCTGCGATCGGTCCCGGGGGGATGCACCCGGATACGCTCACCGAGGCGGTCCAGACTGCCCTGCAGCATCAGAAGGTCCACACCATGGACATCGTCGAGATCGATCCGACCCTCGACATCAGGGACATGACGAGCAGGGTGGCAAGTTTACTAATCTTAAATGCCTTAACCAAATAGTATTAGAAAGGTGCATTCCTATAAGCGGAATGCACCTTTTTTGAAATTTTTGAATATATCTGAGACATTCTACCGCTGACAATCGTCTAACATGAAATGGAAAAAGGAAATACGAAGGGGAGTTAAAGTCACAATAAACATGAAAGATTCAAGAACGGAACAAAAAGCAGATACCACTATGACAAAGTAATATGAAGCGTCCCAACTCGACAAACGTTTCAGTTAAGTTCAAAAAAACTGAATCGAACTAAACGCTGAAAAAAGAGGCTCGATTCTAAGCAAGTAAGTACTAGATAAAGATTTACAACAATTATTATGTGTAGTAAGCATTAGGAGGGAGGTTTTATGACAGAGGTATTACACCAGGTGAGAGGGGAGCTTAGGCGTTTGGAAGATATGAAGATTAATAGTGATCAATTGATTGAAACATTAATTGACCAGTACGAAAATCAGATTACAAAGCTTGCTTATATGTATGTTCAGGATTGGTCGACGGCACAGGACATATGCCAGGAGGTTTTCATTAAAACGTATCATTCATTGGGCAGCTTCAACCATAATTCCTCCTACAAAACATGGTTATATCGGATTGCTGTGAACCAATGCAAAGACTATAAAAAGTCTGCATATTTTCGAAAGAACACAGTGGTGGATAAATTTCACCGAATGTTCAATAAGGAAATGGCGGGAACACCAGAACAAGAGCTCCTTCAAAAAGAAGATAAGAACTGTGTTTCAGCACAAATCTTTGCATTATCCATGAAGTACAGAGAAATTATCCTATTATATTATTATGAAGAACTAACGACCGATGAAATTAGCGAACTATTAAACATTAAAGCTTCCACTGTACGAACCAGGCTGGACAGGGGAAGGAAAAAATTAAAAGCTCTGCTGCAAGGGGGGGACACAAATGAATGAGGATCCTTTACACAATCTAAAAGATGAATTGGAAAAAGAACTATTTCAACATAAAGAAATACCAAGTCAGAAGAAAACGATTATAACGAAAATCCAGCAACAAAAGTATAAGAAACGACGAAGCTGGCGTATGATTCTCAACCCAGCAATAGTAGCAGCAATCATTTTCATCGGTTCTGTCCTTGGAAGCAGTTATTTATCGAAAGATGAATTGGCTAAGAATGATCATCAAATTGAAAGCAAAGAGCGTAAGGATGAGAAGAGCCATTCGGCCTTTATACCCGAGGACGACCTTAAAGAAAAAATAGAAAAAGAAAAAAGAACCTTGCAAGATAAAAAACGCGAATCCTCTGTGAAGGAAGAATTACCTGATTCAGAAGATGTGGATACTCAGGTTCAAGAAATGGAAGAAGAGAAGAAGCCGGTGGGTGAATTTATTATAGATCCGCCAACATTTGATTTTTCAGTTATTATTCAAAATCCGGAAGAATTCAAAGAGCAAGCTTCCAAAGGAGTACTATATGGAACAGAAACTAAATTAGGAGACACATACGACAGTATTATAGAAAGATATGGTAAGTTGCCGGCAACCGGGGGATATGAAGGGGGCTACAGGTACTTCCTTGGGAGTGACTACGTTCTAAGTTTTACGGAACAACAAGGGGGAGCATTGGATAGGGCAGAAGTCAGAAATAAAGGGAATACACTTACTGTTAATCAAATCATTAATGCTTTAGGAGAACCATACTTTTTATATGATATGATGAATGACCGTGTTAACCTGGTATATTATGTTGGTGAAAACCAGCTGCTTATGAGAGTGGAAGGGCTGGTAGATATAGATGATGAATCTGAAAACAGTGATTTTAAAGTGGTAGGAGTGGATCCGGAAGCGGAAGTGACAGCGGTTACGCTTAGTGAAAAATGGATAGATGAAAAAACCCTCACGAAAAATGTGAAATTCATCACTTCGGCTGACTAAGAAAACCCTTTCCGTTTCAACCAAGATTGGATCACCGAAGCACAGGAGGAAATTCTGACCAAACCAAAAGACTAAAAATACTCTAGGGATAAAACACATCAAACCACAGGCCCTTACCCACCCGAAGGAGAATGAGTTCAATACTAAACCAAAGGTCCGACCCTTAAAACGAGGGACGGACCTTCTTGATCTAATTTATAACGATCACAATACTTGAATATTTTATTCGCCAAATCTACTCCTGAGTGTATATCCTGAATGGACATTTGAAATTCCAATGACTCCAAGGAAATGTTTTAGCTTCTTCATACAGTTCTTTTCTACTCCCCCAACCACTTCGAATTGGTCTATAACGGCGGTTTTGTCTGTTTTGGTAAAAGATCCGTGCTTACCTTTTCTAATCTGTACAGGGTGCCCGGCGGTAGAGTAGGTGGAGACGAACGCTTCTCCGATTTTATTTCCAAATTGTTCGAATTCGAACTGGAATACAATCGACAAATCTACATCGGAATATAGAGGATTTACTTTCATGTTTATACTTTTCATCATGAAGCCCCTTTCTTTTATTGTACTTTTATCCTATCATGTTCAAGGGAATTGTGTATTTTGGCTCATAAATGCGTAGGAGCTGAAAAACTTTAATTTAATGGGTAAAACGTTTTCTTTTCTTTTCTTTCATAATTCTAAGCATATTCCTATAAGAATATTATTTTTAAAGAAAAAAGCTTCCTGAATGAAGGAAGCTTTAACATGATGATTAATGTTGAGTTGGAAGTTCAACTGTTTGAATTTGTACATTTGCAGTTTCAGTATCGTTATTAGCAAGTCCTGCAATACCAAAAAGAAGAACCGATGCTGTTAACATTGTAAGAAAACGTCTTTTCATAGGACTTTCCTCCCTTTCTTGTTCGAATTAATGTTCGGTAAAATAAAAGAAATATCTGTTATAATAATTAAAACATATATTAACATTTTGTACATTCTGAATATGGTGTCAAATTACCTAATTTAAAAGCCGATTAATAGGCTTTTCATTTGATTTCTTCAAAAATATAACTCTAGGCATATTTAGGGGTGGGTTTTTATGGATTTTAAAGCAGTGGGAAACAAAATAAAAGAGTTGAGAAAAACCAGTGGCCTTTCACAAGAAGAGCTTTCACAAGGGATATGTACACAAGCACAGATCAGTAAGATCGAAAAAGGAGATGTCTATCCTTATGCTTCTACATTGTATCAAATTTCTCAGAAGTTGGGAGTAGATGTGAACTACTTTTTTGATATCGGGACAACTCCACGGCTAGATTACTTTCAGGAAGTATTCCAACAGCTCCAGATACTCCGCAGAAATGGGAAATATGAAGAAATGATGGATATTGTAAAAGCTGAATTAGATAATCCGTTATTTTCACAAAACAACAAAAACTTACAGTTGTTGCTATGGCATAAAGGAATCTATTTATATGAAGTTAAGAAAGATTTGAGTAAATCAGTTGATACTCTTAAAGAAGCCATCCATCTCACCCATACCAAAGGGAAGATTTTGCTTGAGCGAGAATTAGAAATTTTCCTGACATTGGGGGCAATTTACTTTAAAGAAGACATTAATAAGGCGTTAGAGGTTTTTGAGGAAGTCAAGGATCATCTTCAGCTTCTTCCCCACTTGAATGATTATACAATTAAAACACGACATTATTATCATATTACGAGGGTGTTAACGCGTCTTAACAGACAGGAAGAATCAAATAAATATTGTGAAGATGGAATAAAATGGTGCCTGCAGAAAGATAGTTTATTCCTATTAGGTGAGTTACATTATCAAATAGGATATAACATGGAGCTGATGAATAAACCTGAGGAAGCCGTCAGGTATATGAAGAAAGCAATCGTCGTCTTTGATCTTCAACAGGATTGCAAGCACATTCAATTCATCGAAAACAGAATAAAGGAACTAAGTGCGTTGATTTAATAAAAAGGCATCCAAAGGTCAGTAGGAATTGATTATTGGATGCTTTTTTGTGTGAACTTCAGAAAAATTACAGTATTATTCTGGATCTTATTCGTACCTGGTAATGGGTTGTTGAGGATTAAGGCCCGTTATGGGAAACTACTGTTGGACGTTACTTTTTACAAAGGAAACTTGAAAAAACCAGGGAATAGAAATTCCCTGGTGTACTTACACTGCCAAGTAGTACATTTCCATATAGCCGTTGGGAACATAGTACCAGGTAGTGGTTAATCATGTTTTTTTACAAATCATAAAACCTTTTAAAACCATCAAACTTGGATTTCCAATATGAATTATCTAAACTAGTAATTTCCACGCCATTGTCACCAGCATGGATAAACTTGTTGTCTCCAACGTAAATGCCTAAATGGGAAATTCCTTTTTTATACGTGTTTTCGAAAAAGACGAGGTCCCCTATAGCTGGTTTATTAACATAGTAAGAACGATTGTAATACCCCTCACTGGAAGTTCGACTTACATTAACACCGCTCTTATTAAAAGCATAATAAATGAAACCGCTGCAGTCGAAACCTGACGGGTTAGAACCGCCCCATGAGTATGGGATGCCCAGTTGTGCTTTTGCGTGAGAAATGAGTGTATTTGAATTGAAAGAAGTACCGCTTCCTTCGTTTGATTGAACAGTTTCAGTTGTGGCAGGTGATTGTGATACTTGAGATTTTCCTATTTTTAAAGTTTGGTTGATATAAATCAAATCACTGGATAAATTGTTCAAACGTTTAATGTCTTGAATTGAAACATCGTACATTCTACTGATGTACGATAATGTATCTCCAGCCTTGACTGAATATGTATTAGAGTTTTCCTGATTAGTTGGTGCAGCAGGAGGTTTGGGAGAAGTCACATTCCCATTGCTTTGATTACTGGATGAGGAGCCGCTGGCTATGTTAAGTACCTGTCCGGGAAAGATGAGATGTCCATTGATACTATTCCATTTTTGTAATTCTGATACAGTGATGGAATACTTGTAAGCAATGGCGCTGAGGGTGTCCCCTGACTTAACCGTATACTTTTGGGCTGTAGCTGACGTACTTGACGTCTGGTTTGAAGGTGGCTTAACGGCTTGATCAAGACTTACCGTATCTACTTTAAGCACTTGATTTGGGAAAATTAATTCTGATTGTAATTTGTTCAATTCTTTTATGGCACTAACTGATGTGTCGTACTTAACAGCGATTGACCAGAGAGAATCACCAGATTCAACTTTATGTGTGTTTGCGGAAGCGGATGCAGCAAACGCAGTCGACAGAACGGCGGTGGCAGCGACAGAAACTAGTGTTTTTTTCACTTATTTTTTCTCCTTTTTTGTCAGATGTTAGTTATATCGGTATATAATATTGACATTTTATCACATAAAGACAAAATAGAGACATTTTTATTGATAATATTACATATTTTTTAGTATTTACCATGGGTTTTGGAACGTTGGTATATAAACTGGAGTTGGTGTAAAATGATATATATTATTGAACATGATTTAAATATGGAGTAGTAACGTATTAAATGTTTTGAGGAGTCGCCTACAATGTAATTTTCCTTTAATTGCTGTGGGGGCTGGGTTTGTTTCAAATCAGGCAAATTAAACAATGTTAAAGGAGTTTTTTGGATGAGCTACTATCTCGTTACAGGTGGAGCCGGGTTCATCGGGTCACATCTTGTTGAAGAGTTATTAAAATTAAATAAAAAAGTGATCATTATCGATGATCTTTCGATGGGAAAAAAAGAAAATATACCTGAACATGAAAATGTAACGTTTATCAAGGGAGATATTTCAGATTCGGAATTCGTGACCGACATTTTTATGAGGTACCAATTTGAGAAGATATATCATTTAGGGGCAATTGCAAGTGTAGCGGCATCAGTTGAAACGCCTTTGGTCACTCATAAAACGAACTTGGATGCAACCTTGTATTTATTAGAGGGAGCCAAGAAGCAAGGCATCTTAAAAAGGTTTATTTTTGCCTCTTCTGCTGCAGTGTTTGGGGATGAGCCAACCTTACCTAAAACGGAGACTTCAGATATTAAGCCATTATCTCCATATGCAATTGACAAATATGCTTCTGAACAATATGTTTTGACCTATAATAGACTATACAATCTCCCAACGACAGCAGTGAGATTTTTTAATGTATTCGGATCCAGGCAGAATCCCTCTTCTCCATATTCTGGTGTAGTTTCTATTTTAACTGATAAATTTTTGGAATTGGAAAAGAATCATCAAGTCGAGTTCACTTTATACGGGGATGGGGAGCAAACCCGGGATTTTATCTATGTTAAAGACGTAGTGAGTGCGCTGGTGCTAGTTGGTGAGAGTGAAAAAGCAATCGGGGAAGTATTTAACGTCGGAACAGGTAACTCAATAAGTTTGAATGAATTAATTTCATTATATGAAAAGTTGACTGGTTTGAAGCTCCATATTAAAAGAGAGGACGAAAGGGCTGGAGATATAAAATATTCTTACTCTGATATAACTAAAATTAAGGGGATTGGCTTTCAATCACTCTATAATATGGAAAAAGGGTTAACTGAATATTGGAATGAAGAGACCAAACGAAAAGAATAAGATTCTATTTCCTTGATGCTCTGTTTTCACGGAATTGCTGGTTACTTGAACGTATAGCAGTTTCTTCCAGAAGAGAAAAATTCATAATATACCAAAGCTTCAGATCCAGGTGAATGCCTGCTGTCTGGGGCTTTTTGTGTACCCTTTTTCTACTTCTATGTCCATTATCTCAGTGTTTAACTTCAGTCGAATGTTTAAACTTGGATTAAAAGCACTCTTTTTCTATTAATTTCTATTTTCTATTTACAATATTTATGGGCTTATATAGTATTTAAACTGAAAAGCGTGTAACTAGAATGTAATGGAGTGGTAATGAATGAAAAAAAGTTTAGGGATTGCATTGTTGTCTGGTGCTCTATTGTTGAGCGGTTGTGGAACGAAAGAGGAAAACGTGGGAAAAAATAACACTTCAGAAAATGTTGAATCGGCCGATACAAATAATGTAAAAACAGAAACAGTCGTTTTCAATGGACTGGCCGACACTCATTCAATGGAAGTGAAAAGTGGCAATGAAGTTATGTCAATTCAATTTAATCCAGAGATGCTAGACGAAATTCAAGAGCTGGAGGAGGGCGGAGAAGTTCAATTGAAGTATAAAGAAAATGAAAAAGGTCAGCTTGAATTAGTGGAAATCACAGAAAAATAATTAATAATAGGAGGTCAAGTTGTTGGGTTATTTTAAAAAAACAATCGTATCTGTCGTAAGTGCCGGAATGATTCTTGCATATACACCTGTGGAAGCAGGTGCAGCTTCAATATCTGTAAAACTTAAAAACTATATCGGAAATAAAACAAGCCTGACCATTAATAGTGAAGGTGTTTATAAGTTAGAGAACAATAATAATAGATTCAGTGGAACGGACCGCTATCAGGTTGCTGAGAATGTTGCCAGTAATGGATGGAACACTGCCGGGACGGTCTTTGTAGTGAATTCAATGGCCTTTGCAGACGCATTATCCGCATCTCCTCTGGCTTATAAATACGATGCTCCTATCCTCTTAACAAGAAAAGATAGTATTCCCGACTCAACCCTGAATAAAATTAAATCGTTGAATCCGGATAAGATTGTCATCATAGGTGGAGCAGGAAGCGTAAATCAATCTGTAGAAACTAAATTAAAATCAATTACTACTGACGTTTCACGTATTGACGGGAAAGACCGTTTTGAAGTCGCAAAGAAAGTAGCACAGAACCTCGGTACTACAAATAAAGCGGTTGTCACAAATGGGTTAATCTTCTCAGATGCTCTTGCCATTGCTCCTTATGCTGCCAAAAATGGAATCCCTATTATTCTATCCAAGAAAGATGACCTTCCAACTGCCTCTCTGGAAGCAGTTCAAGGTAAGTCTGATGTGCTGGTAGTCGGAGGAACAGGAAGTGTAAGTAACGCCGTTTACAACCAAGCCAAGGCGACAGACAGGATTGCAGGTAGTGACCGATATGAAGTCTCATCCAATATCATCAAAGAACTTAACATTGAGTCAAGTATGGCATACATATCAAATGGGTTAACATTTGCAGATGCGTTGACAGGCTCGGTATTAGCAGCTAAGAACGGAGCTCCACTTCTCTTAACGAGAGCAGATAAGCTCCCTGACAGCATTCAATCTACTATTAATGAAGAAAGCTTCAATGTGTTTAATATATTAGGAGGTCCGGCATCGGTTAAAGAAAGTGTCGTGGAGCAGCTTCCTAATGAATTCAAGCTTAACGAAGGCACCGACTATGTAGTGAAAAATGAATCTGGAAGATTGGCTATCTACCAAGGGTCTTCTAAGATTGCGGATTTTGGAACGTCCAGTTTTGTCTTGAAGCCGGAAGTTTACTCTCAATCAAATATATTAACGATCATGGGAGATTCTGAAAGAGAATATTTAGGGAGAATGCAATTCAGCTCAGAATCTAATTCTTATGTTAGACCTACAAATTTAAATATTCCCTTTGAAGACTATTTGAAGAGCGTAGTGCCTAAAGAGTCCCCTGCCTATTACCATATGGAAGCATTGAAGGCTCAGGCAGTGGCTGCCCGTACTTATGCATATAATGAAGCGGGAAAAACAGTACTGGATGATCAGAGTTATCAGGTTTATGGCGGTTTTGATTGGAATGTAAAGACGTCTCAAGCCGTAACCGAAACGAGTGGAGAAGTATTACGTTATAACGGTAAATTAATCACCGCGTTATTTTCGTCAAGCAACGGTGGTTATACAGCGACTAATACAGATGAATGGGGTACGCCAAAGTTGGGCTACTTAACAAATAAGGCTGACCCGTATGACAATTACACATGGGAACTAAAAGTACCAAAAACGGTAATCAGTGACGAAACAATCACGAATACCTCAAATGAAGAAACACCATACAGTAATGTCACTCTGGAAGCGGCATTGAAAAACCCAGGCTGGTGGTGGGACGCTGTAAGTGAAGATAAAACGGTCTTCTTAGACGGCAACCAAAAAACATCCCCGTTGATTGATAACATTAAGAAACAACTGAATGAAAGCTATGTAAACAAAGAAATAAAAATCAAATCCATTTCAAGTTTTATCCTGGATCCTGAAAAAAATGCTGCGCAAAGAAGTCTTGAAGGATCTCTAAGAGTTAAGTTTTACCTGAAAGAAAAGGGAACAAAAAGTTATTCCATGGACTCTGACGGCAAGCTGAAAGAATTTGAGGAAACAATCGAAAAGTCTGCAACAGACTTAAGGTATATGTTCGGCACTCTTTACTATAGAAGCACGTTCACTCCTACTGTGGATAATGAAAACGACAGCTTCACGATACACGGTAAAGGCTTTGGACACGGAGTTGGCATGAGTCAGCAAGCTGCTAATAAAAGAGCGAATGATGGACAAACGTATAAACAGATTTTAGATTTCTACTATCCTAATACCACATTAGGAAAATAACAAACTAGAATATTGTACCAATAGGAGGAAATAATGAAGAAAGTATTAGTTTCGCTGGTTGTTTTTTTCGTCTTCTTAGGATTGGCACAGGTGGCCAGTGCGTCAGGTGAATATGAGAGGTTATCGGGTAAGGATCGATTTGAAGTTGCTGCAAATGTCGCGGAAGATGGATGGCCAAGTGGAGCCAATGTGGTTTTTCTATCTAACTATGATGCTTTCGCCGATGCGCTGGCTGCAACACCTCTGGCTTATAGAATGAACGCACCGATTTTATTGACACGTTCTACAAATTTAGGGGATACAACAAAGAACAAACTTCGTGAACTTTCGCCATCCAAAGTTGTTATTATAGGTGGAACGGCAAGTGTTTCGAATAACGTCGTAAATGAAGTGAAAAGTCTCGGGATTTCAACTGTTGAACGAATAAGCGGACAAAACCGTTTTGAAGTATCAGCTGCAATAGCCAAGAAGATGCCGAGTTCTTCTAAGGCTGTAGTGGCAAATGGATTGACCTTCGCGGATGCATTGGCAATAGCGCCATATGCTTCAAGGAATGGTATGCCAATCCTGTTGACTCGCGATGATGCACTCTCTGCCCCGACTATTTCAACTTTACAATCAAGAAATCCCAGTCAAGTAATTGTAATGGGTGGGACAGCCAGTGTGAGTAATGGGGTCTATGCAGATTTATTAATCTATAACCCCCTTAGAATTGGTGGAGATGACCGTTATGAGGTCGCTGCTAATATCATTGAGAAACTAAACTTACCGACCTCGACTGGATTCTTAGCGACTGGACAGACGTTTGCCGACGCGTTAACTGGTTCAGTATTAGCAGCTAAGAAAAATGCCCCGGTTTTATTAACAAGAAACTCTTCTTTGCCTGAAGCGACAAAGGAAATTTCAGGTCAAAAGGGAATGACAAACTTCATCGTATTGGGTGGTAAAGCATCAGTTTCAGATAGTGTAGTCAAGGCCGTAGCGGGACCTTTAGCTGGTAAATTAATCGTCGTTGATCCGGGTCATGGAGATGATGATCCAGGTGCATCAGATAATAGTGTGATTGAAAAAGAAGTGAATCTAGGTGTTTCTACAAAATTGAAAAGAAACCTTGATGCAAATGGTGCTTATACAATCATGACCCGTGAAGCTGATACGTATCCTACTTTGTCAGAGAGAGCGGCGCTTGCTAATAAGCAGGGGGCAGATGCATTTATCAGTGTCCATACAAATGCATTTCCATCGAATCCTGATGTAGACGGAACCGAAACCTATTGGGACGATACCTATGCAGCTGCCAAAAGCCAGGAACTGGCCACTTATATTAACAGAGAATTAGTCGACAAGTTGGATACAAATAATAGGGGAGTAAAGAATGTTAACTTTAAAGTGATCAGGGAATCCACTATGCCAAGTGTGTTAGTGGAACTGGCGTTTTTAACGAATGAAGAAGATGCAGCGAAGTTGAAAAGCGATTATTATAGAGAACAAGCTGCCATTGGAATCACAAATGGAGTTCTTACTTTTTTCAGATAATAAGGTAAGGAATGATATCGGAAAGGCACCTGGAATTTTTGCTTATTCCAGGTGCCTTTTATATTACGTTTGAGGAGATAGACATTAATGAAAAAGTTCATATTACTCTTTTTAGGCCTCTTTTTATGGTTGGGCTTAATTACGGGAACAGCTGAAGCTGAAACAGTACAGGAAAGAATTGACGGCCAAAACCGGTTCGAAGTAGCGGTGAATATCTCAAAAAAGTACTGGGGAAATGGTGCTGAGACTGTTATAGTAACAAATCACCTAGCTTTTGCAGATGCACTCTCGGCTTCACCATTGGCCTACTATAAAGACGCACCTATTTTACTAACAAGGAAAGATAAGTTAACCAGTGAGACACTTAAGGAATTAAATAGGTTAAATCCAAAGGAAGTAATAATCATTGGAGGAGAAGGCAGTATCGCCCCTAATGTTGTCACCCAAATCAAAGAATCTAAAATCTCGAACCTGCACACTATTTCTAGAATTTCGGGTAAAGATCGATTCGCTGTATCGGAAAACATAGCCATGAAACTTCCTCCTTCCTCTAGTATTATTTTGGCTAATGGTCTGATTTTTGCCGATGCATTATCAATTGCTCCCTACGCTTCAATCCATAATATTCCCATTTTATTGACAAGGTCAAATGACATTCCCTCTTCTACATTAAAGTTGATAAAGGAAAAAAAGGTAGCTGGAGTCACAATAGTTGGCGGTAATGCAAGTGTTAGCAAAGAAATCGAACAATTATTGCCTGTAAAAGAGAGGATTGGAGGAAAAGACCGGTATGAAGTATCAGCTAATATCGCTGAAAAACTTTTTCCCGAATCAAGACAATCCTTTATTGCAACCGGAATTACGTTCGCCGATGCTTTAAGTGGATCGGTAATAGCAGCCAAATCAAAAGGACCGGTATTACTAACAAGACCCAATCATGCACCGGATCTTATACATTCATATTTGGTTAGCAGACAGCCTGAGAAAATTACAATTTTTGGCGGTCAAGCGTCTGTTAATGAGAGTGTGGTCTATAAACCTGGAAAATGGGAAATTGATAAGAAATCTTCTTCAATCCAGGGTTATGCTGATAAGCCATCCTATCAGACTGGTGACGATGTATCTTTATATATATCCAGCGAATTTGGATATGGCGCAGAAATTTATAGAATGGGCTACTACAAGGGGGAAGGAGCAGCATTAAAGAAATCAGTGGGTTACTTTTCAGCGCTTAATCAATCTACGAAAAAGCCGAATCCTGAAAATTTGGATGCCAACTGGGTGAAAACCGGTCAATTCTCCATACCAGAAGATTGGGAAAGTGGAATGTATTTAATCAAACTAGTAGACAGTAGATTAAACGCATCGTATATTCCGATTGTTATAAATTCCAATACTCAAAATGAAATTGGAATTGTAATAGCAACAAATACGTACCAAGCCTATAATAATTGGGGGGGCAAAAGTTTTTACGGTTACAATAGTACAAATAAAGAACCTTCAATCAATCTATCATATCATCGCCCTTATCTGGAGGGAAATGGGGCAGGGCAATTCTTTAAATATGAATACAATTTCATCAGGTGGATGGAAAAAAAAGGATATAGACTTAATTATTATTCGAATGTTGATATAGCCAAAGGTAAATTAGAAGTGGACAATCCAAAACTACTTATCATACCAGGGCATGATGAATACTGGACGAAAGAAACCAGGGACAGCATCGAGGAATTAACCAAACAAAATCTGAACCTTGCAAACTTAAATGCGAATGTGGGGTACTGGCAAGTTCGTTTAGAAAAGGATGGTGCCAATATTGTCAGCTATAAAGCAAAAGCTGATCAGGATCCCTATCAGAAATTATCCCCAGCCAATGTAACCACTCAATTTAGAAACTCACCGGTTAACAGGCCTGAAAATCAATTATTTGGAAGCATGTATAGAGGGATTCCAGATAAAACATATCCGATGGTAATCACGAATTCATCTCATTGGATTTATGAAGGAACAGGACTTAAAGATGGTGATGAAATAACAGGCGTAATAGGTGGTGAAGTTGACCGGTATGATGGGGAGATTGCCGGAGTGGAGTTAATTTCCAGGTCCCCGGTGAACTTATACGGAAAAAAGAGTGTGTCGGATGTTGTCTGGTGGGAGAAGCCCTATGGTACTAAGGTCTTCTCTGTGGGGACGTTTAACTGGAACTGGTTCTTGGACCCGTATGGTCATACAGATGTTGCTGCCTATAACCGCAATATTGAATTAATGACAGAAAATGCTTTAGAAGAACTGTTAAAGTAAAAAGGGTAGACTCTTCTAACCAAATATTTTAGTCATTATTACCACTAATAAACTTATGGATAGGTTAGAAAATAATCTAAGCAGGGTAAAGGGTAATGAAATCTAATTGTAAAAAAAAATTCATTTCTTTGGATCGCTTTTATGTTAAACTGAGTGAGGACTAAATTTTAGAAATAAAAGACTTAATTTCAGGTATAAAAGGAGTAAATATAATGGACATCAAGTTGGTAATGTCGGTAATTTTATCTTTTGTCTCCGTCCTTATTGTCACTCCATGGGTTATTAAATTTGCAAAACTCATTGGCGTAGTTGACCAACCGAATCAACGCAAGGTTCATACAAAGGAGATGCCCCGCATGGGTGGCTTGGCCATTTTCATCGGCGTTCTTGTAGGCTACTTTGCATCAGGTTTATATAAAGAACCGATCGCTTCAATCACGGTGGGAGCTCTAATTATCATAGCAATCGGATTGTTAGATGATAAATTTGCTTTATCCGCCAAGGTCAAGCTACTAGGCCAAATTATTGCTGCTGTCGTAGTGGTATATTCTGGACTGACGATAGAATTTTTATACATTCCTTTCTTCGATAAAATTGATATTGGCATTTTGGCTATACCGGTAACCTTGTTATGGGTAATTGGGATAACCAATGCAATCAATTTAATTGATGGATTAGACGGCTTGGCGGCTGGGATTTCTTCAATTAGTTTGGCAACCATCGCGTTTATGGCATTTATTAATGGAAAAGCATTAATTTTGACATTGGCGTTAATTGTGCTGGCAAGTGCAATTGGTTTCCTGTTCTACAATTTTCATCCAGCCAAGATATTCATGGGGGACACAGGCTCTTTATTCCTGGGTTACATGATAGCCGTATTGTCATTATTAGGATTATATAAGAGTGTGACGCTATTTAGTTTTGTTGTACCTATCTTGATACTGGGGGTACCTCTATTCGATACAACCTTCGCAATTATCCGAAGGGTAGTGAATAAGAAACCAATATCTGCTCCAGACAAATCCCATTTACATCATCGGTTAATCAGTTTAGGGTTTTCACATAGGGAAACAGTTCTAATTATATATGCACTTGGATTGTGTTTCAGTATAAGTGCTATCATTTTTACAAAAGCTACCCTATGGGGATCTGTATTGTTACTGGCTACATTACTGATAGCCATTCAAACCATTGCAGAGGTAATCGGTCTCGTGAATGAAAAACACAAACCTTTCTTAAGGTTTTATAAGAAAATCTTAGGCCGTCTATAAGCTGTGGGAGCATTCCTGCAGCTTTATCTTATTTCTAAGGAGATTTAACAATGAAACAAGATCAAACACTTATTCTTCTCACAAGTAGATTCCCGTATTCGCCTGGAGAAGAGTTTGTTTATAACGAATTAATGATTCTCTCTCAGAAGTTTAAAGATATTCTCATTGTGCCAACCAATCAAGAGTGCTGGAACAGAGTTACACCGCACGGCAGGGAACTTCCTGAAAATGTAAGAGTTCATACCATTAAGAGTAATGAGAAACATCCTAAAACAAGGAAGATGAAAAGTCTTCTATTGGGTATTACGAATCCCACCATTAGGAAATGGTATAAAAGAGATATTCACAATGCGAAAACGTTTGGACCCAAGGGGAGATTAAAACTTTATAAATGGATTGTTGATGCATACCAAATAAGAAAGAATCTAGAAGTGATTGAAAACAGTCTTTCCAGACCATCTGTTTATTATTCCTATTGGTTGACACCTGCAGCTGCGGCATTAGCGATATTGAAAGAAGATAAACCAATGATCAAAGCTGTTTCAAGAGTGCACGGCGGTGATTTGTACTGGGAGCGCCATGCTATGCCTTATTTACCTGTTCAGAAACAAGTGATTCAATCCTTGGATAAAATTTACAGCATTTCAGATAATGGAAAAAAATACCTTGACGATAAATTTTCAGGATTGAGTGGCAAAGTTGAGGTCAGTCGCTTGGGGACAAAGAGAATAGATTTCACGCACATTCCACAAGACTCTTCCTCACAAATCCCATTAAAGTTAGTATCCGTTTCCTACCTCAAAGATGTTAAAAGAGTTCATCTTATAGCGGAAGCAATAAAAGGGACTCAGGTACCGGTTCACTGGATACACATAGGGGATGGACCAGAGAGGGAGAAAGTTCAGGGTATCATCGAACAATTTCCTGACATGAGCAAAGGAGAGTTAGTCGGCAGCCTTTCAAATGAAGAGGTTATTGGTGTGCTAAGCAATCAAAAATTTGACCTTTTCCTAAATGTAAGTGAAAGTGAAGGTATCCCGGTAACTATTATGGAAGCATTTAGTGCAAGAATTCCTGTTCTTGCCACCAATGTGGGAGGGACATCGGAGTTGGTGAATTCCTCTAACGGCTGGTTGCTGAATAAGGACTTTGAACCTGAAGAAATATCCCGGGTGTTAAACAAGATAGCCGCTTCACCCGAGCTGATTTCACAAAAAAGAGAGCATGCTTACCAAATGTGGGAAGAACACTACTCTTGCGAAAAAAATTATTCCGAGTTTGCAGAAAAAATGTTATCAATAGGAGATTTAACACAACATGGAAACTAATAACTCATTTTTTTCAAACAGTCTAATCACCCTTACCCGACAATTGGCCAGTATTGTCATTGGGATCACCCTCATTTCTGTCCTTGGGAGAACCCTTGGTAAAGACGGGTATGGAGAGTATACCTTGATTACGTATGTTCCATTGATGATCATGACATTCCTTAACTTAGGTTTGAATTCTTCAACCATTTATTTTGTCAGCAGGAGAAAATATTCACTTAAAGAAATATTCAACACCAATGTTCTGATGGCCCTCTTATTATCGCTTATAGGAATTATCATCGGAACAGTTGTCTTGTTTCTGTTCAAGGAATCTAAGTTTGATGAGTTGAATTTATCCCTTCTTTTTGCGAGTTTTTTTGCGTTGCCGTTTATGTTGGGGATGATTTTTTTACAGACCATTTTTCAAGGTCAACAAAAATTCAAGACATTTAACACTGCCCTCTTGATTCAACAATTGGGGACAGTGATTTCAGTTCTTATTTTTGTGCTATTGCTTGATTTAGGGCTGCAAGCGGCTGTTTTCTCTTTTGGTATTGGATATTTTTGCAGTGTGACCTATTGTTTAATCATCTTGTTTACAGTCGAGAAATTGCAGCTCAACTTTCGTTCCTTCTCCAAAACATATTTAAAGGAGTCGGTAACGTATGGAATTAAGGCTCATATTAGTAATGTCATGACATTTTTAAATTACAGGTTGGACATCTTCTTCTTAGGTTTTTTCCTGGGGAAAGGTTCGGTCGGTATTTATTCTGCGGCGGTGAATATCGGGGAAAGACTATCGATTTTTTCCCAATCAATTTCAAGTGTACTTCTTCCGAGAATATCATCCTCTAAGGAAACGGTGGATCGAAATAGAATAACGGCGCTTGTGACAAGAATTATGACCTTGTTTATGATCTTATTAGGCTTAGTTGTGTTTATATTGTCCGATTTTATTTTTGATGTAATCTTAAACAGTGAATATGAGAGCAGTTCGCTTATGTTACAACTTTTAATTCCAGGTATAGTCGTTCTAGCAGTAGAGAAACTATTATCAAATGATCTCGCTGGAAGAGGAAAGCCGGAATTGAACATGTATGTATCAATATTCAATGTTGTATTGAACGTCATCCTGAATCTTATTCTCATTCCTTCCATTGGGATCAAGGGAGCGGCGATTGCTTCATCTATTACTTATATTTTAAGTTTTATGATAAAAGTGATAATATATTCTCGAGAAACGAAAGTGAAGCCTTTTGAATTATTGATCCTCAAGAAGTCAGATGTTTTATTACTCAGCAGTACAGCTAAGAAGTTAGCTAAATCATTTATGTAACGAAATTGAAAAATATTTATAACCCAAATACCTATCATTTTGTGTATGATAGAGAGTGCGAACAAGAATGAGTATAAGTAGACAGGTGGTTAGTTATTAATGATTAAGTTTGGAATTGTTGGTTGTGGGCATATCGCTAAAAAACATATCAATGCCATTCAAGAAGCAGACGGTGCAAATCTTGAAGCGATTTGTGATACTCAACCCGAACGAGTGGATATGTTTTCTAATGAATATAAGGTAAAAGGATATACAAGTCTTGAGGAAATGTTAAAAACAGATGTGGACGTAGTAAATATCTGTACTCCAAGTGGTTTCCATGCTGATATTGCCGTGCAAATTGCCAATGCAAAGAAACACGTTATTGTAGAAAAACCGATCGCACTGACATTGGAAGATACTGATAAAATCATCCAAGCCTGTGAAGAGAATAATGTGAAACTGGCAGTAGTTCATCCAAACCGATTCAGACCGGCATTTGTTGAGCTGAAAGAACTAGTCAAAAGTGGAGTGTTCGGAAAAATAAGTCATTCTAATGCAACAGTGCGCTGGAATCGAAACCAGGAATATTATGACCAGGCACCGTGGAGAGGTACAAAGGCTCTGGATGGCGGGGTTCTAATGAATCAGGCTGTGCACAATCTTGATCTTCTTATATGGTTAATGGGGGATGTTAAAGAAGTGTATAGTATGGCAGCAACAAGAGTCCGGAATATTGAAGCTGAAGATGTTTCAACCGGACTAGCACGTTTTAAAGATGGTTCATTGGGTGTGATCGAAGCAGCCACTACCATCTACCCGAAAAACTATGAAGAGTCCATTAGCATTTTCGGGGAAAAAGGAACCGTTAAAATAAGCGGGGCGAACGCCATTCATATAGAGCATCTAACGATTGAAGGAATGGATGAAGCAGAAACGGAACACCTCATAGAAAAAATTAAAAATGATCCTTGGGGTAAGCCGGGGCATCAATGCATCATTGAAGATATGGTGCAGGCAATTAAAGAAGACCGCGAGCCCATTGTAACGGGAATGGACGGTAGGAAAGCATTGGAATTGGTCTTATCTCTTTATGATTCAGCAGAACAAAATAAACCAATCATTCTTAGCTAAGGAAGGGATTTAATGATGGATACAACTTTATCAGTACAAGCTCAGACCCTATTTAATAAAATTGCCAATAAAGAAGCGACAATCGGTGTAGTCGGATTAGGTTATGTCGGATTACCGCTTGCGGTAGAAAAAGCAAAAGCAGGATATAAAGTCATTGGATTTGATGTTCAGCAAAAACGTGTCGACATGGTTAACGATGGTATCAATTACATTGGAGATGTAGTGGATGAAGAACTGGCTGAAATCATTCAAGATAAGAAGTTATTGGCCACTACCGACTACTCATTGATCAAAGAAGTAGATGCTGTAGCGATTTGTGTTCCTACTCCACTTGATATGTATCAACAGCCTGATACATCTTATGTTGAGAGTTCGGGTAAAGAAATAGCTAGGTTTATGGAAGCGGGCATGCTGATTGTCCTGGAAAGTACAACGTATCCAGGAACAACAGAAGAAATCCTCAAACCTATCCTTGAAGAAACCGGTTTAAAAACAGGTGAAGATTTCTTCCTGGCTTATTCACCAGAACGTGTAGATCCTGGTAACAAAGATTTCAACACCAAAAACACGCCTAAAGTTGTAGGTGGGATCACTGCTAACTGTACAAAAGTAGCTGCAGAACTTTATAAAAATGTGCTTGAAGGGGATGTCCATGAAGTGTCATCACCAGCTGTAGCTGAAATGGAAAAGATCCTCGAAAACACTTTCCGTCACATTAATATCGCTCTTGCGAATGAAATGGCTGTATTGTGTAATCGTATGGGAATCGATGTATGGGAAGTCATTGATGCAGCAGCAACAAAGCCATATGGCTTCATGCCGTTTTATCCGGGTCCAGGGTTAGGTGGTCACTGTATCCCAATCGATCCATTCTACCTGACATGGAAAGCAAGAGAATATAAATACCATACAAAGCTGATTGAATTAGCTGGTGAAATTAACAATGCCATGCCGGAATATGTAGTCAGCCGCAGTATGCAAATTTTAAATAAAAGCCAAAAGTCCTTAAATGGAGCAAAGGTACTTGTATTAGGTGTCGCTTATAAGAAAGATATCGAGGATGTTCGTGAATCCCCGGCTCTTGATATCCTAAGTGAAATGAGCAAAGAGGGTGCTGACTTTACGGTGGTTGATCCTCACGTCAAACAATTCAGACTGAACAACCAAATCGTTGAGCCGGTCAACTTAACAGAAGAAGCCCTTGAAAATGCAGATCTTGTTCTTATTACAACCGACCACAGCAGTTTTGATTATAAGATGATTGCTGAAAAGGCTCCTGTCATTTTCGATACACGTAATGCTATGAAAAACTATCGTGACGAAATTAAAAACTATTATCGCCTATAAATTTACAGTAAAAAGAGTCCATTTTTCTTTTGGGCTCTTTTTACCAGTATTATGAAAGAGTGATTCACTTGAAAGTTTGTCATTTAACTTCTGTCCATCCAACCGAAGATATTAGAATCTTTGTGAAAGAATGCTCGTATTTAAGTGAGGCGGGTTTCGATGTTAGTCTGATTGTGGGTAACAGCGAATCATATGTGAAAAATGGGGTCAATATAGTCGGGGCGCCTGTGGAATCAACCAACCGTTATGTAAGGATGATCAACGGTCCAAGGAGTGTATATAAAAAGGCTCTTGAGCTGGACGCTGACGTATACCATTTTCATGATCCGGAGCTTCTGCCAATCGGGTTGCTCCTGAAGTCTAAAGGAAAGAAAGTAATCTATGATGTACATGAAGATGTTCCTCAACAGGTTTTATCCAAACAGTGGATACCTAAACCGTTAAGAAAGCTTGTTTCAAGAATGGTAGAAGGACTGGAACGTTTTGCTTCAAACAGATTTGATGCAGTAGTCACAGCGACTCCAACCATCAATGAAAGGTTTCTTACATATCAGCAGAACTCTGTCATCATTCATAATTTCCCCATTATGAATGAACTGATAGGGGAAGATTCCGCTGATGCAACAAAAGAAATGAACAGGAATAAAATTGTATATATTGGCGGAATTACGAGGCTTCGAGGTATTGAACAAATGGTTCGTTCCATGGATGAAATGAATCAGGAATCGGATCATCCCATTACTCTTCATTTAGCCGGAGCATTTGCACCAGCTTCCTTACAGGATGAAATGGAAAAGCTCGATGGGTGGAAGCACGTAAACTTCGAGGGGTATCTGAATAGGCAAGAGGTTGCATCATTACTTAATACATCTTATGCCGGTTTAGTGATCCTGCATCCGGAACCAAGATATATTGTGTCATATCCCATCAAACTGTTTGAATATATGTCTGCAGGGATGCCGGTCATTGCAAGCGACTTTCCGTTATGGAGAGGTATTGTAGAAGACGCGCAATGTGGAATTTGTGTCGATCCCCTTAATCCGACCGCCATTGCCGATGCTGTAAAATATCTAGTTGATCATCCTGTTGAAGCAAGGGCAATGGGTGAAAGCGGCCGCCGAGCCGTTATGAATAAATATAACTGGGAACAGGAAAGTATTCGTTTAGTTGAGCTTTATAACAACTTATAACGGCTTTAAAGGGTGAGTTTTTTTGAAAATATGGATGCTGAATGCCGTCGCATTAAAACCAAATGAAACAGGGATTACACGTCACTATGACTTATCAAAACACATGGTGGATAAAGGTCACGAGGTTACCATCTTCGCAAGCAGTTTTATCGTTTACCTCTTTAAATGGCGTGATCCCAAGAAAAAGAATTATTCTGAGAACGTTAATGGTGTCGATTTCGAGTGGGTTTGGACACTTCCCTACAAAGGAAATGGTCCTAAGCGATTACTCAATATGATGAGTTATATGCTTACAGCCGTTGCAAGAGGTTTAAAGAAAAAGGAGAAGCCGGATGTCATTGTGGGATCCTCTGTTCATCTCTTTGCCTGTTTAGCGGGATATGTATTAAGTAAGGTGAAAGGTGCTACCTTTATTGTTGAAATCCGGGATTTGTGGCCTAAAACGTTAATCGATTTCGGAGCTATTTCAAAGAATCATCCTTTAGCGTTATTATTCGGATGGATTGAAAAGTTCGTATATAAGAAATCCAAGAAGATCATTGTCACATTGCCCGGAGCTTATAAATATATAACGACTCTTGGTATTCCGGAAGATAAGATCGTTTACATCCCGAATGGAATCGACATGGAAAAAATCCACGAGTTAGAAAACCAAGCCTCTCTTGAACCTGTTTTGCAAACGATTCGGGAAGATTATCCTAAAATCGCGATGTATTTAGGGTCACATGGTGTAGCCAATTCCCTTGATACAATTGTTGATGCGGCAGGCAGATTATCCAGGGAGGATACAGCATTTGTATTTGTAGGTGAGGGACCTGAGAAAAAGAACTTGAAAGCCAAAACAGAAGAACTTGGTTTGAAAAACGTCTTTTTCCTGGATGGCATCCCCAAAAGGGAAGTGCTTTCTACATTGAATCTTGCGGATGTCTTAATGGTATCCATGCTGGATACAAACTTATATCAATATGGTATCAGTTTAAATAAGCTAAATGATTATCTGCTTTCTGGTAAGCCCATCATTTTCTCAGGAAGAGTATTCAACGACATAGTAGGCAATGCTCAGGCAGGGCTGACGGTCACTCCCGAATCCCCTGAAGAATTTGCAAATGGGTTGGAAAATTTATTAAACTTAACAAGTGAAGAGAAGGAAAAGATAAAACTCAATGGATATCGCTATTTGGACGAGCACCATAATATCGAGAAATTGTCGGATCAATTCCTCTCAGTCTGCATGAACAACCATTATGAAAACAAGGAGAATGCCCAATGAAGGTACCTATGTTAGATTTAACAGAACAATATCAAAATTTAAAAGAAGAAATCCATACAGCTATGGAAGATGTCATGTCTAAAGCCCATTTTATTCTGGGACAAAATGTGAAAGATCTAGAAGCTTCTGTGGCAGAATACAGCAATGCTGCACACGGTATTGGGGTAGCGAATGGATCAGATGCTTTAAATATTTCCATCTTAGGTCTGAATATCGGACCTGGCGATGAAGTGATTTGCCCTTCCTTTACGTTCTTTGCAACGGCAGGGGCAGTGGCAAGAGCAGGTGCAACACCGGTATTTGTGGATATCGATCCTAAAACATTCAATATCGATCCTGAGAAAATTGAAGCCGCCATTACATCAAAGACAAAAGCGATCATTCCTGTCCACCTTTATGGACAAATGGCCGATATGGATAAAATTAAGGAAATTGCGGATAAACATAACCTTGCCATCATTGAGGATGCGGCCCAATCAATCGGTTCCCTATATAAAGGGAAAAAAGTAGGAGAACTTGGAACGACAGCTTGTTACAGCTTCTTCCCTACTAAAAACCTCGGTGCATACGGAGATGCAGGTATGATTATTACAAGTGATGATGAAGTCGGTGAGCGTATGCGTGTCATTCGTGTACATGGAAGCAAACCTAAATACTATCATCATGTTTTAGGGTATAACAGCCGACTGGATGAATTACAGGCTGCCATCCTAAATGTGAAATTCAAGCATCTGGATGACTGGAGTAATCAACGTCGTGAAAACGCCTATTACTACAATGAATTACTTCATAAAGAACTAGGCGATATGATCGTAACCCCTTATGAAGAAGAATTTAATCACCATGTATACCATCAATATACAATCAGGGTACCTAAACGTGATGAACTTCAAGCATATCTTAAAGAGCAAGGTGTGGCGACGATGATTTACTATCCACAACCTTTACACCTACAGCCTGTATTTAAAGAACTTGGCTTTAATGAAGGGGATCTACCTGAAACAGAAAAGGCAGCTAAAGAAGCCATTTCCTTACCGATGTTCCCGGAATTGAAAAGAGAACAGCAGGAGTATGTTGTTTCTAAAATAAAAGAGTTCTACAACAAAGCTTAAAGGGGAATAATGATGAAACCTGTTAAAGTTGGACAAAATGTAGTTATTGAAGATGGTGTGGAATTTGGAGAGAATGTAACCATTGGACACAATGTCATCATTTACGCTGGTACCAAAATAGGGAAGAATGTCATGATCCAGGATAATGCCGTAATCGGGAAACAGCCGACCAGGGCAAAGAATTCTATTCTTCCTGAAGTGAAAAAACTCCCACCTGCAGTCATTGGGGATGGAACCACGCTGGGGACATCATCAATCATTTATGCCAACGCCGAGTTAGGGGAAGAGGTATTTGTGGCAGACTTAGCGACTATCAGAGAAAGAGTGACAATCGGTAATCAGACGATTGTCGGTCGTGGAGTTTCTGTCGAAAATGATTGTACTGTAGGCGAAAAATGCAAATTGGAAACGAACTGCTATATAACAGCGTACTCCAATTTAGCCAATTATGTATTCGTTGCTCCTTATGTTGTAACGACCAATGATAATTATATGGCTCGATCGAAAGAGAGATATGATAAATTCAAGGGTGTAACGGTCAAAGAAGGTGGAAGAATTGGTGCCAATGCGCTCATTCTTCCAGGTAAAGTCATACATGAAGATGGTACAGTAGCGGCAGGCAGTATTGTATCAAGAGATGTAGAACAAGAAACACTTGTTGTCGGGTCTCCTGCCAAGCCGCTTCGCAAGGTACCTGAGGATCAACTATTAAGAAATCAATAAACTTATTAGAGGCTGTTTCTGACAGCCTCTAATTATTAGGTGATGATCTTATGAATACATATGCCAAAACGAAATACCATGCTTCTTTTATAGGGCTCTCCATCATACTCCTACTGGCTTATCTAGTGGTCATGCTTAAGGGAGTTGATTTACAAAAGCTCATTCTGGTCTCATTTGTTGGAGTGACAGCACTGGGTGGATTGACATTTATCTGGCATAGGTGGTGGAAAAAAGCCCATCGTTTCCATATTGCAGTCAGTTTACTAGTCCTCTCGTCCTTTATAGGGGCGGCAGTACCTCTCTATAAGGTGGCAGGTTTTACTATTTATCCGTTCAGGATCTTATTAGCATGGTGCATTTTCATGTTAATAGGCTTTATTTATTATCAAAATAAGTATATCGTTACAGGTCTTAGCAGGATGAAGGAGAGTATTTTTACAAGCTTTGGCGGACTATGGCTCTTCTTTGGCTTTTTCGCCCTTTCCTGGTCGATCAATCCGATGAATACCATTCAGGATATCATATTCCTGGCAAGTGGAATTTTCCTTATCTACCTCATTTTATTAGTCTACCGAAATGAAGAAGACTATAAAGAGTTATATTTCTATTGGATCATCATGTCCCTCCTCCTTGTAGGAATAGGACTGATCAACCATTTCTTTCACATCCATCTTCCAATATCCAGGATCAACCATGTCGCTCAGTATCAAAAAGGGATCCCGACAGCCGTCTTTACAAACGAAAATGATTTTGCGAGCTTCTTGGCCATAGCGATTTTCTTCTTCCTTTCCTTATTGAAAAATGGAAAGTCTTTAGCATACAAGCTAATCGGTTTATCCGGTATGGTCTGTTCCATTTACTTAATAGTCCTCGCTTCATCCAGAGCAAACTACATTGCGATCCTTCTGGGCTTGATTGTATGGTTTCTATTCGTATTGAAGCCGTCTCAAAGGTTGAGGCTATCTCTGGCCGGTTTATTATTCTTTCTTCCGGTTGTCATCTTCTTATGGGACAAAGTATCAGGAGTATTGGGTTCTGTAGGTAAAGAGCTCGCCACACTCCTTCCAACCGAGGGTGGGGGAGATTCGGTCAGTATCAGAGAGAACCTTCTAAAGAATGTCATGGTATTCTTGGAGAATTCATTCGGATTCGGGGTGGCACCTGGAAATATCGAATTATACATGAAAAAGTTCCAAGTATATGACACTTCAGGTGATTATAATGTGCATAATTGGTGGGCTGAAGTATTGATACATTATGGTGTCATTATCTTTGTGGGCTACATTCTGTTATTGATTTACTTATTTATCCAATTGGTGAAGATAGTAAGGACAAACCACGATCAAGCCAGTCGGTACATGGGAGAAGCGTTAATTTGCGGCCTGGGTGCCTTCACAATGGCCAGCATCAGTCCCAATTCCTTTATGGCGCTTCACTACAACTGGTTGTTCATTGGAGTATGTATAGGCTTTGTTTATATGAAAAAGAAAGGTGAAGATCACATTGTTAAAACAAATGGCAGCATCAATCATCCGTAGATTCAAGAAACTCTTTATTCTTCTTTGTATCATTCCGATCGTTACGGCGGGAATTGCTTACTTTATGGAGATGGGGAAGGAGACCTCTTATACGGCGTCGACTAAGATTGTATTGGGTAATTTTGAGAATGAAGGTTTATCAGGGGCAAGCTCTGTAAAAGACTTCTTTACAACTACAGAACTGAAAAATGTTAATTCATTAAAGTACCCACCAGAAGAAGTAAATAAAGGCTTAAGAGTTGAAGAGGTAGGCAGGAATCTGGTTGAGTTTAAATTTACTTCAGAAAATAAAAAGAAATCTGAAGATATTGTTCAATCAATAACCAAATACTTCCTCCAAAAGTCTGATACTCTTTTTGGAAAAAAATATGATCATGTAAAAACAAGTATAGATAGAATGGAAGCTCTACTAAAAGTTTATGAAGATGAAGATAAACTCTCTACTGAATTTGTAAACGGAAAAGAAGATGCGATAGAATTTTTATATGAACAAAATCAAACATTAGTAAATTTAAGAAAGAATGAATTAGCAGAACCATTGTCCATATCGACTGAATACGACAACCCACTGAAAAAAGCCATCTTCGGCTTCCTAGTAGGTATCATGTTAAGCCTATTCATCCTCCTAATCCCAGAGCTATTCAAGGAATATAGAGACGATGAAAGGATATAAAGAGAAAAACAAGAGAAGGCATTCACCGTTAACGGTGAATGCCTTCTCTTGTTAATAAGTTAATAAGATGATTCCTCATCAGTTTCCTCCGTTTCTGGAGGTGTATATTGTAGGTGATGCTGTAATTCCTTGATGATTTCATCTGTTTTTTCTTCATCAGGGATAAAGTAGTATACCCCGCTATAATATTCATCAGTACCTGAAAACTCTATTTGCTCTAATGAAGATGATGAGAAATCTTTATACTTCTGAATGAACGCAAGTCCTTCTTTAATCTTCATATTTGTTTCTACATTACTTCCGACTTCTTCTGCAAGATCGTCAACTTTTAAGAATGTTTTAGGGGACAGTGCCTTATCAATAAGGCTAGTGACAATCTGTCTCTGTCTTTCATTCCGTCCGAAGTCTCCACGTGGATCTTTTTTACGCATTCTTGCATAAACCAGTGCTTCTTCACCGTTCAGCTTTTGCTTGCCCTCTTTGAAGTAAAATTTGTCCCAATCTTTATTGATATCATAGAAATCGAATGGCACATCTACTGTGACACCGCCAACTTCATCAATGATATTTTTAAATCCATTAAAATTAACCGTTACGTAATAATCTATAGGTATATTAAGAAAATTCTCTACGGTATCTATCACTAATTCTTTACCACCATAGGCAAAGGAGTGATTGATTTTATTTTCACCGTTATCGGGAATATCTACTAAAGTGTCTCTAGGGATACTTACCAATTTCATTGTTTGATCTTTTGGATTAAACGTAGCAACCATGATAGTATCGGATCTTCCTTTGTCATGTTCACTTGAGTAATCTTCTACACCCAGCAACAGCACTGAGAAAGGATCATTGGAAACATACACTTGTTCATCCCGGAGTTTCGATTTAGCTCCCCGTTCTATTTCTGAATAAGTATTGTCTAATGCTGAATAGGACTTATAAGCCATAAAGCTTAATCCTCCTATGGATATTAACAAAAAGATGCTTATGATTGTCAGTATAACTCTTTTTCTTCTTTTCTTTCTGATCTTTCTGGCGTGGCGAAGTCTATCTTCATTGAAATCCTTCATATTTATATCATCCTTTAAATTTGATCCATTAGACAATTATAAACGATTACAAGTCCGTTTGAAATGAAAACTAGTATTAAGATTCATTTACGGTTATGTTTTAGATTGATTAAAGGCGGGTATTAATATCATGTTCTAAATAGACTACATTACTCTCGTGAATTTCACCCTGCCCATTCGTGAGCTCCGTCATCCAATCAACAAACTGTTCCTTAGACGCTTCCTCCACATACACTTCAACCTCAACAGCATCCAGATAGTGAATGTCTTTCAATTGATAGTGAGATGACCGCACTTCATTTTCCACCTTGCCCAACCACGTATAATCGATTTTCGTCTTCATGACCCGCATCAGACGTCTTTCGACAATCCCAGTGGCGTTCAGTCCTTCCGAGGTAGCCCGTCCATATGCACGGATCAGACCGCCTGCCCCAAGCTTGATGCCCCCGAAATAACGTGTGACGACAACAACCGTATCTTTCAAATCCCGCTTCTTTAACACCTCAAGTATGGGAACACCGGCTGTCCCACTCGGTTCCCCGTCATCGTTCGCTTTCTGGATTAGATTCTGTTCGCCGATCATATACGCAGAGCAGTTATGATTGGCATCATGATGCTTCTTCTTGATCGATGCAATGAATTCCTGTGCTTCTTCCTCGGTCTCCACCCGGTTCACATAGGTGAGAAATCGTGAACGTTCGATATTGATTTCATTTTCTCCGTAACCCTTGACGGTATTATACTGATGTAGCAAACTCATTTCTCCTTTCACGATTGCCGCAGCTTGCGACAAAGTATGCGCTTTTATCCTAATTCTACTATATAGAAAAATGGTGAAGAATGCACAATTCCGGCGTCTTTTCGAGGTAAAAACTGGTTCTACATGAAATAATGGTAATACAATGTAATCAAACTTTAATCTCCGACAATATGTGACATGGTATAATGGACGCTGATAGTAATACTTCAGTTGTTCCAACGCTTCTTTAGGGAAGCCGAATGGTCTAGATAATTGCCATAGTTTCTCTATTATTCCTGGAGCGAATAATCCCTTGGTAGAAGTATTACATAGGAATATGCCTAGATGAATAAAGGAGTTTCATGACTTTCCATTGAATTGATAATAGGTACGATCTAGTATAGATGAACAGTAGGTCTATGGGCATGTTGCCCTGAACGAATAAAACCGATTATTACTATGCAAGGATAGTTTTCTTGAAGCTAGGCGGACGACTATTGTGGAACAAAAGAGGGGTGTACCGTGTCACTTAAAAAAATAGACACCAAAGTGTTGGATAGCATCCTGAAAAAGATGGTCGATACGGTTGACGAAAGTAAGGATGAGATCTTCCAGATTGGCGAGCAATGTCGAACTGATTATGAAGAGTTGATGAGAGAATTACTGGAAGTGAAAGAAATGGTCCTGAAGGTGATTGATGAAGGAGACGATCTCCAACAGAAATCGAAGTTTGCACGGCTCAGACTTTCTGAAGTCAGCAAGCATTTCCAAACCTATTCAGAAGACCAGGTAAGAGAAGCGTATGAGAAGGCTCATGATCTGCAGATGAAGCTATCCATGAACAGACAGCAGGAAAAGCAGCTTCGGAACCGCAGGGATGAACTGGAAAGACGCTTGCAGGCACTCGGGGACACGATTGAAAAGGCAGAGAATCTCTGCTCACAAATATCCGTCGTTCTCAATTATTTGAATAGTGACTTAAGGCAAGTGGGTGAGGCGTTAGAAGACGCAAAGCAGCGGCAGGATTTCGGTCTCAGGATCATCGAGGCCCAGGAGGACGAGCGGAAACGCTTATCCCGTGAAATTCATGACGGCCCTGCACAAATGATGGCAAATGTGATGATTCGCTCGGATCTGATTGAACGAGTGTTCCGGGAGAAGACGACTGATGATGCCATCACGGAAATCCGCGATCTTAAACGAATGGTCCGATCCGCACTGTATGAGGTCCGCCGCATCATCTATGACCTCAGACCGATGGCGCTTGATGACCTCGGATTGATACCGACCCTCAAAAAATACTTGAGTACAATCGAAGAGTATAACCAGGAGACCTCCATTCAGTTTGTGAATATGGGGCTCGATATCAGACTTCCTTCCAAATTCGAAGTCGCTCTGTTCAGGTTAGTACAAGAAAGTGTCCAGAACGCCCTTAAGCACGCAGAAGCCACGCATATCCAAGTTAAAGTAGAAGTAAAGAAAGACCAAATAACAGTTGTCATCAAAGACAACGGCAAAGGATTCGATAAAGACATACAGAAGACAGGATCCTTTGGAATCATGGGGATGAAAGAACGTGTCGACCTTCTCGAAGGAGACATCACGATTGACTCTAAAGTAGGGGCAGGGACGGTCATACTGATCCAGGTTCCGCTTAATACGTAAATTTTCGAAGGTTTAGGGAGGCGAAAGACATGGCAACAAATATTGTTATCATTGACGATCATCAGCTTTTCAGGGAAGGGGTTAAACGAATCCTCGAATTCGAACCTTCTTTCAACGTAGTAGCAGAAGGTGATGACGGTTCAGATGCAATGAACCTCGTCGAAACACATGAACCCGACGTAGTCCTCATGGATATCAACATGCCTGAGACAAACGGCGTGGAAGCAACTCGTGAATTAATGGCCAAGTATCCGGATACGAAAGTCATCATCCTGTCCATCCACGATGATGAGAACTATGTGAACCATGCGCTGAAGACAGGGGCTCTTGGCTACCTTCTAAAAGAGATGGACTCAGACGCGCTCGTTGACGCTGTGAAAATCGTCGCTGAAGGCGGTTCATACGTCCATCCGAAAGTGACGCATAATCTGGTTGCAGAATACAAGCGCCTGGCAAACGCCCAGAACTCAGGCGGGTTCCAGCAATCCGAAGTTCGCCGCCCGCTTCACCTGTTAACGCGCCGCGAATGTGAAGTCCTGCAGATGCTTGCAGACGGAAAGAGTAACCGTGGCATCGGTGAAGGATTATACATCAGTGAAAAAACTGTTAAAAATCATGTAAGTAATATACTACAAAAAATGAACGTGAACGACCGTACCCAGGCAGTGGTGACTGCGATTAAAAACGGCTGGGTGGAAGTGCGATAAGCACCGGTTGCTAAATAGAGGATTGTGAATTTGTTGTTGAGAGAGCGGCCCTTCATGGTGAAGGGCCGTTTTTCTTGTGGGTTATTGTGAAAGGAAGGAAGGATGAAAAGGGGAGTCGAGTGAGATAAAAAAACTCCCGAGCAAGGGGTTGAGAACCAACCCTTATTCAGGAGCTAATCTTTCATTCTATTATTCTACTTCGACAAAATGATCGAACCGACCGATTTGTCTTTTGCCTGATCGTTGACCAGTACCTTCAGTCCGTAATGGCTGATATTACGGCCGGCATCCGGCAGGTAGGAGTTGTTATAATCCTTCATATCGTTAAATAAAGGAACTCCGCGCTGACTTGGGAAAGTAAGAGTTTGATCTGGGTAAATCAAGTTTAATCCTGACGTCGGCATGAAGTTAAATGCTGCATCTGCTACATGGTAGCGACTTGAAGCCTTAACACCAGTATTCCAGACTAAATTCGTATCATCATGGGCATCGACGACTCCAAGGAACCCGTCACCAGGATGGATGCCTGTCCAGTTATCAGTATACGTGTCATCCACATACCAGACAACGAGACCTCCGTCGTAACTCATCAATGAGTTGCCGCGTTTGATGTGGGCAAGACCTTTGTCCACACCTTGATGGTTACGCCATTCCATTAAGTAGTAGTGGTCGACATATTTATTTCCGTCAGAGCGTTCGAATCCATTAAGTGTGAATGGTGTGTTTGTCGATTCTCCACCATCACTGAATACAGTAGCTCCATCTGCTACAACCTTAATGTTGTCAGCAAAGAATCCAGTCAGACTTGTACCCCAGTCAGTTGCATATCGCAATCTTAATTTGATTTTTTGCCCTGCATATTGATTTAAGTCGAACGTTTGGGATTTCCAGCCATTGGAATTACCTGTGAAGCCAGGCATTGAGTTCAAAATGGTTGGATATCCTTCTGCCACCACGTCGCTTCTCGTGTTTTCATTCCCTAAAGACTTCCATGTTGAACCATTATCCGTTGAAACTTGGACAAATCCAAAATCCCATTGTTCTTCAATATCATACCAAGCGTCGAACGTCAGCTTTGCAGAGGATTTTCCTGTTAAGTCAACATCCGTCACCATGTTACTATCTATTTCATCTTTCTGGCCGCCCCAATATTCGTAGCTTCCGGAAGCAGGGGTATTGATGGCTGTCTTCTTCTGAGGTAAATTCACTTGAATCGCCTGATGGTTTTGTCCATTAGGAGAATTCGCCTGATCCAGAAGGAAGGTCGTTCCTTTTTTCTTTAAATCTTCAAAGTCGACAACAGTCGGCTTTGTCCAATTTCCGCCAAGTGTCGATTGTAAGTAAGATTTAGCCCATGGGGAGAAACCAGTCGGTTCCGCACCTGGCACTTTACCTGCCCATGATCCCGCAGACATGATCGACCAATATTCGACCGCATCTCCTGCACCCGAATAGATTGTGTCATATTCATCCGGCAATCCCAGGTCATGACCATATTCATGAGCGAATACACCTGTTGCGCCATCTTCAGGCATCATTGTGTAATCATAGAATCCCGGTTTTCCTTTTCCAAGTCCGTCAAGGTCATAGAATACGGCAGATCTGTGAGACCAGATGGCGTTATCGAATAATGAGCCGCCTCCAGCTTCCTGTCCCATACCGGAGTGGATGATTTGAAGGTGATCGACTAATCCATCCGGCTCCCAGTAGTTTCCGTCACCGTCTAAATCATGCGGATCTTCTAAGTCATAGTCTTCAAGTGGAATTCCTGCCGCAAGTGCTGCAGCATAAGTATCTTTCACTAATTGTTTCGATCCACCAGGTGTCACATTATCATGACCTCCTGATGCTTTGTCAGCTCCATAATATTTCGCTGTACCAGGAACTTTGAGCCAACCATAGGCGTTCCCTTCGACTGTATACGTCCCACCTGATTGCTCTTCATAGTACTGCTTTTGCGACACGAAATTTTCTCCATTTGGACCCGTTACGCCATCTTCGCCAAAGATCATTTCTTCGAAGTGCTCCGTATTATAATCAGCATAGTAGTTATCCGTTTCGTTTGGTTTGATATTGTTATGGGCGAAATCCGAGTATTCTACCATTATGGTAAGAAGCTTCCCTTTTTTAGCTATTCCCGGTGAAGGTGATTCCTTTACGGGATCAGGATGTTTTGTATTTCCTTGTAGTTTGCCGCTGCCTTTTTTACTGGCATTTTTGAATTTCTGATGCTTTTCGGATTCAGCTGCCTTCGCCTGTGGTGCGATGGGATCCTTACCACTGGCATCTTCAACTTTCTTTCCTTTGAGTTCAATATACTTCTCCAACGCTTTTTGCTTGGAGGCATCAGAAGCCTTGGATGAAATCTTTCCTTGTTTGATCAATGAGGCGAGTAATCTTTCATCATTGATCAAGGAAGCATCCAGTGTTCCGATGAAATGTGAATCCTGTTTTTTTACATTGTTGTCCGTCACTACACTTGCCGACACAGACGAACTGACTGGAATCCCAGCCAACAATGTTCCTGCCATCACAACTGAAGTGATCCCTGTTTTGAATAGCTTGTTCATACGTAACCCCCTAAATGTTTTTTGGAACCCTTACTGCAGCTTATTTTTTCAAAAAAAAAAAGAAAATGTTACTATGAATTATTTGTCGCTTTTTAACGAACATTTTTGTTCGTTATAACGTTGACACTTTTATCTAAGTCTAGTAAATTTGTGAATACAGGCGATAACTACAATAGGAGGATGTGATGAATTGGGAAGAAAATTGTTGAAAATGTTCACTTATCTCCTGTCGATATCTGTTCTATGTTGTATCGTGTTTCTCTTATTTGTAACGTATCAGGCACAACAGAACCCTGGTAAGATTCCATCCTTATTTGGGTACAAGCCGTTAACAGTCCTGACAAACAGCATGGAACCCAAAATCAGCGCGGGGGACATGATATTCGTAAAGGAAAAGGATGCAGCGGATGTAAAGGAAAAGGATATCATCACGTTTCGAACTGCCGATCAAAAGGTGATCACTCACCGTGTGGTGGAGATTACCCCTGAAGGCATGATAACAAAAGGCGACAATAACAATGTAGAAGATAGCTGGAAGGTGACATCTGATAGTCTGCTAGGGAAAGTGGCCTTCATTCTGCCAAATGCGGGGTATGTGGCGAAGTTCATTTCCAGCAAACTTGGGTTTTCCCTGTTTGTTCTGCTGCCATTTCTACTCTTTATCCTAATTGAAGTATTTGAGCGCACGAACAGGCATTATAACCGTAAGGAAGGTACTGCATCATCAAAGGTTTAAACATATCCGGGTTCAATGAAAGAAAAATAGAGTATTCAAAATTCGAGGAGGAATTCATTTTATGAAATCAGTAAAAAAAGCATTATTGGCAACATCATTGGCAGGAGCTTTAGTAGTAAGTGCAGGATATGGTACATATTCTTGGTTCACGTCCAGTACATCGGCATCGGGAACCATCGATACGGGAACTTTATCAGTCAATAACGGGGAAGCCATCACTACACCGTTATTCAACGGTGCAAAACTTGCACCATCACAATATATATCTGGTGATTTCATTACCCTTGAAAATACCGGGAATTTAATTCAAAACTTAAAACTGACGTACACCGGCTCCGTGGATAAAGTTTCGGCCGATCCATTCAAAATTTACTATATGGCTTTTAAATATAAAGCAAAGCCTGATATGGACGAGTTAAATGATTGGAGAATGGCATGGGAAAAAGGGTTCTTCAATGGAAATCACAATCCACAAATGAGTATGGCAAAGTCGGCTGTAGCGGCATTGCCTAAAGGGGTAGAGGTAGTGACAGGAGAAGCGACTGTGGAAGAAGTGCAGGCGATGTCGGCTCTGGCAAAATCTTCTTCCGAGGGAGATAAGACCTTTAAATTCGGTAATGATGAGTTCTTTACCCTGGAAGAGGATCAATACATCACCATGGCGTTCGATGTGAAACTTGATCAAAGTGCAGGGAATGAATACCAAGGGGTGAAATATAGCGGGAACCTAATGGTACAGGCGAAGCAGACAGACCAAGGTGCGAAATTCGAAAACAAGAAATAATAGATGGAATGATGGGGCAGTCGCTATCAGGCTGCCTATCTTTATTGAAAGGAGAACCGAATGAATCCACTACATAATGGACTAAAAGGGAATCGTCCCCTTATTACGTTTTGTGCCTTCCTTATCCTTTCCTTCATTTATTTCATTTCAATTATCTTTACGAGTTTACCTGGAACATACGCGTGGTTTACCTCGGAAACGAGTGCATCGGGCACCATTCAAAATGCTACAACTGAAGACTTGCTGCAAATCGGTTCCTCGGAAATCACATACGGAGACGATTGCTACATAGAACATTCACTGTCTGTCAAAAATATATCGGATATGAGTACGAACGTAACGATTTTTCATCAAACCGGCAGCGGCGAGGAACAGATGATCAGTCAAAAACTGAAGCCTGGTGAATCCTTAAAAACCGCACCGGATGCCATCTCAGACCCAAGCGGTGGGTGTGAGGCAACGTCTGTGGACTACCACATCAAGGGATTTGTCAATTATGTGGATGAAACCTTTAGCGTAGCGGTGGATCCGGAGAAAATGATTCAACCGATCGTACCCCAACCAGAAGAAGCGAAAGTGGAAGAAAAGCCAGAGGAACAAGATGAAACAAAAGTAGAAGAAACGGAAAAGGCGGAACCTAAGGAGAAAGCGACTGATACCGAAGGAAAATCTCCTGTAATGGATGAAGAGGAAGAAGAAGCGAAGACGCCTGTTGTCAAAGAGCCCGAACAGGAGGAAAAGCCGGTATATACTCCTCAAGTAGAAGAAGATGCAAGCAGTAAGGCGCAGCCAGAAGAAAAGGTAATAGAAGAAGCCAATGAAGATAAGCAAGTTGAAGATGTGAAAGAAGAACAGTCGGAGCAAGCCAAAGCAATAGCTGGTGAATGAATGAAGATTAGTCCGGTCATATACTGACGGACTGATTTTTTGTTATATGGGTGAAAGTGTCACGTCTAAAGAAAAATCCACTCCCAAAACCAGGAAGTGGACCCATCTCAATGCTTTCTCCGTGCAAAGTCCACAAACCGGAACATGTCCAGCCGGTGGCGCGATTCTGTGTATTCAAACAGCGTTGCATCTTTTAAATGGACATAGTTCTTCACAACCACCACATGATCATATTCATTCAGGTCCAGGTACTCCCGGTCCTCATCCGTACACTCTTCCACAACGATTTCTTTTTTGGCAAAATCGATGGGTAATCGAAGTTCTCCTTCGAGATATTCATAGATGGAGTTCTCACATATTTCTTTTGTCAGCAGAGGGACTTGTTCTTTCAGGAAATAGGACTTGTCCAAGATGATCCTATCGCCGCCGATTTTGCGGGAGCGGACTACTTTCCAGATTTCAGCGTTCAGGGACGTCTCGAGTTGAGTAGCGATCCCATCATCGGCAGAGATCAATCCGAAGTCGTGGACGAATGTCTCAATCTGATCGCGTCCCATGGAGGTCTGCAGCTCCTTGAAGCTTACAAGGCCCGAAATCGGAAAGCTCATACGTGATACGTCTAGCACAAGAGAGCCTTTTCCACGCAGTTTTTGTATAAGTCCTTTTTGAGCCAGTAATGTAAGCGCTTTACGAATAGTCTCACGTGAAGTGGCATAGATCACCGTGAGCTCGTTTTCCGATGGCAGGATGGAATTGGCTGTATACGTGCCATTTTGTATTTTGTCAGAGAGATCCTCGAAGATTTGTTGGTATTTATTGCTTTTCGTCATAATATCACCTGCTATTATTTTACCATAATTAATAGGAAGAATGAGATTCAACTTGAGTGTTGCGAATATTTTCAATAGAATGGAGATAGTGCAAATTTTAGAAAAAGGGTGAAGAGCATTGTCGAAACAGCATTGGAAGAAAATCATGTTGGGAATTGGCATGAGCACATTATTATTGGGTGCTTGTGGGGCAGACGAAGAGAAGAAGGAAGACAAAGAAACGGCAAAGAAGACAGAAGAGGTCAGCCCGAAAGATGATCCTGCGACAGATGAGGCGGCATCCCTGACCCAAATGACGCAGATCGTGGAGGATGCAAGTGAACTGAAAGAAGCGGAAGGGATCCCGGAAGAAGAAAAAACGGCGATCGACGCTGCCTTTAATCAATATATCAATGCCTTTAACGAAGAAGATTTCGATTCATACATGAGTGTCATCTCGAAGACACCGGTGAACTTCAAGTACGAAGATGAAGAGCGCTATGTGAAGCAGATCTTTGATAGTGTCGATTCGAAGCGTACAGTGGATAATGTGAAGATCATCAACTATGCGGGCAAGAAAGCGGATGTCTATGCTGAGATCGAAGCAACAACGAAAGACCCGAACAGCGATAAGGAAGTGACCCGTTCAGGGAAGCAGGTAACCGTCTTCCATAAGAAAGAAGATGGATGGAAGGTTGCAGCGATTTTCTTCTTGGCCAGTGAGGGAGAAGAGGAAGCTTCGGAATAATGAAGAAAGGCTGTGCCCGGGCACAGCCTTTTATTTTTGATTCAATTGGTGGTAGAGGTTGAATAGTTCATCGAGTTCCTGGCTGAGTTTCACTGTTTTGGGATGTGAAAAGCCGTGGTATTGGGCAAGATATTTAAGTTCCAGTCGTTTTGATTCCATTTCATGAAGAAGATGTTGATCTTTTTCCGTGGCGTTCATTACAGGAACTCCTTTTTTCTTTATTATCCCATAAAAGTGTTTATATGTTAATCTGATTTTTTTTAGTTTACTTTTTGAAAAATCTAGAACGGACAACAAGTAAAAGGATGGCAAAACCATAGTTGACAACGGCAACGATAGTAAATGCAGGAAGCTGTTCTGGCATGGAAGTGCCGGTAAAGATGGCAGGGCTGATGATGGCCAATGGCATGGTTCCGCTGATGATTCCCATGATCGCAAATACAAGGAGTCCGGTCCGGATGATTTTTCTAAGGGATGAATTGTCTGAGAACATCGGTACACCTCCTAATAGGTATGTTCCTCACGGTCGGCTTCTTCACGGATTTTTTTATCTTCACCCGTCACATAACCGTTATGTAAAACTTCTTCGATCAGGTTCCTGTTAAAAAGGACATTGTAATCCGGCGAGATATTGCCTTCCGGGTAAGGAACCCCTATATAGTCGTATTGTTTATTCGTGCTTATTTGGATTTGATTGTAGCCATAGATCATGACCAATTTATCCACTTTAGACAGTTTGACCACCGTTCCAATAGGAAGAAGCTTAGTAGGATCCAGGCTTTCTACTTTTACTTTCTCTTCCTTTTTAGGTTCATCTGCAGTGGTCTGGCTACAGCCCAGTAAAGTGAGTGTGATACATGTTAGCATTAATAGAAATTTAATTTTCATCTTGGTTCCTTTCATTCTTCCTATTCTTCTTTATATCAGCTTCTTGGGGGGCTAGGGGAATCTTAAATCCCTTCTTTCTTAAAAAATTTAGAACGGACCACTAATGATGCTACACACGTTCCGTAAAAAAATAGTGCCATCATGGTCAAAGGAAGGCTTACATATGCCAGTTGATCTGTTGGAATTACCCATATGAGTAAAACGGAGAACATGACGGTTCCGCCTAGACCTATTAATATAGCATACAGTAATAATGCAAAGCGCACTGCTTTCTTAATGTTAAGTTTAGTTGTGTCCATGAAGTAAATATCACCTTTATACTATTTTTTACTTGCTCGTCCCCTGGCAGCCAGGATGTCTTCAAGATTCATTGATTTCTCCCATGCGCAGGATAATGTTTTGGTTCAAGGTCACCCTTCCTTTCTTTGTTCCTGCTCGATACGGGCACGTTCATAGGCGATACTCGTTTCGAGGGACTGGATCTCTGTCCGGAGTGAGGCGATTTTGTCTTCAATGGTACTGATGGCCGTATCCATTTGGTTATGAGATAGATCTTTATAGGAAAGCAACATATCTTCCCGGATTTCCGTGAAAGCGTTGGCTAATGTACCCTGCCAAGTAGTCGGGGTGAGGTCCGGTGCTGTAACGGATGATTGATGCTGAAGAAATTCACCTTGAAGGGCATTGAGGGTGGAGTGGGAATTCCTCAAGCGTACAATCTGCTCTCTTTTTTCATGGAGTTGGGAGGTTAAATATGATAAATAGGACAAGACTTTCATCCTCCTTTTAATAGTTAACGCACTCATTTATGGTATCAAATGGAAAAAGTGAGTGGGTATGGGCTATTTGTACTGAAATTGACTTCGTGACTTACATACCATATACCCATATTATGGGGATATAATCGTCTATACGAAAAAAGGCATTGCTCAAATGAACAATGCCTTATCTTCATTATTTTATTTCGTCAATCGGAACACAACAGATTCATATGGACGAAGAGAGATTTGAGAATACACATTCTTCGCATCCTCATAATTCGAAATCAGAACCTCACTCGACCAGCCTTTTACATCCACCTCATCAGGAAGTGTGAACTCCGTCTCGCGAGCATAGAAGTTATTCACTACAAGCAGCTTTTCACCGTCACCATTCCGCACATAGGCAAAAATATCAGGGTGATCTTCCAGGATCAGCTGGTAGTCACCGTCCACGATGATGTCGTATTCCTTGCGGAGTCGGTTCAACTTCTGGTAGTGATAGAAGACTGAGTTTTCGTCTTCCAGCGCCTGTTCCGCATTGATTTCCTGATAGTTCTTCGCCACAGGGATCCAAGGGGTGCCGCTCGTGAACCCGGCATTCTTGTCGCCGTTCCACTGCACCGGTGTCCGTGAATTGTCACGGGATTTATGTCGCAGGATCTCGAGGATCTCTTCTTCCGATTTTCCTTGTTCCTTCAATATATTGTACGTATTGAGGGACTCCACATCACGATACTCATCGATGCTTGTGAACTTCGGATTCGTCATTCCGAACTCTTCCCCCTGATAGATATAAGGGGTACCCTGCATCATATGGATCGTCGTCGCGAGCATCTTAGCCGATTCGTTACGGTACTCACTGTCATCACCGTAGCGGGACACAATCCGCGGCTGATCATGGTTGCACCAGAAGAGGGCGTTCCAACCGCCGCCTTTATGCATTTCACGCTGCCAGGTAGACAAGATTTCCTTCAACTTCAGGAAATCGAAGTCCGCGACCGACCATTTCTCCCCGTTCGGGTAATCCACTTTCAAGTGATGGAAATTGAACGTCATGCTGAGCTCATTGCGGTCCGGGTTTGAATACTTGATACAGTTGTCAATCGTAGTGGAAGACATTTCCCCGACGGTCATGATGTCGTATTGAGAGAAGACTTCCTTGTTCATTTCCTGCATATACTCATGGACCTTGGGACCGTCTGTGTAAAACTTCCGTCCGTCCCCGGGAGCGACCGAACCGTCATCATCAGGGAAGTCCTGATCTTTGGAGATGAGGTTGATGACGTCCAGACGGAAGCCGTCGACCTCTTTCTTCAGCCAGAAGTGCATCATGTCATACAATTTCTTTCGCACCTCATCGTTCTCCCAGTTCAAGTCTGCCTGAGTGACGTCAAAGAGGTGGAGGTAGTACTGACCCGTTTCCTCGTCATACTGCCACGCGTTACCGCCGAACTTCGACTGCCAGTTGGTCGGCTCGGATCCATCCTCCTTGCCGTCCTTCCAAATATAGAAATCACGGTACTCATTATCCTTCGACTTCCGGGACTCGATGAACCACTGATTCTCCGTCGACGTATGGTTGATCACGATGTCCATGATGATCTTGATTCCACGGGAGTGGGCTTCCTCAAGGAGCTCGTCGAAATCCTCCATCGTACCGTACTCTTCATGAATATTGAAATAGTCGCTAATATCATAGCCGTTGTCATTTTGAGGAGACTTATAAATCGGCGTGATCCACACCACATCAATCCCAAGCTCCTTCAAATAATCCAGCTTCGCCGTAATCCCCTTAATATCCCCAACGCCATTCCCAGACGTATCATAAAAACTCTTCGGATAAATCTGATACACAACCGACCTCTTCCACCAAGCCTGCTTCATACCACATGCACCATCCTTCTTATATTTTTGAGGGACGGACCTCAACTTTCTAGCTCATCCGCCTCATTTATTTGATGTCATCATTGTTCTAATGCGATTTGTTCTTTAAAGGTCTGCCTGTTTAGAGGGACGGACCTTCCATTCTTCGTCAGAAACCCTTATCTAATAGGAAAAGACGCTCCAAAACAAGCAGATTTGAAGGTCCGTCCCTCCCATGAAAAAGGGGACAAACATCCCCATCACTATCCCTTACAGGTAAGTGCTAAGAATTCATTTGTCCCCCTTAGTTTAACTTGTATATACAAGTTGTTGCAACTGTTTTCTCTCTATTGTTTATGCTGGTTCGTTTTTGCTGAATTTGGACCAGACGATTGTCAGTACGAACGGTACGACGATACAGATGGCCATTCCGATGAAGAATGGAATCCAGTATTCAGGAATGATCGATAGAAATCCAGGCAATCCACCTACACCGATGGAGAATGCTTTCGTTCCTGTCATCGCTAAGAGCACACCACCGATGGCAGAGCCGATCAAGGCACTGATGAACGGGTAGCGGTAGCGCAGGTTAACCCCGAACATCGCCGGTTCCGTAATTCCAAGATAAGCGGAGATGGCTGACGTACCAGCAAGGCCGCGAAGCTTTTCGTTTTCTTTTTTCGCTACCACCATCATGGCAAGCGCTGCTGAACCTTGTGCAATATTCGATAGTGCAAGAATTGGCCATAGGAATGTTCCACCTTCACTACCGACCAGCTGTAAGTCCACTGCAAGGAAAGTATGGTGCATCCCCGTGATAACCATGACGGCGTATAAACCACCATACAGGAGACCACCTAACCATGATACGTGATCGAACACCCACACGACGCTATCTGTCAGCATGTTACCAATAAAGAAGGTTACAGGGCCGATCAGGATGAAGGCGGCAAATCCGGTAATCAGAAGGGCCACCGGTGCCACGACTAAGAGCTTGATGGAGTCATGAACTCTCTTATCCAGGAACATTTCAATTTTCGCCAATAGATAGGAAGCGAATAGAATCGGGAGAACTTGTCCTTGATACCCGATCTTGTCGACTTCAAATCCGAACAAGTTCCATGTAGGAATCTTCTCTGCACTTGCATACGACCAAGCGTTCAGTAAGTCCGGATGAACGAGCATAAGACCTAATACGATACCGAGTAATGGACTTCCGCCGAAACGCTTGACCGCTGACCAACCAATCAACCCTGGCAGGAACACAAAGGCCGTGTTGGCAATCAAGTTAATGATTGAGGCAAAATCTGCCCACTGCTTATGAACATCGATGACCGATTTCTCATCATAGAAAATCCCCGGTCCGGTCAGAATATTATTCAGACCCATCAGCAAACCGGCCGTTACGATCGCCGGCAGGATAGGAATGAAGATATCCGCCAGTACCTTGATCGCGCGCTGCAGGGGATTCAGGTTCTGAGTCGCCGCATCCTTTACATCCTGCTTCGATGCATGCTCGATCCCTGTTTCCTCAGCCAAAATTTGATACGCTTTATTCACAAGACCTTGTCCAATGACAACCTGGAACTGACCGTTTGAAGAGAAGGAACCCTTCACCAGATCAATTGCCTCTAATCTTTCTTTATCAACCTTCTTCTCATCATTCAGCACCAGCCGTAGACGAGTCACACAGTGAGTGGCCGTACGGATATTATCCTTGCCGCCAATCGCTTCAATGATTTCGAGAACGTCTTCACGTTTCACGCTCATGAAATTCCCTCCCTTGGAATGGTGAAAGGTGGCAGGCACCCTTCATAAAAGCGTTGTACCCGCTTTCATTTCTATTAATGGATTCCCCTAAATAGTATGTGGAAAACGCTCTGAAAGATGCTTTTTGTCAAAACGCTTTCATTTTATTCGGGGTGTTGTATATACAAGATATACTCTTATTGTATTCATGTATATACAAGTTGTCAACGAAAAATTGTAGCCGTTTACATTTAAGTTGGTGATGATCATAAAAAAACCTTGAGGCAACTGAATGCCTCAAGGTTTAGTAGAGTCCTTAGAATGTTCTCCCGTTTGTAAGTATCCCAGTCCTCACACCAACAAAGAACTTGACCATTTCATTATTGTCCCACTTCACAACAAATTTGATCGCCTGTTCAGGGATATCATTTGGGATGTTTATTTTGTTGCCTGCTTCTTCTATTTCTTTGAAATCCTTCCCATCATGATAGTAAGCATAAATAGTGGGCTCACCCTCACTATTCTCAAATGAAAAATCGAGTGTAGCAGGTGAAGTCATCGTTATTTCCTTCACATTATTCACTTTTTCCTCAGGCAGGGGAAAGTGTTCTGTGCCATAGACACAACCTTCACCGTCTGAAGTCCAGCAATAGCTGCTCTTGATCGGAATCTCTTCTCCATCGAATGTCAGCGAAACCTCAGGTGAGCCTTTCTCATTGATCTGAGTTGAAGTTTGCCGGGTCAAGAAGCCTGTATAAAGAGAAGGGCCAATGTACAGTAAATAGACTGCTGCAGGGAGCAGGAAAATTCCTTTTATAAATCTGCCCCTTAGGTTTATTTTTTGATAAATAATTTCATCTACCACATAGAAAATAGTAGAAGCGAAGATCGGTACACCTGCATAGGGCATAGAAAAAAGAGGTGAGGCAAGACCAAACATATAGATGCTGACAAGCAGGGAAGGAAGAATGTGAATAATGAAGTTTACTATATGAGCATACTGCTTCATTTTCCTTGTGACCACTCCCGCAAGGAACGTCACGGGAATTCCGACCACAATCATTAATATCCCGCCTACTAAAGTATACGTTCCTACCGTCTGAAGATAAGATTCGAGAGGGAAAAGAATAGGTGTGAGCAATAGTACCAGAACAATTGAGAGAAAGATTACTTTTAATTTACTTTTTATCATGGAATCACCTTTAAGTTTGATACTAAAAGTATATCAACAGATAGAAGTAGATTCACTACTTCATTCAATATTTTTCCTATTTGTTCCTTGAGCAGTTTTCGACAGGTGTATCTACCAATTTCTAATATGACCAGGGATAAGTGTAAATTCAAGAATTGTCATTTGTTTAGTGGCAATTGGAATTAAACCCATAAAGTACCAAGTGCTATTATACTGGGGTTTCTTCCTGATATTTCTTCATATAAGAAAATAAGCCTATTAAAATATCAGTCTATTTCATAGATAATGGACAAGCACTAAAATTCGACACTATCTATGAAGAGGAGACATTTTTTTGAAGAAATCAATTATTGCCTTTACTGCTGCTGCACTAGTCTCGACAATGGCTGCCAATTCAACGGAAGCGGCTTCTTACCGCGTACAATCTGGTGATTCCCTTTCCGTGATTGCATATAAATATGATACATCCGTTTCAAACCTGAAAAACTGGAATAACCTGAACTCTGACTTGATCTATGTGAATCAAGTACTGGAAGTATCAGCTCCAAGCAGTTCTTCTGCCAAAACCTATACCGTCCAATCAGGTGACTATCTATCAAAAATCGGTGCCAAATACGATGTGTATGTTGCTGAACTGAAATCATGGAACAACCTGAGTAGTGATGTGATCTATCCCGGTCAAACGTTGATCGTTTCTTCTGGCGGAACAACAACGCCACCACCGTCTACGGGATCAAGTACCTATACAGTACAATCAGGGGACACCCTTTCCCATATCGCCATCCGTTATGACGTGAGCGTGTCATCCATCAAGTCATGGAACGGCTTAAGCTCAGATACTATTTACGTCGGCCAAAAGCTTTCCATTAATGGTTCATCTGACGGTGGAACTCAAACACCATCATCAAACGTCGTAGACATCGCGAAGAAATACGTAGGAACACCGTACGCATGGGGAGGCACATCACCATCCGGCTTCGACTGCAGCGGATTCATCTACTACGTCTTCAACCAGGCGGGACAATCAATTGCACGTACGAACACAGAAGGCTACTACAGCAAGTCATCCTTCGTATCCAGCCCGAAAGCAGGCGACCTTGTATTCTTCGAGAATACGTACAAAGCCGGCATCAGCCACATGGGAATCTACGTTGGAAACGGAGAATTCATCCACGCATCTGACAGCGGAGTGGTGGTTTCCAAGTTGAGCAATACGTATTGGAATCCTAAGTTTGTTGGGTATAAGAGATTTTAAGTTTGATTGGAGCGTCCTGCCTGTTTAGGGTAGGGCGTTTTTTATTAGATTGTGAAGATTATTCGACAGGGTGGCATGATTATTGGGAATACCGCATGAAAAATTCGTATCCCGCACGAAAGGCTCTTAGGCGGCACGATTATCTGCAATCCGGCATGATTCCCTTTAAAACTCGCATGATTCCTTCGCGACGAGGATCCAAATCGAGAGATCAGCCTCTCAAACGGCCCACAATCTCCATCCCGAACCCCAATCCCAGCTAAAACAGACAATCTAAAGAAGAAATTCGTTCAAAAAGAAGATCAAAAACCCAAAAATACACTGTTTTAAGAACCGGGCCTCTGCCTGTTCACGGAGAAGGGACTCTTGAGCCGGAAGGGCATAGGAGGAAGGACGCATAAAGAATATTCGACACGGCGGCATGATTATTTGAAATGTCGCATGAATAATCAGCATCGAGCATGAAAAACCCATAACCCGCACGGTTATCTCTAATCCGGCACGATCCCCCTCCAAACCCGCATGATTCTTCCACGACAAGGATCTACATAAAGAAACCAGCCTCCTAAACGGCCCACAATCTCCATCCCGAACCCCAATCCCAGCTAAAACAGACAATCTAAAGAAGAAATTCGTTCAAAAAGAAGATCAAAAACCCAAAAATACACTGTTTTAAGAACCGAGCCCCTGCCTGTTCACGGAGATGGGACTTGGTGCCGGAAGAGCTTAGTAGTAGGGACGGGTAAAGGAAATTCGACACCGCGACACGAATATTCCAAATCTCGCATAAATAATCAGCACCCCGCATGAAAAACCCTAATGCCGCACGATTATTCTAAATCCGGCATGATCCCTCTCAAATCCCGCATGATTCCTCTGCGACAAGGATCCACATAAAGAAACCAGCCTCTCAAACGGCCCACAAACCCCATCCCAAACCCCACTCCCAACTAAAACCAGACAATCCAAAACCAATTCCCCTCAAAAAGCAGGATTTTCCCAATAAAAGTAGAACTATTCTATAAACCAATCCCCAAAGGAGTGATCCCCCCTATGAATGTCAAAAAACGTACCCCGCCTCTCAAACTTCTTCAAACAGAAGCCTTACTGGATAGGCTGAAACCTCCAAACCATCCGAAGAGATCCCTCATTGAGAAGGATGTAAGGAAACGAAAAGCGGGTTACATAGGAGAGAAGTCGGTCGATTATCATTTGAGTTTTCTGACTGACAAAAAGTACATGATCTTCAATGATCTCAGGCTGCCCCTCGCACCAGACTATTTCCAGATTGATAGTCTCCTGGTCACGCCCTGTTACTCCCTGGCGATTGAAATCAAAAATATAGCCGGAACCGTGACCATTGATCCGGAATTCAATCAGCTTTCGCAAAACTTCAAGGGAATCGAAACAGGTTATCCCGACCCCATCGCACAGGCCAACCGCCAGAAACTATTCCTGCAGAAATGGTTCTTCAATAATAAACTCCCTTGTCCGCCGATTGAATTCCTCGTCGCTTTCAGTAACCCAGCTACGATCCTTAAAATGTCTCCAGGTCACAAAAGGATCCCTCCACACGACAAAATGATCCATGCCCAAAATCTCGTAAGTGAAATCAGTAAGATGAATACCCGGTTCACCCGTGAAATCATCGATGTTAAAAAAGTAAAAAGACTCCTCCTCAATCAGCACCAACCATCCTATTCGCCCATCCTGTTAACCTATCAACTGACAGAAGCCGATCTCATCAAAGGAGTCCAGTGTGAAAGGTGCTCCCACATCATGATAAGAAAAATGGGAACATGGCTTTGCCCAAACTGCGATTACGTATCCAGAACCGCGCATCTCAAAGCCATAGAAGACTACTTCCTCCTCATCAAACCTTTCATCACCAACCAAGAACTGAGAGATTTCCTTCAACTTTCATCTGCGAAAACCGCAGCAGAAATCCTGAAATCCCTTAACCTAAAACGGACCGGTTCTACCAAAGGAACTGTCTACACCAAAACCTTCGCATAAAAAAACCGCCCGGAATCCCATCCCGAACGGCCCATCATCATTTATAACTAAACACACCCTCAACCCCACGGTCATACTTCCAATACATCCATCCACCAAGCACCACACAAGGTGCCACAACCACGGCCATCCCCATGAAAGCCGTCCCGGGTGAGATGTCATACAAGAAGCCGCCGATAAACGTCAGAACAGCCGTGCTCAATCCCATTCCAAGGGAAGTGTACACACCCTGGGCTGCAGGAATATCCTTGCTCTCCAATTCTTCATAAATCAACCGCATAAATGCATAATGGGTCAGTCCGAAGGTTAGAGAATGAAAAAGTTGGGTAAAGATGAAGACAGGGGTGCTGGGGAAGAGGAACAACAAAGTCCAACGCGTCACAGCAGCCCCTGCTGCTATCATGAACATGACGGAAATGCTCTTTCCCTTCAGCAGCCGGTCTGAAAACGCAAAGAACAGGATTTCCGATAACACGGCAACATTTAAGATCACGCCGATATAAACAGCACTCACATCTAATTCCTTCAAATAAAGAACGCCATAATTATAATAAGAAGCATGTGCTCCCTGAATCAAGACGACGATCACCATCGCCCAGACAAACTTACGGGATTTCAGAAGTCTCCTATAAGAAAGCTTCTCCTGACCACGTGTCCCGCTCATGGACTGTGGCAATTTCGCGAGGGAAGAAAGCAAGATTACGACGATCCCGCCAAACAGAAGATAAATCACGGCCCCTTCGGTAAAGATCGATGTCAGAAATCCAACCGCAAGCAGTGCCGTCGTATACCCGATCGATCCCCAGGAACGGCTCCGGCCATAATCAATCCCATCTTCCTTCATCATCACAGCCGCCATGCTCTCCACCATCGGAAGCAGCATCGGATACACAAGGCTGAACAACACCATACACCCGATCACCATCCCGAATGAATCCATAGGCAGGAACAATAAGAGGGCAGCACCGGAAATCAATACTAACCATCTGGATAAACGTCCCAATGAAACTGTCTGGCTCAACTTCGGAAATACGAAGAAGCTCGAAAACGACCGTGCTATCATCCCCACAGCAATCACCGTACTCGCCGCCGAAATGGAGAAGTCCTTACTTTCCACCAACCACGCTGTCCAATAAGGAATGAAAATCCCCCATGTAAAAAATATCGCAAAGAACTGAAGTGACAACCACGACTGTTTCTTCAAATGTATCAGATCTCCCTTTATGTAATAATCGATAAACAATGGAATATTATACGGAATTCGGTTTCAAATGACAACCAACTTAGCGACCGTTTTTTCACCCTGGTAATAAAAGGATGGCTATTTTTGCGTTCTTGAAGGACTACGCAAGTGTAATCTAGAAGAAGTGTACATATAGAAATGGGTTCGAATACGAGGGGGAGATTGAATCGTGAGCAAGAAGACAGTCGGAATCATCATCGGAAGTGTATTATTGTTAACTGCTTTAGGCGTTTACATAGCTTTGGGTACTTTAAATATGGGGGGAGTGATTGGCGGATCAGACGAAGATGCAGATGTTGGTACCGTGGAACAAACGGCGGGGGTAGAAATGAGTGGCGATGGAGAGGATGGACAGAAAGTAAGTGAAGGTCGAAACCCTTTCGGTGAAGAAGTCAAAACCCCCTTAAGCGAAAAACTGATGCAGCAGTACATACATGCCATGAGCCACCAAAAGGTTGCGGCAAAAGAAAAGTGGTCATTCTTCCAAATTACGGATGAGCGGATTGAGTACCTGCTCAATCAATTAGAAATCAATCAGTATAAGCATGAAAGTACATACGAAGATATATTGAAGAGCTGGAAAGAGGGAGATTTCTCTGATGCCGTGAGTGATCATAACACGATTTGGCGGATTCAGGACGGGACCGTCGGAAAAGCGACCAGCCTGCTGTCACCTAAGGAAGAAGAAGCTTATATCAATAAGCAAAAGACGGAAAAAAGGTAAAAGAAGAGGCTAAGGATCAGCAGATCCCTAGCCTTTCTTTTTATAATTCAAGATGCTTTTTAAGAGTATCCTGAATCTCATTCAGTTCTTCATCAGGAATCACATAGTAATAGATTCCATCGATTTTTGTACCTGTACCGGTCTTGATTTGAATCTGTTCTATATCCTTTGATGCTGATTTGTAGTGCTTTTGGATTTCGACCATTTCTTCGAACGTAAGATTGGTTTTGACGTTACTTCCCAGAGCATCGAAGATATTATCGAAGTTCCAAAGACTTGATACGCTTGCCCCTTCACGAATGACGGCCTGGATGACCTCCCGTTGACGGAGCTGTCTTCCGAAGTCTCCTCGTGGATCTTCATATCTCATACGTGAGAAAGCCAGAGCTTCTTTTCCATTCAGGTCAAGCTTTCCTTCTCGGAATGTATATCCATCATAATTGAAGTCCAGATCATTATTGACCGTCACACCACCGACAGCATTCACGATATCCTTGAAACCGTCCATATTGATCTGTACATAGTAATCGATAGGGATATCAAGTAACTCTTCCACAGTATTCATAGACATTTCAACACCGCCGAATGCGTATGCGTGATTAATCTTATCCCTCGTCCCACGACCTACAATATCGGTCAGAGTATCACGGGGGATACTGATCATCTTCACGGATTTAGTTTCCGGATTGACGGTCAGGACGATCATGGAATCCGAGCGACCTTTATCATTCTTTCGTTCATCTACACCTAATAGAAGAACAGAGAATGGTTCTTTGTCTTTGAATTCAATTTCTTTCGTACGTTTCGACGATTTGTCACGGTCGATTGGGGAGTGCATGGTGTCCACTGCTTTATTCAATGAAGCATAGATACTATATCCATATACACCGCCGGCAACAATTAGTAACAGCACAATCATACCAAGGATCTTTGGCCATCTTCGTTTCTTTCGATTTGTATGTTTATCACTTCTCATTAACGTTACCTCACCTTTAGTTAGCCTACTCCATAAGATAGCAGATTCGGGACCAATTGCATAGATAGAATTTTTGAATTATTTATGAAGATTCTGATGATTCATTGATAAAATATTCTATTAAATAATCCGCCCAGATTTCATGCCCCTTTTCGTTAGGCGTGTCCTGAGAGTCGATTAAGTAATCGCTGAGGGTCTCATCATCCGGCCAAGAATCCCAATGGTCAAGGTATGAAATGGATTCTTCTCCGGCAAATTCCTTCAATGCCTCAATTTGCTGAGGGTAGTAAGTAGCCCCTTCTAATGGATGAGGAGGTTGAAGAAGTAAAACACTATCTTCGTTTGTTTCTTTCATTTCCCTTAAGAACATAAGAATGCTTTCATGGTTCTGAACGGTCCCTACCTGATTAGAGTTATCCTTAAGGGAGAAGGGTTCTAGTAGAACGAGATCGGGTTCGAAGGCGAGAACATTGTCTGATTCTTCACCATTGATAAATTCAATGGACGTGACGTCCGATTGAAAGATCTCCACTTCCACTTGAGAACCGAGTTCCGATAAGAGCTTTTCTTTTAATTGAGGAGCCCAACCATTTTCATCTTCCCCCATAGCCGGGGAACCGACTATAGCCAGCTTAAAGGATTCACCATTCTTCACAAGCTCTATAAAATGAGTGCGGGCTTCTTCCGGCCAGTTGGAAGTAAGGGAATCAAGATCTTTCTTTCCTTCTTCCTCGGTTGCTTCCTTTTGAGGAGCTGGTGTTTCCTCTGACGGAGAAGTTTCAATCGTCTTGGTGGTCTTTTCTTCAGAAGCGACCAGTGTCGTTTTTTCTTTCCAATACATGTTTCCAAGGTACAAGAACGCAACGCAGCCGATAGCCAATAGCGTGAGCAATAATTTTTTCATGGAAATCTCCTTTCCTACAGGTAAATTGTGACAAGAAATAAATACCAATTATGATAATTCCCTTTTCAAATAGAAAAATTTGTAGTTTAATAGATAAGTATGGAAATATTACAATTCAATTAAAATTATGACAATAAACGAGAAAAAAAACAACAAGATATGATATTATTTTACATATTTTTCTTTAGGAGGAAGTTATGGAAGAAACAATTAGTGTGAAGGAATTGATCGAGACCATAAAGAAGAGAATGCAGCTCATCCTGCTAATCACCCTTACAGCCATTTTTGTAAGCGGAGGGGTAAGCTTCTTTCTATTGACACCGGTGTATCAATCCTCAACCCAATTACTCGTCAATCAGTCCAAATCGGATCAACCGGCTTATAATATTGGAGAAATTCAAACGAATCTTCAATTGATTAATACGTACAATGTCATTATGAAAAGCCCGGCCATTCTTGAAAAGGTCATTGCAGATTTAAATCTGAACCTAACAGTTGAAGAATTAAATGAAAAACTTTCGGTTGCCAGCGAAAAGGACTCCCAAGTCATCAACCTATCTGTTGAAGACACCGATCCAAAACAGGCTGCTGCCATTGCCAATAAAATAGCAGGTGTCTTTCAAGGAGAAATCGGTAAGATCATGAATGTGGATAACGTAAGTATCCTGGCAAAAGCGGAAGTGGGGAAAGACCAATCTCCCATTAAACCGAAACCTTTACTGAATATCGCCATTGCTACAGTCGTAGGATTGATGGCGGGTGTCGGTTTAGCCTTCCTATTAGAATTCCTTGATAATACAATCAAGACGGAACAGGAAGTAGAAAAAATCCTAGGCCTTCCGGTACTTGGATCGATCACACGAATCCAGGACCAGGCAGAACAAGCCAAAAGCCGTTCCCAACGAAAATCAAGAGTGAGAGGTGAGACAGTTGGCTCTTAACAAGAATCTCAAGAAACAAATGATGAATACCAAGCGTAAATTGATTACGAAAACGGATCCGATGTCTCCGATCTCTGAACAATATAAAACGATTCGAACCAATATCAACTTTTCATTCATCGATCAGGAATTACGTTCCCTTATGGTCACGTCATCAGGACCCGGTGAAGGAAAGTCAACTACCTCTGCCAATCTTGGTGTCGTCTTTGCACAGGAAGGAAAGAGAGTTCTTCTGGTTGACGCTGATATGCGTAAACCAACGGCTCATTATACATTCGGATTGAATAATACGTTCGGGTTGACGAGTGTACTGACACGTCAGAAGAGTTTAACAGAAGTAACCCATTCATCCGATGTGAAAAACCTGGACCTGCTCACATGCGGTCCCATCCCGCCAAATCCGGCAGAACTTCTTAACTCAAAGCGTATGGAGCACTTCTTTAAAGAAGTGCATGAAGAATATGACATGGTGATCTTTGATACGCCTCCGGTACTTGCCGTGACAGATGGACAAATATTAGCGAATCAATGCCAAGGTACCATCCTTGTCATCAGCTCAGGAACAACAGAAGTGGACAGAGCAGTAAAATCCAAGGAATTATTAGAAGCAGCCAAGGCGAAACTAGTTGGCGTCGTATTGAATAATAGAGAAATGAAAGATAGTAATTACTACTATTATTATGGTGGAAATAAATAACATAAATAACAATTATATATTTACTTTACATTTTTAAACATTATAGTAAAATATGAATGGGTATGCTAATGGGTATAATTAACCATTTAACAAGGAGGGGTCGGCATGATAGACATTCACAGTCACATTTTGCCTGGGATAGATGACGGAGCCAAGACGATTGAGGACAGCATAGATATGGCGAAACAAGCGGTTTCTGAAGGCATTCACACAATCATCGCGACTCCTCACCACCGTAATGGAAAGTATGACAACCAGAAGTCTGATATCCTGCCTCTAGTCGACACTGTCAACGAAGCATTTAAAAGAGGAAACGTGAACCTGACAGTCCTGCCTGGGCAGGAATGCCGTATCTATGGTGAGATTCTAGAAGATTATAAGAGGGATGAGATTCTTCCCCTCAATCAATCATCACAGTACCTATTCATCGAATTTCCATCAAGTTCTGTACCAAGATACGCAGAACGACTGCTCTACGATATCCAAGTTGAAGGTCTTACACCGGTCATCGTTCATCCGGAGCGAAATGCCGAATTGATCGAACGACCAGATAAATTATACAAATTGGTCAAGAATGGTGCCATCACTCAACTGACAGCTTCCAGCCTGGTAGGTTACTTCGGAAAGAACATCCAAAAGTTTTCAGACCAGATGATCCAAGCCAACCTGACGCACTTCCTAGCATCGGACGCCCATAACATCCATAATCGCACCTTCAAAATGGAAGAGGCGATGGACTATATAGAGAAAAAATACGGAATCGACATGGTCTATTACTTTACCGAAAATGCAGAAATGCTCGTGGACGGAAAAACAATCTATAAAGAAATACCTGAATTGATCAAAAAGAAAAAATTCCTCGGAATCTTCTAACGCAGGTCAAGATACAGGTAATCCTAAGGTACTATTGTCGTTGGTAAATAAGAAACAAAAGCTCTACACAGACAACAGTAGAATTTTGGGAATGTCTCCTTGCCATTATCCATGGAGGCACTCGGTCACGCCGTGGGTGAAGAGAAACTTTGCCTTAGACGCACGTCGTCAATGGTTGGATGTGAGGAAGGGTTAGATGCCCACATTTACTATTTTAATAAACACATGTAAAGAAAAACAATGAAAACGCTTTATGTAATAGTTGGTACAGGTTTCAATTGGATACCTAATGAAAAAACATTTGGAAATGGTGTTTTTTCATTAGGTATTTATTATGTCGTAAATAGAATTCAAGAGAAAAAGGAGAAGGTCATGAATATAGCAGTAGTTGGTACAGGATATGTTGGGTTAGTAACTGGTACGTGTTTATCAGAGATTGGACATCACGTAACGTGCATAGATATAGATGTAGCAAAGGTCAATAGAATGAGAGAAGGAATTTCCCCAATCTATGAACCGGGTCTGGACGAATTGATGAAGAAGAATATCGAAAACAAACGTTTAGCCTTCACGACCAAGCATTCTGAAGCGTTTCAATCAGCTGATGTTATTTACATAGCCGTAGGAACTCCTGAGAAAGAGGATGGATCCGCGAATCTTGCATTCGTTGAGCAGGTAGCGATCGATATTGCTACTGGAGTCACACATGATGTGGTTGTCGTAACGAAGAGTACCGTACCTGTTGGAACGAATCATTGGATCAAGGAAACAATCCAAAAGCACTTAGTTCATCCAGTGAAAGTAGAAATCGTCTCCAATCCAGAATTTCTACGTGAAGGGGCAGCGATTTATGATTCCTTCCATGGTGACAGAATCGTTGTAGGTGCAGATAACCCGACAGTAGCAGACGTCATTGAAGAAATCAACAAACCTTATGGTATCCCAGTGTTCAAGACAGATATCCGAAGTGCCGAAATGATCAAATACGCTGCCAATGCCTTCCTAGCAACAAAGATCAGCTTCATTAATGAAATCTCAAACATCTGTGAAAGAGTAGAAGCAAACGTAGAAGATGTTGCAGTAGGAATGGGTATGGATAACCGTATCGGATCACAATTCCTGAACGCTGGGATTGGATACGGAGGTTCATGCTTCCCGAAAGATACAAAAGCCCTTGTTCAAATTGCCGGGAATGTGGAATACGAATTCGAACTATTAAAAGGGGTTATCGAAGTCAATAAAAAGCAGCAAAGCATTCTGTTATCTAAGCTTCAAGATCGTTTCGATAGTCTAAATGGCAAGAAAATTGCTGTACTGGGCTTAGCGTTCAAACCAAACACGGACGATATGCGAGAAGCAGCTTCCATTCCAATGACGAATCATCTTATCGAACAGGGAGCGAGCGTCATCGCTTATGATCCAGTGGCAATGGAACAAGCCAAGAAAATCATCAATCCAAACGTATCCTTTGCTGCATCAACGGAAGAGGCATTAAAGGATGCCGACGCCACACTTATCCTAACAGAATGGTCCGAATTCAAAGACCTAGATATAGACACTTTCAAATCAACCATGAAACAACCAATCATCTTCGACGGTCGTAACTGCTATGACATTGAAGTAATGAATAACAAAAGAATCGAGTATTACTCAATGGGGAGACCAGCTGTAAATACAAAAGAAAAGGCTGGCGTATAAACTTATAGGGGGACTAGAATATGAAAAAAGTAAGAAAAGCTATTATTCCAGCTGCAGGGTTAGGAACGCGTTTTCTACCAGCTACAAAAGCGATGCCGAAAGAAATGCTTCCAATTGTAGACAAACCAACGATTCAATACATAGTAGAAGAAGCCGTGGCATCCGGTATTGAAGATATCATTATCGTAACGGGAAAAGGCAAGCGTGCCATTGAAGATCACTTCGATCTTGCGCCAGAACTTGAAAGAAACTTAGCGGAAAAAGGCAAACATGAATTACTAGCAAAAGTTCAACACTCCAGCAACCTAGTAAACATCCATTATATCCGTCAAAAAGAACCAAAAGGATTAGGACATGCGGTATGGTGTGCTCGTAACTTCATTGGCGACGAGCCTTTCGCAGTATTACTTGGGGATGACATCGTAGTAAGTGAAACACCTTGTGTAAAACAACTCATTAATCAATATGAAGAAACTGGTTCATCAGTCATTGGAGTTCAAACAGTTGAACACAACCAAACAAACCGTTATGGAATTATTGATCCAGCCACACAAGAAGATAGAAGATATCAAGTTAATAACTTTGTCGAAAAACCGGCATTAGGCAAGGCTCCATCGAATTTGGCGATAATGGGACGTTACTTACTTACTCCAGAAATCTTCGGATTATTAGAAAACCAAGAAACTGGAGCAGGCGGGGAAATTCAACTAACAGATGCAATCCAAAAATTAAATAAAACACAAAGAGTATACGCATATGAATTTGAAGGCAATAGATATGATGTGGGAGAAAAGCTTGGATTTATTAAGACAACATTGGAGTTTTCCATGAGTCATGATGACTTAAGAGAACCTCTTATTGATTATTTATCAAAATTACTTGAGGAAAATAAAAAAGTTATAAGGTAACTCATCACTTTTATGGAATATTGTGTGAATATTAATATTGAAGTGGAGGAATAATGTGTGAAGGTTAACCTTAAGCAACAGGATTTTTTTATAGAATACAGTGATTTTTTGGAGTCTAAAAAAGGCTTTAATTTACAAAATCAAATAAGGTATTACAATTTAACAAAGCGTATGTTTGATATTATTATAGCTTTAATGGGACTTACATTAACATTTCCAATAATTTTATTTACAGCCTTGTTAATAAAAATTGAGACTCCAGGGAATGCTTTTTTCTTCCAGGAAAGAGTAGGCCTTAACGGTAAATATTTCAAGATAATAAAACTCAGGTCTATGGGAGTGGATGCTGAAATAAATGGTGCTAAGTGGGCGGAAAAAAATGATCCTAGAGTAACGAGGATAGGAGCATTTATTCGAAAGACTAGAATTGATGAACTTCCTCAATTATTTAATGTACTAATAGGAGAAATGAGTTTAATAGGGCCTAGACCGGAAAGGCCATTATTTACAGCGAAATTCAATGAAGAAGTCCCAGGTTTTATTAAACGTTTATCTGTAAAACCTGGACTTACTGGGTGGGCACAAGTTAACGGGGGTTATGATTTAACAATTAATGAAAAGTTAGATAAAGATCTTTTTTATATTGAAAATTGTAATCTCACTTTAGATATAATTATAATTTTAAAAACAATTAATGTTTGTATTACTGGTAGCGGTGCTAGATAATACGAACATTTTTCAAGAAACTGGTGTTGAAGTATGAAATTAATATTTAAAAACGCAACTTACCTATTTTTAAGTAATTTTATTGTAAGGCTTTTTACAGCAATTTCTTCAATATTAATAGCAAGATCACTAGGGGCAAGTGATTTTGGTATACTGAGCATCGGTTTAGCAATAGCCTCTATTGCTGGTTACTTTAGTGACATGGGATTATCCCATACATTTATCAGAGAAGTAAGTAAAAATAATAACAGTAAAAATTTAAGTGTTTTAGTAAGTAGCCATATAAGAATTAAACTTGTGTTTAGTTTAATTGTCGGTATTGTTGTCTACTTTCTGATTCATAACTTATATTCGGATGTCTATGTTAGAAATATATTATACCTAATGGTCTTTCCAACAATTGTTGGAGGTAGTCTTCAAGGAATTGGTGCTGTGTATTTTCAGGCAATTGAACAAATGCATTTCACTGCAATAATAAGGTCAGTGTCTGGAATAATTACAGCTGTATCATTGATCATTGGATTATTATTTGAGTGGGAGCTTAGCCTTGTTGCTCCAATATATGGATTCTCGAGCATCCTAGGGGGTATTTATAGCATTTATTTACTTTCAAAGCGCACAAGTTTGTTTGGTGGCTGGGATAGACGTTTACTAAAGGGATTAGCCGGGTTTACTATTAATGGTCTATTATTCATGCTACTTCCTCAAATACCTCCGATTGTGTTAGAGAAAGTATCTAGTTTAGAAGAGGTTGGTTATTTTTCAGCTGCATATAAAATTCCATCAGTACTATATCAAGTTCCAGGAGTAATTGCAGCTGCATTTTATCCAATTCTATTTAGTTTAGGAACAAAAAATCTATCTAAACATAGAGAGATGACTCTCCTACAATTAAAAGTTATGAGTTTTCTAGGTATTATTATGTTTCTTCCTTTATTTTTGTATTCTGAGTGGTGGAGCAATATTATTTTTGGAGAAGAATGGAAAAACGTTGGCTCCATTTTAAGAATTCTATCATTTGTTGTTCTATTTCAATCTATAAGCTTCCCATTAGCAGATTCATTAACTACGACAGATAAGCAATCTAAAAGAATTATAGTCATGACGATAGCGGTATGCACAGCAATAATATTATATTTTATATTAGGTTATTATTATGGTTCTGTTGGTGGAGCAATCTCAATGGTTTCAATAGAGGCATTTATCTTTATTGGGTATTCCATCTACATTAAGAAAAGTTCTGCATTATTATTGCAATCCTTAAGGTACAACATATTATCGGTATTAATTGTTATATTTACATTTAACATACTCTCAGAATTAATACATCCTTTTATAGGAAGTATAGGTAGTATTGTATTTTTTATAACAATAATAATCATTTTTGATAAAGAAGTAATTAGAGCAATGAGAAGGACTCTAAGAAAAAAAATTGAGGGCTGATTTTAATGGAAAACGTAAAAGCTATAGTATATTTATATGGGGCTTCTTCTACGCATGTAATAGGAAGATCTCAACAAATGGCATTACGATTGGCAAAATATTATAAGGTGTTCTATATAACTCTTAACTCATATAGGGAGAAAAAAAATCAAAATACCAATTTCTCCTGGAAGGATATGGAAGAAGAAGATAACTTGTATATGAAAACTTCTCCTTTTTTAATTCCATTTTCTATAAGATTAAAAATTATAAGGACGATCAATGGTTATAGAGTAGCTAGGCAAATCAGAAAAATTTTAAGTGAAAATAATATTAAGGAAGCAGAGTTACTTATATTTGCATATACACCTATCTCTGCTGAAGTAATTAAACATTTCCCTAATGTAAAGGTTCATTATGACTGTGCAGATGATTTTACAACTTGGCATGGTATAAATAGAAGCCACGCAGCAATTTATAAAGAATATGAAAAATTCATTTTAGAAAGAGCTTTATCTGTTAGTACAGCTTCTAATCATATGTATGAAAAGTTTGTCAACAGAAATAAGAATGTTTTTTATATACCAAATGGTGCAGATACAGAGTTATTCTCGCATACTAATATTAAAAATGAAAAGTTAAAGCAAATACAGAAACCCATAATTGGATTTGTTGGAGCAACCTCTGGTTTTTTAGATGTTGATTTAATTAAGAATATCGCTCTTAAAAGACCTAAGTATTCTTTTGTCTTTGTTGGTCCATTAGAAGGTTTAGAAGAAAGTTTAAGAAATATTAAAAACATTTATTTATTGGGTAGACGACCATATGAAGAGTTGGGGGAATACGTCAATAATTTTGATGTTTGCATGATCCCAGCTAATAAAAAACCGGCATCAGTAGCTGCAGACGCAGCAAAATTATATCAATTCTTGTCAAGCGGCAACCCTGTTGTATCAATAAACTTACCTGAAGTTTCGAAACACTCAGATTATGTTTACTTAGCTTCAAATATAGAGGAATTCGTATCGAAAATAGATGTATCTCTAAGTGAAGATTATTTTAATAGAGATAAGAGAATTGCATATAGTAGCAATTTTAATTGGGATAATACGACTGATAATTTATTGAAACACCTTAGAGGAGTTCATGGGGTTGAAGATGGAATTCATTAATAAATATAAGAATATAATTTTATTATCATTAGTTCTCTACTCATCATTGTTAGGGCTAAGTATTGCTGTAAATAATATAATATTAATTGGGATAACTTTATTACCATTAATTCTAATCCTTTCATTACAAATAAATTACAAATACATTTTAAGTTTGTATGTAATTTCCTTACCTTTAGACTTTATATTGTTACTACCTGGGATAGGCTCTATAAGTAAAATATTTTCTATACTATGTATTTTAAGTTTGTTATCTCATGGTTTATTAAAGAAAAAGCTTACTTTTCCTAGGTTCCAAATTATTCCTGTTATTATGTTGGTGATCATAGCAATATTTTCAATAGTGTGGTCTGTTGATGAACAGGAGACTAATACAAGACTTATAACATTAGTACCATTATTATTATTTTACATTGTTACAAGCATTTTTAAGTTCAATATTAAAGATTTGAAAGTAATTAATAATAGTATGATTTTTAGTTTAACTTGGGTAGTTCTTTTGTCCTTGGTTCAATTTTTGTTCGGAATTGGGTTTATGGACACAGGTAGACTAACTATTACACTATTTTCTGAACAAGCTGACCCCAATCACCTTCTGGTAAGTTTAATATTACCTTTTTCAATTCTATGGACATCTATTAATAGGAGTCAGAATTATAAGTTTTTAAATACTAGAATAATATTGATCATACTTTTCTTTTTAATTTTACTTTTATCAGGTTCAAGAGGTGCGCTGTTAGCTGTTGTTTGTTCATTAACATACTGGTTCTTAAAAGATGGATTAAACTTTAAAAAAATTATAACAATAATTATTAGTTTAAGTACATTGTTAACCTTGTTTTTTATAATACCTTCTTTCTTAATTGAGAGATATAATATCCAATTAATATTGGAACAGGGCGGTACAGGAAGAGTCGATATTTGGAGAGTAGGACTAAATGCATTTAAGGAGTCAATATCTAATGGGTACGGCTTTGGTACTTTTCCACAAGTATATGATTTATTTGTGAATAAGACGCGCATTGATGCTTTTTGGGGTTACTCTAAGGCTGCTCATAATACTTATTTAAGAATGGCTGTTGAATTAGGGCTGGTTGGCGTCTCATTGTTAATGTTTTCTATGCTAATTAGCTTAGCTTTTCTTAAGAAGAAAAAAAAGCTAAATAGTATGGTATTGAATAGTGGTTATGCATTAAATATGAGTTTGATTGGCATAATGATTGGGGGACTATCTTTAGATATTTTCTTATTTAAATATTTTTGGGTTGTACTTCAATATGGAGTTATATATAAGGGAGTTTTAGCGGAAAGTAGGAAAGAAATAAATGGTTAAAAATTATTTTATGTTGACATGCGACAATGTTAATAATATAGGTGGCAAATCCTCGCAAACAAAACACTTATTAGATGAAATGGGAAAATTAGGAGAAAAAATTAATCTTATACAAATTCCGAAGTATTTAGATTATATTTTAGTATTGGTTCCACTTTATTTTCTTAACAAATTTCACAAGGGCTTAGGTCATGTTTATGCATTGTATGTAAGAATGTTTATTATACTTATATTAGGAATAGGAAGAGTCCTATTTTCTAGAGGAGAAATAGTTTTAATATCCCAAGATGCTTATGCATTTCAATATCTTAATAAATTTTGCTTATTATTTAAAAGACGAACAAAAAGTTTAGTCATTATACATAGTTTAGGCTCACTAACTAATGAAGCAGTAAAAGATAAAAGGTTATTAGATAAGGACTGGACAACGTCAAGAAGTTTAAATATTGAAATTAAGGGATACAATTTAGCTTCAAAAATTGTTTTAGTTTCAAATGCAGCAAAAAAAGAGCTTCTTACTCATTTAAAGTCTACACATTACAGAATTGAAGAAAAGAAACTTTTAGTGATACATAACGGTATCCCTGATCAAGAACAAGAGGTCTTTTCTAATTCATTTTATTATGATTTTTGTAGTGTAGCAAACCTGAAACCAATAAAAGGACATGAAATTCTTGTAAAAGCGGTATCAATTATTAAGGATACTGTTCCAAATATTAGATTAGCCATTGTGGGTTCAGGTAAACAAGAAAGTCATTTAAAAAAGTTAGCAGAAGAGCTCGAAGTTAAAGATAACATTTCTTTCATAGGATCATTAGAAAATTATGAGGTGAAAAACATCCTAAGAAAAAGCAAGTATTTTGTTCTAGCGTCACATCAAGAAAATTTTAGTATTTCTTTACTAGAAGCCGCCTTTAATGGAATTCCAATTGTTGCGACTGATGTAGGTGGTAACTCAGAAATAATTTCTGATGAAATTGATAGTAAATTAGTTAAACCTAATAGTGCAAAAGACTTAGCCGAAGGTATGCTTTGGATAATGAACTTTAACTCTAGGGAAAAATTAAGTAATAGATTAGTAGAAAAATCTAGAAAACTATGGACGTCTAATAAGATGGCATTGAATTACTTAGAGATTATAAAAAAAATTTAATTGGAGTGACTAAAATGAAAATATGTTTTTTAGCACCTGCCTCAGTAATTCATACAGTAAGATGGGTTAATTCAATGGATCAAAGAGGAAATGAAGTTTACTTAATAACTATGCATCCGCCAAAATTAGATATGATAAATAAAGGTGTAAAAATAATAAACCTAAAACATTCAGCACCTCTTGGGTATTATTCGAATTTCATGGAAGTTAGAAAAATATTGAAGAGAATAAACCCTGATATTATTAATACTCATTATGCAAGCGGATATGGTACATTATCTAGATTAGTAAGGTTTTCTCCAACTCTCTTATCTGTTTGGGGGAGTGATGTCTATGACTTTCCAAATGAGAGTATATGGAAAAGAAAGATTCTACAAAAAAACTTAGCGGCATCTACACAAATCGCATCAACTAGTAACGTGATGAAGGATCAAACATTAAAATATATAAAACCAGAAAAATCCATTGCTGTTACACCATTTGGAGTTGACATTAATAAATTTGCTCCCAGAAATAACAAGGATGAAACCTTTATCACTATAGGATTAGTAAAAAAATTAGAAGAGAAATATGGTGTGAAATACCTAATAATGGCAGTGTCTAAACTAATCGAAATGCTTGAAAGAAATGATTTACTAGAAATATCTAATAGAATTAGATTACTAATTGTTGGTGAAGGCAGTCAATATAAAGAGCTAGTTGCACTTACTGAGTCATTAAACTTATATAGTATTTCAACCTTTACTGGTGCTGTTTCTCATGAAGAAGTGCCTGTGTATCTAAATAAACTAGACATATACTGTGCCCCTAGCACATTAGATAGCGAAAGCTTTGGAGTAGCAATAATAGAAGCAAGTTCATGTGAGCTTCCTGTTATAGTTACCGATGTTGGCGGATTACCTGAAGTGGTAGAGGTTAACGAAACGGGTTTTGTTGTGGAGAATAAAAATGTCGAGCAAATAGCAGAGAAACTTTATGAGCTTGTACTAAATGAAGAAAAAAGAAACTCGTTGGGTAAAAAAGGAAGAAGAAGAGTAGAGAGCTTATATAACTGGGATAAAAATGTTGAATTAATGGAAAATGTCTATTACACCCTAGTAGAGGATAAAAAACAATTGGAAAATTGAGGTAGAGATTAGAATGAGTGGGAATTTAAATCATGAACAAGATCTAATAAGTATAGTTACTCCTACATATAATGCTGAAGCATTTATTCTAGACACAGTGAAGTCGGTTCAAGCCCAGACTTTTAATAACTGGGAAATGATTATAGTAGATGATTGTTCAAAAGATAATACTGTAGGCGTTATTAAAGATTCATTAAAATCGGACTCTAGAATAAAATTAATAGAATTAAAGGTCAATAGTGGTGCAGCGGTGGCTAGAAATACTGCATTATTAAAAGCGAGAGGTCGGTATGTTGCATTTTTAGATAGTGATGATAAATGGTTTCCTGAAAAGTTAGAAAAACAAATTAACTTTATGAAACGTAGGAATATAGCATTTTCTTTTACCTCATATGAGTTTATGGATCAATATGGTAATAACACCGGTAAAATTGTTAGAGTACCTAGTCAAATAGATTATGCCGGTCTATTAAAGAACACTATTATAGGATGCCTAACAGTTATGTTAGATATAAATAAATTAGGTAAAGTCGAGATGCCTAATATCAGGACTAGACAAGATACAGCCTTGTGGCTTTCGATACTCAAGAAAGGAAATGTAGCATATGGAATTCAAGAACCACTAGCTATGTACAGAAAGGTCACTGGTTCTATTTCTAGTAATAAGTTTAAAATGGCAAAGAATAATTGGAATATGTATAGGAGGGTAGAAAAATTAAGTGTACTGCATTCAATTTGGTGTTTTGTAAATTATGCATTTAATGCATTTAAGAAAAATATCTAGTTTCTCAGCGCACTTATATAAAAAAAAGAATGAAAAATCTACTCTTGACTGGTTTTGCCTAACAATTAATTACTTATCCATTAGGATGAGAAAACAGACCGTTTTATGGTTATGCACAATTTATTAATAAATTAAAGCCTAACTGTTAAACAATCTTATATTTAGTAGTTAACTATAGGACAAATTATTTTAACTTATCCTATGAAGGGGTGTATATAGATGACTATATTAGTTACCGGAGGAGCAGGGTTTATCGGTAGCCATACATGTGTTGAATTACTTAATTCAAACCACGAGATAATTGTATTGGACAACTACTCCAACAGTAATGTTGAATCATTAAATCGAGTGAATAGATTAACGGGAAAAGACTTTAAGGTATATGAAGTTGACTTACTTAATAGAGAGAATGTAGAAGAAGTATTTAAAGAAAATTCGATTGAAGCAGTGATCCATTTTGCAGGCTTAAAAGCAGTTGGAGAATCAGTCGAAAAACCTATCTATTATTATCAAAATAATATTATGGGAACATTAATACTAACTGAATTGATGCAAAAATATAGTGTACACAATTTGGTCTTTAGCTCTTCTGCCACAGTCTATGGTGATCCTAAAGAAGTGCCAATTTCTGAAGAATCCCCTTTGTATGCAACCAATCCTTATGGCCGTACAAAGTTGATGATTGAAGAGATTCTGAGAGATTTATATGTTTCAAACAACAATTGGAGCATTGCTTCCCTACGCTATTTTAATCCTATTGGGGCACATGAAAGTGGTTTAATAGGGGAGGACCCAAAGGGTATTCCAAACAATCTAATGCCATATATTACACATGTAGCTACAGGTAAGTTAACTGAATTAAATGTTTTTGGTAATGATTACTCTACTCTGGATGGTACTGGGATTAGAGACTATATTCACGTAGTGGACCTGGCAAAAGGGCACCTTAAAGCATTGGAAAAAGTGTTATCGACAAGAGGAATAGAGGCTTATAATCTTGGTACTGGACAAGGGTACAGTGTGCTTGAGCTGATAGATGCATTTGAAAAAGCTTCCGGACAAAAAATTCCTTATAAGATAGCCCCTCGTCGTTCCGGTGATATTGCGGAATGTTATGCTGATCCAGCCAAGGCAGAGAGAGAATTGGGTTGGACGACAGTGAAGAGCTTAGAAGAGATGTGTTTAGACTCATGGAGATGGCAAAAGAACAATCCAGATGGCTATCTTACGAAGGATGGTTACATAAGTAGGCATTAGAAATAAACCCCTGACATTTGACGGTGTCAGGGGTTTTTATATTTTCAAATTCATTAAAGAGATATGTGTGCGGCTTCATGTGAGGTAAAAGATACAAGATTTAAAAAATGATACCTTGGTGTAACCGTCAAGTAAAATTGAACAGTTTTTGCTAATTAATTTTGAACACTTTTTGCTTGTTTATGATACATCTGCCTATCATATTGGCAGGCAGTATTGTGTTAAAAAGGCAAAGCCTCTGAATCATTTTTAAGTTAGAGGAAGTCTTCAATCTTTTCTTTAGTGATTCCTTGCTCTGCTTCTTTTATCTTGCCTGTAATAATCCACATCTGAACTTTATTCAGATCGCATTTAATACCATGTGAATGGAGGAGAGATGTCGCCTCTTCGAGCGTTAAACTTTTCATTTTTATGCTCCTTCTCCAAAAATGGTAGTCCTATTCTTCATGCGGTAGCTATCTTCATCTATGTTGATGACTTCCACTCTATGAAGAAGGCGATCTAATATAGCTGTTGTAATGCCCTGGTCCCCTAGAAGTTCACCCCATTGATCTGGTCCCTTGTTGGAAGTAAGCACTATAGAACTCTTATCATATAGTTCATTTATCAAATGAAAAAACAGGTTAGCTTCTTTTGTATCCATTGCCATGTACATCATGTCATCGATGATCAATAGGTCCGAATCTTTAATTCTTTTATACGTTGTCTGTGATTTGCGAGAGAACTCTTTTGTTTTCAAAATATGTACAAGTTCTCCCATTGGTAGGAAAGACACTTGATGGCCTTTTGAAATAGCCTCCATCCCTAAACCTATCGCTAGATGGGTCTTTCCAACACCAGGCGGACCTAAAAGAATGATGTTGTATAGCTGCTCCATCCATAAAAGTTCTCTCAACTGTTTGAGTTGCTTTGTACTAACTGATCTTTGCTCATTTAAGTTGAACTCATCCAACGTCTTGAGGTAAGGGAACCTAGCCCATTTCAACAGCTTGTTTATGAGCTTTTCTTCTCTACACTTTTGCTCGTAGGTAAATAATTCATGAAGGAGTTCATGGTGAGTCCACTGATGTGCTTCTGCTTTTCTAATGATGCTTGGCAATTCTTTGGCACTCTCAGCTAATCGCAATGAACGACATAAATCCTGAAGTTGGTCCATAAGGATAGTCATGCGGAATGACCCCCTTTCAAGATCTCAATATAGGATTCTATCTTCCTGGTAGAAGCATTTATATGTGAATAGGGAGACTCTTGTTGTTGAATTGGAGCTGGATTATTTCTATCCTCTATTTTAAGAGAGTATACGATGTCTCTAAAATCATTGGCACTGGTTAACTTATAGTCCAAGACCACATTTAAGGCTTGGTTTACTAAATCTCCTTCTTGCTGAATTAGGTTCCAAAGAATTGTCAGTTGATCCCCCATATGGCGAGGATAACGCTCTCTAAGGGCGCTTAAAAATTCATTAATTTGATCTTGGTTATTGAAGTTTTTCCTGATTTCCACTTCCCACTCAGCTAACTTTGTTGATCGCTTTCGCTTATGATTCTTATCCAGAAGCAGCTGTCCTTTGCCTTCTGCCAGGGTGTGGGTTGCGATGATTTCCCCGTCAGGGGTTAATCTAATATTCAATTTATTTTCGTCTGTAATGTCGAGATAGGCTATATTGCTTCTCTTCGAACGATAAGTCCCGGCAGGAACACTATAACGATTGGACAGATAGGATATGACATTGTCCTTCCGTATATTTCTTGTTATACTGAATTTATAGTTATTCTCGAAAGAGAACTCTGTAGAGACTTTTTGTAAGTGTTGCTTTTCCAGGGCGTGCACTTCAAAGGGTCTCTTTTTTGTTGTGTTATGTACATTGTAATTCCCCGTTCTAGAAAGCCATTTGAGGCTTTGTTCATTCCATATCTCCAGTGAGCTATAGACGCGGTTTTTACTAAAGTTATATTTTACATATTTCACTACGTTTTCAATCTTTCCTTTTGTTTCTGGATCGCTCTTTCTGCATAGGTAAATGCTGAACTTCCTCATTTGCTGATAAGCTTGAAATTCCTTGGTGAGAATAATATCTCCTGCGTTCTCACTTACAGAAATTAAGTGGTCTTGATCATATACAAGTTCTTCTGGTCTTCCGCCATAATAGTGGAAGGCTGCCTCATGGCACCGGATAACGTCTCTTGTGGTAAAAGGTCTGTCTAACCATTCAGTGTATTTGTATCGAGAGTGAGATAACACAAATGCAATAAACCAGAGCTTTTGTCTTCCTCCATCTTTCCTCTGAACGATAACTTCCCCAAAATCCACCTGAGCTTGTTTTCCCATAGGCATTTCTTCAACTACTTGGTACTCTCTAACGTTCAATGCTTTTGGTATCGAGTATCGTTCTCGTAACTCAGCTACATAGTTTCTAACGGTACTTTCTCCAATAGTAAAACCCTCGTAGTTCTCTTTTAACCAATCATGAACCTGAGCGCCAGTTAAATCTGGATGTTCTTTTAACCATTCGAGAATCAGATCATGGTATTGATCTAGTTTCTTTGCTCTATTAGATAGATTTAGTAACCACTCACTGAACTCTTTAGGACTTTTACTCAAATGTTGGTAAACCGTATTTCTACTTAATCCTACTTTTCTAGCTATAGCTGCAATAGTAAACCCTTTTTGTCTTAGTTCATGTATTTTTGAATATGCCATCCACTTTTTCACTCCGTTGGCCTCCCTAGATGCTCCAATAATAGTAGTATACCGAAGGTCTAGTGAAGGTGATATAATGTGTTCATTTCTAATGAGCAAAAAGTGTTAACTTTAGTTTAGCGTTCACACTTGGTACTTAATCAGCGGTGCAGTTGAAAAATGACACTAATAATATCAGAACCGGAGGTTTCAATTTTTGGGGGAATTGAAGCAGCTTTTATGAAAAAAAATGTGGTAAATGGTATATTCCAAGTTCATCAACAATGATCAAAGCAAATTGCCGGTTTAACAATCTTTGAAATGAAAGGATGAAAATAATCAGTAAAAGGGCGGTGCAAGGGATTTAGGGGATATTGCCCCTCGGGGCAATATCCCCTAAATCAATGTTGACACATATACTTAGAATGGTTACTGAAGTAATCGAATATTATTTTTCTCGATCCTTTCATAAATATCTTGCTCAGACCAACTATATGGAATATTTCCTTCGGAGTATTTATTTTGGGTAAATCATTACCGTATATGGGAGAGTTTATCCAGTATTTCTGGTAACAGAATATATTTATCGTTGAAAAACTGTCTCCAAGAAAATACTTTGAAGGCAGTAGCCATTATAAGAATAGAAAGAACGTCAATCTTACCTTAATCCTATTTTAGTACCCAATAGTATTCCTGAATTGACCCCTTATATTACATAGGCTGCTAAAAAGGGAACTTAAGAATTTTAATTTTTGGGAATGATTATCTAACTGTTGATAGTACAGGTGTATAGGATTATGTTCATTTATCAGATTTTATCTGAGGGTTCATATCTAAAATCTAGTAAATGGGAAATGTACAAGTGTTTTAGAACTTCTAAAGGCATTTGAGGAAGCCACTGGTAATGAAGGACCCTATGAAAATATTAGATTGTAGACCTAGGGATATAGCTTGTTGTTTTGCAGATGTATTAAAAGCTTAAGTGAAATTTTGAATGAAAATCTAAATGTGAATTTTTAATGTTATAATTATTGAAATAAAATTATACAAGCGGAGGATTAACTGTTGCGAAAGAGAATTAGTGAACTTGATTCATTAAGAGGTTTAGCTGCTTTAACCGTTTTATTCGGTCATATCTTAAATACTTTTCCACCCTTACCTAAAGTACTACTGTATTCACCTTTCAGGATTTTTTGGGCAGGTCATGAGGCGGTCATCTTATTTTTTATGTTGAGTGGGTTTGTGCTGACATTGCCTTTTCTGAAAACCGAAAAGGTTAACTACGGGTTATATTTAGTTAAAAGAATACTGCGGATTTATATTCCTTATGTGATAGCTATTTTTGTTTCATTGTCCATAATGAAAGTGTTTAAACGAGGAACACAGGCAGATATACGGTGGATACAAAATTTTTGGCAAAAAGAATTTAGTTTTTCAGATTTAATAAATCATCTATTACTAATTAGTGATTTTAATACTGATGCTGTCGACCCTGTTATTTGGTCATTAGTTCATGAGATGAGGATTTCAATTATCTTTCCTTTTGTAGTCTTGCTAGTTCTCAAATCGAGGTGGTATCAATCCCTTCTGCTGGCTATTCTCTTGTCTACAACTGGAGCCCTTATTTCTTTTTCGGGGCTTGATGTCTCACAAGGATATCTAACCTCGTATGCACACACAATCCATTACACAGCTTTCTTTATAGTTGGTTCCCTGTTAGCAATAAACAAAGAATTTATAGTAGAGATATTCAATAAATTCAGTTTAAAAATCCAATTACTAATCTTAGTATCGGGAATTTGTATTTATTCCTTACAAACTGGGTTAGGTTATTTTCTGAGAATAGAAACAGGGCTATTTTTCCGGGAGTGGTTTATTGTTGTTGGTGCAGGGTTACTTATAGTTGTTTCAATCTCAGCAAAGTGGGCTTCTGTATTTCTGTCAAAAAAACCGATAAAGTTCTTAGGTGAAATTTCTTATAGTTTATATCTTTATCATCTACCAATACTGATAGCAACTCTCTATGCTCTGCATGATTTCATACCTCAACCAATTATCTATATTATTTCGTTACCAGTGATATTTGGGGTTTCTACCTTATCTTTTAAAATTGTGGAAAAGAGTTCAATTCGATATGGACAGGCTTTATCAAAAAAGTGGAATAAGAAAAAAGCTAATACAACAAAAGGCATCAAAGGAACAGTAAATCATTGATTACAAAGTTAATTGGGGACGGTTTCGATTTGACTATCTGCATCAATATGGTAAAAAGGGTGTAGGTGGCTATACTGTTAGCGACCTTTGCCTTGCTTTGGTTTTCGGACATTTTCATGATAAGCCCTGAAGAACTGACGATAACTATATGGAATTTCCTCTTTTAATCGACAACTGAAAGATTACTCCTCGCTTAACAGCGTGAGATCAACCCCTGATTACGCTAATTCTTAATTCTTTTAATGTGGAGGAGAGGGACGAATTCACTTATGAGGAGGCTACTTTGAATCAACCACTATTTCTAAAGTAAAAGGTTTTGGGAGAGCACTTCTCCCAAAACCTTTTTCAGTTCGCAGATATGTTTTCTTTCAGCAGTTCTGTCACTTTGTTCTGATCACTTTCAAGAACGGTTATATTGATAATCTTACTACTTTATTTTAGATTTCTTATAAAGCAGAGTTTCAATCCCCAGTCCCTTTAAGTACCCCATACAACTCACTATAATCATCAAAGGAGTCAAACTAACCAAATACCTGGACCGTGTTTCCCATATAATAAAGAAAAGAAAGAAACCAATGACCGAAAGCATGGAAAAGGTAGTAAAGGAGTCCTTATTCTTTAATCTTAAGAATAAAAGCAATCCTATCAGCAGCATGAGATGCTGAACCCTTGCATGCCCTTGGATCAAATGACCTGGCGTGTCTGTAGTCAGATGAGTGAAATGCTCTGGGTGGTCTGGTATCCTTCTCAGTTTATTTAATGAGTAATAGGTTCCGTCTGTCCATGTATGACCGATCTTTTCAATGTTAAATGCGATGTTCCCCTTTATCCCCTTTTCTGAGATCCGGTTTTTAAGCTCTTGATAGTGGATTTGAGAAACGGTTTCTCTTGGATACTTCGTTAATAACTCCTTCGTCCATACGACATCATCCTCAGCGTACTTACCCAGCTTATTTTTGTTTTGTCCCATCACGATCCAGTGTGTGACTGGCATACTTTTTTCCTCGACCATGGCCTTATCAAGGATCCCGTAATGATAAATCGCACTGTTAAATAACGATTTGACAATCAATAGGACGAGGAGCGGAATAATAAAATAGAGCTTCCTCCATTTCTTTTGATAAAGAAAAAGTACGATGGCAATAGCAATGACAAAGATCACAAGTGACCCTTTTAGTAGCATCCCGAATGAGAATAGGATAGATGCCATTGAAACAATAAAAATATTTCCTCTAAAATCCCCGTTCTTATCTACTAAAATATGCAGTGGAAGAAGTAAAAAGATGAGTGAAATCGTATCTGTATAGACGATAGGTGCAAAAAAGATATAAGGAAAGAAAAGGACACTGACTAGTAAACTGACAATCCCAACGGGTGCTCCTGCCACCTTAGTAGCAATTCGATAGATTAAGTATTGGCTTAAGGTAATGACAATGACATTAAATACCTGAAACGTGAGGAGTTCAGGGGTGAAGATATTCCCGATCAGCGCCAATATGCAGGCAAGTAAAATATTATTTGGGTAAAGGGAGAAATACTCACTCATCTCACCGCTCTCCACAAACAACTTAGCACTGTTTACAACCGCCCCGAAGTCCCAGGATGGGGTAACAGATAATTCACGTATAACAACGGTTTGCAGTACCACACTTACTCCCAATAAGGTGAAAACAGTTGCGAATGTTGGCAGTTTCTCAATAAACCTGGTTATATGATTTCTGCATAGGAATAGAATTAACGAAATGATGATCGCTAGGAATAATGTGATGATATTAAAGTAATGGGGTGTTTCCTGACTTATAGTGCTGTACCCTCTGCTCATAAAGACGTTCAGGCCGACTAGAAATAGTATCAGTGAAAAGAATAGAATGTAAATGAATCTATGTAAAAATTGAACGAATTGCGCTCCCATGGTGTACCTCCTTGTAAATCATAGAAATCGAGTAGCTTTTGAAAAAAACTTCAGCATATAGTAGGTTACCATCTTATGTTAATTTGGTAAATATATCTCCCTGTAAAAGATGAATATATTTCTATTTTGCCTCTTGTTTTGTTTAGATAGAATACTTTTTTACTATTAAGAGCATTGAAATATATTGGAAATTTTGATACCTTTAATCAAGTGCTTTCTATAAATTCCATGACTGTACTAAAATGGATAAGTATTGTATTAGGGTGGAATTTTATTACCATGAGTGAGTTTACTAGTTTGCAGCAAGATGCGTAAAGAAAGGAAAAAACAACTATGAAAATGTTCCTCAAATTTGGGACAGTGGGGTTCTTTAACACCTTAATCACTTTAGGGAGTTACACCCTCTTTGTTTATATAGGAATAAACTACTTGGTGGCAAATGTACTGGGATACCTCTTAGGGGTCTTAAATAGCTACTATTGGAATAAGAATTGGGTTTTTCAGGATCGAACGGGAAAGGCTGGGGTATTCGTTAAGTTCTTCGCAGTGAATCTGCTGACTCTTGGATTTAACACGCTTGCTTTGTTCATTCTGGTACATCAACTGGGGGTACACCCCGTACTGGCTAATGTATTTGCCGTCGGTTGCGGCTTGGGATTGAATTATATCCTTAATTATAAATGGACATTCAACCAGGCGTCTTAAAAGGAACGAGAAATATTTTTATTGGAGGAAAAAATGAAAGAGTTAATATCGGTTGTCATCCCAATGTATTATGAAGAAGAAGTCGCGCAGGAGTGTTATGACAGGCTGAAACGTGTCATGCAGGAGAATAAAATACGATATGAATTCATTTTCGTGAATGACGGCAGTACGGACAGGACGTTAGATATTCTCACTGATATCGCGAATCGTGACAGCCAGGCAAAAATAGTGAATTTCGCCCGGAATTTCGGTCATCAAACCGCCGTTACAGCGGGTGTGGATTTTGCTGAAGGAGATGCCATCGTCATTATTGATGCAGATCTTCAGGACCCTCCTGAGGTGATTCCAGATTTGATCGCCAAGTGGAAGGAAGGGTATGAAATTGTATATGCGAAGCGGAAGAAGCGATCGGGCGAAACGAAATTTAAACTTCTCACCGCAAAGTATTTCTATAAATTCCTTAACTATATGTCAGATATAGATATCCCGAAAGATACAGGGGATTTCAGGATCATTGACCGTAAAGCAGCGGATGTGTTCAAAAGCATGACAGAGCGCAATCGGTTCGTCCGGGGGATGTTTTCCTGGGTGGGGTTCAATCAAACCTTCATAGAATATGAACGGGATGAACGGTTTGCTGGAGAGACGAAATACCCGCTGAAGAAAATGATTAAATTTGCTTCAGATGGGATCATTGCATTTTCAACCAAACCATTAAAAATCGTTATGACTCTGGGCTTCTTTTCGGTGTTAGTCTCCTTTTTAGTCCTAGTTTATGCCATTTCAATCAAGCTGTTCGGGCGGGAAGTGGAAACAGGATGGGCATCCATCATGGTGGCCATTACGTTCTTCAGTGGGGTTCAACTTCTCGGGATGGGGATCGTCGGTGAGTATATAGCGAGGATCTATGATGAAAGTAAAAATCGGCCGATTTATATAGTGAAAGAGACGGTTAATATGAAAGAGCGTTCTCACAATCAGAGAAGAGAGGTCATCTGATACGTACGACAGATGAGAGGATCCTTATCTAAATACAATTCTGTTATTAAGATGAAAGAGAGTGCAAGAACTGCACTCTCTTTCATCTTTTTACTTACTGAAGTGATTCAAAATATTTTTAACCATTTGAGAAATATCCTTATCTGATTCCAGGGTCCCGGTGAATGTCAGGGAGCCTACCGAGAAGACTCCTCCACCAGACGGCGTATCATAATAAATCATATCGGATCCGCCTAGATTTGGATTTAAGCCTTTAGCAAGTCGAACGAAGTTCTTTGGTGTGTAGGGGGTGATTTTATCTGTTTCCCCACCGGCTGCCCCCCGGCCGTTTACTCCAGATTCCCCAATCAGATCTCCGGTTTTCAAGCCCGTGTTTTTAAAAATCCAGTGATTGGGTTTTTCCACTTTGTAGGGTTTATAGGTTCCATAACCCAAGTAATTATAAGCTACACCTAAGTACTTTGATTCGGGTCTTCCCAGGTCTCTCCAGAGTCCGCCTTTTTCTTTCGTTAATGTGTGGTATCCTTTATCCTTTCTCACTTCAATTTGATTTCCCTCGACCGCCACTTTCCAGTAAATACTGTTAGCAGAAAGATTAAGTACATTTCCACCCTTTTTCACGAAAGATTCGAATCCATTATACATAGGGGTAGTCCAGTATTCACTGTGCGAGTTTAGGGCGAGAGTTTCATAGTCCTGAAGAATTCCAGGGTTATGATGCAGGTCATACTCAGAGATTACATCATATGTATAGGCGTTTTTCTCCAGCCAGGATAGCAGGAATTTTTCTGCGTATGGGAGATGGATGCTGTCTTCATAAGGATTAATCCTTGGGTTTGGTCGTTGGAAATTCAGGATTGGCGCATTGGTACGATCAGTCCCATCATTTACTTTATATCCATAAAAAGATGCCCCGCCCCACATATTGTATGCTTCCCACGTAAAGGTATTGGCAAGTACGGCAAGTTTGGGTTTTGTGCTGCTTGCATTCTTGATGGTGAACATAATGTAAAACTCTTTGCCGCTAGCATCATACACTCTTGCTGCATACATACCGCTCGTCCAGTTCCCAGGAACTTTAAGTGAATAACTGGTCGTCCAATCTGCTCCATTTTTGAAGGAGTATTTTCGATAGTTCTGTTTTGTTCCTTTGATTTCAGCATCTGTAAAGACGGCTGTATCTTTTGCTCCGAGTCTTTTGACATCTATGGAAAAGGTGGGTTGAAGAGTATGAACTTTAAACTCGATGGTCTCACCTGGAGAATAGCTTGGTTTAGTCGTATAACCTTCAATGGAATGCTGATTATCAATTACCAAAGCATCAGAATAGGGATTCAGAACTTCTTCCGAAACAGATGCTGGGCCACCTAAGATGAGGTAATTCCGTATGTTCTTTTCTTCTATTATATCCTTCGTATCTTCAGGTAGTCGGTCGGGTCTGGTCAAGAGGATGGGTGTGTTTTCTTTCGCTGCCAGAACGGAACCGGTAAGAGCGTCTGCAAAGGACAGGCCGGTTGCTATATATGCTTTTTCTGATGGGAGACTTTTTTCCCTGATTAAATTGGCTGCTACAGCATAACGGTCGGATCCTCCGAGACGTTCCGGATTTGGCAGCTTCGAAGCCACTTCTTTTCCTACACTTCCTTCACCTCCCATGATGATGGTGGAGCTGAAGTTTTTCTTGTTTAAATAACCTGTAACGGGTGCTGGGATGTCACTTTTTCTCGTAAGAAGAATGGGGTAACCATTTCTTGCAGCGAAGGGTGCCACGGACAGGGCATCGGCGAATGTCATTCCCGTTGCGATAACGGCTTTATCTGTGGAATGGACATAGTTTGCGACATTGGCGGATACATCATATCTGTCTTTTCCCCCGATTCTATGAATATCTCTAATACCCATATTTTGTAATTCTGTTACGATATTTTGAGAGATACTTCCGGTTCCCCCGATAATGACCACCTTAGTGGCATGCAGGCGGATGAGTTCGTCTTTTGTCACTCCAGTTAAAGAATTGGCATGCGTAAGTAATATCGGTGCATCTGACTGGTAAGCTAACGGAGTGGCAGACAAGGCATCGGCAAAGGCGAGGAAGTTCACTATGTATACCGTTTGAGAGTCTTTCCATCCTTTCTGTGAAACGTTTACCGCAACTTCGAATCTGTCCTTTCCTCCGAGACGCTCTACTTCATTCTCACCGGCGTGTACTTCTGCACTAAACCCGAACACAAATAGTAGTAGTGATACGATTATAATCTTTCTCATTTTTACCCCCTAATATATGTAAAACTGGTAATCTAGTATCTAATAATAGCATACTAATTACTTTATATTCCATATAAAGTAATAAATAGGAGTAATATTACTTGAGTTTTTTGAACTATTGGTGTTTGGAGAGATATAAAAAAACACGCTTAAGAAGGTGCATAATGCACCTTCTTAAGCGTGAGGTAACTCTTAGGCGTCTATTCTTTATTTAGATTGTTGAAGTGTTTTGATTTTCGGTACGGTCAAAATATATTGATTCCATGGTAATAGCTGTATGATTTTTACCATTAAGATGGTCCCCAGAAGAATGATTAAATAAATTGCAGGAAAATGAATTGTTTTCCAAATAGATGGAGGTGCGATTTCCTGAACACAGTAAAGTACAAAGGGGTGGGACAAATAAATAGCCATGGATAATGTACCGATTTTTGTCATGAACAGGTTTGTCCACTTTAATCTTGTTATGTTGGATCCTACTCCAATGATAAACAATGTAATAATGGGAATATTAATCATATTGGTCACCCGGTTAGAGGCAATCGAACCCATGACGGTATATTCCCATACAGCAACTAAAGTGATGAGTATGACGGATACTCCTAATAATACTTTAGATCTTTTTGCGAATGAAGATAACGGTTCCCAGTAATAGGCTAAGAATCCGCCGAATATAAAGAAATAGATCCAATTTGGCAGAAATGCTCGTTGACCCAGGATATTACCCCATATTCCTTCCATTTCACCCAGTGAAAATATCTCAAGAAAATACACATTTACCGCTATTGCAATGCCCAATAAGATGGCCCAACTCTTCTTTGAGCGAACAAGCTGTAAGAGCGGAAATACTAAATAAAACTGAAAGACAATGGACATAAAGTAAAGGTGGTAAAAAGAATTTCCGAAAGAAAAGTTCACAAGAAATTGTTTCTCTCCTACATCAAACGGGTTTACACCTTCTGCTACATACATGAATAGGAGATAAAAGATACTCCAAAACAAAAAAGGTATTCCGATTTTAGTAAAACGACTAGAGACAAATCGACTTAGATTAAATCCTTTAAAACGCGTTTGATAAAATAGAAGGAATCCACTGATAAGAGCAAATATGGGAGTTCCAAACCGGCTGATTTGATTGATGAAATAAGTCAGATCATTAAACTGCTGACCTTGCTGGTAATAGAAAGTCGCTGAAACATGAACAAAAAGTACGAGCAAACATGCAATGGCCCTTAATACATGAATTTCGGATATATGTCCGCGAGAATTACTCATGATGTCACACCCTCAAGATATATAGATTTAATCTTCTACATCGTAAAGGATGATAGTGGGAAAATCACACCTGTCATCTTTCTTTAAATAAAATGTATCACCAGAATAATAATTCATCCATTTGTTAGAAGAGTTGGTATGATTCTTCACCTGTCCTGCTGGTTTTGTTTTATAAAGAAAAGGGAAATGATTATATATCATAATGCAGTTCCTCAATTTGTTCCTCTAATGGATAAAAAATCTTAAAATTTTCACCTTTTTTCCGACAACGTTCGCTTAAGACTCGTGTTTATAATAGAAGGACAACATTCGAATCTTACTGCCACTAAATAAGAACAGGGGTGCTTTTTCCATGAAAACCGAAGGAAATTTCATCAAAGGTATGTATTGGGGCACTTTATTAAGTATTCCACTTTGGGTTTCTTTTTTTGGATGGGTAAAGATTGTGAGAGGATTGTTTATTTAGTATTCTGGATGGCGTCAACAATGATTTAAAGAATACGTGAAAGGTAAATGTTTCGTTGCTCCTTCATTTACGTTGTAAGTGTAGAAAAAACTTCATTGATAGGTTAGTTTAGGATTACTTTATACAATATTTGGGTATTTGTTGTAATAGTAATTTTAAAGGGAACCTTCCAGGTGACTTATTCAGGATGCATTTGTTCAGTAGAATGTTTTATTCTTGTGCTGAAGTATCTGAATATTCGTTCTTTTCATTTGGGTTAGGCTAACCAGTTATACCAATTAATCTGGAAAGGGGAGTTTCATTTGCCAATCTATTATATGAAAGAAATTTGGACCCCGTTAAAATTCATAGGGATAAAGTTATACAGGTGTGAAGAAAATCAGCTATATATCAAATTTCTAAATAATCCTCGCAGACGATTGTTCAATTGAGGGAATGTTCTAGTTTGAAATATAAGAACGACATAGGATGATTCTGATCCTGAGTTGTTCCAGTTGTTGGTCTATGAAACTCTTTTAGCAGTTAAAAAGGTTCTGGAAGAAGACTCTCCCAGAACCCATTATTAACTGGCAGCTAAATTCTCTTTCAGCATCTCAGTCACTTTATCCTGCTCATTCTCTGGAACCGTCAGATAGTAGGTTCCTCCAATCAATCCGCCCTGACCTTTGATTTCATATTGTTCAATCGTATTCTTGGCACTTCTGTAATTTTTTTGGATACTCATTATATCATCTAAGGTCATATCTGTTTTAACATTATTGCCAAGGACATCTAGAATATCATCGAATTTGCCAACCGAAGAAACGTTAGATGCTTTCCCTATGATTGCAGCAATGACCTGACGCTGACGTTCATTACGACCAAAGTCTCCTCGGGGGTCCAGATGCCTCATCCTTACATATCCAAGTGCTTTGGCTCCGTTCAATTCAATGTCCCCTTCGCGGTAATGATAGCCTTTCTTATAATACCCTTCATCATACCAATCCAGATCATTATGAACCGTAACTCCATCCATGGCATCCACTAAGGAGCTAAGAGCCTCCATGTTTACTTTAATATAGTAATCTATCGGGATGTTGGTGAAATTTTCCACCGTCTCAATGGCCATCTTCGTACCTCCGAAGGCATAGGCATGATTGATTTTATCCGTCGTACCATGACCGATGATTTCTGTTCTGGTATCACGGGGAATACTGATCATCTGCATCTTTTCTTTCTCGGGATTCAAGGTCATGACAATCAGGGCATCCGATCGTCCCTGATCATTTTGACGTTCGTCGACCCCCATCATTAAAATGGAAATAGGCTCGGCCGGCTCATCTTTTTCTTTGGTGATATTCGGTGTATCCTTTGGTTTATCCCTCTTCACTTCTTCATGCATACTCTCCGCTGTTCCTTTAACGGAGTCATACATGTAATAGGCATAACCGCCGATTCCCAGGAATAACAGCACGCCTAAACTTAAAACACTCAATATGATTTTTTTCTTCAATTGGATATCCTCACTTTTCAACGTAGATATCACTATTCTACCTAAACTGCTTTATATAGTAAATATTAGGTAGTATTTTTCTTATTATGAATAAGGAAATATCATTCTTAAAAGTTGTAATAATTTGATAGATTTGATTGATAAGATTTGTATATATGTTCATATATGCTCGTCGATTCCGTTAATACTCGATTTTGAGAAAGAATGGGAATATAGGCATGTGGGATGGAACGTGGGGGACAGTTACGCTCTCCTGTGTTAATAGCGGAGATTAATGATCCACCGTCTCTTCTTGATTGTCTGGGACAAGGGGCCAGTCCCTCTGTCCCGAAATCCCCTTAATCTTCGTCGCAAGAAACGCCACATAAGGCTCATCATTCCGAAACTCAAACATCTGCAGGGCACGCTTGAAAAAAGGAAGGGCTTCTTCGTATTGATTCTTTAGCTCATAATTGAAGCCAATTTGATAATGAAGCTCACCCAATCCCCACAGCAGCTCCTCATCAAAGCACCATCGGATGGCTTTACGGCAGTAGTCCGATGATTCTTCCAGTTCTCCTAAGCGTGCCAAGACTCTCCCTATATTATAAAATAGTTTGGTCTTAATACTTTTATCCTGGAGTTGCCCTGTTGTATTCATGGCCGCTTCGACTTCTTTAAAATAACGAAGGGCTTCTTCATATTGCTGTTGATTATAATAAATGGCCCCGTTGCTCGCCAGGATCTCCATTTCCCTCTCAGACATCGCCTTTTTCTGATGGGCGGTGAGGTGAAAGGCTTTATGAAAAAGGGAAAAGGCCGTTTCCGCATCCCGTTTCAATTCGAATTGATAGATTCCCTTGTGCCAGCAAAGAAGTTGAAGGAGTTCATTGTCCTTATAGAATAGTGGATTCTTTTCCTCATTCATGACCAGTTCCATCATTTCTTCGTATTTCCGATAAACCCTTAGGTATCTCAATTGTTTTTCCACTTCTATGATGTAATCGAGACGGGGAGTGGTCCCTATTTCAAAGAAATAGTTTACGTCAACGCCAAGCTTTACCGAAATTTGGTATAACGCGGTGGCGCTGGGGTAAACATCTCCATATTCAATCCGGCTGATCAGCCCCTGAGTGCAGATATCTTCTGCCAGCTCTCCTTGAGTGATCCCGACAGCCTTACGTAATTCCCTGATCTTTTTTCCGATGACTGAGTAGTCCATTGGGACACCTCCAAGAAGGATTAGTTATCTATATATTAACAGAATAGTATAAGAACGGTTCAAATCCTTTTATCAAATCAATGTTGTGATCCACAAACCAAGGTTAAGTATCAGAGCAAATGAATGAAAGAATTCTTTAGGAAGTTCACGTTTTCATTGTACATCCAATTTACGGGTCGTGAGAGGTCTTCTATGTAGCCTTGGGATCTAAGGCTACATAGAAGACCTTTATTCCCCCTAAGTAAATACAAAAACTAATATATTTTTTGAAAATTCGTTGACTTTGATTGATATCAGGTTTATATTTGTGTTAAGTAAAATTTAGCTAAAATTTTTACTAACTATCTATTATTTTTTTAGTTATGTTTGTAAGCGTATTCAATTTGGGTGTAAATGGCTCTTGGGAGGTGAGTGTTTGAGGGGGAAGCGCCGATTGATACCGATTAGTGCCATTATGGTAGTTGTGGCTGCTTCGCTGGTGTTTTACTTCTTCATGAATCGTGAGAGTGAGACAGTAACCTACAAGAACCCCGTTGGCGGGATGACCAATATTGGGGATCCTTTCATCTTAGAGTCGAATGATACGTATTATATGTATGCAACTTCGGAAGCATCTTACGGTTTCAAAGTTTGGCAATCTGATAATCTTGTGGACTGGGAAGAAAAGGGTATTGCCTATGATCACTATGAGCAGGAAAACAGGTGGGCAACAGGGGATTTCTGGGCACCTGAGGTCATTTCTTATAAGGGAAAGTACTACATGACGTATAGTGCGCGAAATGATGCAGGGTCTCTGCAGATTTCTGTAGCTGTAAGTGATGACCCTTTGGGGCCGTTCGAAGATGAGAGCACTGAAATCATCGGGCAAAGTGGTTCCTATATTGACGGCCATATCTTTATAGAAGATGACGGGACTCCTTATCTTTACTACGTCAAAGATTGCTCGGAAAACATCCTGGACGGAAAACATGTCAGTCAGATCTATGTTCAGCCAATGGATAAAGAGTTGACCAAAGTGACAGGAACGCCGACTCTTTTGCTCGAGCCCGATCAGGATTGGGAAGGCCTTCAGGGGGATTACCAGTGGAATGAAGGACCGTTTGTGGTGAAGAATGATGGGAAGTACTATCTGATGTACTCCGCCAATTACTATGCTAGTGAAGATTATAGTGTGGGATATGCTGTCTCGGATAAACCGACGGGACCGTTTAGGAAAGCAAGTGAAAATCCTGTTCTGTCTAAGGATCTTGATAAAGGTGTCTCGGGGCCGGGGCATAACAGCGTCACGACAGGGCTTGACGGAGAAACACTCTACGCTGTTTACCATATTCATACTCACCCGGAGGTACCGAGTGGGGACAGGCAAATGGGCATAGATAAGATGGAATTCATCGATGGAAAGCTGAAGATTCACGGCCCTTCCATGGACGAGCGGGAGATGGCCGTAGAATAAATAACATTTCAAGCCTATATAGGCAATGAATACTTAGGGGGCTTAATCAATGAAAAAGAAGAAATTACTTGGTGTTGCTTTATCGGCGGCGCTGGCAATCAGTTCATTAGCAGCATGTTCCGGTGGGGATTCCGCTTCAGGCGATGAAGCAAATGGCGATTCAAAGAAAATAACGTTCTGGACCCCATTCTCAGGAGCGGATGGTCCGCGGATGAAAAATATCGTGAAAAGCTACAATGAATCTCAAGATGAATATCAAGTAGACATGCAGATCGTTCCGCAATCCGACTACTATAAAACAGTGGACGTTTCCTTCTCAGGTCAAAAGAATGCTCCGGACTTAATGATCATGCATACTGACCAATTAACGAACTATGTGGATAAGAACCTTTTGAAAGATCTTGGTGAGACTGTTTCTGAAGCAGGCATCAAACCTGATGAATACTCTGAGACCGCCTGGAAGGCCGGGTCGATTGATGGGAAGCAGTACTCCATTCCTTTGGATATCCACCCGTTGATCATGTATTACAATAAAGACCTTTTCAAGGAAGCGGGATTGGACCCTGAAAAAGCGCCAACCAACCGAGAAGAGTTCCTTGATTATACGAAAAAGTTAACAGATGAGTCGAAAGGTCAATACGGCTATGTAGTACCGACTCTTTGGCCGAACCAGTTCATTTACCCGACAATCTTCTTCCAAAATGGAGGGGAACTGATCGCTGATGGCAAGCCGAACTATAATAGTCCTGAAGGCGTGGAAGCGCTGCAATTCATGACAGACCTGATCCACAAGTACAAGGTATCTCCTCAGAATGTTCAGCAGGACGGGGAAGTCACCCTTTTCCTTCAAGGGAAAAATGCGATTCAGTTCAATGGTCCCTGGATGATGGAACAGTGGGATAAAGCTGGCATTAACTATGGAGTGGCTGAGGTTCCTCAACTTGGAACAGAACAGCAGGCCGTGTATGCGAATGGACATAATTTTGTCATCCCTGCATCTGTAGATAATAAAGAAACGCTGGCGGGCATCAACGACTTCTTAAAGTTCACCGCTGAAAATGCAATGGAGTGGGCGAAGTCAGGCCAAGCTCCGGCATCGAAAGCGATATATGAAGAAAATGAAGAGTTTCAAAAAATGGTACAACAGCCGATCGTTGCGAAATCTTTCGAATATGCTAAGTTTGCTCCTAGAGTGGCAAACTGGGGTCAGGTTTCTGAGCCGCTTTGGGCAGAAGTCAACCTCGCTCTGCTAGGCAAAAAGGATCCTAAGCAAGCATTGGACGATGCAACGAAAAAAGCCGAACAAATCATGAAGTAATCATTCGTTTAGGGGGGAGGCAGGTGGAAAGCACTTGCTTCCTCCCATTCTCATTTAACGAACACGGGTTCATAGATTTAAATAAAAGGAGAGAATCTCATGCAGAAAAACTCGTGGAAATCAAAGCTGACATCGAGTCTGTTTGTTTTACCATATCTCATACTGTTTTCGATCTTTCTCGTAGCCCCTATAGTATATGGAGTATGGATTAGTCTACATAATTGGGACCTTCTCAATCCTGTGAAAGAATTTGTTGGGCTGAAGAATTATATGAATATCTTTGATTCTGAATCTTATTTACACACCCTATTCTTTGAAGGGTTAAAGAACACGTTTATCTTCGTCATTTTCAGTGTTCCTCTATTGGTCATCATCGGCCTTGCTTTGGCTTTGCTGCTCAACAGCCTGCCCCAAAAAGTCAAAGGCCTGTTCAGGACCATGTACTTTATCCCTTATTCTGTTTCCGTATCCATTGTCGCGATCATCTGGTTGTGGATTTTCGATACAAATAGCGGTCTTATCAATCAGTATCTACAGAAGCTTGGGGGGAGTCCCATTCCCTGGCTGACGGATTTGCCATGGGCCTGGGTCTCGATTATCATTGCCACGTTGTGGTGGACGATCGGCTTCAATATGGTCATCTTCACAAATGCCCTGAATGATGTTCCGGAAGAACTTTATGAAGCAGGTTCCCTGGATGGCACGAACAGTTGGCAGCGTCTCATCCATATCACTCTTCCGACGATTAAGCCGACCATGATCTTTGTGATCCTGACTTCAACCATCGCTTCGTTCAATGTGTATGGACAACCTTATCTTATGACACGTGGTGGCCCGGGTACTTCTACACAAGTCTTGCTGATGAATATCGTGGAAGAAGGATTCAATCAAAGGCAACTTGGGAACGCTGCTGCCATGTCGATCATGATGGCTTTGATTATGATCGTCATCTCTATCATTCAATTCCGGATAACCAGAGAAAAGAAAGAAGGTGCCAGATAAATGAAAAACAAAGGGTTGAATGTTCTATTAATTGCTGTCGCAGTGGTCATTGCCATTTTCTTTATCGCACCTTTATTCTGGATGCTCGCTACATCATTTAAAACGGACCAGGAGGCGTTCACGGCTGGAATCAAGTGGCTCCCGGAAGTGTTTACCCTAGAGAATTATACTTATAGTTTAAGCGGCGGTTCAGATACACCCGTATTCGCTTGGATGACCAATTCCTTGTTGGTCGGAATAATCGGTACGCTGATTGTATTGTTTGTTGATACTCTTGCTGCATATGGATTGGCGAGACTTGATATTCCATTTAAAAAGCTGTTATTTGGCCTGTTTATCGGTTCCTTGACCATTCCATGGGTCATCACGTTCCTTCCCCTTTATATGGGATTCAATAAGGCTGGCCTACTGGATACGTATGCGGTTTTGATCCTGCCGTACTCTTCGAATGCATTTGGGGTCTTCCTGTTGTATCAATTCTTCAAAATGTTTCCGAAAGAACTTGAGGAAGCGGCATACCTCGATGGGGCCAATAAGTGGCAGGTCTTTACCAAGGTGGCGCTTCCTTCAGCGCGCCCGGTCATCTGGACATTGGCAATCTTCACTTTCATGATGATCTATAATGACTTCCTGTGGCCGTTGCTGACGACAAGCTCACCTGAAATGAGGACGATTACGACTGGTATTGCCATCATGCAACAAGGAAGCTTCGTTTCCTCTCCGGGAAGATTGATGGCATTGACTGCCATTGCCACCATCCCTGTTGTCGTCATCTTTATCATCGGACAACGTTCCTTTATCAAAGGTGTCACCCAGACAGGGATCAAGTAATATTGGGAAAAGATATCCTTCCTTTTTAAAGGCGGATATGAAAAAATTAATATAAGCAGAATAAAGGAAGAATGGGTTGGTATAAATGGCAACTATTAAAGATATTGCGGAGAAAGCAAATGTTTCCATCGCTACAGTTTCCCGGGTGTTGAATTATGACAGCACCCTTTCTGTCGCGGATGACACGCGGAAAAGAATTTTCGAAGTGGCAGAATTGCTCTCATATAAACGTCGTGCCGATCGTAAAGCTGCGCCGTCAAAGTTTGCGATCGTCCATTGGTATACTGAAAAAGAAGAGCTGGAGGACCTGTATTATATGTCCATACGCTTTGGGATCGAAACCCGCTGTCAGCAGCTAGAGACACAATGGGTCAAGTATCTCTATGATGATCTGGAAGAAGTGAAGCAGGAGAAGATACAGGGTATCATTGCAGTGGGGAAGTTCAGTGAGACGCAGGTACGGACCATGGCTGGCATTACAGACAATATTGTCATTGTCGACCACAGTTCAGAAGACGAATCCTTCGACTCGGTGACGATCGATTTTGAAAAAGCGATTAAGAAGGTATTGAATTACTTTGTGGAAAAAGGCCATACCTCAATCGGATATATAGGCGGACGGGAATCTTATAAAGATCAATCAGGTGAAATCGAAGATCTCCGGGAGAAATACTTTCTCGCATTTGGTTTGAGTAGAAACATTGTGGATGAACGCTTCATCTACAGGGGAACATTCACGGTGAATGATGGGTATCGACTCATGAAAAAGGCGATCGCAGAGCATGGTGATCAGCTTCCTACAGCATTTTTTATGGGGAATGATCTCATTGCCATCGGTGCGATACGCGCCCTGCATGAAGAAAATATTGCCGTGCCCGAGCGGGTGAATGTGATTGGATTAAATGATATCAGTGTGTCCAAGTATATATACCCGACATTAACGACTCTTAAGGTCCATACGGAGATGATGGGAGAGGTTGCCGTCGATTTATTGATGGAGAGAGTGGTAGGCCGGAAAGTAGGAAAGAAAGTATTTATCAGTACGGAACTCATTAAAAGGGAAAGCAGCTTCTAAAACATAAGGAAACCATAGACGAGGATCTATGGTTTTTTTATTTAGTAAAAATACTTCGTTTAATTTTACTAAAACAATTGACGATTTTTTACTAGTTATATAAAATGGGGTTGTACACGCTTTCATATATAACGAGGAAAATACCATATATAGATAAAAGGAGAGAACGTGATGACGACGTATCGCCAAGAGTACCCACGGCCGCAGTTCGTTCGTGAAAACTGGATTAACTTAAATGGGACCTGGTCATTTGCTTTCGATGACAAAGGAGTTGGATCTCAGGAAAGATGGTATGCACGCGAAGGAGACTCATTTGATAAAGAAATCCAGGTGCCGTTTGCTTACCAAACGAAGTTAAGCGGCATAGGGGACCCTGGCTTTCACGACACGGTTTGGTATAAAAGAGAATTCGAAGTCCCAAGAGAGTGGGCTGACCAAAACATCGTATTGCACTTCGGTGCGGTTGATTACCGGGCCTGGGTATATGTGAACGGACAGCTCGTTGGCTCCCATGAAGGAGGACATATTAACTTCTCCTTTGATATTACGGATTCTCTGAAGGGCGGAATGGAAACGATTGTGGTAAAGGTGGAAGACCCTTCGGAAGACGAAACGATCCCACGGGGTAAACAGTTCTGGTTGGAAGAGTCGGCATCTATCTGGTATACAAGGACGACCGGAATCTGGCAGACGGTCTGGATTGAACCGGTCACCCGTACTCGGATCGACAAGCTTAAGTGGACCCCTGACGTGGATAATGGCCGTGTGAAATTGGATACTGAACTCGCAGGGAACTATGAAGGAAAGAAACTGGAGGTCGAGATCAGTTATAAAGGTCAGAGGATAGTAGAAGATTCGATCCTCATTCACGAGTCGTTCATCAGCAGGATCTTTGACTTGTATAATCTAAAGATCTTCCGTACCGGATTTCACCACGACGGCTGGAACTGGACACCGGAGAACCCTAACTTGTTTGATGTGCTGATGACTGTCAAAGATGGCAGCCAAGTTCTGGATCAGGTAAGGACCTATTTCGGGATGAGAAAGGTCCATACAGAAAACGGGATGGTGTATTTGAACAATAAGCCGTACTACCAGAAACTTGTCCTCGATCAAGGGTACTGGGCAGACGGGCTATTGACGGCACCGTCGGATGAGGATTTGAAGAAGGATATTGAACTGGCAAAGGAAATGGGCTTCAACGGTTGCAGAAAGCACCAGAAAACGGAGGATCCCCGTTTCCTTTACTGGGCCGATCAGCTTGGATTCCTGGTATGGGGAGAGTGTGCTGCAGCGGCTTCATTTAATGATCAGGCCGTTGCCCGATTAACGAAGGAATGGATTGAAATCATTGAACGGGATTATAATCATCCTTCCATCATCGCATGGGTTCCATTGAACGAAAGTTGGGGAATCCCTGGAGTCAGGGCCGATCATCATCAACAGCATCATTCCCTGGCAATGTACCATCTCCTTCATTCCCTTGACGGGACAAGGCTTGTCATTTCAAACGACGGATGGGAACTGACCAGGACGGATATCTGTGCGATTCATAATTATAACCATGGTTCTGAACAGGAACGGGAAAAGTACGAAAACTATAAAGAAGAGTTGAGAACGAAAGAGTCGATACTTGCATCGATGCCTGCAAAGCGCAACATTTATGCCAATGGATTTTCCCATCAAGGTGAACCCATCCTGCTTACTGAATATGGAGGGATCGGCTTTAGAATAGGGGAGGATGAAGGCTGGGGATATACCTCTGTTGCGAATGAGGAAGAATTCATAAACGATTATCAAAGAATCATGGAAGCCGTTTATCAATCAAATGTTCTTCATGGCTATTGCTATACACAGCTGACGGATGTTGAACAGGAAATCAACGGAATCCTCACCTATGACCGAAAGCCTAAATGTGACCTGAGAAAGATCCGGGCAATAAACGATATGTGGCATTCAGAAACGATTTAAGAAAAACGGGGACCAGTGAAGTTGAACAGGTCCCTTTTTCTTAACAGCGAGAGAGGAAGTATACGATGGAGAAAAAGGAATTAATCGATCATTTTTATCAAATATATCGGAAGAAGGACAAGTTGAGGATGTTTTTTTCACCAGGACGGATCAACTTGATTGGGGAACATACTGATTACAATGGAGGCTTCGTATTCCCGGGTGCCATTACATTTGGAACCTACGGGGTGGTCCGTGAAAGGGCGGACCGGAACGTGTGTCTGTATTCGACGAACTTTCCTGAAGGGGAAATCATAAAGTTTTCGTTGGACTCACTGGAATATGAGGACGAACATGGCTGGGCGAATTATCCCAAAGGTATGATCAACTATATCCAGGATGCGTACGGAACGATTCCGAGCGGGTTCGACATGTTGGTATGTGGAAATATCCCGAACGGAGCAGGCCTATCCTCTTCGGCATCCCTTGAGTTACTAATGGGTGTGGTACTGGATGAGTTATTCCGATTAAATATAGAACGGATAGAAATGGTGAAGCTTGGTCAAAAGACGGAAAATCAATTTATCGGTGTGAACAGTGGGATCATGGATCAGTTTGCTGTGGGGATGGGCAAGAGGGACTGCGGCATCTTGCTGGACTGCGACACGCTTCAATATGAATACGCCCCCTTAAACCTTACTGATCACAAAATCCTGATCATGAATACAAACAAAAGGCGTGAATTGGCCGATTCCAAATATAATGAGCGCAGGGCTGAATGCGAGGAAGCGCTTCATCGTCTTAAACGTAAATTGGATATACGGACGTTAGGCGATTTAACGGAAAAGCAATTCGATGACCACCGGGAGTTGATTGCTGACCCCATTTTGAAAAAGAGGGCTAAGCATGCTGTTTATGAGAATGCGAGGACGATAAAGGCCCTGCATTCTTTACGAAAAGGGGAATTAGACGAGTTTGGCCGATTGATGAATGAATCCCATATATCACTCCGGGATGATTATGAGGTAACGGGAATGGAACTGGATACTTTAGTGGGAGCAGCCTGGGATCAAGCGGGTACGCTAGGGGCCAGGATGACAGGTGCTGGCTTTGGTGGATGTGCCATTGCCCTTGTTGAAAATGATCATGTTGAATCCTTCAAGAACGAAGTCGGACATCAGTACAAATCAAAAATCGGTTATGAAGCAACGTTCTATGCAGCGAGTATCGGTGATGGAGCGAAAGAATTGTAAAGGGAGATGGAGCAGATGAGCATATTAGTATTGGGAGGAGCCGGTTATATCGGTTCGCATGCTGTTTATCAACTGATTGATGAAGGATATGACGTGGTTGTCATGGATAATCTGCAAACCGGACATGAAAACGCCGTTCGCCCAGAGGCCAGATTCTATCAAGGTGATATAAAAGATAAAGAGTTTGTAAGAAATGTTTTCGAAATGGAAAAGGTAGAAGGTGTCCTTCACTTTGCAGCCAATTCATTGGTTGGTGAATCCATGGAGAAACCACTCGAATATTTTGATAACAATGTGTTTGGGACACAGGTATTGCTTGAAGTCATGGAGGAGTATGGAGTGAAACAAATCGTTTTCTCTTCCACTGCTGCTGCTTACGGTGACCAGGATGTCGTTCCGATCACAGAAGATCTTCCTACGAATCCAACCAACGCGTATGGGGAAACCAAGCTGACCATGGAGAAAATGATGAAATGGTGCGACCGGGCTTATGGCATGAAATATGTTGCCCTTCGTTATTTCAATGTAGCGGGTGCCAGGAAATCAGGCGAGATTGGAGAAGATCATACGCCGGAAACCCACCTCATCCCCGTCATTCTCCAGGTTGCCCTTGGAAAGCGAGAGCATATCTCCGTGTTCGGGAATGATTATCCTACAGCAGATGGGACATGCATCAGGGATTATATTCACGTAGAAGACCTGATTGAAGCACATATACTGGCATTGAAATACTTGCAAAATGGCGGGGAAAGCGATGTTTTTAACCTCGGAAGCAGCCAGGGGTACTCGGTATTCGAAATCATCAAAAGTGTACGGGAGGTAACAGGTCACCCGATCCCTCAAGTGATCGATCAAAGGCGTGCGGGAGATCCGGCTACACTGGTGGCATCCTCAGAAAAAGCGAAACGTGTACTCGGGTGGAATCCATCCAGAAATGATATCCACCAAATTGTTGAAGATGCGTGGAAGTGGCACGTGGCCAATCCAAACGGGTATAAAAAGTAAGGGAGGGGTGAACAAGATGGATATTTATTCAATGATTCAAACTCTCCTGAACCGAGGGATAGATCTCGATCTAATAGAAGAGTGTGACGAAATGTATGCCCGAAATCAGCTGCTTTCCCTGTTGAATCTTGCCGAATTTCCGGAAAACGTGGAGGGATTGGTGGATGTCCGGATTCCTGATGTTCTCGAAATGATCCTGCAGTATGCTGAGGACCATCATATCGTTGGCGAACTGGATGCGGAAAAAGACATTCTCTCAAGCAAATTGATGAATGTCCTTATCCAAAGGCCGTCGGATGTGAATAGGCGTTTCTATGAGCACTACGAAGAGGATCCGAAATTGGCAACCGGTTACTTCTACCAGTTGAGTCAAAACAGCAACTATATACAAACGAAGAATATTGCTAAGAATATCAATTATAAAACGGAGACGATATATGGGGATTTGGATATTACCATAAATCTCTCAAAACCGGAGAAAGACCCTCGACAGATCGCTTTGGAAAGGGAACGAAAACAAGATGTGACTTATCCAAAATGTCTGCTTTGTCCAGAAAACGAAGGGTATGAGGGAAGAATCGGACATCCGGCACGATCCAATCACCGGGTGATCGGTCTGACGCTGGGGCACGAGCCGTGGTATCTTCAATACTCGCCTTACGTGTACTACAACGAGCATTGCATCGTCCTTTCAAAGGAACATCGGGATATGAAGGTGACACCTGAAGCATTCCGCCGTTTGCTTGATTTTGTACATATGTTTCCACACTACTTCTTGGGTTCGAATGCTGATCTTCCCATTGTCGGTGGATCGATCCTATCTCATGATCATTACCAGGGAGGAAACTATCAGTTTGCAATGGAGAAAGCACAGGAAGAGTTCGCTTTCGAATTGCGGGATCATCCGGACGTAGCTGCGGCCACTGTCAAATGGCCGATGTCGGTCATAAGACTCCGTTCCGGGAACCCTGACAGCCTGGTCGCTGCTGCAAGTCGAGTCCTGAACGAGTGGCGAAGCTATTCCGATGAAGATGTGGATATTCTGGCATTCACAGATGGGACACCACATAATACCATCACACCGATTGCCAGGCGGAACCTGGGGCAGTTCGAGCTTGATTTAGTGTTGCGAAATAATCGGACAAGTGATGAGCATCCAATGGGGATATTCCATCCTCACAGTGATGTCCATCATCTCAAGAAAGAAAACATTGGATTGATAGAAGTAATGGGGCTCGCTGTGTTACCTGCAAGACTAAAATCAGAGCTTGAAGAAATGGAAAAGTACTTAATCGGAGCAGAGAGTGAGCTAAAGGAATATCACCAAGAGTGGGCAGACGACATCAAAGCACGTCATGGAGCGGGTCTTCATGAAGAGAATGTCCGTACCGTTCTTCAACAAGAATTAGGAAGCAAGTTCCAGCGGATTCTGGAAGATGCCGGTGTATTCAAAAGGAATCAAAAGGGGCAGGAATCCTTTCAAAAATTCTGTAAGTTATTCTCATGAACGAATGAAAGTATTGAACGAAAGGAGAGATGGCAATGAATCTAGCAATCTCGGAATTTGGTAAACGGGAAGGAAAGAAGATCATCGCCCATACCATCAGTAATTCATCCGGTATGCAAATTACAAGCATCAATTATGGATGTATTATCACTAAGCTCATTGCGCCGGATCGTAATGGAAATCTAGAAAATATCGTACTGGGCTTTGATACACTTGAAGAGTATGACCGTCATTCCCCCTATTTTGGAGCGGTCATTGGCCGCCATGCCGGCCGGATAGCTGGAAGACGTTTCACTTTGGATGGCATCACCTATCGGTTGGCAAAAAATGATGAAGGGAACCATCTCCACGGAGGTCTTAAAGGATTTGATAAGACAATCTGGGATGTAGAAATAAAGGAAGGGAAGGATTCAATCAGCCTGGTGTACCATTTTCTGAGTAAGGATGGAGCGGAAGGGTACCCCGGTAGCGTCGATGTAAAGGTTATTTATACACTGACAGAGAAGAATGAACTATTTTTCTCCTATGAGGCGGTCTCTGATAAGCGGACTATCTTGAACATGACAAACCATACCTATTTCAATTTAAGTGGGAATTTAAAAACGACAATCGAGCAGCATGAACTGACACTCAAAAGCAATCAATTCCTTACTTTAAACGAAGCCTTGATCCCGACTGGAGAAGCAGTGGATGTGGAGGGGACGGTCTTTGATTTCCGCACTGGCCGGAGGATCCAGGATGGCATTGAATCCGCTCATCCTCAAACCCGGCTGGCAGGGAATGGCTATGACCATCCCTTTTTATTAGAAAAAGCAGAAGAACAAATTCTCTTGACCGACCATGAAAGCGGCAGGACTTTAATTATGGAAACGAATCAGCCTGCAGTTGTTCTTTACACAGGAAATCAACTGGAAGGAAATGTTGAAATCCGAGGGACAAAGTCGCAAAGCTATCTGGGTTTGTGCCTAGAGACACAAGGAATACCCGATGCCATCCACCATCCCCAGTTCCAAACCACCGTAATTGAGAAAGGGGAGCCTTACAAATCTATTACTAAATTGACGTTTGGTACGGTTTAAGGTAAACGGTGTGGATAGTTGAAGTAGTGGGACAGGTCCCCCACTAAACATTCAGCATAAAAAAAGAGGGACACGAAAATGCCCCTCTTTCCCTTCACCCTTTAAAAAAATCAATGACAGGATCCAGTAATCCCGTAAACCTCATAAACAAAAATATCACACAAAAAACAGTAAACCCGATACTTATCCGTTGAAAAATGGTTTTGTTTTCTTTTTCCTCTACGTTTGCCATAACCTGTTCACCTCTTGTTTTAATGTTGTTTTATTGCTTTTAACTATCATTCCAATGATGATCATAATCGTTAAAATTAGAATGATGGCGGCCTGAATGGATAGTGATTGGTTCTCTATGATTCTTCTTAAGTACTCATGCAATATGCTGAATACAATGAGCAATGGAATGTTCCATACAAACAAATAATAGAATAAGGGCTTCACTATTTCTCCATTATATTTATAGCCATGATACTTCTTCGCGTTTCTCTTCATAATTCTGGATAAAATCACCTTGGATGATAGGAAGGTTAGGATGAATAATTGCACAATGCCATAGATGATAAACTGTAATTCTACATTTTCCAACACCATAACAATAAGCAAGTAAGATCCAGACAATAAAAAGGAAATGATATGTACTATACGGCTTCTCATTTTATATAATTGCTGATAATCAAAAGGGATACTGAATAAAAGGTCCTGATGGTCTTTATCATCCGATAATAGAATATTCAGTGTAACGGTCGTCATAAAAAGGGTAAAGACATTGATTAATATGGTTAAGGTAATTCCTGAAGAAGCAAAATGATTTTTAAATTCAATGACACTCGTAAAAAGGAAAGGTGAGACATAAACCGAAAATAGTTTGGGTGTTCTCAATACATATAATAAGTCCTTTTTGATAAAGTGATTCCGGATGTATTTATGAATGAAAGTGGATGCTTTGTTCGAATAAAATGACTCATCCAGGTCTCTGAGCGAAATGGTCAACAACCCTTTTTTATAACAATGGTCCGTCAGCAAATAGATAAGTGGTATCGTACCTAACGCTTGTAGGAGTATAACCATGGAAGATAGAGCCAATGACTTTAACTCAATGGAGTTTTCCAGAAGGTACTCGGGATATTGAAGCAGTAGATAAAACATCTTATCTACCCACTCATTTTGATTCAGTAAATAACGCTTGTAATTGCTCGCATATACAATGACTCCAATGACCCCTACAGATGCCAATGTCATAATGGAAAAGGCAACTGTCTTTAATCCTTTTCCTTTCGAGATAAGGAAAGCCGTTGCATATAGTACATGTGCCAGGGCACTGAAGAAGATCGATCCGGCGATGATTTGAGGAATCGTCAACCACACGATCTCAATCGCTAAATTTCCAGCGAAGTAATTGGCCAGGGTGAAAGGAAGTAGGAAAGCTGCATTGATAAGAAGGACTTCTATAGCCACTATAAAAAAACGTGCCAAAATGATTTGTGAGTTCTTGATCGGTGCAACAAGTAAGATCTCACGTTCAGGGGAGAGAAAATACTCCTTATAAAACGCTTTAGTAGCGGACGAGATGGAGATTAGACACAGGAATGCAAATAGACCTACTATGTATGTATTCATATGGCTCTGTATATCCTCACTCAACGCATTGACAATAAAATAAAGGACTGCAGTCGCTGACAGGCATAGTATGAAAATGCCAATCCACTCTGCTATCACATCTCTTTTTGATTTGTTTGATTTATGTCTTGTGAGTTTATACTTGAACGTTAAGTACTTGATGAAGTTCATCTCGATCATTCCCGTCCTTCTACCACAGAGATTAGGTAATCTTCTATACTCGTTAAATTACTGCGAATCTGATTGACAGATATATTCTTCTTTAAGAGGGCTCCATTATTGATGATGGTTACAGTATCGGCTATTTCTTCTATGATATTTAACGAATGGGAGGATAAGAATACGGTTCCTCCATTTTGAGTGTACTCTTTCAAAAAGGATTTAAATTGTTTGATGCTCAGCGGATCCAGCCCAAGAGTAGGTTCGTCGTATATCAACAATGAAGGATTATGCACAACGGATGAGATGATGGATATTTTCTGTTTGTTCCCTCGTGAAAGGTTTTTGATTAATGTATGTCTATATTTCTCGACTTCAAAATGTTTTATTAATCTGTCAATTGTTCTTTCTATGTGGTGTGTATCCGTCTCACCATATAAAAAGGATATGAAATGCAAATGTTCCGTTACTGAAAGTTTCTCGAAAACAGCTGGATAATCAGGGCAGTAGCCTATGTATTTTTTATGATGGGGGTTTTTATAATCGATTCGTTCATTTTGGAAATATACGTCTCCTTCCTCAGGTGATAGGATTCCCATCAGGATTTTGATAGTTGTTGATTTGCCTGCTCCGTTCTTTCCTAAATATCCGCCTATCGTTCCTTTATTGATTGAAAGGGAGTCTATTGATAAGACGCACTCTCCATCATAATACTTCTTCACATCTTCCATATGTAAGATTCTCAATGTCTTCATTCCCCTTTATATGCAAAAATGTAAGATATTAGTTGTTCGAGTTTATCATAGCATTGCATATCCTCTTTCAACAAGGAAGAGAATACCAGACGAAAGGATCATTTTCGTTGGTATTCCCTTATCTATGTTTATTGGGGAGTGTTATTTACCCAAGAATGATTCGAATGATATCATAAACGGAGTACCCTTTAAGGAACCAGTCAACGATTTTTCCTGGATTCGATTTAATATAATTTAAGATTTTCGTAGCTTGCGCATATGTTTTTCCTGCTGCTGCAGATGCTAAATTGTACGCCCATTTTAAGAATGACGCAACTTTACTCCAAGGGACTTTACTTACTAGTGCTTTAAGTGCATTATAGATTGCTGAAAACATTGTTAAATTCCTCCATTGAATAAAAAGTTTTCCAAAGGCCTTTGGTTAACTCAATCATAGTTCCATTAATTGTTATATTCAATAGATTTTGACAATCGTTGCGTATTTCCGCAAAGCCTGTTTGGAAGGGATTTCACGAAGGATTCGGCGTCCTATAAGGCTTGAAGGCTTATGGTTGAATGTTTCCTATTTTGTGTTAGGGAAAATCAATTGGATGGTTGTTCCGATGTTCAGCTTACTCATTACTTCCACTTTCCCGTCATGTGCTGACACCAGCTGATGGGCAATGGCCATCCCTAACCCGGAGCCGTTATCACTGTCTTTTGTATTTCCGCCCCGATAATATCGGTTGAAAAGAGTTTGGATGCTTTCCGAATCGATGCCTGTGCCGTTATCTTCCACATTTATGATAATGGAATCCTCTGACTCTTGTACCTTTAATTTAATGATTGTCCCGATAGGGTTGTGTTTTATGGAATTGACAACTAAATTATTCATGATTCTAGTAAACCATTTTGGATCTACATTCAGGTACACTGCCTGATGGTCTGTTTCCAGAAGAATCGGTTTCTCAGAGGATTGATACTGGATCATCCATTTTTGCAAGAATGAAATGACGTCAATTCTTTCTTTATGGATGGGGAGCGCATCATTTTTTAGCCGGTACGTCAGGTTTAGATCCTCAATCAATTCACTCATATAGTGGGATTTATCTTGTATGATCTCCCCGAATTCATTCACCTCATTTTGACTCCAGGTATAAGAATCAGAAGCGAGGAGGGTGGAATAACCATAGATCGAACTGATCGGAGTCTTCAGATCATGGGAAAGACCGGTAATCCATTCTTCTCTTGTCTTATCCATCTTTTGCTGAATTTGTTCATTTTCTTTCAAAGTTGATGAGAGCTTCTCCAAAGAATGCACTACATCTTTAAAGAAAGCGTATCGTTTATGGAGCATTCCTGTTTTATTTTGTAATGGGTTTATCCCTTTTTTATTTAAAGGACTGATATATTTCCCATCAGACATATCGTTGATCCACTTCATCATATATAACAATGGAACCCCGAACTTCTTTCCATACCACAGTCCGAGTACAGTGATCAATATGCCGAGAACGGAAGAAACAATTAAGAATCCCTTGATAAACGAACGGTTGATCATTCCATCAGTTATGGCATCCGGGCTGTAGTATGTATTTTTCGTCCCAATGATATATAAAAGGGTACTGTTGTCAGGACGGTAAAACGATAGGTCATATTTTGAATTCCACGGCTCTTCCTTAATAGCCAATAGTTCGTTAATTGAATAGTGTAAAGTCTTAGGAGAGAAGTAATCGTTGATCATTTCTCCCTTAGAGTTATAGACCTTAATCCAGGCATCGTTTTGAACTAAGTAATCCTGAACTTCCTTGGTGATTTCCGGAAAGCGGTCCATGGTTGTTAATTGATTTCTTATTTCAAAGCTTTTTACTTTTTCTCCATAAATGACGATATGGTCATTTTTGATTTCCCAATAGTTCATTCTATATTTTCGGTTCTCTAAAGAAAGTATATCCACGAACGTATAGGATACGGGCAATTCAGTTGGAGTATTGTATTGACCTATAACCCTGCCATCCCGATTAACGACTTGCAGCCAACCTTTATTCTCCTTGACAGAATGTTTTACTGCTTGATTTATGTTCACCTTTTGCCCCTTGATTTCTATGGCGTGTTCCATGTACTCCTTGGAAGTTCTTGAGAAGTCTGATTTCATCTCAGATTGGGAGATAATGAAGGACAGTGTGACAAGCGCGATGATAATCAGCCCGATCAGGACAGCTAACAAGAATATAAAATGGGATAGGAAGTGCATGGTTAATTTTTTCCGTAGATTCATAGTGTTGTGTTCTTTCCGCTTACGAGCTTATATCCCAGCCCCCGGACAGTTTTTAAATATATGGGATTGCTCGGATTTTTTTCGATTTTTTCACGGATTTTTCTTATATGGACCATGACGGTATTATCGTCCATCAACAAATGATCTTTCCATACTTGATGATAGAGTTGTTCCTTAGAAAAGATTCTGTCAGTATTTTTACAGAAAAAGAGCAGGAGGTTGTAAACTTGAGCGGAACAAGGAACCAGTTCATCCTCAACCCATAATTCTGCCGATTTTGTATTCAATTTAAACTGACCGAAGTCAAGGATCTCTCCATCTTCCTTCTCTCCTTGAGAGTCCAGATACCTCTTCATTTGGACCTTTACTCTTGCAGCCACTTCAAGAGGATTAAACGGTTTGGTGATATAATCATCTCCCCCATGGGTGAATCCGGTTAATTTATCGAGATCAGAATTCCTGGCCGATATAAAGAAGATCGGAGCTTTGGAAGTCTTCCTGATCCTTGAACAAATCTCATACCCTTGCATATCAGGGAGCATCACATCTAAAAGGATCAGATCATATCGAGTGCCTTCGATTAATCTGATTGCTTCCTCACCGGTTGTACATGTTTCCACCGACTGAAATCCTTCTTTCTTTAACACCAGCTTTATCATATTCAGAATGTCCACTTCATCGTCTACAATCAGTATTTTTCCTGTTTCCATTTCTTTGCTCCTTTTTAAGGTAATGTTAAGGAAGGGTTAAACTTATCTTAATTTACCAATAGTATACTATTTTTAGAAAGGAGTGGTAATGAATGTGGGCAATATGCATGAATGAATTTAAAGGACATTTTAAAAGTGTTAAATCGATTATCGTCATTGCAATCATATTTGGAATAAGTTATTTGTTGGCTGATTTCATGACGTCGGTTGCAGATCAGTTGGATTTAGGGGGAAGCAAGGATGGATTTGCGATCGGAACTTTAATGATCGTATTTGGCTTAGGTTTTTTATTTATAGCAGGTCTTTCTCACGATTTGATGAATCGGGAAATCAGCAGCCGTACGATGAGGTTTTTAGTGACGAAGACCACCCGTACGAAAATTTTATTAGGCAAATATCTGGGGGTATGGTTTTTCTGGTTCTTTTGCATAACGGTGTCTTATCTGTTGGTAACGTTTGTTTCGAAGGAATTTCTATGGCTTGGTGTTGTGGACTGTATGCTGTTTCTTTCTGTCGCTTTGGCATTGAATCTTATCTTCTCTCTTTTGATGCCTAAGCCTTCCGTCTCGATGTTTTTCGGTATTGTTTTCGCATTGGTCTTCCCTGCGCTTAGTTTTTGGGCAATTTATGCAGATAGCATTTATACGAACTGGTTTAAGTATTTAACCCCTTATTACTATTCTACACTTGGAAGTTACTATATCTTAATCAATCTCGTTTATGCGGTATTACTATTTTTTGTTGCCAGAGAGATATTCAAGAGGAGAGATTTATAATGAATGTGATAGAGGCAAATGGGCTTACTAAACAATTTGGTTCCAAAAAGGTAGTCAGTGATGTAAATTTACATGTTGGAAAAGGGGAGGTATATGGGTTCCTGGGACGGAACGGGGCTGGGAAATCCACCTTTATCAATATGATCACCGGTGTAATAAAGCCGACGGCAGGAGAATTTAAGCTACTGGATGAAACGAATTTAGAGAACGTATACAGCCGAATTGGTGTATTACCTGATTACTCCACCTTTTATGATTCTTTAACTGCCCTTGGTCATATAAAATACTTTGCCAGCATTACAGGCAAGAAAATAACAACGGCCCAAGGAAAAGAGGCTCTGGATCGAGTAGGGATTTTAGAACATGCAAACGTAAAGGCAGGAAAATTTTCATTCGGTATGAAGAAGAAATTAGGGATCGCCCAGGCAATCATTCATGACCCCGAGTTGCTCTTCTTGGATGAGCCTACTTCAGGAGTCGATGCAGAATCAGGGCTTAGCATTCAAAAACTGATCCTGGACTTGAAAAAGGAAGGGAAAACCATTTTCATGACTTCACATAACTTAAATGAAGTAGAAAAAATTTGCACCCGCATGGCTATCATGAAAGCTGGGAAAATCATAAATGAAGGAACCTTAGAAGATTTGAGGGCGCATTATTCTTCAAACATTCAGGTGGAAATCAAGCATTCCTCACTTGGAAAAGGCAATCATCAGCTCATCAGTCAATATCTTGAAACAGTAGGGAAAGAAATCGAGACAAGGGGAAATGTAACGTCCCTTGTAATCGAGTCAGAAAATAAAATTCCACAAATAGTACGTGCATTTACGAACCAAAGTATTGATTTATACAGGATTAATGTTGATGAACCATCTTTAGAAGATATTTTCTTGCAGAATGAATCGGGGGCACGGGTTGCAAGTTTCTGAACAAAAAAGAACACACCTTCAACTGAGAGGTGTGTTCATTTTTATAGGTGAAATTATGTCAGGATTCGGTTTCTATACGCTTTTACAATAATCCCTACTCTTGTTTGTACATCCAACTTCTTTGAGATTTTATTAATATGATACTCCACCATTCTCTGCGAATAATTCAGTTCCGATGCAATTTCCTTATTAGGCATTTCATTGGCAATCATTTCGATAATCGTTGTTTCAATCGTATTTAAAAGTTTACCCTGCTGGCTTTTCACCTCATCTACCTCCCTGCATCTTTATGATTAAAATGCTACCAGAATTCGGAAAACTAAACTGTATATTTATATTAGTTGGTCCATATTATGACAAATCAGGTATGGTTTCCTTCTTATTTTGTCCTTTTTTGTGAAAAAAGAGAAAATAGTAAGTGGATTTTATGTTACTATAAATTTGAAATTATGGTAAATTTATTGAGTATAAAGGAGGGGGTGGTTTGAACTTGCTCTACACCTTATTGGGAGGGATGATTGAAACCTTCTTAATCATAATAGTGGGTTACGCCCTAATGGGTATTACTGGAGGGAAGAGGTTATATTCTTTTCTTTTTGTAAGCTTCTATGGAAGTGTTGTCTTAACTATGTTGAAAGGCAGTGTGCCGGCATACATCTATTTACTCATATTAATTATTTCAATTGGAATTCTTCTTACCTTCATTGTTCGTGTAAGTGTTAAACTCTCCTTGCTGGCTATCGTTGCAGGGTCGATCCTGTTACTTCTGTCAGAATTTGTGGGCTCTATATTACTCTACCTGTTTCAATTGGTCTTCCATTTTACCATCTCGGATTGGCCGACATTAGCAGTAGCCACCCCACACATGCTCATGATGCTCTTCATGTATTTCCTTATAAAGAAATACAACTTAGGCATCCATCCGAATGATGCCAACCTTGGGGTGAAAGTGAGCAATACCAAGTTCTACTCGATTCTGTTTTTCTTGTTTGCCATCTTGTTCCTCTATTATGCTATTATTTTCAGTCATCACTCGAGTTCGGTTACGTTACTATCAGCAGTATTTCTAGTAATCATCACCATCTTGACTTTTTATGTCATACAATACTTACTGAATAGCAATCTGGAGTCATTATCCATTCAATTAAATCATCAGTATGAAGAAGACCTAAGCCAATATATAAGCCAAGTTAAATATCAAAGGCATGACTTTATCCACCATATATTAGCTACGAAGAAAATGCTTGACGATGGTCATTATGAAGAATGTAAGGATTATCTAAACGAAGTACTGGATGAGACATCGAGTGTAAATGATGTATTGCCACTTACTTCTGATGCTGTAGCAGGCATGCTGCTTTCCTATAAGGCGATTGCTTTTAAGAAAGATGTCGACCTCCATTTCATCATTCGTGATAGCTTGAAGGATATTCCTTGCAGAGTATTTGAACTAAATAAAATTCTTGGGAACCTTATCCTTAATTCCATTGAAGCCGTAGAAATAGAAGAGAAGTCGATGAAGCAAATTACAGTAGTAATTGGAAAAACCAACAATGAGTATTTATTTGAGGTTAGTAACCCGGCATGTATTGATAAATTTGAAAAAAACATCAGCAATATTTTCAAAGAGGGATTCTCTACAAAGAAAGGTAATGGAAACCAGGGGCAAGGCCTTGCAATTGTTCAATCCCTTGTTGAGAAATATAGAGGATATTTATATCCGGAGTTGCTTGATAATTCCGTGACCTTTGTAGTGAAAATCCCGTGCGGAGGATAACATGAGAATTCTTACACCTAATTTGATTTCAACGACTATTGCCGACACGATCATTATTCATAATCCTGGTTTGACCGAGAAAAAAGATGAGATAAGGTATGGGCTGGAATGGATGGTTTCAGGATTAATCCAGGTTATTCTCACGATCATTGCGGCTATCCCCTTTGGGGTGGTTTCGGAAGCAATCGTCATTCTGATAAGCGGGGCAGCACTTAGAATGTTCTCTGGAGGAGCCCATGCGAATAGCTATTTCAAATGTTTATTTCTAAGTCTTTTTCAAATCATAGGTCTTTCTTTGATTGTTACATACACGCCTAACTTGAATGAGTACATCTATGTTTTTCTCTTCCTTATCGTCATCTCCGGCATTACCGTGTTTATCAACGCACCGGTCCTGCATAAGAAAAAAAACATGTTCAATCCAAAGGAAAAGCGAAAATTAAAGTACTTGTCACTGTTTACATTTGGGATGTTAGTTGTTTCAGGTTATTTGCCATTCCTTTCTGACTTTAAGTACTGTATCTGGCTATCCTTAATTTTGCAAAGTTTCACTTTAACATTATTATGGGAAAAAATTCTTTCCTATGGAGGGAATTTTAAATATAAATGATTCATAAAGGAGGATATTAACATGAAGATCATTACTTATCTTATTGCAACTGTAGCCTTATTTTTTAATTCTGTGACTTCAATAAGCAGTTGTTTCTGGTTTGCTTATGAGCCTGAACTTCCAGAAAGACAATCAAAGGAGTAGATTTTTATTCATCTTAATATTGCGGTTATTGATGACGAAGTCACAATCCTTGAACAAGTGAAGGACATTATAAAAAAACTTTCTGGCATAAATCTGGTTCTTGCTACAACGGAAGTAACAGACCTTTTCTCTTTAATGAATTTAAATGGGGCTGTAAATGTAGTGCTTCTGGATATCAATATGCCTGTAGCCAATGGTTTTGATATTGCCCAATATATTAAAGATAAATCACCATCGATTAAAATCATCTTTATGAGTGCAAATCCTGATTTTGCTTTGCAGGGATACAAATATTATCCTGAAGATTTTTTAATAAAACCGATCAATCTCGTTCGCTTTAAACAAACACTTGAAAGAATTCAGACTACAGGTACCAGGAGGAAAAAGATAGGCGTAAAAGAACAGGGCAGGTTGCGATTGGTGGATACATCCTTAATATTATATATAGAGAGAAAAGGAAAGAAGACCCTCATCCACCTTGACGATCAGTCCGTTATTGTGTGCAGCGAGAGCCTAAACCGGTTGGAAGACATGCTTAAGGAAGAACTATTTTATCGAACGCATCAATCTTATTTAGTTCCTATTGATAAAATAGAAACAATCGAACAAGACACCTTCATGAAATCATACAATGTCCAACTTAAAAACTGTCAAACCATCATCAGTTTAAGTAGACACAAGTACAGCCAACTTAAACTTATCATGGCATCGTATTTCTAAGTTCTAATGCAGGGAAGCACGGGTACGGTTCTCGTGCTTCCGTTTAGGTATGAGGGGGAGTGTGTTTCACTTCCCCTTTTAAGCAGTGCACATTTATGAACAATCCTAAACTATAAGTCGACTAATCATCTGCAGGATTATTTAACCTACCTCCCAAGCCAACCACCATCTACCGCCAACAAATGCCCATGAACATACTTCGAAGCATCAGAAGCTAAATAAACAACGGTCCCCTTAAAATCATCAGGTTCTCCCCATCGATCGGCAGGAATACGATCAAGGATCTGTTTACTTCTGAGCGGGTCTTCTATTAAAGCAGTATTCATGTCCGTAGCAATATAGCCAGGAACAATCGCATTCACATTGACACCCTCTTTGGCCCATTCATTCGAGAGGGCTTTAGTGAGTTGTGCCACCCCGCCTTTTGCTGCTGCATAGGCTGGAACGGTCAATCCTCCTTGGAAAGAGAGAAGCGAAGCGGTGTTGATGATTTTGCCTCCACCTTGAGCCACCATGTGACGTCCTGCCTCCTGACATAATAGCCAGACCACTTTTAAATTGATATTCAGCACGTCATCCCAATCGGTTTCAAGGAAATCAACAGAAGGTGACCGGCGCTGAATACCGGCATTGTTTACTAAAATATCAATCTTCCCAAATGTTGAAATCACACCGGGAATAGCGGATTTCACTTCTTCTTCTTTTTCATGATCGCATGGTATGATTGAGCACTTTCTGCCAAGCTGTTCAATCTCTTCTTTCACATCCGTCTGCTCCGGATTCCTTTGAAGTAAGGCAATGTCCGCCCCGGCTTCTGCAAGAGCCACTGCCATGGACCGTCCAATACCACGCGTTGCACCTGTAATGGCAGTTACTTTGCCGGTTAGGTTAAATAAGTTATTAGTCATATGTAACTCTCCCAATACATTTTTTAGCAAAAGTTGTTGTTCTAAATACGATAAAGGTGACGGGTATGATGAAGAATGAGCTGTCGTATACGCTTGAGAGACTGCTCAGAATCTGGGGAAGTAAACCGCGAACAAAGCACTAAAAAAATTTCCCCATGCAATAAAACATTTGCGAAAATCCATCATCAATATTATATATAATTTATTTAATTATATATAATCATATAGAGCAGGTCAAGACCACTACCATAAATCGATAGGGGTCTCCGTTTTGAATCTATTTTTCAACCATTTTCATAATATGCTCTTTAAAAACGACTTTCGCTTTCTCTACATCTCTTTCTTCCAGTGTTTTCACCAAGGCCTCATGGTATTGATGAACCTCCTCAGGAAGGATCCGGACCTTTGGATTCAGCATCGTGATATATCGCCGGATATGATTCGTCAGCATCCCCCAGATGCGTAAATACACATCGACATTGGACCACTCAATGATCGCACGGTGAAACTCCATATCCAGCTGCGACTGGACAGCATAATCCTTCTCGGCAACCTTCATTTTATCCACGATATCGTATAACTCACCGAAATGCCTCCTGGTCAGCTGGGGGAGAATCGCTTCAATGGCATCCGTCTCGATTTTCGCCCTTAACGAAAACATATGATACATTTCAACAGGATTGATATCCGTCACAAACGCACCCCTATACTTGATTGTATTGATGAGCCCTTCTTCTTCCAACCCCCGGAGAGCCTCCCTCACCGGTACTTGACTGATCCCAAGCTTTTTCGCCACTTCCGTTTCCACAATCCGGTCGCCGGGCTTAAGCTTAAGCATAATAATATCCTCCGTAAGCTTCTCCTTCACTTCATCCTTCAGAGAAACAAGCGTATTCACTTTTGTTGGTTTCGACATTTTACACAGTCCTTTGTGGCAATTAGATTTATGAGGTTATATATAATGAATTGTATTGTATATGAGGGTGGGTTGCAATGGGGGAGCGGGGGGACGGTTCTGTCAAGGGCTTGAGAAAAGTGGAGTGATTATGTTGGGGCAAGTAGATATCAGTTAAACAAACGTTTGATTAACTGTAAGGAACGTTGGGTTTACGGCTTTTGAGAAGCTAAACGGTTGTTTAGTAAGTTTTAGGAAACATCGTGAGTCAACAGGGAATCCACCAGTCTGTACAAACCTTTTTACACCTCTATAAGAAAGACCCCTTTCAAAAAGAAAGAGGCCCGTTCCTATAGATTATTAGAATTTCTACTGTCATGTTTTAAAATCGGATGAATTAAAGTAATAAAATAGTTCAGCACACTTCCGTCTCTTTTCTTAATCAGTTCGATGTCTTGAAGGACCCGTTGAATTTGAGAACCATTCAATTTTTTCGAAAGTATTCTGGTAATCTGAATAGAGGTTTCTTTGATCAACAATCTTTTTCTAATTTCGGAATGAAATTCAGCACAAAAACAATATAACGTATATTCTTCCGCACTCATTTAGTTACACCTTTTTCTACATAAATTAAACATGGAATTTGCTGCTGATCTCAGCTAATGAGATACTTGCCTCATTTAAACTGGCAGCAGATTGAGCGATGGAGTTCAATGCCATCAATTGCTGTTCCGTCGATGCACTTACCTCTTCGCTGGATGCAGCCGATTGCTGCGCAGTTGCCGAAATACTTTGGATGGCCCCCACCACATCATCTTTATGGCTTGTCATGAATTCCACCTTTTGTGAAATTCCTTGTATCGATGAAACCATGTCATCAATCATGGTTGAAATGGTATGGAATGCTTGTTCCGTTTCGCTAACGACCAGATTTTGCTCATCTGCAATCTGTCTAGTGGTTTTCATTTCATTGGTAGCCTGCCTAGACTCATTCTGGATATCTTCTATGGTCGTTCTTACCTGATTTGTTGCGTTGGCTGATTGTTCGGCCAATTTCCTCACCTCTTCGGCCACTACCGCAAATCCTTTCCCGTGTTCCCCGGCTCTTGCCGCTTCAATACTCGCATTGAGAGCCAACAGGTTCGTCTGATCAGAAATCGCATTTATGGAATGGAGGACTGTATCAATTTCATTTATTTTTTGGGTCAAGTTTTGGATAACAGATTCAACCGTACGAAGAACCTCGTTTGATCGGTCAGCCTTCTCTTTCAATGTTGTCATCTGCTTCAAACCATTTTGACTTGTGAGTGATGCGCTATTGGAGTGCGAGAGTAATTCATTAGACGCTTCATCCACTTCTTCAATTTGAGTCGATAAGTCCATCGTGCGTTGATTCGCCACTTCTGAGTCTGTTGCTGCCTGCGTCGCACCATGCGCCACTTCGTCCATGGCCCGGGCGATTTCTTCACTTGAGGCAGTCGTTTCCTCTGAAATGGCACTTAAACTTTCTGTTGATTCTTTTACCTGAGTAACGGAGCTTTGTACAGATTGTATGATCTCTCTCATACTCATAACCATTGAATTGAAGTTCCTGGTCAGTTGCCCCACTTCGTCACCTGTTGTTGATTGCACGGACACGGTCAGATCCCCTTGAGCTACTTTACTTACTTGATTATTTAAATGGATTAAAGGCTTTGTAATATTTCTCGCAACGAGAGTCGTAATAGTAGAAATCAGCACGATGATAACAAGAGTGAGGAGCAAGAGTGTATTTCGTAAATCCGTTGCTTCCGCCAGCATATTTTTCTTTATGTAAACCGTTCCTACCTTCCAGTTTGTTTCCTTGATGGTATTGTAAAATAGTACCCGATTTTGCTTGTCAAACACGTAATCTAATCTTCCGCTTTTACCGCTTGCGTCATACATCTCTTTAATAAATCCAAGGTTCATGAGGTTTTTCCCTTTTTCTGTTGGATGAACCATCGCTACCGCATTCTGGTCGAAGAGAAAAGAATACCCCTGGTAATCGACATCAATGGATTTTACCAACTCATTTAGCTGTTCGATTTTAATATCGAAGGCAATGACCCCTAACACTTTGCTTGAGTTTTGTTCTGTCACAACTTTAGATAATGTAACAATAAATTCACCCGAAGACTTATCTTCATATGGCTCACTCCAAAATGCTTCTTCCCCGTCAGAAGTGGCTCCTTTGAACCAGGGAGCTTCTAAAGGATTGAAATCTGAGGGAAGAGTGGCAGATGGCTCTATTAAAATCTTTTTATTCATCGCAGTCACATAGACATTCGTTACTGCTGGATTATGCCTGATGAAAGAAGCAAATTCATTGGAAACCCTTGTTTGGAGTACTTTCGCTTCCAGAGAATCCTCCCCTTTTTTATCTTCTGTACTCTTTAAATAATCTACGATCAAAGATTGATTACTCAAAATGTTAATCGTAGAATCATATTTCTCCAGAAACATATTAATCCCGAAATCAATCTGTTTCACAATTGATTCTGAGTTAGTCTGTGCCTCTTCTTTGATTTTCTCGCTTTGTTGCACATATAAAAACACGGCTAACCCAATGAGAATGATGGTAAAGACGGATGAAAAGATCAAAATCATTTTCATCCGTAAGGTATTAAATGAAAAACGTTTCAACATGATGGTTCCTCCTGAAGTGTATATTCTAAGTATTTTTCATGTCTCTAAAAAGCCTTTAGACCCTGTGCGATTCCAGTTAAATGCTTTTATGTGAGACTTTTGATTCATTCATTAAAAACTGATTATAACACCATAAATGAAAGTTTTTGTAAAAAGTTGTCGAAAAATAAGAAGTGATTTTATTCAGAAAAATATAATTAATTTTGATAAACATTACAGTTTTTTTATATCTCGCTTGTATAAATAGGGCATCACTCATCACTATAAAAATTATATTTCTATCATAGGGAGAACAATGGAGAATTTTATATCCGGGGGAGATCAAAAGATTGAAGAGATTAAGAAGTTCATCGACCTGCAAATCCAAGAGGGAAAATAAATAGTTCTTTTAGCCAAGGGGACAGGCACCTTGGCTTTTTTTGAGGAGACAGGCCAGGGGGCCAGTCCTTTGGAATTGGTGGATGTTCTTTATAGTGAATTTTAAAATGGTAATAATTTGTAAAAAAGTAAGATATATAGAGTTATTTCGAGCGTTTAGGTGTAAATCGTTCTTTTTAACGAATTTTTCGCTATTTTTCGCATTTTTAAAACTGTGTCTTTTGTCATATACTTCAATTGTAAGTTCGTTATATAGAACAAAAGATATCTATGGAACGAACTAAATAAATTGGATGAAAACACAGGAGGAATGGAAAAGATGGCATTTGGAGTATTGAGTACAAAAGTAGTAGCAGGAGTATTAGCAGGTACAGTAACATTAGGGGCGGTTGGCCTTACATTTAATGGAGCAGGAACAATCGACAGCGTTAAAAGTCAACTGGATTCGATGAAGGAAAAGATCGTGCAGTATGAAGCTTCCGAAACCTCTCTATTCGAAAAATTCGGCATGCTGAAAGAGGATGCTAAAAATAAATTGACCTTTGCAAATGGAAAGATTGTAGAGGCTAAAAATAAGATTAATGACCTCGAAGCGGAGAAAAGTCTCAAAATCAAGGAACTTGCAAAGATGACCGCAGAAAGAGATGCTTTGATTGCTGAAAGAGACCAGTTGACTACAGACCTGGAAGAAGCGAACAAAACAATTGCAGAAAGAGATGCTGAGATTACCAGTTTAAAACAAGCTATTTCTGACTTGGAAGGAAAACTTGCTGCTCTTCAATCGGAGTACGATACTCTACTCGAAAATTACAATGCTCTTGTAGCTGAGAATGATGAATTGAAAGCAGAAGCGAACCGCGCAAATGAAGAGGTGGATAAAGCCAATAGTAAAGTTGCTGAACTGGAAGCAAAATCTACTGAGGTTGAGGAAGCCACTGTTGATGCACAACCAATGACCCAAGATGAGTTGGATGCTGTTGTACCTGTAGCGGAACCAGAAGTGTTCGATGCTGAATTAGTAGTTAAGAATCTTAACTTGACCTACATTCAAGATGGACAATCTCCAGATTTTAAAGCTGCTCACTCTGACCTTGATATTAAAGAAGGAGATAGAGTATGGAGAATAACGAACAACAACGACTTCAAAGTGTATGTTGAGTACCGAATGGCTGGTGGAGGGACTTCAGGTGAAATACTTGCAAACCCGAGTCAAACATTTTATATGAGTGGTCAAGGTGGGACGATGATTATCAAGTGGCAAGATGAGAATGGAACATGGAAAGAAACAGTAAAAGCAGGGGCATAAGGAAACAATTTTAAAGGATAGTGTGGTATTTCTCAAGAGCATTCTTTCTACTTTAGTAGAAAGAATGCTCTTTTTTTTTTGCGTCTTTAAGGGGAAATTGTTTTAACCTGTAAAACTTATATATTATCAAAAATAGGTATAATGAACCACTTTATATAGTAAATAATACCCAAAAAAGGAAGCGTATAGTGGTATAATAAAATCTGCTTCAAGGTGAAGGAAGTTTTTAAGAAGGGGGACGAAATTTGAGCTATTGTACAGAATGTGGAAAAGCACTAAAGAATAATCCGGATTTTTGTGAAAGTTGTGGAGCAAGGAGGGAGGTGACAAAAGAGGAGTCGATCAAGAGGGTTCCTAAGACTCCAATGTCTAAGAAGAAGAAGGTATCTCTGTCCATTGCGGGTATTTTAGTCGTAGGTCTGATTAGCACTCATATGATACTATCCTCAATTTATGATCCTATGAAAAATATTCAATCGATGGACAGTGCCATAACGGGTAATAGTGAGGAAGGTTTCCTTGAATACATAACGTTTGACAAAGATTCATTATTAAATAGGAAACAGTATTTCACTTATATAAAGACCTTGGATTGGGAAGATATGAGGGAACAATTGGTTTCCATTACAGAGAGTGATCTGAAATTTGATGCTTTTGTTAAGGATCAACGCGGTCATGATGTGTTCAAAGTAGAGAGAGATTCCATCTTGGGTCTTTATGAAACGTATGACATTGAAGCGGTTCCCAATCAAGTCTTCATTACGACTAATATGGAGCCCGCCACGTTTAAGATTGGTGATAAAACGGTGAGTGTGAAAGACAGCAGTGAACCTGTTGAGGTGGGTAAAGCCTATCCTGGCACGTATACGGTAAAAGCCGATGCGGCTAATCTCTACGGAGAATTTTCTATAGAAGATGATATTGAAGTGAAACCGACGAAATCCGGTGACTCTAAGCATAGTCTTGAATTTAACGGGGATACATTTGCGATTGATACTAATTTTCCTGAAGCAGTCTTGTTTATAAATGGAAAAAGTACGAAGAAGTCGCTGCAAGAGCTGGAACACCTTGGACCCTTTCCGGAAGATAAGGAAGTGACCATGTTCGCTGAGTTGTCGCAAGCGGATGGGAAGTCTTTAAAGAGTGAAGAGATCACACAACATCAAGGATCATGGGGAAGTCTTTCTTTCGTATTTGCAGAGGACGACGAGAACCTATCTGCAGCCTCATCAACTACTATGGAAGAAGCCAATCAGTTTGTCCTCGATTTCAGGGATTCATATGAACAGGCTTTGAATACACGGGATTATTCGCTGATTTCACCCTACTTGCTTTCTGGAAGTTTAGCAGAAGAGGAATTGGTTGAGTATATAGGAGATTTGCAGGATAAGGATTACTCCTATGATTTCAGAGACAATACGATTTTGAATTCTCAAGAGGCCGAAGAGGGCACATTTGAAATTACCACAAACGAGAATTTCATTTTCACCAATCATCTCGGAGAACAGACTACATATGATCGTGAGAAAATATATACCATCATAAAAGAAGATTCATCGTTTAAAATTAAGAAAATCGATATTCATGATACAGAACGAAATGAGATTTAATGGAGGGAACGACATGATGAAATGCACGAAATGTTTGAATGAACAGGACTTTGGTAAGTTCTGCGGGAAATGTGGAGCCGGTTTAATGGAGACTGAAAATAACCATCAGCCAAGTGCTTACGAAGAAGTTGCTGCCGCCTCGGAGACAGTTACAAGAGAGCCGGTTCAAGTAAATGAAAGTGTGACGAAGGCTAAGGAAAATGTTTCTAAATACTGGAATTACGCATTGCAAGTACTAAAAAAACCATCTGTCGCATTAGAGGGTGGAGATCACCAGTTTATTAATGGACTTATTACGATTGGCATTTTTGTGATTGCTTTTTCACTGAGCATTTATTTTCTGGTGAACAAATTATTTAAAGCGATGTTCGGTGGACTTGGAAGTATGTTCTCGGAAGATGGGATGGGAACACAATCTTTGCCATTTTTCCATCTTACATCATCCCTCTTTATGTTTTCCCTGATCTTTATTGTCGGATCGCTGATTAGTGTGTTTCTGGCAGGGAAATTGATGTCTCAAGGGTTTTCTTTAAAAGAGTTACTGGCTCACTTCGGTGGTGTTCTCGTTCCATTTGCTTCATTGAATGTAGTGGCGATTCTTACTGGCTTAATGGGTTCAGTTCAATTGACACTTATTCTGACAGGGGTCTCACTTCTTTATTCCATTGTCATCATGCCGGCAATAGTTGTGTACGACAGAGCAATGAAATATCAATCGTCAGTTAACAAGGTATACTTGGCTGCAGGAGCATCTGCGTTATCCATGTTCATTACCTATCTTGTGATTCGCACAAGTGTGATGGAGTTTATGGATGAGGTTGAATCTTTGTTGAATATGGGGTTCTAGTAGACTGATTCAGATTGATAACCAATAAGTTTGAATTTATTCATTATCCTAAAAAGAAGCACGGGGACGGTTCGCGTGCTTCTTTTTATTATGAGGAAACTTCAGAGCCGTCCCGATGCCCTCCATGCTTGCTTACAGATCCCTACTATCTACTTCTTCAGTGGATACCAGATCATACATCTTCAAGCCATCATCTGTAGAAGTTATTTTGTACTTGCCTTCAAATGCTTTGTATTTCCCTGTGTTGTCATTGTAATAAATATTGTATTCTTCCGTTGTGTAAACGTAGTAAGAGCCATCTTCCAATGGTTCGACTTTCTCGATGTCAACGTTGACGAGATCCTCGGTTATTCCTTTTTTCTCAAGGTGGTCGATATAATCTTTAACCGTTTTTGAATAGGCGGAAGAGGAGTCTATATCATCTGATAGAATTGAAAAGTCACGATTGTTATATGCTTGAACGCCATTGGATATAAAGGATTCAACAAAGGACTCCACATCATCGCTGACTTGTTTTTGAGAAATGTTACTATAGGCAGGCGCAGTCTCCATTTGCTTCTTCAGTGCGACTTTATCAATATCAATCTTTTGAGCGTTGCTTTCATCAAAATTCCAGACGGATGACCAGGAGGCGACACTCCATTTTTTACTTTTTGCTGAATAGCTTAAAGAGTAGTTACTCACATCACTCTCTTTTGACAGTGATAGGGGATCTCCTGAATACACATAGTCCTGCATCCATTCTGCGTGAATCGGCAGAGTGGCCATCCATTCACCGTCCTCTTCTTCCAGATATAGGGATTTTGAATCAACTTCCAGGTCTGTAATGTATCCAAATGTTTTCCAGTCATCCCCCGTTAACTCTTGAAAGGAAGAAGAAACAAAGGATGATACTTCGTTGGATTCCTCTTTAAGATACTTTTCATCTTGATAGGCAAGGGCTTTGGAAAGGTTAAGGAAGTATTGTTTCAGTCCTTCCGTGACCTGATCCTTTTGTTTGTCGCTTAACGTCAAAGGCGCATCAAGCACATCGTCGTCAATGGTCATGACGTCGGATTGAATCGTCCCGAAAGGCATGTCTTTCTTTACTTGCACCTCCATGGAACCATCTGTAAGAACCGGGCCGATTTCGGCGGTGTTGTCTTCTGTGGTCTTCATCCCTGTGTCCTTTCCGTTCACCCAAACGGAGGCACCTTCGCTATTCGTATGGACCGTTGTATAGTCGATGTCGAAGAAAAGATCTGTGTCCGTTTGTCCGACATGTTGAATATCAACTTCCTTTTCCAACTCCACGAAATCAGAAGCAAGGACTGCATTGACTTTATATGTTCCAGGTATGAATGTCCCGAAATTGACACTATCGCCTTCTCTGGATTCGGGTTTGATTTCTTTTCCGTTGACGTAATAACGAAGGTCATCGTAATTGGTATTAACCGTCATGGGGGTCGACTCCATGATGAAATCATAATTATCATAAATCAGGAACTTCTTCCCTCTTTTTTCAAAGGTGATAAGCTGGTTGGGAGACTCAAGATCGTCACTGGCTTTAACTGTACGGGCATCAGCCGTTTTTACAGTGTTATGTAATTGGGTTATCATGCTTTCTTTTTGATCCGGGTTTTCTTCTAAATAGGTAAGAAGGGCCTGAACGTTTTTCTTTGTAACCTTTTCAGAATCTTTTCTTGAATCAAGAATACTGACTAATTCTTCAACATTGCCTGACTCTAAGTATTCCTCGAAATCAGTCAGCAGGTTTGCTTTATTCGTTAGAGAGTCGCCCACTTTATATAGCGAAATACAGGCAACGAAGAAAAGAAGAGCTGCTCCGATGATGATTTTTGTTTTTAAGGTTAGTGTTGAAAGGGAAGAAATGCTGGTTTCTTTTTTAGTAAGTGTTTCTTTCCCGCTTATATTTGACCCACAGCTGGTACAGTGGGGGGTGTTTCCTTCTATTTTTTGTCCGCATGAAGTGCAAAATTCCAAAGTGACTTCTCCTCTTTATACATATTTAGTGGGTTCTTTTACAGTAAATGTTGTAATGTTATACATGATTAAAAAATGAGCCATAAAAATACCACTCCAGAAAAAATCGGAGCGGCAATAGGAACGAAAGATCATGACGATCTCTATTAAACTGCTTTTGATAAACCGGAAATGATTCCTCTGGATTGTAGTTCACTTCTAGTGGTTTCATCAGCAGGTCGGTATCCTTTTTCAAGTAGATCTTTTATAAAGATTTTATTATATACAAATGAGAATATGATTCCTGGAATCCACGCACCAAATCCAAATGTAAAGGCACCAACAATTGCAGCTGTAATGAACATAATGACAGCCCACTTTAAATCTCCTCTAATAAGGGCCGGGAAAAATCCAAAAAAGAAAGTCGTCCAGCTGAATCCGATCTTCACTTCTTTTGTAACTCCCGCTTCGTTTTGTAATCGTGCTTTCACTCTACATTTCTCCTCCTTTAGTTATAGTACTTTAGTATTGTATCATAATTTATTCAAAAAATAACTATATTTTCCTGTTCAATTTCTTTCTTTTGACCATCTCATGATACAATCACCAGAATCCATTGAAGGCAGGCTGCCAGAATTAAGGTGTAGAGAAAAGGACGCAAAAAAGAAGCAGGAGACCTCCCCTGCTTCTACATCGCTTCCTTCAACCCCTTCTTAATCAACCACTGATTCGCCGGATAACTCGTCAGAAACCCTAATATCATCGCAATCTGCATCATGAACCAATAGGAGGGTTCAGTCGGCTTCGGCGGCTCAGTGAATAAGAGATAATGCACAACGGCCATCCATCCAAACATCCCTACTTCAAAGGCGATCAGGGAAAGAGAATCGGCTTTGATTGCCTGTTTGAAGGCGTTGAGCTTTCCATCTTCCTTGTTCATGGGATAAATGGAGTAGAATTGAAAGATGACGCCGAATAAATAGGCTAGTATGAATTCCACAGTATAATGAGCAAATAAGGTAGAACCGGCAATCATGAGTCCGGTCATGGCGACGATTGGAACACCGACCGCGTCTCCGAACGAACAACCTGCCGAGCAGTGGCTGGTGGAGACGAATACTTTGGCCCCATGGCCGCGATTGTCTTCCTTCTCTAAATTTTTCGCTTTTACCCGGCCCCACTTAAAGTATGTCCACAGAGCAATCGGCCCGAAGAACCACCCGTTGATCGGCCAGACCACATTCATGATCTTCATCTTCTGCGGATGTTTGAACACATCCATTAATATGATCAGGGAAGACAATAATCCTATCCCTAAAAAAATCCACGAAATCGTTGTTAGCACAGAACCATCCTTTCTAAAATTCTTCTATAAGCAAATATACCCGTTAGAGGATATCGATAATCTTTTTGAGATTGAGATATTCAAACGGAAACCCACACTTTGTTGCAATTACCTTACTTGTGGATATTGTGTATTGGTACCGGCTCTCAGTATCGGATTGGGGAAGGGCCACCGGGGAGTTAAACGAACGTTTGGTTGGAAGGTCAGTCAAGATAGGGTTCTAGTGCTTTTTCTATTTTTTAAAAGAAGCGCTAGTCTCGTTACTTGCCAACACGTTTCAGCAAGTGTTGTCATTACTTTTCTTAATGTCATAATTAAATAGATGTCGAGAATGGGGAATGCAACTCTTGCCATAGTAGGACTCCACTCAAGCGTGGGGACAAGCTCCTATCGTATACTCTAAATCTATGGGGGAGCCGGTCAAAAAGCAAAGCACACCTTCTCTGGAATGAAAGAAACGAGGGGAGAGCCACGTTTTCTCTCTCATCAACTACTACTCATTAGGAGGGAATCCAAATTGAAATCCTACATTGTCAAAATCGAACTAGAAGAGTCCAATCCATTGATATGGAGAAAGAGTCATCATGCCAGCGGGAGCGACATTTAGAAGGCTTCATGATGTCATCCAGAACGTTACGAATTTTCGAGGTGGTTATCCTCGGGAAGGTTATCACCTCTATGAATTCGACTTGAGGAAAGATCAAAGAATTGTCACGGATCATGAAGAAGCTTACCTTGAGCATCAGCATTATAAGAAAAACAAGGCCGCCTATGAAGTCGGTTCCGCCTGAAATGTTGGAATTTGAAAAGAATCTCCTGGAAAGACTGAAGATCGAAGTGCGGAAACCCACTGGATTAAAGATCGATGATTATCTGGAGAAGTATGGAAAGATCCGGTATGCCTATGATTTCGGTAATAGTTGGCAGTTTACCATTAAACTTGAGCAGATTGTCGACGATTACTATTTCGGCTATCCAACCCTCCTTGACGGAGCAGAAACCTCTCCACCTGAAGATGTAGGAGGGATCCCTGGTTTCTATGAATTTCTTAAAGCTTATCGTGATGAGAAGCATCCGGAGCATAAGGAAATGAAGGCATGGGCCAAATCAGTATATTTCAGGTAATATGATCCTGATTGGACCAATTATATACTCAAAGGACTTAACTATAAGAAGACTGAGTGGGGTAAGATTAATCATGAAAATTATATGATTATTGAGGATAAGTATCGGAAGAGTTAACGGGGGACGGTTCCAATTTTACCCTTCGCTTTAAGTATAGAATTAGTGTTGGATTCATCCCAACACTAACTATTATCATTCTATTAATTAGGGATATATACGATTCATGTTAAGAGTACGACTGAGGAGAGAATCGGTTGAATGTGGAGGGGTAAATCAATTTCATTAAAAAGGTTTTGGGAGGTATTCTCTCAAAGCTTTTTTGCGTTTTATCCTGAACCCTGACCGGTAAATAGGAATATATAGCTTGATAGTTTGCCTTTGTCCTGTAGTAAAGTAGATTGTAAATTAAAATTAATGTATTTTTCGGTTTCAGTTTAAGTAGATATATCTGCAATCTAACTAGTATCTTCTTCATGTGAGTTGAAAGATAGACATAGTTTTAGAAACTTATATGCAAAAGATGTTGAAGATAACAGAATTATCTTTTATTTTTTGTAATTTTAGGATATTAATAGGAAATTTGTATTATAATAGGTGACGATAACACTTATAATGAGACATTAAAAAAGGCTTCCGATCTTTTTTATTATTTATCACAACGGTCCCTACATATGCCACAATGTATTAGCATATTAATTCCAAATAATGCTTCAGCATCAAAGAAATTTGTCGATATAAATCAGGAAAAAAACCGGGTAATAGGGAGTGTGTATCTGAAATATTTAAACAAAAATATAAAGTCGTCATTAAAAAGAATCTGGCTATTTAAAAATGTTAATGACTGACTCTGATAAGGAGAAAAGTATGAGTGTAGCAATTGGTATTGATCTAGGGACAAGTAACTCCTCGGTAGCGGTTTATCGTAAAGGAAAGGTTGAAACGATTCCAATAGATGGACGGAAAACAATGCCGTCGGTCATTTCCTGTAAGAGCGATGGGCAACTATTGGTTGGGAATTCAGCAAAGGCAAGACTTTATATTGATCCGAATAATAGTATTGCATCTTCCAAACGATTCATTGGAAGCAAAGACAAGGTGTATAACGTTCAAAATACGAATGTAACCCCTGTTGATGTAGCAAGGAATATCCTTGAGAAGATCAGGGTTGAAGCAAGTAAGTACATAGGGGAAGAAGTGAAAGATGCGGTTATTACCATTCCTGCTTATTTCACGGATGAACAACGGGAGGCAACAAGAAAAGCTGGTCAATTAGCTGGATTAAATGTATTGCGTCTCTTGTCAGAACCAACTGCAGCAGCCATTGCTTATGGCTTGGATAAAGAACGCAATCAAACGATTATGGTCTATGATCTTGGAGGCGGAACTTTTGACGTTTCCATCCTTAGAGTTGAAAACAATCATTTCCGGGTTGTAGCTGTTGATGGTGACAGCATGCTCGGTGGAGATGACTTTGACGATGCTATTGCAGAGTATTTAATGAGTAAGATGAAGGTATCTGGAAAGGTGAGAAAAAGCAGCGTCGGTTCGACATCGGTTCAACAGTTGAAAGAGGCTGTAGAAGAACTGAAAAAGGAGTTGTCTGAAAGCGACTATGCCGACATTATCATTCCTGATATTTTTGGGTCCCATTTAGATGAAGAAATAGATATTCAAACCTTTAACAGTCTTACAGAACCATTGCTGAAACGTACCATTGATAAAATGCAGGAAGTGCTGAAAGAAGCCGGCTTAACGAAGAATGATATTAGCCGTGTGATTCTTGTCGGCGGTTCTACCAGAATGAGGGCGGTACAGGAAATGGTTGCGAAGCAAATCAAGCAGCCTTTTATAGCGGACAACATTGATGAGATTGTTGCACAGGGTGCAGCGATCATGGCGGCTAACCTTTCTGCGCCAGACCTTGATTCAACGCCGGTACCGATTGAAGTGGAGGAAGTAACCTCACATTCCATCGGGATTGGAATGGTGGATATGCAGACCGATGTGTTCAGGGTCTATCATTTAATCAAGAAAAATACAAAGCTTCCTTGTACCGGGGGAGAAATTGGCTATACCATCCATCCATTCCAAAGGGAGATTCGTTTTCAAGTATTTCGTACTGAATCAACCGTTCCGTCGGATGAGTCGAAGATTGGTGAATTAAGACTGAAAGTCAAGAGACCGCAGGCAAGCCCTTCTTGTGCTGTAGCGCTATTTGAACTGGACCAAAGTGGAATTTTAACCTTCTCTAGTGCAGAAGTTAAAAGGGAGTCCCAAATCGTCCGTTCTTTCGAGGATGAGGGTGAAATGAATATTCCATTAATAGAATCTATGATTCGGAGCGGTGAATTAAAGACTGAAAAAGTTGTTATTGATACGAATAAGTAGGAGGAATCAGTTATGGCAATCACAGAAAAAAATAGTCCCTATATTCTTGGAATAGACCTTGGTACATCGAACTCGGCTGTATCTATTTACCGTAAAGGCAAGCCTTTTATGATCAAGCTGGGAAAGGAGCATACCCTTCCCTCTGTTGTTAGTTTCCGTTCAGAAGATAATATCCAAGTGGGAGAAACGGCAAAAAGCAGGATTTTAATCGATCCTGAGAACACTGTATCCTTTATTAAGCGTGAAATGGGGACAGAATGGAGTCGTGAATTCTTCGGTGAGGTATATCGTCCTCAGGATATTTCAGCTGAGATTTTATCTAAGCTCCGAGAATATGTGATCAATCAGGAAGAAATCGACTTAAAAGGAACGCCTGTTTACTCTGTCATATGTGTTCCGGCAAACTTTGATGATAACAAGAAGCGTGCCACTAGAGAAGCTGCTGAATTGGCTGGTTTAAATGTTACATATTTACTTGAAGAGCCTGTGGCGGCCGCGATTGCCTATGGAATGGAAGTCGGCCGAAACCAGACGATTATGGTCTATGATCTTGGAGGCGGAACGTTCGACGTCTCTATTTTAAAGGTTGATAGTGTTTCCGAAGATTCTCAGGCGGAATTTTCCATACTGGCAAAAGAAGGGGATCCCCAGCTTGGAGGATATGACATTGACCAGGCCATTATGAAACTTGTAAATGATGACTTTAAGGAAAAAAGTAAGATTGATATTTTTGATCTTGTGGCAGATCAAGGGGTGTCAGCAACCGATTTGCTGACTGCTCAGCAGCAACTTCAAGAGGCATGTGAGCAAGCTAAAAAAGAATTATCCGAAGTAGACTTTGCTGCTATTGAGATATCCAATCTCATTAAAGATGAGTTCGGAAATATTCACAACGTCGAATATGAATTGACGCGTGATGATTTCGAAGCAGTGATTGAACCTCTTATCGATCAAACAATGCATACGATGAAAAAAGCCCTTGAAAACGCAAAGCTGACAACCAATGATATTTCGCGTGTCATTTTAGTAGGAGGATCATCACGGATTCCTCTAGTTAGTTCGAAAATCAAGGAGATTTTAAATAAAGAGCCATATTCCAATATCGATCCGGACACCGTTGTATCACAGGGAGCGGCTGTATTCGGAGCAAGCCTCGGTGTGCCAACGGACAAATTGGAAGAAACCAATGAGTCGGATAGTGAAGACCAATTGAATACTGAGATTGAGATGAACAATATTGTGACGCATCATCTAGGGATTGAAATTCGCGGTGGACGATTCAACCAGATAATTGAAAAAGGAATAGAATTGACGAAAGATCAGCCTGTCGTTTCAAGTGAAAAGATCTATAGCACTCCTGAAGACAATATGACAGAGATGCGTATTACAGTCTTCCAAACACCAGAGCTTGTTGAGAGTGTTTGTGATGAAAAAAGCGTTTGTATCGGCGAATTTTTCTTAACAGGAATTCCGCCTGCTCCTAAAGGCAAGCATCGTATTCATGTAAATTTTACAGTCAACCAGCAAAATGAAGTCATAGTTTCGGCAAGGCTGGATGGTGACGAAAGCATTTCAAGTGAAATCACGATTAAAAGAGATTAGGAGTTTGAAATCATGACAGTTTCTAATGAAGAGTACAGGAAGACCTTAAAACGATTTGGGGATACTCAGGTTCAATTTCGAAAAAAAACAGATCAAATGAATCATTGGAAGACATGTTTCAAAGAGCTTGAAGGTGATGTGACCAATCTGATGTCCTTTTTTGAACAGAAATATGAGGAGTCAGTCGTTGGAGAAGAGTTCGGGGAAGATATGAAAGAAAAGTTGGAGAATCGTAGAGATGGCATCCGCCTATCAGTCAAAAGCTCCAGTAGGCTATTGCGTAGGCTTAATCCTGATAAGCCTTTGGAAACGGAAACGGCGGAGTTCATAACTGATGAGGCGATAAAGGAAAGGTTGTCTTCCACTAGCGTCATTAGTGAAGAAACGCAGATTGAATCAATAGATGAATTCAAGCAGCCCCAACTAAGTGAATCAGACATGACTTCTGAAGAACCGGTGGATGTAGAAGTGGGAGAAGCTTCACCATCTGAAACAGAAGCTTCTTTGGTAAAAGGAGAAAGTGAAGGTTCATCCGATTCTAATGATAATCAGGACTTCTCCATTGTTCAGGAGGGAGGGGAGTACCAAGCCAATGTTTTTCTTCTGAACGAAGCCATCGATAATAATATACAAATACTGGATCAGCTTGAAGAAGATATCCAGTCAGCGGAGAAACGATTTCTGTCTTTCATTGAAAAGGGTGTCGCTCCTGTGCTGGATGGTCTTTACAGTGGTGATAAGTATGGAAAAGAATTACTTGAACATTTAAATGCTGAGGACTCTGTGGATACGAGTAAAGTAGCTGAATGGCTTGAAATCTATCCAACCTTAATGAAAGAAATCAAGAGACTATTCGATGCATTCTCAATAGAGTACTTCCAACCTGATATTGGTGATCCCTTCAATGAGGAAAAGCATGAACCTATCGGTGTAGTGGAAGATCAAGAATTCAAGGACGAACAAATTAAGGAAGTTGTAAGGTACGGTCTAACATTTGAAAAGTCGGCCTTTGATATTAGACCGGCCCAAGTCATTGTAGTCAGAAACAAACAAGCTGCTGAGCAAAGAGGGATAGAAGATGAGGTTTGATAACGAAAAGAAGCCCACATTGGGAATTGATTTAGGGACTACCTATTCCGCGATTGCAAGATGGACGGAAAAAGGGCCAAAGGTTTACCAAACAAAGGGTGGGGATTATACCCTTCCTTCTGTTGTTTATTTTGATGAACGACAAGAAAAGCCCTTGGTTGGAAACCAGGCATTAAAGCGTGCTCTTATTGACCCGGAAAATGCGATTCTCGGAGTAAAGCGCATGATGGATGAGGGGACACAGAAGATTCTCTTGGGTGATAAAGAGTATACGCCTATTGAAATCTCTTCCATGATCTTAAGAGATATCTATGAATATGCTGAAAAAACCACACCAGGGTTTGACCCCACTGGTGTGGTCGTAACGGTTCCTTACTATTTCACAGCACTTCAATGTACAAACACATCGGAGGCTGCATCGATGGCAGGGCTCAATGTTCTGGGAATTATACAAGAACCTGTTGCAGCAGCCCTTGCCTACGGTATCCATGAAGAGGAAACATTAAATGATGAAATCATTATGGTGTTTGACTTAGGTGGAGGGACATTCGATTTGACCATTTTTCGATTCACAAACAGTAATGAAAAATTGACTTTCGAAGTCATTGCAACTGGTGGTGACGACCGTTTAGGTGGTCTTGATTTTGATAAGGCTCTTGCAGAGTTAATCAAAGAAAAGTCCGGATTGAACTTTTCAGGCATTTCGCGTGAAGACGAAATCAAAGCAAACGCTTTATTAATGGAAGCAGCAAAGGAAACGAAGGAAATTCTGTCATATGAAGAATTTACAGATATCATCAAACCCAATATCCTTCCTGGTCAGCATATCGAACTTGAGGTTGAACGTTCCGAATTCGAGGACTGCATTGAGAGTTATTTTGCCAAGATGGATATGATCATTGATACAGTTATCGAAAAATCCACACTTTCCAAAAAGGATATTGACCGGGTTGTAAAAGTAGGGGGATCAAGCAGGATTCCAAAAATTGATGAACTTCTTTCGCAGAAAATCGGGAATGCAAAAACATATGGCAATATTGATCCTGACCTATGTGTCGCTCAAGGAGCAAGCGTCTATGCAGCCTTCTTAGATGAAAGAATCGGCTGGTCGAAGGAAATAGAGATCAAAACAGCGACAGCTCACGCCTTAGGGGTCGGCCTGAGTGATGGCCGGTTCAGTGCTTTAATTCCAAGCAATCGAAGAACACCATGTGAGGCAACAAGTGTGTTTACTACCAATGCGGACAACTGTGAAGAACTTGATATTGATTTATATCAAGGCTCGTCTAAGTTTATTAAAAATAACAAACGAATCGGACGGATCCATATAGCCGGTCTAAGAAAATGTCCAGCTGGAGAGTTGGATATTCATATTACCTTCAGAATAAACCAACAACAATCCGTTTCAGTCACCATCGTTCAAAAGGAAAGCAATATTCGCAAAGTGGAAAATGTGAAATTAACATAAATATGTGTTTCAGAACGATTGATATACACAAAACTGCCACGGGGAAGAAAGTTGATCTGCTCCGTGGTTAATTCATGTGTTTTACTGCGATAAAAAATTGAAAGGGTGGTTGCAGTGAAAATAGAAGGTTTTGACATAGTAAAGAAACTTTCCTCGACTGATAATGCCATATCTGTCTATGTAGTTAAACAAAATAATGAGCACTTTCTCCTGAGGCTTGCTGATTACTCTCACAATAAAAATGGGCTGACCCATAGTACATGGTACGAAACCTATGAAGAGTATCAACTTACGATTACCAATTACAAAAATCTTCCGCGCGTTACGAGTATCTCCATGATAAGTGAGTCTCAAGTTTATTCCCTGGGCGACTTTAAAGAAGGAAAGCTGTTAACGGAAGCAGGCAGTCTGGCCCTTGATGAAACTCGGCAATTAATAGATGCTGTAAGGCATCTTCATAGCAAGAAGATTGTTCATGGAGCGATTGCTCCTGAGAATATCTGGATAACACAGAAAGGCAAAGTTTTGTTGTATGGGGCAGGGGAATTAAAAGCACTGGGACTTGCCCAGGATAATAGGCAATCATCAGATATTAAACAACTTGTGGACGTTATCTCTGAGTATGCAAGAATTGATGAAGGCGACATTGAAATCCTTTCAATTAAAAACCCTACGTCAATCAATGAACTTGAGTCGGTCTTGGCGAATGCGAAACCCACAGACCAAAGAAAAGAAAATGAAGAGCATGGAAAACAAAAACATGGATTGGTAGAAAAAGAGAAGCCAAAGCCAACTGAAAAGGTTATGGCACCAGTAGATATTAAAGAAAAAAAAGAAAAACGAACATTGAAGGTTGAAGAAACAGAAAAGGCTGACAACGGGAAGGAAGAAAGAACAAGATATGCAGAACCGAACAGAAAGTTTGGTTCAATCGTCAAGAAGCTTGGCATGGGTGTTGTAACAGTACTGGCATTATTATTTATAATTGGGCAGTTCACAGATTCTGAAAAGGAAAGAGCAGCGGAACCCACGAAAGCGGAAGTGTCGAGTGAAGCGGGAGTTTCGAGTCAAGTGGAAGAAGTTAAAGAACCAGAAAATACAAGTACTGCTGAAGAGGCGGATGAACAAACTGAAACGGAAGAACCGGTTCAGCAGGAAAAGCCGGCCCCGAATTTTACAAAAGAACAAGTGGATGGCTTCATGAATCAATATAATAATAAGTCGATACAGGCAGTTAATGACCGTAACTTTGCCATTGTCGAGAATTTACTTGATCCGAATGGAGAGGCCTATAAAACACAAAGAGAGTATATTGATTATCTTGAGAGTAAAGGGATTACAGAGGAAAATGTAGATTTTCAATTGGACGATTATATAAAGGTAGATCATTCAACTTACAAAATTTCAACATCCGAACAATACTATATTTATTACGATGACGGGTCAGTGACCGAAAAGTGGTTTGACAGTTCTTATATTTTAAAAGTACTAGGCAACAACAATTTAGCAGTAAATAAGATGTTATACACTGAAGAAACGTATTCTGAAACTGTTCGGGAAGCAACAGACTACTCTTATGAAGAGGATAGCTCCTCTGGAGACTCATTTTACTCAGATGACTCATCCGTCTATCGTACAGGGACAGATTCTAATCCAGGAGGTACATTGGATGATGGAGGTGCTATAGAAAGTGCTGTCCGTCTGCACTATGGGAGTATAAGCAGCGATGATTTCACTACTGGGTATAATCAATTTTCTTCAGGAATGAAAAAAAAGGTAACTCAAAAGGGCTGGGAAAAAGGACTTCAAGCAAATATGTATGATGAAATAACGTATATTGAAGTACAGCAAATAGATGACAATAAAGGCAGGGCATATATTGAAATGACTTCTTATGATGATAATCAAGATGGAACCACGTTAGTTCAAGAATGGGCAGGCTCATGGGACCTCTTGAAGGAAAATAATCGGTGGACCCTTGATAACACCGATCTTTCCAAAGTAAACTCCTGGGTGGAAGAGCAATGAGACTAAGCAGAAAAAAAAGACAGCTTTTTATGGTTCAAATTATTGTAGCGTTGTCTACTTTTATCCTAATCTTATTAGGATATCTCTTGTATACGGGAGTAGGGCAAGAAAACACCAATAATGTGGAAAGTGACACCTTCCAGATCTCTCAGGAGAACGCAACCGCTGCTAGTAAAGAAACAACAAGACAGAAAGTAGACGAAATTGTTCAAGACCAAGAGTCTAAGGAATACATCAATGATACACTGAAGGGCGAGGAAAACGTTGAACAACAAGCGAATGAAATATTATCGAAAATGACCCTTCGGGAAAAGGTTGGTCAAACGATGATAGTAGGATTTAACAGTCCGACGATTGATGACCATATCACAAAAATGATCGAGGAGTATCACGTCGGCGGTGTAATTCTATTTGACCGAAATATGAAAACGAAAGATCAAGTTGCAAAATTGAATAAAGACTTACAGCAATTATCCACGGATTCCAGTGGGCTTCCTCTACTTATGGGTGTTGACCAAGAGGGTGGACAAATTGTGCGGATGAGAGATCAAGTGTCACCCATTCCGTCTCAACAGCAGTTGGGGCAAACCAGTCTTGCTGGAGGGGTCTATGACACCGCAAAACGAACAGGTGAAGAATTGTTATCTATGGGCTTCAATCTGAATTTCGCACCGGTAGTAGACTTATCATCAACGGATAGCCGGTCATTCGGGGAAGATCCCCAAAAAGTTCATTCCTTTGGTCGTCAGGTTGTAAGAGGAATGGTGGATTCAGGTATTACAGCAACATTAAAGCACTTTCCGGGAAACGGTCGGAGCAATGTTGATCCACACGTTGAAACCTCATCTGTGCAAGCAGACAAGTTGGACTTGGAAAACAGTGATATTTATCCATTTAAACAAATGATTAAAGAAGTGGATAATGATCAGTTCTTTGTGATGGTTACTCATATTAAATACCCGGCATATGACAAAGATAATCCGGCCAGTATTTCTAAAGTGATCATTCAAGATTTACTAAAAGAGCAGCTTGGATTTAAGGGACTGGTTGTTACGGATGACCTTGAAATGGGTGCGGTGAATAAATACTTCACGTATGAAGATTTAGGCAGTAAAGCAGTGCAATCGGGAGCAGATCTGCTTTTAGTCTGCCATACACTGGCAAACCAAGAGGCAGTCTTCAATGGTATTTTAGAAGCGGTTGAATCGAAGGAATTATCGGAGGCGAGGATTGATGATGCCGTAAGGGGGATTTTGATTCATAAACTATTATCGAATGATTGAGAAGGTGTTTACTAGCCATATCAAGAGGCATGCTCGTTTCTTCGTATCGCATTTCCTTTAAAGGCTACAGATTTATACTTATCTTTACGCACTCTATTTTTTATTTATTCAAGAATCCTATAGAAAGGTCACGTTTTTCAGTGTCCATTCTATAGGATGTTTTTAAAAGGTTCGAAACTCAAGTCATTGAACTATCTCCCAAGCCACCCACCATCAACTGCCACTAATTGTCCATGTACATAATTCGGAGCTCCAGAAGCTAAGTAGATCACGGTACCCTTGTAATTATCCGGTTCACCCCAGCGATCTGCTGGAATTCTATCAAGAATCTGTTTACTTCTGATTATGTCTTTAATTAGAGCAGTATTCATGTCTGTAGCTATATAACCCGGAACAATCGCGTTAACATTGACACCTATCAATGTGATTAATCGATATATCTAAGGATAACTAAGGTGATTATATTGTTATTAAACCGTCCAAAGTACCTCTTCTGAGGTCTTTGGACAGTTATTTTGCTTATATTAATACAACGTGCTTACTTATTTAAACGAAGCATACCCTTCATCCGCCATTACAACACTACCATTAATCGCATCTGCTTCTTCCAATGAGAGAAGATAGACCGCATTGGCCAGCTGCTCAGGTTGGGTGAGTTTATTCCCCATTACTTTCGCTTTCATGGAATCAATGATGCCGTGGTCTTTATAGCCTTGGATAATCGGGGTGTCCACGACTCCAGGTGCAATGCCGACGACACGGATTCCGTATGGAGCCAGTTCCAGTGCCGCTGATTTGGTCATCATGTTGACGGCTCCTTTTGTAGCATGGTAGGCAAATGTGTTCGGTGATGCAAGGACCCCGAATACGGAAGTTGTGTTGATGATGACCCCTTTGATGTTCAGTTCCTTCATCTTCTTAGCCGCTGCGATAATGCCGTATGCGACGCCGTGCTGGTTGATATTGATGATCCTGTGGTAGGCATCCATGTTCATATCGAGTACAGGTGTAGGTGACCCGATTCCGGCATTGTTGAACATGATATCGATTCTTCCGTATTCTTCAACGGTTTTCTCTACTAAGCTGGTTACGTCTTCGTGGTTGGACACGTCCGTTTTGATGAAGATGGCTTCTCCGTTATTCGACCGGATCATTTCCACCGTTTCATTCCCCAAATCCTCATTGAAATCCGCGACAACAACCCTGTCCCCTTTACGGGCAAACTTCAGACAGGTTTCCCGTCCAATCCCGCTTGCTCCCCCTGTAATGACCGCTACTCTTTTTGTCATGTGTATTTCCTCCTTCTTTTTATCTAAATTTATTTTAACATTCACATAAATTTATTATAATTTAATAAAACTAACATTTAGTTAAGCGTTACTTAAGGAGGGACGGACCTTGAACATTGAACAGTTGGAACATGTGGCAGAAGTGGCGAGGGCAGGGGCGCTTACGAAGGCAGCGGAACATTTACATATGAGCGCGTCAGCCGTGAGTCAGTCCATCAGCAAGCTGGAACAGGAGCTGGGAGTACAGATTTTCACGAGGAATCGACAAGGTACTTCGTTGACGGCAGAGGGTAAGAATATCATTGAGAAAGCGGAAAAAGTACTTGCGGCAATCGGCGAATTGAAGGAAGAAGCGAACCGGTGCTGTGATACCCTGACGGGGGAACTGAAAATCGGTATGATCCCAGGTCCCATCAACCTTCTGATCGATATGGTATCGGCGTATAAAACCGATTACCCGAACGTGAAGGTGGAAATACATGAAATGGGTCCGGTGAAGATAGTGGAGGGCGTCGAGAATAACGAGCTGGATATCGGGCTTATTTTAACTTCGAAAACGTTCGCTGTTCAACATCACGAACTGATGGCAGAGGAGCTCCTGGAGGGGAAGATGGTGGCGGGCGTCCACGAACATTCACCGTTGGCAGCGTTTGACCAACTCTCACCACAGCAACTCGTTGGGGAGACTTTCGTTCTGTATAACGATGACTATATTAAACGGTTTGCCCACGATACCTTATCGCCATTTGGACCCATCGATATTCTTTTTACCACGAATAATACTGAGGCGATTAAGAGGGCAGTTCAAAGCGGGGTGGCGGTGACCCTTGGGATGGATTATTCATTCCGAACCCGTGCTCCTTATTCGAATCAACCGATTATCCCGGTGGAGATTGAAGGGGTGGGGAGTGAACCACTTCATCTGGCGTGGATCAGGAGGAAGGATAAGGTTCCTTCGCGGAGGGTGAAGGAGTTTGTGAAGAGGGTGAGGAGGGAGTTGTAGGGGAAGCGTCCCGATGCTTCTTTTAAAGACATTTTAACGACGGCTGGTTAACGATATGTTTAAAGATAGATCCATGTAAAGGATTGAACGGAATCTTTATAAGGAGTTGATTCTACTGAAAACCATCGCATACGATAGCCACCACACGACCATTCGTTTTGCCGCTCTGGAATTACGGAGATTGTACAGGAATAGTGGAATAGAGTTAGAGGTTCAGAGAATGGAAGCAGACGGTGATAAGCACCCGGGAACCATTTATTTGATGCTTGAGGAGCAATATCAATCATCCCCTTATTCTCAAACCCCATTGTCTTTAAGGGAAGATGGGTTTGCGGTTCATGAAAAAGATGAGGAAATTTGGGTCATAGGCAAAGAAGAACGATCGGTTTTATACGGCGTGTATTATGTATGTGAGAAGAAGTTAGGGTATTCGTGGGTTCACTTTGATGAGAAAAAAGAAAACCGTCAATTAGAAGAGGCCACTTGCATTCAACAACCCCTGTTCTCCCGACGCGGCAACATCATCGAGACCATCGATGACCCGATTTACATAAACCGCCTGATCGATTGGGGAGCGAAGAATGGATTGAATGAATACTTCTTCACCTTCTTTCTATGGGATAAGGTGAAGAAGTATATTGAAGAGGAGCTCGTGAAGCGGAGTATGAATGTGACTCTTGGGGGACACAGCTTATCTTTCCTATTAAACGAAAATAAAAATCAGGCGAATCACTTTTTAAAGGATCCCGTCAGTCAGGAGACCGTCACGAAGCGGATTTTTGAGATATGTTCAGAATCACCGGTCGTGACAAGGGTATCGCTCTGGCCGGAAGATGTCGGGATTCATCAGGACGATTATGCTGCATTCATGCCGGGGTACATCGCATTTACGGAAAAGTTGAAGTCCGCATTAAAAGACCTGAATGTCGAGGTTGAACATATCGTCTATAACGCCGGACTTGAGTGGAATATGCTTGAACGCAGTGAAGGGACGGAGATCTCACAGGATGTGGATGTCCTATATGCCTATTGGGGGAGGGATTACTCGCATTCCATCCATTCAGGAAGGGAAGAACAGAGCAGGGCGGCGGACAGCTTGCTGGATTGGAAAGCGGAAACAGCGAAAAAGGGTAGATCCTTTACCGTGCTTGAGTATTACAGCGATCATTTCATGCTAAGTGAATTATTCCCGCCACTTTTCAACAGGATAAGACAGGACGTGGAAGATTACAAGAAGCAGGGCGTGGATGGGATCCTGAACTTGATCGTACCGTGTCATATCAAACGTTATGATTCAGACATCACGGCAGGCTATCCCTGGAAGTGGATTCAGCAACTCAATAATTATATGTACGCTGGATTGAGCTGGGGGAAGGCTTATGATGATCTGTTAAACTCTTATTTTTCAACCTTTGGAAATGAGAAGGAGCTATATCGCTCCATCATGATCGATCTAGAACGAATCCTTTCCGCTCACACGTTCTGGAATGTCCCTTTATTCCCGGCCCGTGTTGTAGATCCTGAAAAGGTCAATGGAGTAGAGGAAAGGGAGAAGGTCATCACCTACCTGGATGAAGTGCTGGATTTTCTGGAAAAACGGACACCGACGGTTAAGAAGGAGTTGCTTGCCCTTCAAACCAAACACAACTTTGCTTCCTTTTCGCCTGAGGAGATGCTTCAGTTTTACTTCCATTATGTAAAGGAATCCGTCAGCAAGTGTAAGCTTGAGTGGCAGGGGCAGGGGGGCGACGTGCATGGACTACAGTAATCTCTATTATTTCAAGCCTGCGAAGAGTGAAAAAAGGGATGAAAGAACTAAAAGTGATCTCATTGTGTACGGCGCGACTCCAGCAGGCATCACCTGTGCGATTCAGGCGAAAAAGATGGGCCTGACAGTGGCGATTGCTGAATTCGGCCGTCATATAGGCGGGATGACGGCAAGTGGTCTGGGTGCAACGGACTTCGGGGCCAAGGAGGCAATTGGAGGTCTGTCCAGAGAGTTTTATAAGAGGATTGGAGAGTACTATGGAAAAGAAGAACAGTGGATGTTCGAGCCTAAAGCAGCGAGTTCGGTGTTTACTGACTGGCTGAAAGAATACGAGATTCCTGTCTATCTGAACCAGCACCCGGAAAAAGTCGTGATGCAGGATAGGAAGATTAAGAGAATCATCATGGAAGACGGGATGGTGTTTGAAGGCCGTTATTTCGTCGATGCCGGCTATGAAGGGGATATCATGGCAAGGGCGGATGTGTCCTATGCTGTCGGCCGGGAAGGCAATGGCGCATACAATGAAACTTATAATGGTGTACGGTTTGGCGAACCCCATCATAAGTTTGAAGTCCGTGTGGATCCGTATGTCCTAGAGGGTGATCCGGAAAGCGGACTGCTTCACGGGGTGACGGAACCGGAAGAACGGACGTTGGATAATGGACAGGGGGATCACCGGATTCAAGCGTACAACTTTCGTATCTGTTTAACGAACGACCCAGACCGTCGGACTCCCTTTCCAAAACCTCCATCGTATGATCCAGAGAAATATTCCCTGTTGCTGAGGTATATTCAAGCAGGGGTGTGGGATGCGATGAATCTGCACATTATGCTGCCGAACGGCAAGTCTGATCTGAATAATCATGGAGCGGTTTCCACCGATTATATCGGAATGAACCATGAGTGGCCGGATGCCGGTTATGAAACACGGGAAAGGATTTTTCAAGAGCATGTCAACTATGACCTCGGCATGCTCTATTTCTTGAGTCATGATGAGCGGGTCCCTGAATCCATCCGGAAGGAAGTGGGTGAATGGGGTTTGCCTGAGGATGAATTCCCGGAAACAGGTCATTGGCCGCCGCAGTTGTATATTCGTGAGGCGAGAAGGATGGTATCGGACTATGTCATGACAGATCGTAACTGCCTTGGGCAAATTAAGGTGGAAGATTCGATCGGCTTGGCTTCGTATCAAATGGATTCCCATCACTGCAGACGTGTCGTGATCGATGGAAAGTGTGTGAACGAAGGGGATGTGGAAATTCCGATTTCACCGTATCCCGTCTCGTATCGTTCTGTCCGTCCCAAAGCGGATGAATGTACGAATTTACTTGTACCGGTTTGTTTGTCCAGTTCCCATATCGCCTATGGCTCCATCCGGATGGAACCGGTGTTCATGATCATCGGGCAATCGGTGGGGGCTGCTGTGTCCCTTGCCTTTCACGGGGCTGGGCCTGTTCAGGATGTCGATTATGATAAGTTGAAGGAAGAACTGCTGAACGCGGGACAAGTCTTGGAATGGGGTTCTACCATGGAAGATGATCCTGTGAAACGGATGAAGGAGACGTTCGGAAAAAAATAACCCGGAATCGGTGCACAAACGCACCATCCGGGTTGTTTTTTGTAGCCTTACAGCTCAATCGTTTTTAAAGCCAATTTGACCTTCAAGTCATTTGTCACATCTGGATCTTTGGCTTTTTCAAACTGATCCAGTGCTTTCTGAAGATGCTTCTTTGCTTGATCGGTATGCCCTTTGTCACGGTGATGAATCGCTTGTGTAAGGGAATTGATAAGCTGCTTTTCCACTGAATGCTTGATTTGTCCATCTGCTGCTTCCTCTAGAATCAGGTCTCTAGCAGATTCCAACGTATACGCGAGCACGTCTATTTTCATCAATTGACTTCCGGAAGAATAATAGATGTCGCCGTCATCCCCAATTGTGGCCAGTTCCGTTACGGCAAGGGTTTCATAATCGAAGGACTCTGGATCGATCGCTGTCAGCTTACCGGCTAACGTGGTATACATCACCCCGTTGTCATCCCAGCGGATATGGATCGGACGCCATCTGCCGTAGTCTTTTACCCCTTCATAAATGGTTTTGCTCTTCACGATTTCAAGAGATTCAGGGTCCATGGCAAAAATCGTTCCGTCCGCTGCAGACCATAATAAGCCATCCGGTCCGACACTCATCCCGCTGATCATATTCGGGTGGTAATCAAGCCCTGGAATATCCGGAACAAATTCCGTTATCTTCTCATTCTTTTCTAAATCCCAGACAAATAGTTTGGCTGCTTCTTCTGTCGGATCGATGCCGAGGCCCCCGGCAACTGTGGTGGATCCGTATAGTTTTCCACTTTTCTCCGCAAGTCCGACAATCGACTGATTATGAATGACGTTTTCAAACACTTTCGTTTCTTCAATAGCGGCAGGATCCAGGATGGTGAGTGATCCGCCTAATTTTCCATAGTCAGGTATCGTGCCGATGTAGAGTTTACCATTCACTGCTTCCATCTTGAACGGTCTGTCCTGATGGGGGATATCATAGATTTGCTTCGGTGCGATTGTATCCTTGGTTGTATCCAGTTCATATACGGTTGCCCCGGTATAGACACCGAAATACATATGATCTCCCATGGCGACCATCCCTTCAGCCTGTCCGAGGGTGAACATTTCAGATGATTCTTCACTCGTGTTGTATACGGCTCCTTTTCCACCTGGATATCCACTCATATACATATTGCCGTCCGGTCCTTTTTCAAGGGTTTGGATCGGAATTGGATTGCCCTCCACCGGGTACTGGATCGTTTTCACTTTCTTTGTTTCCAGGTTCATGAATGTGACTTGTCCGGCGAATTGGACGGTCACCAATGAATAGCCGGGGAAATCAGGGTCCCCTTCAAGCTCAACCCACGAGGTATTGCGGATGAAGGTTCCGAACCGGACACCGGTATCCGTTGCCTGAAGTGTTTCGTAATCAATTTCCATGATCCGGCCGCCTTGCTGGAAGTAGGCTTTGTTACTGCCCGGGAGACCTTGGATGAGGCGCAGACCTTTATTGTTTTCGTAGTAGGTGTCTTCCCATGAGTTTGTCGTCGTGTCATAGAATAACAGGGAGTTATCTCCGCCGCCGACCCCGGCCACAATATAGTCACCGAACGCGTCCAGCTGCCAGACGCTTGTTCCCTGGATGACGTGATCCGGAAGGGAAATCTTCTCATGCTCCCCTGTTTCCACATTCAATTTGACGAGATAGTTATCCACGCCGACACCGAGATACAGATACCCGTCATGATAGGCCGTCGACCGGGTATAACTTTCGTTCGGAGCCACATTCCCGAAATCCGTCATTTCACCAGTGGCAGGATCATACATGCCTGCTTTCGCGTTCGGATAAGATCCGAAGTAGACGCGTCCTTCTTCATCGTACGACAATCCATAAACGACGCTTTCGCCTATGCCGCCGAGGTTCTTCACATCCTGTGTTTCGGGGGAATACTCATACAAATACCCGTTCCCACCAATGTAGACATTCCCATTCGGTACCGTGATATGAGTCCAAACGGCACCCGTGCCTTCAAGAGGATACGTTCTCAGCACTTCCTCGGTTTCCAGATCCACTACCTGGAAAATGGCAGGGTGTCCGGAAGACGTCGTATACATGACATCGTGCCCATTTTCCTTTCCGTAGGCAGAGTCATATACGGCAACGCTTTGAATCGGATCCCCGAGCTTTACCGGCTCACCAAATGAAGGAGTGGTATCGGCTGTTGCCGCTCCTGCCGGCGTAAACATCGCTCCCATCATCATGACAAAAATCAATGAAACAAAACCTGGCACTTTCACGTTCCTTTTCATTCACCCATCTCCTCTATTTATTCAATTCAAGTCCTTGACGTTTTTCCCGCCTCCTTCATCCAAAATCCTATTAAACACGTAAAGTAAGCGCTTTCTATTTTGCTGATAAGAAAGCTTCGACTGTTGTTATTCCTATTTTTATCGATTTAGAACCATGGAAACAAGTCTTTAAATCGTCGTAATGTTAGATGGGGCAGAAGACCTACAGAGTGATTTTCCCTCAGAAAAAAACCGCCATAGAGGCGGAAGGGGGGCTTCATAATGATTCTCGATGCTGTTCAAACACGTTTCTTTTCTTTTTTTCGATTTTTTCAAATGCCTTCAAACTGATCCACATCACCACTATGGAAAGCACGCTCCCGGTAAAGAAAGGAGTGATACCGGGCAGAAGATTCACAGCCCCATATACCAGACCGCAGGCAAGAAGGATTTGAACGGCTTCCAAAGGAGAAGACAAGGCAATCAATAACGTTTGCTTTATAGTCCTGAAAAATGACAAATCAAAATGAACATACACCGGAAAGAAAAACAGCAGGGTGATGACATAAGCGATCAGGATCAGCACCAATACCGGCACGAGGAAGGTAAGCTTTCCGCTATTCAGTCCGATAAAGGTGAAATCATAATACAGCACATATCCGATCACGATGAAAATAAGGCCAAATCCATTACTCTTTAAAAATTCCTTTCTATATGTATGCCAAAATGTATGGAAAATGGGGAGTGGCTCCTCACGCTTCAACCATTTCCGTACAATCGTGAACATAGACACCGTCGCAGGAAAGAAACCAAACACGACAAGCCCCAATACAGTGAAAAAAATCCAAAGAATATTCATATAAGCAAGCTTCAACATCACAAACACAATCGTATTAAATCTTTCCCAGCCGCCCATCATTTTCACTCCTTTCAAAGATTTCATCCGTCATATAAACCAAACGATACTATTTTCCCCATTTCCTATTAAAGACAATTAAGAGACTTGTCTCTTAATCAAAAACGTTTTAGACTTGTGTAAAGGTTATGAATATTTTAACGATTATTCAGCGGTAATCAAATGATTTTTTATTCTGCAGCATGCAATAGAGAATATGAAAGCGCTTTACGGATTGGTAATGCAGAATTTCAAGGAGGTGGAAAACGGATCGCGTTTGGGGTTTGCCTATTTACAAAAAATAAAAAAAGAAGAGGGGATCATTCATGAAGAAGAAATTATCGTTTCTCTTAATACTGGTCATGGGGCTCATCTTATTAGCCGCTTGTAGTTCGAAAGATGAAAAAGCAGGCGGGAAAGCAGGGGATGGGGAAGTTTCAGGTGAAATCACGGTTTGGGTCCATCCATTCACAGGGGATGCGGATAAAGAGAAAAAGATGTGGGATGAGATCGTTGCCTCCTACGAAGATAAGTTTGATGTAAAAGTAAAAATTGAAACCATCCCTTGGGCAAATCGAGATCAAAAAGTGTTGACGGCTTTAGCCGCCAATAACGGTCCGGATGTCTTCTACGCGATCCCGGATCAAATGCCTCAATATGCAAACGAAGGAATGCTACTCGAGCTTGATCCATATTTAAAGGATAACGATATGGATGATTTCGTTGATACGGCACTTCTTTCGACAAAATGGAAGGACAAAACATACGGCCTTCCGATCCTTCAGGAAGCCTACACTCTTTTCTACAATAAAGAAGTCATCAAAGCAATCGGGGGAGATCCTGAAAAGCTGCCAGCGACTTGGGATGAGTTCTCTGACTGGGCTAAAAAAGCCAAGGATAAAGGCTTCTACGCACTGAGCTATCAGGGTGGAGGTTCCATGAACGGGACGCTGTATCCATTCCTATGGCAGGCAGGCGGAGAGGTCATCACACAGGATGATGAAGTGAAAATCAATAATGAAGCCGGTGTCGAAGCATTCACTTTCATCAATGATATGTACAAAAAAGGCTGGATTCCGGAAGATTCCGTAACGGCCATGGAACATGATGCCCTTTGGAACGGTGGAAAGATGTTAGCCGTTCAGGGATCGGGGATTTCTTTAACCAATCTTCAAAAGAGCGGCATGGATTTCGTCATTGCCCCGCCGCTTAAGAATAAAGAACAGGCAACTTACGGTACGACTGGAATGTTCGTGGTTCCGTCTAACAGTGACAATCCGGATGCTGCGGCAGAATTCATTAAAGTTGTGACCAATGCAGAAAACCAACGCAAGTTCAACACCGTGACACAGTATATCCCGACACGTGAATCGGCAAAGGATATCTTTGATGATCAGAAATATTTAAGTCAGCTTGCTGAGTACACACAATATGCTCAACCAGGGGTCATCCATCCGATCGGACGTGCGATCATGCCGGGAATTCAGGCTGAAGTGCAAACGATGATGGCCGGGAAGAAATCGCCGAAAGAAGCGGCCGATGCTGCAGCGGAAGCGATCAAAGCGGAACTGGCTAAACAATAGGTGTACGGGACAGGGAGTATTGATCTCTTTAGAGATTGGTGCTCTCTGTTTCCTAACTTACATAAGAAGAAGGTGATGAAGCTGATAAGTACAGAAACGGTTAAACGTGAGCTGAGCGTAAAAAACAAAAAAATGCCTTTGAAATCACGGATGAAGCGTGAGTGGGACCGGAACGCCATCGTCTATATTTTTCTCATACCGACGTTGATTCATTTCTTGATTTTTCAAATATTCCCGTTTGCCTTCAGTTTTGTTCTGACATTTTTGGATTGGAAGATCATCGGGGACCCTGAATTTGTAGGAATGAAGAATTGGATGCGATTTTTAGAAGATAAACTTGCGTGGAAAGCGATTTGGAATACGGTTCTATTCTCTGTGTACTATATCGTTCCAACGATGGCCCTTGGATTGATTCTCGCCTTGATCATCAATTCGGGTGTATGGATGAAGGGAATCTTTAAAGGGATTTTCTTTTTGCCTGTGGTGACCTCATTTGTCATCATTGCAGGGATATGGGGATGGTTGTTCAGGGGAACGGAATCAGGTATGGTGAACTATCTCTTAAGCCTAATCGGAATCGATACACAGCTGTTCTTGTCGGATTCCAGTCAGGCACTGATTGTCCTGGCAGGATTAAGTATCTTCAAAGTGGCCGGGAGCACGATGATTTATTACTTCGCCGGTTTGCAATCGATCGATAAGCAGCTGTATGAATCGGCGAAAATCGACGGGGCGACACCGTTCCGGATGTTCTGGTCGGTCACGTTTCCTTTACTTAAGCCGATTCATTTTTACGTCGCCATCATCACGACGATCGGTTCGTTCCAGATCTTTGACTCCACCTTCCTGCTTACAGGAGGAGGCCCGAATTACGCGACCACCACGATCGTGTTTTATTTGTATCAGCAAGGTTTCGGAGGGTTGAATTTAAGCTACGCAGCGGTTCTTTCCTACGTATTGTTTTTTATCATCCTTGTCATTTCGCTCATCCAGCGAAAATATATGGGGCAGGATACGAAGTATTATTGATCGTAGGAGGAAAGGAGTGTGGAAAATGGGAAAACTCATTAAATATATCGCTTTAGCCATCTTGGCTTTCTGTTTCCTTTTGCCATTTGTCATCATGGCATTGGGTTCTTTCAAAGATATGCAGTATGCCCTGTTGGATCCGTTGTTCTGGATACCCGATGAGCCGACTTTGAGTAATTATACGTACTTGATCGGAAACGGCCTTTTCCTAAGATGGATCTTCAACTCGGTCGTGATTACAATTGTACCGGTGTTCAGCCAAATGTTCTTTTGTGCGATCCTCGGGTACATTTTTGCCAAGAAGAAGTTCCCGGGTCGGGAAATCATTTTCTGGGTGTTCATGGCCGTCATCATGATTCCCCAACAGTTGCTCATTATTCCGAAATATATTATGTTTGCGGACTTCTGGTGGATCAATACGTATTGGGCCCTGATCGTTCCTGAACTGTGGGGGATCATGGGTGTGTTCCTGGTGAGACAGTTCCTGCAAAGCATTCCGAGTGACCTGGAGGAAGCGGCGCGGATTGACGGGGCCAACGATATTAAGGTGTTTTTCAAAGTGATCCTGCCTTTATCGATTCCGGTTGTCGCGACCGTCGGTACGTTTTCGTTCATCTCTAACTGGAATGACTTGTTTCAGCCATTGATTTACATGACACGGGAAGAAATGTTCCCGGTGACGGTCGGTTTGGCTTCGATCCTTGGGAAGGAAGGGAACTTTGGAATCGAAATGGCTGGTTCGACCCTGTCCTTCATTCCGACATTCCTCATCTTCTTGTTCTTCCAACGTTATTTCACCGAAGGCATTCAAATGTCCGGGATTAAATAGGGGATGGAGTGCAGAGAATGGAAGATTTGAAAATTGGAATGGTTGGGCTCGACACGTCTCATGCGGTCGCTTTCACCAGATTATTAAATGACCCTCTCGATCCCCACCATGTACGGGGCGGGAAAGTGGTGAAGGCGTTTCCCGGGGGCTCTTCTCACCTTGAACTTAGTGCTTCAAGGATTGAGAAGTTCACGGAAGCTGTCAGGGGATATGGCGTGGAAATCGTCGATTCATTGGAGAAGGCAGTCGAAGGGACGGATGCCATCTTGCTGGAATCCGTTGATGGGGGCATTCATCTTGAGCAATTAAGGAAACTGGTAGTCTATCAGGAACCGATTTTCATTGATAAACCATTCAGTTTGAAGACGAATGACGCTGTGGAGATGGTTCGATTAGGGGAGCGTCACCACACACCGATCATGAGCACATCGGCTCTCCGGTTTGCAGAAGCCTTAAGAAAAGTGGCGGGAAGGAGAGATCTGGGAGAAATCATCGGTGCCGATTGTTTTGGCCCCATGGAGCTTCAAGAATCACAGCCGGGATTTTTCTGGTATGGCATTCATTCCGTTGAAATGCTTTTTACCCTGCTCGGAGAAGGGGCAGAACGTGTCGCGGTCTTCTCGAATGATACACATGACAGCATTGTGGCCAGCTGGAAAGGTGGAAGGTTTGGGACGGTGAGGGGGAATCGTGCAGGGAATCATCAGTTCGGAGCCCTTGTTCATTTTGAAAAGGGTACGGAGTATGTTGGGATACAGGCTGACAGCAAGCCCTTTTATGCGAGTTTAGTAGAAGAGATCATGGATTTTTTTCAGGACGGTGTCACGAGGGTGCCCTTGCGTGAGACGCTTGAAATCATCCGTTTCATCGAAGCGGCGAATGAAAGCAGGGAGACAGCGAGACCGGTTTCCGTACAGTCTGGTCAATAAAAATAGAATTCAGGAACCCTGAATTCTATTGTACCTTTTCATCCATCGTAAAGCTCAACCGGTAGATGCGCCGCGGTCGGCCTTTATGCGTCAATTTCTCCTCACCGACGATGTCGACGAGCTCGGCATCCATCCATTTCAGAAGGATCCGGTGGGCGCTCCTCACTGTGATGTTCAGGGTGGATGCCAGTTCCTGGGCCGTATAATCCACGATTCCGTACCGTTCCACCCGTGCCATCAGCTTGGTCATATAGGAAGCGGACATCCCGGCCTTTTCTGCCCGGTCCAATAAATCGGCATCGGTTATGGCAAGGTCATACCGCTCGTACTGTGTGTTGGTCGTAATATCAACGGGGCCGAGGACGCTCCTGTTTTCCCTCACGATATAACAGACATCTCCCCCGGAATCTTTCGCCTGTCTTAATGCGAGCCGTGCGTGGCTTCCTGCTTCGGCTGCCGTCATACCGAAACCGACCCCGATGCTTAAGGTGATCCCCATTGCGTTATTCGTCTCCTGAAGGAGGGGAATGAACTTATAGCCCCGGGTTTCCCTTTCGAAGATACCGCGGGTGGTGATGAAGGAGTATTCTTCCCCGCCAAGATTGATAAGATGGCCATCCAGTTGTTTTATGTAATCAAGGAGCATTTGTTGGATGTTCAGTTTCAATAATTGGACATCGTGCTCAGAATGATACTTTTCCGTCACTTTTTTGAAATCATCGACATTGATCAACCCGAATACGATCTGGGATTCCTTGTTCCTTCGGGTTTCCGTTGCAAGAAGGGCACGTTCGAGGGACACGATCATATCCTGCTGGGTGGGTGTGACCCATTCGCACGGGATCTTCATGCTTGTTAGAAGTGTATAGACTTCCTGGATTCCTGTAAGGGCGATGGCGCCTTTCATTTCATGGTTTTCAACATGGAAAGAGACGATGTCACTAATCAAAGGTGTTTTGGAATGATGCCTGAATACCATTAATTCATAATCTTCTTCCACAAGTTCCACCAGTGTCTTTTCCACGTATTTCTTTTCGATCGTATCAATGGAAAGACATTTCAGCCCGTGGTTGTTTTTGATCAGGAACAGGGATCTGTATAAGCCGGTTCCCATTAGAGGTATGGGATGGGCGGGGATGGAAAAGTCCAGAAACTGCTTCGCGAGATTGTATACGTGATATTCCGTAAACATGAGAACATCCACATCATACATTAATTCTTTGACCACTTCGGCAATGACACTACCGGGTTTGATGATTCCAAAAAACGGCTTGAAGTTCGGAAATGACTTTAAGGTCAATTTGATTTGATCGACAAGGGCTTCAGGGCCAATGATCCCGATGTTGATTTCAGAGTTGTCATGAATCGGTTTCGTACTTCTCAATAAACTCATCCCCTAAAAGATACTTTTAAATAGACATGTCTTTTTATCATTATCATACTGACAATTATCTGAATTGTCAAAAATCAATGGTGTGCATTGTTTTGAAGCTCAATCTTTAAAGACTCATTAAAGACTTGTCTTTTAATAATGAGATTCATAAGATGTTGATAAGTAATTTTCTGAAAGTTCAATCTAACGATTTAGGAGAGTGGTTTGATGAAAACGATCAACGAATTAGAGGACTTTTTGACAGAACCATCCCAGGCACTGGTGAATGATCTGACAAAAGTCGATGGCGATATCATGATCCTCGGTGTGGGTGGCAAGATGGGGCCTACATTGGCGAAGCTTGCGAAACGGGCCATTGATCAGGCAGGTTTGAATAAAAAGGTGTACGGTGTTTCAAGGTTTTCCACTCCCGATTTACGAAATGAACTAAATGCAAGCGGGATTCATACGATCTCTGTGGATTTATTGAAGGATGAAGATTTACAGACGCTTCCGGATGTGAAAAACATCATCTATATGGCAGGGAATAAATTCGGTACCACAGGCAATGAGCATTTTACGTGGGCGATGAACGCTTATCTCCCTGGGAGGCTCGCGGAGAAGTTTCCGGATTCGAGGATTGTCGCTTTCTCTACAGGAAATGTCTATCCTTTGACCGAAGTCGTGAGCAGCCATTGCTCTGAAACGAATCCCGTCAATCCGATCGGGGAATATGCTCAGTCGTGTCTGGGAAGGGAGCGCGTCCTGACGTACTTTTCCCATAAGAATCATACACCTATGCTGATATTCAGATTGAACTACGCAATTGATCTTCGTTACGGTGTCCTCCTGGAAGTGGCGAGGCAGGTTTACTATGATCAACCCGTCGATCTCACGATGGGGAATGTGAACGTGATCTGGCAGGGGGATGCGAATGAATATGCGATTCGATCCTTGCTTCTCACCGATTCCCCGCCGAAAATCCTGAATGTGACGGGGCCGGAAACCATTTCCGTCCGCTGGCTCGCGAAAGAATTTGCGAAGCGGTTCAATAAGCCCGTGTCTTTCGTGAATGTGGAGCAATCCACGGCATTATTGAATGATGCGTCCCAGGCTCATAAGCTGTTCGGATATCCGAAGGTCACCATGCAGCAGATGATCGATTGGACGGCTGATTGGGTGGAGCGGGACGGAGTGACCTACAATAAACCGACGCATTTTCAACAGCGTGAAGGAGCGTTTTAAATGTTACCATCATCGGTCAAAAAAGCATTGCACAAAGGGGCGTTCATCCCTGCCCATCCACTGGCCTTGTCAAGGGATAAAAAGTTGGATGAAAAGAGTCAGCGTGCGCTTACCAGGTATTATATCGATTCAGGTGTAGGTGGCCTTGCAGTCGGTGTACATACGACCCAGTTTGAAATCCGGGATCCCCGCTTTGGTTTATATGAAAGAGTATTGAAGCTTGCCATGGAAGAGATGAGGCGTGAAGGTGTACCAGATTCTTTTATCAAAGTGGCGGGGATATGCGGTCCCGTAGAACAAGCGGTTAAAGAAGCACAGTTCAGTAAGGACGTTGGCTATGATTTAGGTCTCTTGAGCATGGGAGGGCTAGGCTCCCTTTCAGAGGAAGAGTTATTGGAGAGAACGAGGAAGGTGGCGGAGATCATTCCCGTGTTCGGGTTCTATCTGCAGCCTGCCGTGGGAGGAAGGGTGCTCTCCTTCGATTTCTGGAGAGCCTTTGCAGAGCTTCCCAATGTGTATGCGGTCAAGCTCGCCCCCTTCGACCGGTACCTGACATCCGAAGTTGTCCGGGCCGTCTGCCATTCAAAGAGAAGGGATGAAATCGCCCTTTACACAGGGAATGACGATAATATCGTCAATGACCTCCTGACGACCTATCAGTTCAAGGTAGGTGATGAGGAAAGGCAGAAGAAAATTGTAGGTGGCCTGTTGGGTCACTGGTCTGTCTGGACGAAACGGGCAGTGGAATTATTTAAAGAAATCAAGCAATGGCAGCTTCACGATGCCATTCCCCAAAGGATGTTGACTCTGGCTCAGGAGGTCACGGATGCTAATGGTGCCTTCTTTGATGCCAGAAATCAGTTTAGGGGAAGCATCGCAGGCATTAATCAGGTTCTGGCAAGGCAGGGTCTGATGAAAGGCCGCTGGTGCTTACTGGATAAGGAGGAGCTGAGCCCGCATCAAATGCAAGAAATCGACCGGGTGTATGCAGCGTATCCTCATTTGCATGACGATGACTTTGTGAAAGAGAATCTTACCAAATGGCTGGCGCAGTAGATAAATGAGACAGAGGGAGTAGGCATACGATGAGAAAAATTATCGCACATAACAAACGGGTGGAAGTGGTGAAGGACGAAACGCCGGCAGTGAAGCCTCATTTCCTGCTGGTTAAAACGCTGTACTCCACTATTTCACCAGGGACGGAATTAACGATTATTGAAAACAGTACAGACCAACCCATCACATTGGGCTACAGCGCCATGGGAGTGGTGGAGGAAGTGGGAAGCGGCGTGACGGGGGTGCAAAAAGGGGACCCGGTTGCGGTTTACGGCGCCCCTTATGTACAGCACGCTGAGTATTTGCTTGTTCCGAAGACATTATTCGCAAAGGTCCCTCATAACGTTGAGGCGAAGGAAGCGGCACTTGCCGGGATCGGCGCGATTGCCATTCATGCCCTTCGGATAGCCGATCTGCAGTTTGGTGAAACAGCTGTGATCGTCGGACTGGGCCTCCTCGGTCAGATGATTGCCCAGATCGCCAATGCCGCCTCCTATCGTGTCATTGCGTACGATCTCCACGAAGAGCGGTCGGCTATGGTGAAGGAGCAAGCGAATATACGATCATTTTCTTCTATGGAAGAGATGGAGCAGGCCATTGCGGAAAGTACAAACGGGAATGGAGCGGATGCGGTCCTGTTATGCGCAGGCGGGAAACGATCACCCTTGACCGGGCAGAGTCTAAACTGGATCCGCAACAAAGGGAAGGTCGTCATTGTCGGCGACATCGAACCGGACTTTCCCCGCAACTTGATGTTCAGTAAAGAGGCGCAATTGCTGATTTCCAGGGCGGGGGGTCCCGGCAGATATGACAAAGTGTATGAAGCCGAAGCAGTCGATTATCCTTATGGATTTGTTCGTTGGACAGAGGGGCGAAATATAGAGGAGTATATTCGCCTGGTCAGTGAGAAACGGATCGATATCAGTTCCTTCATCAAAGAAGAAGTGAATTTCAGTGAAGTAACAGAGGCATTTGAGGCCTTAATGAATAAAAGGTCCACTACTTTAACGAAAGTGATTGATTTCTCAAAGTAAGGAGGTTGGTTGAATGCAAGATCCTATAAAGATCGGGTTGGTTGGGCTGGGGTCGATTGCAGAATCCACTCATGTTGTTAATCTGAAATCTTCTCTTCATGCGGAATTGACCGCTGTAGTAGATGTGGATGGTAACCGTGCGAAAGCCATTTCAGAGAAATATAAGGTGAAGCACTATTTTCAAAAAGTAGAAGACATGCTTGAGAAGGTCGAGCTTGATGCGGTCATGATCTGTACCCCCAATTCCACCCATATTCCGATCGCTATGAAATGTGCAGAAAAAGGGATCTCTGTGTTCATGGAGAAGCCCATAGGGATGGGCACCGAAGAAGTGAAGGCATATTTACAGCTTGCCGAAGAACGAAACGTCATGACTATGGTCGGAATGACCCACCGCTTTCGCCGGGATGTCCAAATATTGAAAGCGTATGCAGATAAGGGTGTTTTCGGAAATCTCTATTATGTGAAAGCCAAGCTGTTCAGACGAAGGGGAACACCAAAGGGATGGTTTACGGATAAGGCATTATCAGGCGGCGGAGCCATGATGGATATCGGTGTCCATGTACTGGACCTGGCATGGTGGCTGACGGGAAGCCCTCAGGTGCAAAGCATATCCGGAAAGACGGTGGCGGGTTTAGGAAACTATGAAACGAAATATACATCGAGCTGGGAATCGAGCAACAGGCAATTGAATAAACAGAATGTATTTGATGTGGAGGACTTCGGAGCCGCCTGGATCCGGTTTAAGAACGGTGTCGTCCTGTCATTGGAGATCGCTTGGGCGATGAACGGTGAAGAAGACGAGGGCATGGAGATTGAACTATTTGGTGACAAAGGTGGTGCCGCTTTGTCACCTTTAACTATTTTCACTGAAGAAGAAGGAGTATTGGCCAGGCATCACCCCATATACGAAGAAAATATACCATTCAAGGATGAAATCGACCATTTCATTGAGTGTGTAAGAACGGGTTCTGCGCCGTTGATTAATGGGGAAGACGGCTATGAAGTGTTGAAACTATTAAAGGGAATCTATCATTCTTCAGAGCAGGATCAGGAAATCCGTTTTTAATGAGTTCGAGAGGGGAGAGAGTGCGATGTTAAAAGTAGGCGTAGTGGGAACGGGATCGATTTCAGAGTTTCATATCAAACCGTACCTGGCAAACGATGAGGCGGAGCTCGTTGCGTTATGTGACCTCAATGGGGAACGATTGGCCGAAAAAGGTCGTATTTATGGGGTCAGCCATTTGTACACTGACTACCGGGAATTACTTGGAAACGATGAAATCGATGCGATAAGCATCTGTACATGGAACAATTCCCATGCGGAGATTGCCATCGCGGCACTGGAAAGCGGCAAGCATGTCCTTGTTGAAAAACCATTATGTATGACAGTGGACGAAGCGTTAGCGGTAGAAAACGCAGTGAAGAAATCAGGAAAGATCCTTCAGGTCGGCTTCGTACGGAGGCATGGAGATAATGCAGCGTTACTCAAACGGTTCATTGATGATGGTGACTTTGGTGAGATCTATTATGCGAAAGCGTCCTGCTTACGGAGACTCGGTAATCCAGGGGGATGGTTCAGTGACCATACCAAATCAGGAGGCGGACCCCTGATCGATTTAGGTGTTCATATGATCGATATTTGTTGGTACTTCATGGGCAAGCCGCGTCCTGTGTCTGTAAGTGGCAATTCCTATTCTAAGCTTGGGAACCGGAGTCATATTAAAAACCTATCATTCTATCAAGCTGCGGATTATGACCCCTCCCTTAATGACGTGGAGGACTTGACCAATGCCCTCATCCGATTTGAAAACGGGGCTTCATTAATGGTGGATGTGAGCTTCACCCTTCAGGCAAAAGAAGATGAGCTGTACGTGAAGCTGTTTGGGGACAAAGGGGGCGCAGAAATCGAACCGGAGTTATCCATCGTAGGAGAGAAACATGACACGATCCTTAATATGACGCCGCAGATCGATAACCTGACATTTGATTTTGAAAAGGCATTTTATAACGAAATCAACCATTTTGTCTCCTGCTGTATCGAAGGGAAGGAATCCATCGCACCTGTTTCGGACGGGGTCCAGGTCATGAAGATGCTCAATGGGGTGTATGAATCGGCCAGAACCGGTAAGGAAGTGGTTTTATAAATGAAAGCAGATCTGTTGATATCAGGAGGCGGTCTCGGGGGCTGTGCAGCGGCCCTTTCTGCCTGTTCAAAAGGAATAAAGGTCATTATGACAGAAGAGACGGATTGGATCGGGGGCCAGGTTACGTCTCAAGGCGTTCCCCCGGATGAACACAGATGGATCGAGGAGTTTGGCTGTACGAAGAGGTACCGGGATTACCGTGAGAAAGTAAGGGAGACCTATCTGAACACGATGCAGGTAAAAGAGTACGGGAAAGTATTGAATCCGGGGAATGGTCTAGTCAGTAACATCTGCCATGATCCCCGCGTCACCCTCCATGTTTTAAATGAATTGCTTTTACCATATGTTCTAACTGGACAGTTGAAAATTCTGCGGCATACGAGGGTCAACGGCGTTCACAAAAAGGGCAGGCGGATTCATAAAATGACTCTGGTGAATGAACAGACAGGGGTAGAAGAAGAGATTGAAGCTCAATACTATATCGACGCGACGGAAGCTGGAGATCTGCTGCCCCTTGCAGGCATGGAATACGTGACAGGTGCAGAAGCCAAATCAGAAACCGGTGAACCCCATGCACTGGAGACAGAGGATCCAACTGATATTCAGGCTTTCACTTATGTACTCGGGATGGAGTACCGGGAAGGGGAGGACCATACGATACCCGAGCCTGACATGTATTCCTTTTGGCGGGACTTTCACCCCGATATCTGGCCGGATAAATTGTTGAGCTTTCATGCTCCTCACCCAATCACAAAGGAAAAACGGACGTATACACTTTTCAGGGAAGAAGAGGGGTTCCCATTATGGGAGTACCGTAGGATTTTTGACAGGAATCAATTTGATACCCGTTATGAAGCCGGCGATGTCACGCTGATGAACTGGCCCCAGAATGATTACTTCTTAGGGAATGTCTATGATGTATCTGAAGAAGAGAAAGAAAAGAATCTGTATCAGGGGAAGCAGCTCAGCCTTTCTCTCCTCTACTGGCTCCAAACGGAAGCGCCGCGGCCTGATGGCGGAAGGGGTTATCCTGGATTGATGTTGAGAAAGGACCTTTTCGAGACAGACGATGGACTGGCGAAAGCCGCTTATATCAGGGAATCACGGCGGATCAAAGCCGAGTATACGATTGTGGAACAGGATGTATCCCCGGATTTCAATGAAGGGAAGACTGGTAAGCGATATGAGGATAGGGTAGGAGTCGGATCGTACAGCATAGATCTCCACCCGAGCATGGCAGGAAAGACGTATCTCGATATTAAAGCACTGCCGTTTTATATCCCGCTGGGTGCCCTCTTGCCTAAGGATGCAGATAACCTGCTTGCAGGCTGTAAAAATATCGGCACCACTCATATTACGAATGGTTGCTATCGGTTGCACCCCGTAGAATGGAATATCGGTGAGGCGTGTGGAGCACTGGTTGCTTATTGTATGGAACATCATACTCAGCCAAAAACAGTCCGTGAAGATAAGCGATTATTGAAGCACTTTCAGCAGGTCTTGCAGGAGGATGGATTTGAACTGGAGTGGCCATTTTAGTTGGAGGTGATGAGGAATGGGGAGGAAGGTTGGAGATTTCCCACTGGAAGAGTTGCGTGAATACAAGCCTGAGTTAAAGAGCAGGCCGAAGGATTTTGATGAGTTCTGGTTCCGGCAAAAAGAAAGAATGAACGGTGTAAATCCTATCATCCATTCTTCACTACGGGCCTACCCGGTTCCTTCTGTGGAGGTGAACGATCTCGTCCTTGAAAGCTGGGATGGGACCCCCTTGAATGGCTTATTGGTGAAGCCTGTGGGAGTGAAGGAATGTCCGGTGATCGTCTGCTTTCATGGATATACGGGAAGCCGCGGCCTGCCGTCTGACTATCTGAAATGGACGGCACTAGGGGTGGCTGTCTATTCCTTTGACGTGCGAGGGCAGGGGAGTTCGCCCGACTATGGGAGATACGGAAATGGAAGCAGGATTCCGGGGTGGATGCTGCATGGAATTCTTGATCATGGAACCTATTATTATACGAATGTGTACCGGGATATCCTCATCCAACTCCAATGGGTGAAATCTGCTGAAGCCATTATAATCCCCACAACATTGGGTGTGATGGGGTCTTCTCAGGGAGGGGGTCTTGCCCTGGTTGCGGCAGGTCTCGAGGGAGATCTGGACTATGTGGTATCAGACTGGCCATTCCTCACCCATTTTGACCGTGCACTTGATATTGCCTTACAAGGACCCTATATGGAAATCGTGGATTATTTTAAATGGAACGACCCTCAATACGAATCAGAGAATAAAGTGAAGAACACTCTCGGCATGATCGACAGTCTTCATTTTTGTGAGAGCATCACGTGCCCTGTCCTGATGGGGGTGGGGATGGAAGATGCCGTTACGCCACCCTCCACTGTGTTCGCGGCCTTTAATCATTTGAGTTCAATCGAGAAAGAGATAGAAGTATACCCTCAGTTCACCCACGAAATGAACTCATTTCATGATGAAAAAAAGCTTGCGTTCATTTCGAAGCAATTATCAAAAGGAGGAGGAAGTTGATGAACATAAGTGTAAGCATGTACAGTCTGGCCTCTACCATTAAAAAGAAAAACTGGTCCTTCCTTGATTTTATTGAATACGCGAAACGCATTTCCCTTGATGGAGTGGAACTCCTCGATTTTTACTGGAGTAGCGGTGAGGATAAACGGGAGGAGATCGATCAGGTCCTCAAAGCCGTTAAGAAGAATGGATTAGTGGTATCCGCCTATGATGTGACGAATAATTTTGTGAAAGAAACAGAAGAAGAGCGTGCTGAGGAAGTGGCTAAGATCCTGGGAGGGATTGAAGTGGCGAAAGCACTGGAGACAAAGATTGTACGGGTCTTCTGCGGAGATCTCCACGGCAACCTGACATATGAAGACGGTCAGAAGTGGATTGTGGAAGGGCTGAAGAAATGCGCCAAAAGGGCGGAAGAAGAGAAGGTTTTCCTTGCGATTGAAAACCACGGACTCTTGGCCGGGAAAAGCGAACAGGTAAAGGACATCATTGAAAAAGTAAATAGTCCCTATGTAGGTTCAACCTTTGATACAGGGAATTTCCTGCTCGTTCATGAAGAACCCCAGGAAGCGTTCGACAGGTTGAAGGGGGACATCGTTCACGTTCATTTCAAGGATTTTAGGGAAAAGAATTCCGGTGAAGGGCTGAAGGGGTTCCGTTCTACGAAAGGTGTGGAGCTGATCGGCACTGTACCAGGGGATGGGAAGGTCGATTTATCTTATATCGTACAGGGATTGAAAGCAGAGAATTATCAAGGCTGGCTATCCATTGAATATGAGGGTTTCGATGATGCGGAATCAGCGAATGAAGAAGCCGTCAATCGCTTGAAAACGTTATTGAAATAGGAGGTTCTTATGGGGAATGTAGTGATCGGACGAATCGATAAAATAGATGAACAAAGGGCAGAAACCCCTTTTATGAAATCATCGATGAAAGAGCCCGAAGGAAATGAGACGCTGTTCCTCTCTTCACAGGAATTCGATGAGGGGCGATTTGCTGGAAAGGAGGTCCGCCTGTTCATCCCATCCGGATTGGTGGATGATTGTAAAGACTTAAGCAATGTGTCTGTTTACTTTGAACTGGAACTCTATCCTTTTTATCAAAAAATAAAAGAAGAAATGGTATCGGATGAAAAGCCGAGGGGTGTTCTCCGGATGAGAAGGACCGTAAGTGAAAAGGAAAGCGAGGCGGTCATGCTTGGTGATTTATATGTGCTTTCTTCATTAGTAGGTGAACCCTCCGAGGCGATGGTGAAAAGGACCAAACGTGAGGTCCGTCCCTCCCATGTCATATTGACGGTGGATTTCGGCAGGGGGACGATGGGGCATTTGGAATATACGTTTGCAAATGAAGCGGAGCGAATAGAGTTTGAGTGGAGCGGGATTAAAAGGATCATCGAGTTTGACAGTGATGAAATGACTCCGCTTACACCTGAGGGGCTCACCCCCCTGCTTCTTTCCTACAGCGTGGATGCCATTCTTTCGGGTGCCCATCCTGCTGATGAAGACTTGCTTCAGTCTTTGAATAAGTACCGGAGTCTTCTGAACGGAGGTGGCTTGAGATGAAAATAGGGATGATGAGTTTTGCCCATATGCATGCCTACAGCTATGCGGATAGTGTCATGAAACTGCCTAATGTGGAGCTGGTCGGAATTTATGATGACAATGAAGAACGTGGTAAGAAAGCTGCCGAAACGTATAAGACCGATTATTTCGGCAATCAAGATACATTTTTGGATGCTGAAATGGACGCGGTCATCATTTGCAGTGAAAACAACCGTCATAAAGAAATGGTCGTGAAGGCGGCCCGGGCTAAGAAGCATATTCTGTGTGAAAAACCGATCGCGACCACTGTCGAGGATGCGGAGGAAATGATATCGGTTTGTGAAGAGGAAGCGGTGCTGTTGCAGACGGCTTTTCCCGTTCGGTTCAGCGCGCCGATCCTTCAGCTGAAGAACATGATCGATGATGGGGAGCTGGGTGACATCGTCGCTTTCCGTACCACCAACCGAGGGCAGAATCCCGGGGGCTGGTTTATCGATGAAGACCAATCGGGAGGCGGGGCGGTCCTTGACCATACCGTCCATATGGTGGACATCATGCGCTGGTACCTCGGAGAAGAAGTGAAAAAGGTACATGCGATCGTTGATTCTTATTTTCATAGCATCAACATTGACGATGCCGGGATCCTTACGATGGAGTTTGAGAACGGTGTCATCGCTTCCCATGATGCAAGCTGGTCGAGGTTCTCTGAATACCCCATGTGGGGGGATGTCACCATCGAAGTGATCGGCACCAAAAAGACAGTGAAGGCCGATGCCTTCAAAGAGCATTTCAGACTGTTCACAAGTGAACGTCGCTCATTGAGTCACGTCTTTTACGGAAACGATATGGATTATGGACTGATAAAAGACTTTGTCGACTGTGTGGAGAAGAAAAGCAAACCTTCCATCTCAGGACGCGACGGTTTAAAAGCGTTGGAAGTGGCACTTGCTGCCTATGAATCCAGTCGGTTAAAAAAGAGCGTAAACCTGTAGAGGGGTTGCCAGGGGGACAGTCCCTTGGCACCCTTTTTCTCATTAGGAGGGAGATGTATGAATTATGTAAGAGGGGACATCATTACAGGGGGCAAGCGGTTGGAGGATAAAGTAATCGGGATATCAAATGGAAAGATTGTGTCAGTCGGAGAAGGGGAGTCAGTTCCTGATGCACCCGTACATCGCGTAAAAGGTGTCATCTGTCCAGGGTTTGTGGACGTCCATATCCATGGCTTATGCGGATATGACTTTATGGATGGGGCCGGCGCGTTTGATGAAATAGCGGGAAGATTGCCATGTTACGGGATCACCTCTTTTCTTGCCACCTCCAGGACCTCTGAACCTTCTGATCTGATGGATTTCCTTCATCATGCTCAAGGATTTAGAAGGAAGACTCCAACCGGTGCCGGACTGCTTGGTGTTCACATCGAAGGCCCCTGGATCAGTCCGCTATATCCCGGGGCACAGAATAAATCTCTTATTAAGAAATTCTCAAAAGAAGATATAAGAGGCATTATAAGGCCATTTTCAGACTTGATCTCGATTGTCACGTTAGCACCTGAAGAAGTCGGGGATGTCTCTCTATTCAAGGAGTTGGTTGAAAAAGGGATACGGATTTCGGCTGGCCACACACAAGCTTCCATGGAAGAAATCGGTGTCGCGATCAAGCATGGGTTGACTCAGGTCACCCATACCTTCAATGCCATGAGTCCTGTCCATCACCGGAAACCGGGCACGGCTGCAGCAGCGCTATTCTACGAAGAATTAGCGTGTGAAATCATAACCGATGGACTCCATGTGCATCCGGACATGATCGAGCTTTTATATAAAATAAAAGGAAAGGAGAATATGTTGCTCGTATCTGACTGTACCGGCTATAACGATTTGAAAGATGGGGAATATTCGTTTCGGGGGAAGGAATTGGTGAAAACCGGGGATAAAGTGACCCTGAAAAATGGGGCTTTAGCTGGAAGTGCGATAACGCTGGATAAGGGAATCAAATATGTCGTGGAGAACTGCGGGATACCGCTCGAGGACGCGGTTTACATGGCTTCGGAAGGCCCGTTACATGCGATAGGAAAAGAGATCAATAAGGGGAGGGTCGAAGTCGGATATGATGCAGATCTGGTTGTTTTAGGGAAGGATTTGTCCGTCGTGGCCACGTACCTGAGTGGAGAAGTGGTGTATGAGGAAGAGTAAGCGATCATTCTGCCGCTTGCTCTTTTTTGTGGGCATTATTAACTATTTGCTGTCTTTTAATAGAGTAGAAATGAGGGGATACAGGATAACCAGTCGGTGAAAGGGAAGTCAGTATGGATGATCATTCCATACGAGGAGGGAGAGACACACGGGGATTTCATTCAAATATGAAGGGAGAAACGTAATGAGTAAATCATACTTGCGTGTTTTTTCAGTATTGCTTACGTTGATTTTGTTTATTTCTTTATTACCCTCATCTGTTTATCAAAACACTGTATCCGCTGAAGCAGGCTGGACAGAGCTTCCGGTTCAAAATGGAGATTTTGAAGCTGTAACGGAAACGGAAACAGGGATACCACATTGGAGTTATTGGAGCGGCGGTTTGAAATCCGGACTGAAGATCACTGGTGATAAAACGTATGAAGGGGATCAAAGTCTACGGATCGATAATTCGGGAGTGACAGGACTTTTTAGTCAAGGAGTCGATGTGACAGAAGGCAATCAATATAAACTGACCGCCCAGTTGTATGTTGAAGAACTGACGAAAGGAAAGCCGGGGATCTGGCTTCGCTGGTATAACGCGGAAGGGAAGAACATAGGGAACAGTCCCAAGTATTTCGATGGCCTTACGCTTAATGAATGGCAGAAGGTAACGGTTGAAGCAAACGCCCCAGCTGGTGCCGTCAGTGTGAAGGTCTTTCTTTATCAAGCAAGCACTGCCGTAACGAAAGGGTACTACGATGATATAAAAATATATGAAAAGTCCAATGAGCAGTTAGACCTGCCATTTGATTATGGCGACCCCATTAATCTGGGTCCGGCAGCTTTAGCGGCCAAAACGCAAGGAGCAGCCATAGGTGACGGTGAGGTGTACTATGCAACGAACGGCTCGCCTGCCACCTTCTATGCTAATGATGGCGTCACCGGTGAAAAAATCTTTTCACAATCACTACCAGGCAGTGATGTCGTATGGGGCATGACGATCGGTTCGGACGGGAATGTGTATTTCGCTGGTACATACAATGGAATATTGTACAGGTACGTAGTGGATGAACAGCGCTTAGAAGAAGTGGGGAAAAGTCCGTCTGACAATTGGATTTGGCAGCTTGATGCTACAGAAGACGGGAAGATCTATGGTGCAACGTATCCAAATGCAAAAGTGTTTGAGTATGATATCGAGTCGGATTCATTGACGGACCTTGGACGGTTTCACGAAGAACAGAACTATGCGAGGGGACTGGGCGTAACCGATGAGAATCTCTATGTAGGAATCGGTACAACGGCCTACTTGATGAAAATGAATCGGGAAACGGGTGAAAGAGAAGAAATTCAACTACCGATATCCGGCACGAGCACGTCGGTTTCAAATGTATGGGAATATGGAGACCGATTATTTGTAGCGTATGGGACGTCCATGCTGGTACTGGATGTGGAAACGGAAGAAGTCGTCCATGAAATGAACTGGGAAGATGAACACGCATATGACGGCTTGATTTCACCTCCTTCCCCAGATGACCCAAGCTTGATTTATTTCAAGGATAAGAGAACGAACGAATTATGGACGTATGATATGGATACGGATGAAACGCAGGCTGTAGAGCCAAAAGTTACCTTGCCGGCTTCTCCGGTGAAGGCGTACGAATGGACGACGAATGAAGACGGGCAACAGGTTCTGTCGATTCTGCACCATCAGATCGAATACTCCACCTATAACCCGGAGACGAAGGAAGTAAAGGTCCTGTATCCGGAGGTTGAGAAGCAGGGGCTTTCCATCCAAAGTCTTGAAATCGGACCGGATGAGAAGGTGTATATGGGCGGATACCAAGGATCCTTCGGCGTGTATGATACGTCGACTGAATCTTATCTCTTGCGTGAACGGAACCCCCATCAAATCGAAGGTATCGGGTTCATGAACGGAGATGTCTATATGGGCATATACGGTGGTGCCCAAATTTACAAATATGATCCTGAACTTCCTTTTATGTATAAAGACGGAGGCAACGGAGATAACCCGGAGATGGTCTATGACATCGGGGATGATCAAAGCAGGCCGTTCACCTTTGCATCAGGAGAGGATAAGTTATTCACGGGGACGATCTCCGACTACGGGAAGCTCGGCGGTGCCCTGACGATTTTCGATGAAAAAACAGGTGAGTGGAATACCATCCGAAATATCATCGAAAATCAGAGCATCATCGGGCTCGCCTACAAGGATGGAATCTTATACGGAGGTTCTACCACTGCAGGTGGACTCGGCATCGATCCGGTTGAAAAAGAAGCAAAAATGTTTGAGTATGAGGCAAGTACAGGGGATTATGAAGTATTCAATTTAAAGTTAGAAGGCATCAAGACACCTGAAATGATCGGGGAACTATCCATCGGACCTGACGGGAATCTATGGGGCGCGGCTTATGGTGTCAATGAAGATGGAGTTGCAAATAGTGTCGTCTTTGCCATGGATCCTGTTTCAAAAGAAATAGTAAAGCAGAAGGAGTTCTATACAGGTGTCCTGAGGGGCAGCCAATGGCGTCCATTCTACTTGAGATGGGATGATCAAGGTATGCTTTATACCACGGTAGCAAGAAAGCTGACTGTCATCGACCCTGAAACGATGATGAGCAAACAGCTTATCGGTGACACCGTGAATTTAATGGATATTGATAATGAAGGAAATATTTATTATGCAGCAGGTGCGGATTTGATGAAGCTGCCGGTTCCAGTGAAAAAGGCGGAACTATCGGCTGAGAATAATACTCTTCTTCAAGGGGATACGATGAATCTGGATTTGGCCGTTACGCTAGTGAACGGGAAGGAAGTAGACTTGGCAGGTGCTGAAGTGAAATGGGAGAATACGGCACCTGACGTATTAGAGGTGAAAAATGGGGAAGTCACGGCCCTTAATGCAGGTACGGCAGAAGTGAAGGCGACGGTCACATACAATGGGGAAACGGTCACATCCAATCCTCTGGAGATAACCGTCGATGTATCAACCGGGACGCTGATAACACAAATAGAAGAAATGGAGGACAGTGGTCAGCTTGATCATGCCACAGTGAAGCAGCTTGTGAACCGGTTGAAGCAGGCTCAGCATCAGTATGAAAAGGGCCATACACGACAAGCCCTTAAGCATTTGGAAGACTTCTCCAAGCACCTGGAGAAGAGTGATGCAAAGGAAGAGATCAAAACTCTCCTGAACCAAAACGTCCAAACCATAAAAGATACGTTTGCATCAGAAGAATAAGAAAGAGCATAATACAATCAAAGGTCCGTCCCTCAGCGCTTTAAAGCACTGAGGGACGGACCTTTACATCTTATAATTTGATTTTTTCTTACATAACCATGCATCATTCTATGACTTTCACCAAAATCTCTCAATGTTTTTTCCGCGTTTCCCAAAGGTGAATCTAGAACGTTTAAAGAATTAGTAGGGTAACTATTCATAAAGGATGCTAAGGATACGGAGTTTAACTTCTTTCAACGAAAATCTATAGATTTGAGTGATGAATGTATGACGATTAATAAGAAGAAACGGATGTTGTATGCGAGTTATTTCCTTTTTATCACAGGATTTGTTGCCATGACCCTGGTAGCCTATTTCCTCATCCAATCTATAAGAGAATCATTCTATCAGAATCGTTTTGAAAATCAGTATGAATACATGTCATTAGAGGAAGATGGTGATGTATATCCTATCCAGGTATTTCATGGAGTGAAAATGAATACGTTTCTGGAAGAAAAGGAATCAGGTAAGAAAAGCGAGACCATCCTCTTTGAAGTGAAGGATGAACCGGAAGCAGAGCTGAAAGGGTTTAAGGTCCAATCCGATCCTCGAGGGATGAGTGCATATGAGGAGGCAATCCAATACAAAGTGGTGAAAGAGAAGGAAACGAATAAAGAGTCATTCATCATCGCCATGCGCATGACGCCTGAGTCGGGAAATTTGAATGGGAAGCCCGTCAAATACCGGACCTATAGCGTGAACGAAAATGGCGTGATTAAGAAAAGTACGTTCACGATCGATAAAAAGTCCAAGCTAGAGACGCAATGGATCAGAGGGCTTTCTGGAGCAAAGTATGGATATTATACGGATCTGCCGTATCAAAAGGGTGGAACACTTTCTTTAATCGCCCTCACCTTTATGGGATGCTTATTTATCATTGGTGGCGTGTTGCTCAGACGAAAAGTGCTTCCGGTGGAAAGGAATCAAGCAGCCTTAGGGTAGAGAGGATGTGCACTCATTTTATAAAGACCCAAAATGATTCTCAAATATGGAGGATGCTAAAGCGACAGTCTGTTTACGGGGGAAACGAGTAACCAAGAGTATACGTTTACTTTGGTGTTTGTGCCCATTCCGGAAACTGGTTCCCTGCACTGGAGGGACTATCCCAAAAGGTTTTTGTCAAAACCGCAGCTGCCCGCCTGTCGTGGGGAATGTATTTGTGTATCTGGATTATCATCCATATCTTGACACTGTATTCGAGGATGATGGCAAAAGCGGTGGAGAAGGAATTGAGAAGACTCGGTTTGTTCAAAGCCAGTAATGAATAGTGAGATTTGGCAGAAACGTCCTGTTAAGCGGAACAGGGCGTTTTATTGTTGTTCTTTTATTGGAAAAGCAGTGAAATGAAATAATGACAGTACAATAGTTTCAGCCTTCATAAATGAAAAATGGGTAACGATAATTCCAGTAGTTGGGAATGTGAGGGGACGGTTCTCTTCCTTCCTTTTTTGTTCATATTTCAGTAGTTTGGGCACAGAAGAACCGTCCCCCTGCTTACAACCGAAATTTTTGGGGTAATTATACAATTATGGAATTACATGAAAGATAATGAAAGAATGGCTATGCTCATTAGCGTCAAAAGAATGAATTTGATAAAGGAATGATCATAAGTGAGAGTAAAAACGATATTCATGTTAGCTTGTATCCTTCTATTGGGTGGCTGCATGGAGAAAGAAGAGTCTCCTCAAATCAGCCCAAACACCCAATACGAACGGGTACAGGATTATAAAGGAGAAGGCTACTTCCTGAAACAGGGGTCTGAAAACGACGAGATAGCAGAAGCCAATAGGGAGAAGATTGAAAAGGAAGTCAAGGAGTTCTTTCGTAAGGAATATAAGACAAAAGTAAAGGTACATAATTTGGTTGGGAATGAAGAGGGAGCCACGGTATTTGTTGAATCTATAGGACAACTTCACTTCTATACGTATGCAGTGATTCCGTTCAATGGAAAGAAAGTGAGCACGGGGCAGGTTTTTTCACAGGAAGGACAGGTGGAAAGCGGAATTACGGATGGATTATACAAGATCATCTTTGCTGAAGAGTTTGATCATCTTGACGCGTATCTTGATAAAATCGCTACAGAAGAGGAAGTTACTGGCCGAACAGTTGAATCGCTTGGAAACGTTGGCGGGGAAGGTTATATGACACCGTACTATTTCATCGGCAGCTCCCCTATTAACGATGAAGCAATCCTGCCTGTTTATGAGTTGTATATGAGGAATCAGAATCCAACGTCAGAGGAATTGAGAGAAGCTTTCAATGAAGAAGAATTTACCCCCGACAATCTAAGGATTTCGATCATGTTATTTATGAAAGAGGAAGAAGCTGTTCCTAGTGAGGAAATATTTAATAGGATTACGGGAGATCTCGAGACCATGGCCGGCATTCCGAAGGGGACCTACAGTGTATACATCAATGACAACCTGGTACATAAAGAATCTTCTGATGGTGTGAAAGATAATTCCTTGGAACGGGCATATCCAGATGGGATTGTCAGGGATTAGAAGGGGTGGAAAGAGCGACGACTGTTGAAGGGGGGGTTATCCCTATTTTGTAAATGACAGTGAATTAAATTATTGCACACAGTAGGAGGGACAAAAGATGAATCGGAAGTGGATAGGGATGAACTATATGGTCGTTCTTTCAATCATACTTGGCGGATGCATAGGAACTAAAGAAAATGAAATCGATCATAGTGAAATAAAAGATCAATTTGTAAGTATCCAGGAATATAAAGGTGATGAATTTGCTTTGATTAATGGAGTGAAGACGGATAAAATTGCCGAGTCCCATCGTGAAGAAGTGGTGAAAGCGGTAAAGAGGTTTTTTCTGGATGAATATAACACTCAGGTGAAAGTCCATAATCTCGTGGGGAACGAAGACGGGGTGACGGTCTATGTCGAGTCAGTGGGTACTCCTGCCTTCCATGCTTATGCTGTCGTTCCTATTGATGTTGAAAACAACACTGTTCTTGGGAATCAGGTATTTTCACTGGAAGGGGAAGTGGAGAACGCGATTACTTCAGGTGTTTATGGACTTGTTTTTGAAGAGGAATTTGCCCGCTTGAATGATTTATTGAAAGAGATTACGAAAAAAAAAGCCTTAAGAGGAAAAACTTCAGAAGCAATAAACAATACCCAATCATTTGGATATGGGAACGAATATTATTTTGTTTCAGTATTTGATATGGAACTGTCGAACCGAATTGTAGAAATGTACCTCCAGAATACCGAATACAGTAAAGAAGATTGGGAGAGAGCATTGCAAATAGAAGAAACAAATCCCGAATCCATCAATATCACGATCCAACTTTACAAAAAAGAGAAAGATATCCTTCCCACTAAAGAAGAGCTCGGGTCAGTGGTGAAAACGATCGAGAAAGCTGATGGCTTACCCTACGGTGCCTACAATATCCTTCTACATGACAATTCCGTCGATCGCTATAGAGGAATGAGTAATGAAGAACATTCAGTTGAAAAAGTGGATCCAGACTATCTTATTAAAGATACATATTAAAGAGAGATGAATGGGGATGAAAGAAGTTGATTCATACAATAAAAGGTTTGATAATTGGCGCCGGGCTTTCATTTCTTCTTGTCGGGTGCATGAATTCTGAGGAAAAGATAGATTCAGAGAGGGAATCAGTTAATCAATTTGAGAGCGTTCAGGAATACACTGGAGAAGGATATACTCTGAAAGATGGGGAAGAAACAGACAAGGTTGCTGTAGAGAATCGGAAAGAAGTAGAGAGAGCGGTGAAGGGTTTTTCTTAAATGAATATAAGACAGATGTCAAGGTACATAATTTGGTGAGTAATGAGTCCGGTGCTACTGTATTTGTGGAATCAACGGATCCTCTCCACTTTTACACATACGCAGTTGTTCCCATCGATCAATCAGAAGAACGGGTTCTGTCTGATCGTGTGTTTTCTCAAGAAGGTCAGGTGGAAAGCGCCATAACGGAAGGTTTATATAGGAGGATATTTCATGAAGAATTTGAGCGTCTTGACGAGTACGTGAAGAAGATCGAAAAGGAAGAACATGTTACCGGAAGAACGGTTGAGTCTCTTCAGAATGTTGGGGGTTCAGGGTATATGACACCCTATTATTTCTTGTCATCCTCTGCTGTAAATAATGAAGCGATTAAGCCGGTTTATGATCTTTTTATGAAAGACCCTCAGGTCAGCACGGAAAAATTAAGGGCTGCCTACAATGAAGAACAGTTTAATCCATCCGATTTTGAAGTGGTCATTAATCTGTTTATGAGTAATCCAGGTGCAGAGCCGGATGAGAAGGTATTTAATAGAGTAGTAAACGACATTGAGACGATGGATGATATACCAAAGGGCACTTACAGTGTTTTCGTCAATGACAATACCGTCCTCAAACAATCGTTTGAAGGGATAAAAGAAAATTCCCTCGAAAGGTCGACTCCTGATGAGATTGTAAAGGAATAGGTCAAGCAGGTAAGCAATGGATCCATGATATAAGGAAGGAATGAGCAACGCATGAAGATTAAATACAAGAAGAGTATGTGTGGAATGGTTGGTCTATCCCTATTACTGGGAGGTTGTATAAATAAAAAGGATGAAACAAACGGCCCTTATAAAGACACTTTCGTAAGAGTGCAAGAGTACGAGGGGGATGGATATGTACTCAGAGGGGGAGAAGAAGCGGATAAAATCGCTGAAGAAAAAAGCGAAGAAGTAAAAGAAGCGGTAAGAGAATTTTTTATAGAAACCTATAAAACGGATGTCAACGTCCATAACATAGTGGGAAATGTGCATGGTGCGACAGTATTTGTAGAATCGACAGGACCCGTCCATTTTTACAGTAGTGCCATTGTGTCGATGGATTTAAGTGAAAAAAGGGTCCTGGACGTAACATCTTTGGACGGAGACATAGAAGGGAACATTCAGGGGGGACTGTATCGACTATTATTTAAGAAAGAGTTTCAGGAGTTGGATCAATATCTGAGTAAAATCGTTTCAGCGAATGCAGTGGTTGGGAAAACGAAAGAGTCCCTTCAAAATGTCGGGGGCTCCGACTATATGACTCCATACTATTATCTATCCGTCCCGCCTGATGATGAAGCGGTCCTGCCAGTATATGAAGCATATCTAGAAGACCCGGACACACCGGTGAGTGAACTGAAATCGCTATTCTCGATGAAGGACTTCTCAGCAGAGGATTATACTATTACGATTCAATTATATATGGAAAAGGAACAGGCAGAACCCGATAAAACATTATTTAATCAAATACAAAAGGATATAAAGGCGATGGACTCGATACCGAAAGGAAACTACAGCATCATCATCAATGATAATTTAATCAATGAAAAGGTGGATGATGGGATCAAAGATAACTCCCTGGAATTATCGTTTCCGGATTCCATTGTGAAGGAATAGATGTAGTGGATAGGAGGATGAAACTTCATGGTTCGGCAAAATAAGTCGATCAAGTATGTAATGGGAATTTCCTTGTTACTGGGAGGCTGTATGAACGATAGCAGCACACCTAAAGAAGTGAAGGATCAATATGCGCGGGTACAGGACTATACAGGGGAAGGGTATAGACTGATGAATGGAGAGAAAAACGATAAGATTGCAGAAGGAAACCGTGAAGAAGTAGAGAAAGCCGTCAAAGCATTTTTCATGAAGAACTATGAAACTGGGGTGAAGATTCATAATCTCGTAGGAAATAAGGAGGGAGTGACGGTGTTTGTAGAAGCGACAGGACCCGTTCATTTTTACACCTATGCTATAGTCCCCTTCCATCAGGGAACGGAAGATAGGGCGATTGGAGATGTGCAAACCCAAGAAGGGGAAGTGGAAAGAGGCATTCGGGAAGGGTTATATAGGTTGATATTCGAGGAAGAATTTAAGAATCTGGATTCGTATCTTGAGAGTGTCGTTTCGGAGGAAAAGGTTGTTGGCAGAACCGTCGAATCCCTTCAAAATGTGGGCGGCTCTGGATATATGACACCTTTTTATTTTATGTCATCACTAAACAGCGATGAAGCCATCAAGCCTGTATATGAATTGTATATGAAGGATCATCAAACGAGTATCGAAACATTGAAGCAAGCTTATAACGGACCTGCTTTCAAAGCGGATAATCTGAGGATTAACATCATGCTCTTTATGGAAGAAGAGGGTGTCCAGCCCAGTGAAGAGGTCATGGAACGGATTGCAACCGATATAAAGGAAAGAAGCGATTTTCCTAAAGGGACATACAGGGTAGCGGTAAACGATAACGGCGTACATAAAGAATCGTTTGAAGGCTTCAAAGATAATTCAATTGAACAGGAAGTGATTAGGGGAGAATAGGGATTCTTACCCCGTTCATACATTACAAAAATTTCTAGATTAACAGGTTATCTTTTGAATGATTGGGGTAATTATACAAATGTATAAGTCTGAAGACTCACGATAACTCCAGCGAAATGAATAGGTTAAAAGAAATGTAGAAGGAAATCGTCACCACTACTTTTTTCCTGTTTTTCCTGATTGATCTAAGGAATTCCCGATTGAACTGTTAATACTTTACAGACTTTTATACAATATAAAGGTAATTCTTTAAAATGAACCCATCCAATTAGGAGGATCAGACATTCATGAACAGAAAAAATAAGTGGATCATATATGGAATCGGACTTTCAATATTACTTGGAGGATGTATGAATATGGATAATGAAATAAAGAATGTGGATTCAAAAGAGGCAACAGGACCCTATAAAGACACTTTTGTGAGAGTGCAGGATTACACGGGTGAAGGATATGTACTCAGAAACGGAGAAGACGCAGATAAAATTGCTGAAGAAAAAAGTGACGAAGTTCAAAAAGCCGTTAAAGATTTCTTTATGGAAAAATATAAGATAGACGTCATAGTCCACAACATCGTAGGGAATGTGGATGGTGCAACTGTATTTGTTGAATCGACAGGACCGGTTCACTTTTATACGACCGCTATAGTCCCTATTTCTTTGAGTGAAGAAAAAGTGAAGGCGGATGAAGTCGTGTCTCTCGAAGGTGAAGTGGAAAGTGCCATCCGTGGAGGGCTTTATCATTTAATTTTTGAGAAAGAGTTTGCGGAACTTGATCAGTACCTTGATACCTTTGTAAAGGAGCATAAGGTAGTGGGGAGAACCATAGAAGCAGTAGAAAATGTTGGAGGAACCGGGTATATGACCCCTTATTATTTTATAACTTCCTCTTCATCCGACAAAGCCATAAAGCCAGTATACGATTCATTTCTGGAAAATCCAGATACCCCTGTAAGTGAACTTAAAGCTCAATTTGCAGAAGATGAATTCTCTGTTGAAGATTTGAAAATTAATATTGAACTATTTATGGAGGAAAAGGACTCAGAGCCTAATGAAGAATTGTTAAATCAAATACCTAGTGATTTGAAGGGAATGACCGGTATTCCTAAAGGAAGTTATAGTCTAACCCTTAATGACAACTTAATTAATGAGAAAGTGGATGATGGGTTGAAAGATAATTCCTTAGAAATAGGGTTTCCTGATTATATCGAAATCAATTAAGGTTGGTGGAAAGGTTTATGGACAAAGTTTATATAGAACCACCCAATAACGATGTAAACAAAATAAATATCGATAAAAATTTGGTTGAAATTGCTGGATTACACTCATACAAATATTTAAAATCAAAATCAACATTTGAGGTTAATGGAACCGAATATTTAGTATTACACACTCATTATAATGATCCGACTGGACTTGATGCGCTTACTGTCAGAAATGAAATTACCAAAGAAATATCAATAGCATATGTTGGTACCGACGCGACTGCTGAGAACGGTATACAAGACTTATTGACGGATGTTCAACTTTTAAGTGATTTAACATTGCCACAATTGGAAGCTGCTGAGGAGTATTTGAATAAGATTAATGGAAGATTTAAAGATCAAGGTGGAGTCAGCTCCGTTACCGGAAACTCCCTTGGAGGTCCACTAGCAAACTACGCTGTAAGAAATCGACCAGATATAAAATCAGTTACTCTCAATCCAGCACCTCTACCCAAGGGGGTAATTGCTCCCGATAAGAGCTACGACAACATCACCAACTACTTCACCAACTATGATGTCCTGACAGGCACCCTTATTGCCCTTCATCTCGATTCACGAATTCCGGGTAAAAGATACAATATTTCAACAGGCATACCGCAGATCGGTGAAAAGTTTAGCATTTTGAAAAAAAATCACACAGGATATACCAAAGGGGGGAAATATGTCATTGGCATAGATGGAGAACCGGGTTATGGTGAAATCTATGATGCCGAAGCCGATGCTCACATCATGACAAGCATCTGGACCGGTGAGCCCCTTTATAGCGGGCATTCGGACAGAATCGAAATCAATCGTGACAACCTCAACCTGTTGGCAGGAGCCATGGAAGGGGATGTATCGACAAGGTTGGGTCATGCTCAGGAGTACCTGATCCATTCAGAAGAGATCGCCCAGCATGAAGGAGACCGTCATTCAGAGCGATTGAGCCGCCTGCAGATGATCTTTGAGGATTCCTTTGAAAATCTTATTGGTAACCCCTTATTCATCGGCATCACGACAACCAGTTACCGGTTGACCTCAGAAATTGATCATCTAATTGCCCTTGTCGATATGGCTGAAAGTGCAAGCCGATCCCTCAATGGAGTGTTGAATTCCCCGCCTGCTGAATTGGTTGAGCACTTATTCAACAGGAGTATCAGTGTGGAGAGTATTTTCGGGCAGGCACGGAGTCAGTTATTGGAGTTCGAAGGTGGAATCACAAATCTGACAGGCTTCCTTCAGAACATCCTTCATAAAGAAATCCCGCAGCTTTTCAGTGGAGGGAAAGAGACCTTGGAGGATGTTCTTGTTAACGATATTCTCGCACACTATAAAATTATCAACCATAATACGGCGAAGCTGAATAGTCACATTGCAGAGTTCACAAAACAGGTTTCCGATTTGGGAACGAACTTCGGTGAACGGGATGCCTCCTTAAGCGCCAGCATTTCATCTGGGGCTTCCGTTCAACATTCGATAACAATGCCGAAGAAAAACGATTATATCCTGCAAACCTCTGACCATATGCTTATCGGAATGAAGGTGAAAGATGTATTATTGGAAGGATCCTTTGAAAGTTTTAAAGGAGTTTCACACGGTCTGCTTCTTCCGCTGTTAGGAACCTTGACCGGAATTGCGTTCGCCATTGAGAATACGTTGGAGATAATATCGGCGCAAATCAAAGGCGCCATGAACATAGCGTTAAGTGGCACGGTACCTGGAAAAATCATCAGCATCTTCTCAGACTTCGATGACAAAATCCGCTCATATGTATCTTCCGCATTGGAGCCGATCGACGAACTGGCTGGAACCATTGAAGGTCTCAGGGATGGATTAACCAGATTGACCATCGGGTTCCCTGCTTTACTGGAGAGCTTCAAGCCCTATATTGACTCAGCCATCTTTGATTCAACGGACTACGCCAATATCCACCTTTACAATGTATCGGCCATGGCCATCCATGAAGAAATGGAACTGCTCTTTGACGATATCGTCTACCAGCTGAGTCATCATAAAGGAAAATCCATTCAGGCATTATGCGAAATCTCAAAAAGATTGAAAGATAACATGATTCAGCTGCGTGAACAAGTGGATCGTGTCACATTATAGGGACAGGTGCTACTTGTTCCTATTTTTTTATTTTTAGAAAAATAAGGTTAAGAACCATTTTGAATATATTGACAACATTAAACGAATACAGTAATATAAAATTAGAACATATGTTCTAATCTGTTTCCTCTCCTTCGAAGAAATCCACTTTATGTATCCTTTTTTTAGTCGGGTGAGCCATTCACTCTCAATTTTCCACTTCTATAAATAATCCACCCCATTTCTTATTTTAAAAGCCCAATTCCATCAGTTATCAATCCTATAAAGGGAAATAGGAGGAACATCCATGATCAGTAAAGTGACAAGCATTGGTTTAAAAGGCTTAGAAGGCTACAAGGTATCTGTAGAAGTAAGGTCCATGCAAGGGACAAAGGCATTTGTTACTGCCGGATTGCCTGATGCTTCTGTGTACTTGCCTAGGTGATAAAAGAAAAAAAGAGGGATGAACTCATGCCAAAGATCAGCGAATTTGGAGGTATATCCATTTACTTATACTACAATGACCATGATCCTCCTCACTTTCATGTAATTTATTCTGAATTAAGGACAAGAATAGAAATAATGACAGGTGAATATTTAAGAGAGGATAAACCCTTACCCCGAACCAAAGAGAAGGATGTTATTATGTGGCTTGATATTCATAAGGGTGATATGATTAAAGCGTGGTATGAGTGCAGGTGTAAAGAAGCACCGCGCAAGATACCACCCCTATACTAGGAGGTGTCCCAATGATTCTTATAAATAAAGTTGATCCGATCCCGGGAATGGATGGATGGCTTCTAATTGATTTTACAGATGGTTCAAAAAAGTTCGTTGACATCAAGCCTCACATGGAAGGGGTTCTTGAACAATTAAAAGATCGGGAATTCTTCGGTAAAGTGTTCGTTGACAATGAGTTGAAAACAGTCACTTGGCCAGGAGAATTAGATTTGGATCCCGATCAGTTATACAGGGAAGGCATTGATTTAATAGAAATTAAAAAAATGATTGAAGTAGCGAAAGATAATAATTTTTTAGAAAGAGCTTAAATATATGGAGGTTGGCTTATAGTATTATTCCTTTAAGCCAACCTCTTTCACTCTCATTGTAATAAGGAACTAACACTTAGTCCTTCAACCGCACCAAGATCCCATCCCCCTTATCACTCACCTTCACCACCGCAGTCTTCACCTTCCCCTCTACATCAAGACCGGTTCCTTCGGGTATGAAGAAATGTTCAATTCCATAAGTGACCTGGGCACTGTTGCCCCACGAGCTTGTCACTTTTCCATTTAAGAGCACGTCCCCGGGTTTCTTTTCATAAGAAGCGTTCCATTTACCATTAAATTTATAAACTCCTGTATATTCATGGAGACCCTGTGAGTTTTCCCGTAATACAATCGTGACGGGCCCGTTGTCATCGATGGAGGTATCCTCCAGCTGTGAAATACTGTAGTTCAATTCCACATAATCTCCTTGTAGGAGTGACCTCGGATCGACTGGTTGAAGTTCCAGGATGACTGTTTCCCCGTTTGTGAGTAAGGTTTCGTTCGAATACACCTGATACCCGATCCATAGGGCTTGAAGACAGATGATAAAGAGGATACCGATCTTTTTTCCTGCAAGGATCGAATGGGATTTCTGTTCAAAGCCGCCTTTTCTGTCCAGGTAGCCAGCGACCAGCAAGAAGACGATGCCCAACCCGGCAAAGAGCAGCGATTTATGAACGAGCTTCCAGGCAAGATCGTAATACAGCTGGACAATAAGCATGAACCAGAATATAAGGGATGAAACCCAATAAAGCTTGAGACCCTGCTTTTTGAAAACATACACGCATAAGGTTGCTATCAGGAAAAAGAGGGTGAAATAGACTATATGAAAACTCAACGATAGATCGATCGTGATTAACGAGAAAAGGGCTATGAATCCACTGAGAAACGCTCCATACTGAATCCCCTGTTTATTTTTCAGCAGAAGGTAGGCGATTCCGATTAAGAGCACCATCACCAGCAGAAGGGCATGTGCACCGAGTTCCATCGTTTGCCCCAAGAAGATCGCTGTATTCAATTGAAACAGCAGGTAAAAGGTAAATCTCACAGCAATCCGTTTTTCAAGATAGAACACAAAGGCTAAAACAAAGAACATCACAAACGAAAATTCTTCGAACCCACTTGCTGTCATCCCGATCACGATGCCGGTCATCATAAGCGAATATTTTACAGGAGACGGCCAGCTCGTTAATGTGCTTGGAATGACGAGAAATACCGTCGCCAAGACAAATAGAGTGATCATGGAGACATCTACCATGAACAATGAAAGCAGTCCGAAAACAGACGCTACAATGAAAACTGAAGCGATGGTCGTGACACTTGCCACGAAAATCGTCTTTGACCAATGACGGGAAGCGGAATGCTTTCGTAAGTAGTTCACAAGGAACACACTTCCGACTAATAATAAAGTGGCGGCCAGTAAGAGACCGACGAAGAACAGACTGGACACGTATCTCGCCATCAACTCGAACATTTTAATGATGATAAAGCCCGTTCCAAACAACGATAGAATGATGAAAATGGATGTTTCCTTATGAAAATACCGGTACACACCGATCCCTAGGAGACATACATAAAACAGGGTGAAGAAAGCGGAATACTCGTTATCGAAAGCCGTGACAATAAGGAGGAGATTGGCTGAGACGAGACTCAAATAAAGCAAAGGCATTGAACGGATGAATCCCTTTTTGATGGTGAAAAACAAGAGCAGGTTCGCGATACCGATTCCGAACGCAATCCACGTATGGGCGAGGGTCCAGTGTCCGAATGGTGTGGAGGGGAACAGGTAAAAGTAAATCGTCAAATGGATGAGGATGTGGGTTAATGCGTAAAATCCGCCGTATCTTGTGTACAAGCTGAACAGCAGGGCGGGAATGGACCAGACAAGAAACAATAAGTAACTGTCCGCATGGGAATTATACAGCTGTCCGAGCAAGGCAACGGAAAGACCAAAGGATATCACCCCGCTGACCAACAACCAATTGGAAAGGAAATGGGCTCCCTTCAATACACGATCCAACAGAAAACTGGCTCCATAGAACAATACAATCAAAGCCCCCGCTAAAGCCACTTTTTCAAGCCGCGAAAACATCTGCCAGTTAGAAGCGAAGAAATAAAGAGCGCTGGTTAAAATGAAAACAACACCGAATAAGTAGGTTAGTGACACCGTTTTCTTCATAAAGCTCACCCCTATCATGAAATCCCTCTCTTTATTATATTATAGCGCGAGTGAATATAGGCTTATATAAAGAGAAGCGATGGTGGAGATTTCTTTTTGTAATCTAAAGCCCTTTCAAAAAATGGGTTATTTTACAATTTAAATAGTATAATAGGTTCAGAAGGAGGTGGATGATCATGCGCAAAACAAGAAGCGATTGTACAGTCGGAACTTTCGAAAAGAAACATGGTTTACCTGCTGGTTCGATTCGTAATGTAAATGGAAGAGATACTAGAAGCGATAAAAAGATCGGAACGATTAGAAAAGAAGCACAAAAAAGAAAATAATAGAATATATCTCTTTATTTGAAAGGATGATTATGTGCCCAAGGCTTATATTATGAGCACAAATAAATCAAATAACCCTAATAACGAAAGAGAGATGCTCTCAGAGGGAAAGGTAGCAGCTTATTATTCACCATGGAAATATTTTATTGATGAGATGGGATCTAATGATATTGTCTTTCTATATAGTAATGGACGTGGAATAATTGCAAGAGGTTTGGCAACGGGAATAGTAGAGATAACCGGAAATGATGGAACAGAAGATAATGAGCATTATATGCATCTCAATCGCTTTCAAGTGCTTGAAACACCGCTTAAGTCATCAGATATCACTGAATTAGTAAAGGAAATAACAGACGAAAATTATAAGATCTTCTGGAACCAGACAATGATCCATATACCAGGTTTTGTTGGAGAACATATCTGGCGTCATACATCCAGGAACTGTCTGGGATAATTAACAGGAATATATTCTCCTGAAAAATAAATAAAGATTGAGGGTCTGTAGCTCAGATCCTTTTCCGAATATATTTTATTTTTTAGATGTGTAAGGGGATGATGTAAATGCAGATTAGAAAAATGAATAGAGATGAAATCGAACCAGTTCGTACTATGCGTGCGCCGTATTATGAAGAATACAAAGATTTAGTATCTGAAGATCATTGGAATGCTCTAAAAAGGACCCTTTCTTCTGAAAATGATGTAAAGCCGGGAGTAGATATCTTTGTTGCGGAAATAAGCGGGAAGATTGTAGGGAGTGTCGTTCTGTTTCCAGGGAAGACTGAAGCGTATGAATGGACGACACAGAGGCCTGATTATCCAGAGATTCGAATGCTTGCGGTGGATCAAGGGGATAGGAGAAGGACTCATGCACCATTGCATTGATTTGTCAGCCAAACAGGGATATCGTGCCGTAGGACTGCATACAGCTGAATTTATGAAAAATACTTTATCTCTTTATAGGAAGATGAACTTTCATCCAGTTCCAGAGTTAGACTTTGAACCAGCCAATGATGGGATCATTGTGAAAGGGTTACGATACTTCATACCTCAACCCCATATGGAATAGGAATCTGTCTGTCGGCTGTAGAGTAGAAACAGTGTTCCCACAGCCTTCGAATTTCTTAAGTCAGCCAGAAGAACAATTCCTGAAAAATCCCCCAATAGTCATATAGCCACTCTCAACCCTCTATTGTAAAATAAAAAAGACAGACAATTGCAAGCGTTTGCATTAGTTCGAAATAACTACCCCGGGAGTCACCTCACATTTTTTTAACCAATTGTGCAAACGTTTCCACGATATCATCACGAGCACTTCTATTATTCTATTTATCACATTAATAAGGGGGAAACATGAATGAGAAATAGGACAAAGCGTCACGTCTCGATGATTATGACATTGATGATGCTGATCAGTCTGTGGTCACCATTCGCTCCGGCGGCTTCTGCCGTTGCAGACGGAAATGAAGCGGCAACAGCAGCGGATTCCGGTGATCGCACGGTGCGCTTCACGTATGATCGTGAAGACGAAACGTATGAGGGCTGGAACATATGGGCATGGAACACAGGGGTTAAGGACAATCAAATCAATTTTGACTCATACGAAAACGGAGTCGCGGTAGCGAATATCGCCGTGGCACCTGAAACGGAGCAGTTCGGATTCGTCCTGCGCAGTACCGAGGAATGGGGTACCGCTCAAAAAGAATTCGGCGACCGCTTCATTAAAGTGAACAAGAACGACACCCTCACCAAAGCCTACATAACAAGTGGTGTCGAGGGGATCCGCATCGTACCGGATGGGTCTGCACCGGTCATCGATCAAGGGGATGCGACATTCTACTATCGAGACAAGGACCTTTTCAAAAACGATCAAATGGATTCGATTGAGAAAGTAGAGTTAAAGTACAATGGAGAAACGAAGGAAATGACGTATGAGCCGGAGAATGAGCGTTTCGTCCTGCCATACGACGGCATTCCTAACGGGAAAAATGAGTACTCTTTTTTAGTCACAAAAGATGGTGTGACGACGGAAGTGAGCGATCCCTACAATACGGTGGACGGCAAATCGGTTCTTGATTTCCAGAAAGCCGATCTGACAGTGACGGGTTCTGTGGCTCCTTCAGCTGTGGATTACAATGAAAACGCTGTCTTGAATGTTGACATCGAAGGATTAACTGATGGTTTAACGATTCAAAAAATCACAGCCGATGTTTCTACATTAGGAGGATCGAAGAAGCTTGAAATCGATCCGTCCCTGAATGAAGTGACGCTTTCCGTAGATGACGACATTACGGCAGGAACGAAAACGATTCCTTTAACCGCAGTGGATTCTTACGGAAACGTCTATAAAGGAAGCGCTGAAATCGAAGTGAAAGCAAGGCAGTCTGTCGGCGATTCCGACCTTGATTGGGATGAATCGATCATCTATTTCATGCTGACAGACCGATTTTTCAACGGGGATACGTCAAACGATGATCCTTACGATTTGAATTATGATCAAAGCAAACGCGGAACGTATCAAGGCGGAGATTTTAATGGAATCACGGAAAAACTTGATTACCTTGATAAGCTCGGCGTGAACACAATTTGGATCAGTCCGGTTGTGGAGAATGTGAAGTATGATGTGCGAAAAGGGGAAGAGGGGGAGCCTTATTTCGGATACCATGGCTATTGGGCGAGCAACTTCGGCGAGCTTAACCCTCACTTCGGAAGCATGGACGACTTCCATAACCTGATCGATGAAGCTCATGACCGCGGGATCAAGATCATGGTGGATGTCGTGTTGAATCACACCGGTTATGGATTGAAGGAAATCGACGGCGAGCTGCCTGAAGATCAGCGTCCTGCCGGGTATCCGACTGACGCCGAACGTGAAAAGTACAGTGACATCCTGCGTCAGGGCAATGTTGGTACGGACGAAGTGGTCGGTGAACTGGCCGGACTTCCTGACGTGAGGACAGAAGACCCTGAAGTTCGTCAAGAAATCATCGACTGGCAGACCGACTGGATCGAGAAAGCAAAAACTGATAAAGGCAATACGATCGACTATTTCCGTGTCGATACCGTGAAGCATGTGGAAGACGCCACATGGATGGCTTTCAAAAATGCGATCACGGAAAAAATGCCGAAGCACAAAATGATCGGCGAAGCGTGGGGAGCAAGTGCTGACAATGACTATGGCTACCTTGATACGGGGATAATGGATTCTCTCCTCGACTTCGGATTCAAGGATATCGCCCGTGAGTTTGTGGACGGCAATCTGAAAGCGGCCAATGATAAACTGACGGCCCGAAACGGAAAGATCGATAACACGGCAACGCTTGGACAATTCCTGGGAAGTCATGATGAAGACGGATTCCTGTATTCACTAGGCGGGGACAAGGGCAAGCTGAAGCTCGCAGCCTCCCTTCAGGCGACGTCGAAAGGACAGCCGGTCATTTATTACGGTGAGGAGCTTGGGCAGAGCGGTGCGAATAATTATCCTCAGTATGACAACCGCTATGACCTGAACTGGGATGATGTAGAGAATAATGATGTGCTGGCTCACTATACAAAGATCCTGAACTTCAGGGGAGCCCATTCGGATGTATTCGCTAAAGGGGAAAGAAACACGGTTGGCGGTTCCAATAGCGACCAATTCCTATTGTTCTCCCGTGACTACGAAGACGACTCCGTATACGTCGGGTTGAACGTGGCGGATGAAACGAAAGAGATCACGTTGACGGTTGATTCTCCTGATGCGATCGTAACCAACGCTTATTCCGGAGAAATCTATACTACTTCTGAATCCGGTGAAGTCACGCTGACCCTTCCTTCAAAAACAGACGGAGGTACGGCACTTCTCACCGTTGAAGGAGGGAAGATCACGGGTGCTGCGGCAGGTGGAGGAGAAGACCCTGAAGCGGAACCTGTTCCAGAAAACAACATCCGCATCCACTATAACCGCACGGACGGCAACTACGAAAACTTCGGTGCATGGCTGTGGAATGATGTCGCCTCACCATCCGCTAACTGGCCGACAGGAGCGACGATGTTCGAGAAAACCGACAGCTACGGGGCCTATATTGATGTGCCGCTTGCTGAAGGGGCAAAAAACATCGGATTCCTCGTCATGGATATTACGAAAGGTGACGCGGGTAAGGACGGCGGAGACAAATCCTTCTCCATCACAAATCCTGACGTGAATGAAATCTGGATCGAACAGGGATCGGATAAGGTGTATACGTATGAACCGGTTGATCTGCCGGAGAACACGGTCCGCATCCACTATGACCGTGAAGACGGGAATTATGAAAACTTCGGTCTCTGGACGTGGGGCGATGTGAAATCCCCGACAACAGACTGGCCGACGGGCGCACTGGATTTTTCCAAAAAGGATCGATACGGTGCGTATGTAGACGTTGAGTTGAATGCCGATGCCAAACAGATCGGCTTCCTTGTTCTGAATGAAGCAACAGGGGAGAAAGACGGAGGAGACAAAACCTTCAACCTCCTTGATAAGTATGATCAGCTTTGGGTAAAAGAAGGCGATGATAACGTCTACATTTCCCCTCATGGTGATGTGGCGACGGGACTCGTTTCATCTGAAGTCATTTCGGATGATACAATTCGCCTGAATTTTACGATGACAGATGGTTTGACGGAACACGCATTGCTTTCAGGCTTAGCCCTCAAAGACAGTGATGGCTCCGATGTGAAAGTAAACAGCGCGAAGATCACGGGAGACAAAACGGTGGAAGTGAAAGCTGATTTTGATCTGAAAAAACTCCCTCTTTCCATCACCTACTCGGGCAGGACCGTTTCAGCAGAAGCGGGCTGGCGACTGCTTGATAACAAGTATGCTTACGATGGGGATGACCTTGGTGCCACATACAAAAAAGGAAATGCAACCTTAAAACTATGGGCACCGAAAGCAAGCAAAGTGGTGGCCAACTTCTATGATAAAAAAGATGCTGCAACCAAAATCGGCAGCGTGGAATTGTCTCTTGGTGAAAAAGGCGTCTGGTCGACAGACGTGAAAGCGAAAGAGTTAAGTGTGAAGGATCTGAAGGGGTACTACTATCAATACGAAGTAACCAATGACGGCGTAACGAAAAAAGTACTCGATCCATACGCCAAATCGATGGCAGCCTTCACTGTCAATACAGAGGGTGAAACGGGCCCTGACGGTGACAACGTCGGAAAGGCGGCGATCGTCGACTTGAAAGGGACGGACCCTAAGAAATTCACTCATGCCTCCATCGACGGCTATGAAAAACGGGAGGATGCGGTCATCTATGAAATCCATGTCCGTGATTTCACGTCCGACCCGTCCATCGAGAAGGATTTGAAAAAGGAAAGATGGGGCACATATGATGCCTTCATCAAAAAGCTTGATTACATCAAATCAATGGGTGTGACCCACGTCCAGCTGCTTCCGATCATGGCCTGGTATTACGGCGATGAAACGAAAATGGGTGAGCGGGAGCTTGAGTATTCTGCGGGAGGCAACGAGTACAACTGGGGCTATGATCCCCACAGCTACTTCTCCCCGGACGGTGCGTATTCAGAGGATCCTGCCAATCCACAACTGCGCATCGAAGAAACGAAGCGATTGATTGATGCGATTCATGATAAAGGGATGGGAGTCGTCCTCGACGTCGTCTACACCCATATGGCCAAAACAAGCACACTGAACGACATCGTGCCGAACTATTATGCGTTCCAGGATGACCAAGGAAACTTCCTCGGAGGCTTCGGGAATAACCTCGCCACCAACCATGTGATGGCTGAGAAGCTAATGGTGGATTCCGTGAAATACTGGTTCGACGAATACAAAATCGACGGTATGCGCTTCGATATGATGGGGGACGCAAGCTATCCTGCGATCCAGAAAGCCTACGACGCAGCAGCTGAAATCAATCCGGACGCCCTGTTCATCGGGGAAGGCTGGAGAACATTCGCCGGTCACCTTTCGGATCCATCATTAGAAGGAATGGGAGCCGACCAGGACTGGATGGACAAAACCGACGACGTCGGAGTCTTCTCCGATGAGATCCGGAATGAACTGAAATCCGGTTTCGGTTCAGAAGGTGAGCCGCGCTTCCTGACAGGTGGCGCACGTGACATCAATACGATTTTTAACAATATTAAAGGACAGCCGGGCAACACAGCGGACGACGACCCGGGCGATATGGTCCAGTACATTGCGGCCCATGATAATCTGCCGCTGTACGACGTCATTGCCCAATCAATCAAAAAGGACCCGGCCATTCCTGAAAACAACCTGGAAATCCATAAACGGATCAGACTTGGAAACTCGATGATCCTGACATCCCAGGGAACAGCCTTTATCCACGCTGGCCAGGAATACGGCCGGACCAAGCAGTGGCTCGGCGAAGGCGTTCCAGAACAGAAATATCATGAGTTAGAGGACGAAAACGGAGACCCATTCGGATACTTCATCCACGACTCCTACGATTCATCCGACGCCATCAACATGTTTGACTGGGAAAAAGCAACGAACAAGAAGAAATACGAAATCAACACGACCACACGGGAATACACTGAAGGATTGATCAAACTGAGAAGATCCACCAATGCGTTCCGACTCGGCGACAAAGACCTGGTCGATCAGAATGTATCCCTGATGGATATCCCTGAAATCGCCGATACGGATTTGCTGCTTGCTTATAAGAACGTATCGACGGATGGTACGGGTGAGTATTATGTGTTTGTGAATGCGGATGACAAAGCTCGGGCGCTGTCCATTGGAGACTATGATATTTCTAAAGGAAAAGTGGTCGTGGATAACGATGAAGCGGGGACACATCCTGTTTCAAAGAAATCTGGCTTCAGCATTAGCAACGACACCTTGACCCTGGATCCATTGACTGCTGTTGTCATCAAGGTGGATGAGAAGGGGAAGAAAGGGAAGAAGAAAAAGCAGCATTGATAGATTCATGGAATCTCAACCTTATTCATAGGGTTGGGATTTTTTTGTGGAAAGTATTAAACAAACGTTTGAATAATGCTTCCATCCGTGTAAATACCAGTATAAAGAGAGCTAAATAAACGTTTGTTTAAATTTCTTTATTGAGAACGAAACGACGTGTTATAATGAAAAATATGATATGATAAAACCACCATAAACGACGAATAGGAGCATCGATATGATGAAGTACCTGCTGGTTTATATCTTACTTCTCAACCTCGTAGACGCATTCCTCACAATGTATGGTTTGCACTTTCATTATATATCAGAATCCAATCCCCTCATGCATACCCTTTATCTCACGGACCCTTGGTTGTTTCTACTATTGAAGGTCGGTCTTTCGTTCGTTTTGTTGTTCCTCCTTTTTCAACTTAAAGCGGATAAACGGTCGTCAAGGGTTTTGCTTCTCGTGTCCGTCTTTGCGGCAGTGTCCTACAGTTGTGTTTTTCTCATGCATGGGTATTGGCTGTTGGAGGTCGCCGGTGGTTTTGCTTGAGCATAGCTCAAATAAAAGAGGCTGTTTCAGCCCCTTTTCCTTTTACTTCAATTTAATCTGCACCGGCTTGCTTTCCTGGGAGTGAATCGTCTTCGGTGTGCGATTTTGCGAAGCAGCCCTCTTCACTGAGCTTGTCACACTCTGGATCATGTCCCCGACATCATGTGCGGACTCCACCAGCGGATCCACGGCTTTCATCTTCCCTTTTACATCAACGGAGATTTGATTGGCGGTATGAATCAGTTCTTCTGCTTCCTCTGTAATGCCATTCACGGCGCTCCTCGTGTCAGCGAGCGTTTTCTTCGTTTCGTCCAGCGTGTTCATGACCCTCCTTAATGTCAATATCAAATAAACGACGAGAATCGTAAACGCTACGGCTGCAATGGCAGCACTCCACTCAAGCATTGAGACCAGCTCCCTTCCTTTACATTAAGTCTATGATATGGGGAATTCAGACATTCCTTTTCCAGAATGGGGGAGAGGTGAGGTATGATGGAATGGTAAATATATATAAAGAGGGAGCGATGGCGGTGCTTTCATCCTTACGTGCAATCGAAGAGTTGAAATCAGGGAACACCCTTATATTGCGGGAACATAAATGGTTAAAATTCCTTTCATTAACAAAAGAGAAAAATGTGAATCTTGAACAAGTCGAATCCCTTGAGGGAATGGCACAAAATCCTGTGCTTGAATACGTGGAAAGAACACTCCATATACTGGACGGATTGACTTTGCCCCAAGAAGAGAAAGCATTGGTGGAAGAAGTTCTGCTGTGGAGCGAAACGGCCAAGTGCGGTCTACCTCATCAACGGAGAGAGTGGCTCGATCAGGGATTTCAGCTCGGCATCCATAATATTGGGTCTGCCCAAATTTACGCCTCAGAAATGAAAAAACGCCCTGAAACAATGCGGAATCGTGAGAGGGAAAAGCTACTGTACGTGCTGATCCTGACACACGGTCTTCCCGGTCAATACATACGGGGTGAAGGCAGGTACTCATCCATGAAGCCTCTGATCGATGTAGCCACACAAGAGATGTTTCCTCTTCTGTATGCACTGAATCAATGCATTGTAGCAGGGGTATCCCCTGAAATCTGGGATTCGGTACAAAAGGAAATGGAAGAGGTGAACCGTTGGATCTGTGATGGGGAGATGTCCAAAGGGCAAACGTTTCAAGAAAGACTTCGAAGACTGCGGAATCTTGCTTCTTTGCGAGGGGAAAACTTTGACGCTGTTTACAATGAATGCCTGGGTTCCAACCCCGATGCAGAAAAGCTTCTGGAACGTTTTTTTCGGAAAACGGATATGTGGTATGTAGAAGCGTCCCTTACGGATTTCAGCTTTGAAGAATGTATCAAGATCTTTCTGCTCATTGAACGAAAGACAAGGGGGGCTGTCCTGGAACAGCTCTCCTTTGAACCGATGATGAAGGAGCTGTACTACGACTATAAAGGAAGAAAGATCGTTAATGTCTATAAAAAAAGAATCATAGAATCGTATCTTGCCGAGTGCACAATCGAAGAAATCGCTCATTGGAAACATCCGGCAAACGAGCATGTCCAGTTGATGGCAGTTCCCCTTCATGCACAGGAAGAAATGGCGGGGATCGGGTTTTTTTTTCAAGGGCAGGGGAGAAGTTGATTGAATTCTGCCAGGAAGCTGAAAAATCACCTCTTTATGACCGGCTGAGCAATGAGCAAACCTACCTCAGTGATATGAACAGCTCACAGGACTTCAAGAAGAAGATTGCAGACTACGCAGTTGGAAAGACGATGGTCGATATCGGTCCGGGGGGCGGGGTCATGCTTGAATTATTGACACGTCACCACCCAGGGGCCACCGTTATCGGAATCGACATTGCGGTGAATGTGGTGGAGGAACTGAAACGGAAGAAACAAAGAGAAAACGCCGAATGGGAAGTCATGCAGGGAGATGCTCTCAAGCTTGAAGAGCAAATCGGAAAGGAAGGGGCCGACACAATCGTGTTCTCGTCGATCCTTCATGAAATGTTCTCCTACATCCCGTACGAAGGTGAGAAGTTCAATCATGAGGTCATCGCACAAACCTTAAAGAGTTCCCTTAAAGCTCTCAGGCCAAAAGGCAGGATCATCATCCGGGACGGCATCATGACAGAGCCAGAGGAAGAGAAACGGATCATCCGCTTTAAAGACCCACAAGGCCGTCCCTTCTTCAAGAGATACGTCGGGGACTTCAAAGGGAGGACAATTACTTATCATTCAGCTGGAGACGACGCCGTTCTTCTCAATGTGAACGATGCGATGGAATTCCTCTATACGTACACGTGGGGAGAGGAAGCATACCCCCACGAAGTGCAGGAACAATTCGGCTACTTCACCCCATCTGCCTTTCGGGAATTTATTGAGGCGACCTTAGGGGACCAAGCTGAAATCCTGTTATTTGAACATTACCTGCAAGATGGGTACGAAGAACATTTAGCCCACAAAATCGAGCTTACTGATGAAACAGGAAAGCCGGTGCGTCTGCCGGATAGTACGTGTTTTATTGTGATTGAGAAGAAATATTGAAATGCTAAAAGATCTCACTTCTGATAATAAAGGGTGAGATCTTTTTATTCGAGAATAGAGGTGGACATAGCACAGGGAATGATTAAACAAACGTTTGTTTAAAATAATGCAATCTGTCTCCCTCAGGAAAGTAAAGTACATAACAGATGTACTCTTGCAAATTAGCATTAGGTTTAGAAAAAAATTTATTAAGGTTAAAAATATCTATTGATAAATACTTTTAAGATATGGTATATTCTTTTTCGGCTTACAAAATGCTATAATGAGTAGGTTGAAAAAAGTTTCTTTAACTATTAATTAGAAGTTGACTTCTGCGAAATTAATTGATATAGTAATACATGTCCTGAACGGGATATTTCAAATGTATGGCCCATTGGTCAAGCGGTTAAGACACCGCCCTTTCACGGCGGTAACACGGGTTCGAATCCCGTATGGGTCACCATTTTTTTGAAGATTAAACTTAATATGGAGGATTAGCTCAGCTGGGAGAGCATCTGCCTTACAAGCAGAGGGTCGGCGGTTCGATCCCGTCATCCTCCACCAAAGATTTTTGCGCAAGCAAAATATCTTTCCTTAAACTGCTTCGGTGAATCACTTTCGTTAAGCAGTATCTATTAAAAGATTATACACGCCGGTGTAGCTCAACTGGTAGAGCAACTGACTTGTAATCAGTAGGTTGGGGGTTCAAGTCCTCTTGCCGGCACCATTTGGTTTTCTCATTATATAATGAGCCATTAGCTCAGTTGGTAGAGCATCTGACTTTTAATCAGAGGGTCGAAGGTTCGAATCCTTCATGGCTCACCATAGATTTTTGCGTAAGCAAAATATCTTACTCTTTGCGGGTGTGGCGGAATTGGCAGACGCACCAGACTTAGGATCTGGCGCCGCAAGGCGTGGGGGTTCAAGTCCCTTCACCCGCACCATTTATTTTGCGGAAGTAGTTCAGTGGTAGAACACCACCTTGCCAAGGTGGGGGTCGCGGGTTCGAATCCCGTCTTCCGCTCCAAACTAGCCGGGGTGGCGGAACTGGCAGACGCACAGGACTTAAAATCCTGCGGTAGGTGACTACCGTACCGGTTCGATTCCGGTCCTCGGCACCAAAGTTTTTTGCGCAAGCAAAATATCTTTTCTTGCGTTACTATTATAGACTATAAATTGCGCCCGTAGCTCAATTGGATAGAGCGTTTGACTACGGATCAAAAGGTTAGGGGTTCGACTCCTCTCGGGCGCGCCATATTTCGGGAAGTAGCTCAGCTTGGTAGAGCACTTGGTTTGGGACCAAGGGGTCGCAGGTTCGAATCCTGTCTTCCCGACCACTTCTTTTTTTGGGGCCTTAGCTCAGCTGGGAGAGCGCCTGCTTTGCACGCAGGAGGTCAGCGGTTCGATCCCGCTAGGCTCCACCAAGTTTATTTACGGAAGTGAAATAAACTTCATTGGTTTTTCAGAAAACCAAACATATAGTAGATTCGTGGCGGTGTAGCTCAGCTGGCTAGAGCGTACGGTTCATACCCGTGAGGTCGGGGGTTCGATCCCCTCCGCCGCTATTACTTAATACATAACGCACGATTTATAAGGACCCTTAGCTCAGTTGGTTAGAGCAGACGGCTCATAACCGTCCGGTCGTAGGTTCGAGTCCTACAGGGTCCATTATACGGAGGAATACCCAAGTCCGGCTGAAGGGATCGGTCTTGAAAACCGACAGGGGTGTAACAGCCCGCGGGGGTTCGAATCCCCCTTCCTCCTCCATTTTCTCTTTTAAAAAATATTATCGTCGCGGGGTGGAGCACGACCGAATAATCTTCGGAGCGTTCACATCAGCGCACCGACTGAGCAGCAGCTTGAATAAGCTTACTGAAGTCGGGGTGGATCCACGTGATGCACAATGGGATAGTGGAAACTTAATATTATATTATCGTCGCGGGGTGGAGCAGTTCGGTAGCTCGTCGGGCTCATAACCCGAAGGTCGCAGGTTCAAATCCTGTCCCCGCAATACCATTTTTGCTTGTTACTAGTAAGAGATTATCTTTGATCTTTTAAGAGTCACGCAAGGATAGTTATTTTCGCTAGCGCGAAAAAACTTTGGTCCGGTAGTTCAGTTGGTTAGAATGCCTGCCTGTCACGCAGGAGGTCGCGGGTTCGAGTCCCGTCCGGACCGCCATTTATTCTTTATATGGTCATTCGAAAATTTAATCTTCTATATAATATGGCTCAGTAGCTCAGTTGGTAGAGCAATGGACTGAAAATCCATGTGTCGGCGGTTCGATTCCGTCCTGAGCCACCATTCATACTTAAGATCCTTTAAGTATTTATTTTATTTGGAGGGGTAGCGAAGTGGCTAAACGCGGCGGACTGTAAATCCGCTCCTTCGGGTTCGGCAGTTCGAATCTGCCCCCCTCCACCAAGATTTTTTACGAAGCGACTGCGGAGTAAAATAATCTTCCTTAAACCACTCGCGGCGAAGTAGAGCGTTATAATCCAAGCAGCATGGTGGTTTTCAAAAAAACTAATATATATCATAGGGGCATAGTTTAACGGTAGAACGAAGGTCTCCAAAACCTTTGGTGTGGGTTCGATTCCTACTGCCCCTGCCAAAGAAATTTTAATCATGGCGATTGTGGCGAAGTGGTTAACGCACCTGATTGTGGTTCAGGCATTCGTGGGTTCGATTCCCATCAGTCGCCCTTTATATTGGGCTATAGCCAAGCGGTAAGGCATCGCACTTTGACTGCGACAGGCGTTGGTTCGAATCCAGCTAGCCCAGCCAACGGCGGCATAGCCAAGTGGTAAGGCAGAGGTCTGCAAAACCTTTATCACCGGTTCAAATCCGGTTGCCGCCTCCAAATATTCATGCGGGTGTAGTTTAGTGGTAAAACCTCAGCCTTCCAAGCTGATGATGAGGGTTCGATTCCCTTCACCCGCTCCAATTCATTTTTGGGCCTATAGCTCAGCTGGTTAGAGCGCACGCCTGATAAGCGTGAGGTCGGTGGTTCGAGTCCACTTAGGCCCACCATTTTCATTATTCCGCAGTAGCTCAGTGGTAGAGCTATCGGCTGTTAACCGATCGGTCGCAAGTTCGAATCTTGCCTGCGGAGCCATTATCTTCTATTGAATATAAAGGAACAACGATCTCTTTTTTTTTGAGAAAGTTATAAAAAGAAGTTGACTTCTACGAAGTTAACTGGTAAAGTATTATTTGTTGCCGCAAACAAGCAACACAACATGAAAGACTTGAGAAAAACTTCTTTTAAAAAGTTGTTGACAACAAGTTAACAATCATGTAACATAGTAAGGGTCGCTTCAAGAGAAGCACTTACACATTGAACCTTGAAAACTGAACAAAACAAGACAATACGTCAACGTTAATTCTAGATTTATTTTTAAAGAGCTATTCAAACTTTTATCGGAGAGTTTGATCCTGGCTCAGGACGAACGCTGGC
>NZ_LIXZ01000071.1 GCF_001305855.1 Rossellomorea vietnamensis | reverse complement strand
CGCCGAGGGCTTGTTCACCTATGATCCCGGCTTCATGGCCACCTCCTCCTGCCAGTCGGCCATCACCTACATCGATGGTGGCAAGGGCGTCCTGCTGCATCGCGGCTACCCCATCGACCAGCTGGCGAAGGAGTCGAACTTCGTCGAGCTCTGCTACCTGCTGCTATTCGGCGAACTGCCCAACGATGAGCAGTACGCCGACTTCGAGTCGCGGGTCAGCAACCACACCATGGTCCACGACCAGATCAACAACTTCTTCAAGGGCTTCCGTCGCGATGCCCATCCGATGTCGATCCTGTGCGGCGTGGTGGGTGGCCTGGCCGCCTTCTATCACGACCACATGGACATCAACGTCGAGGAGGATCGCATCATCAGCGCGATCCGCCTGATCGCCAAGATGCCGACCATCGCCGCGATGTCCTACAAGTACAATGTGGGCCAGCCGTTCAACTACCCGCGCAACGACCTGAACTATGCAGAGAACTTCCTCTACATGATGTTCAGCACGCCGTGCGAGGAGTACAAGATCAACCCGGTCTACGCCAAGGCGATGGACCGCATCTTCATGCTGCATGCCGACCACGAGCAGAACGCCTCCACCTCCACGGTGCGCCTGGCGGGCTCCACCGGCGCCAATCCGTTCGCCTGCATCAGTGCCGGCATCGCG
>NZ_LIXZ01000070.1 GCF_001305855.1 Rossellomorea vietnamensis | reverse complement strand
CGGTATGGATATAAAAGAATTACGAAGGAATTAAAGAAATTAGGTCATCATATCAATCATAAAAAAGTATATCGTATTATGCGAGACCTCGGATTGAAATGTGTAAAATTCATGCGGAAATCCCGTAAATACAATTCGTATAAGGGGAACGTTGGAAAGGTAGCGAAGAACCGATTATCACGCCGGTTTAACACGCATGTCCCTCTACAAAAATTAGTAACTGACATTACAGAATTTAAATGTCTAAACGAAGAGAAGTTATATTTAAATCCCATTCTTGACCTCTATAACGGAGAAATCATAGCGTACGGAATCAGGAAACGTCCCACGTTAGATCTAGTCATGGAACCTTTACATGAAACGATAGAAATAATAAGAAATCACGCAATCTATCGAACCACCATCCATTCTGATCAAGGCTGGCATTACCAACACAATCAATGGGTGAAGACCTTAAAGAAAAATAATGTATTCCAAAGCATGTCACGGAAAGCTACATGCGCAGACAACGCTGTAATGGAAAACTTTTTTGGTGTTTTGAAGCAGGAAATGTACTATGGAGAAAAATTAGTTACCTTTGAGGATTTAAGAAGCCGGATTGAAGAATATATCCACTGGTACAATCATGAACGTTCAAAAGAAAAATTGGATGGACTAAGTCCAGTCGAATACCGAACTCA
>NZ_LIXZ01000069.1 GCF_001305855.1 Rossellomorea vietnamensis | reverse complement strand
CTGCAACTCGCCTACATGAAGCTGGAATCGCTAGTAATCGCGGATCAGCATGCCGCGGTGAATACGTTCCCGGGCCTTGTACACACCGCCCGTCACACCACGAGAGTTTGTAACACCCGAAGTCGGTGAGGTAACCTTTTGGAGCCAGCCGCCTAAGGTGGGACAGATGATTGGGGTGAAGTCGTAACAAGGTAGCCGTATCGGAAGGTGCGGCTGGATCACCTCCTTTCTAAGGAAGATTTACTAAACAAGTTGACACGTCGAAGTTTTGTTCAGTTTTGATGGTTCAACCATCAAAACTTTTTGTCTCTTCCGAGACAAATGATTGTTCTTTGAAAACTAGATAAAGATAAATTGATAGTCAAGAAATTACCGAGTATCGCCATTTTAGGGTTTAAACCTTAATTATTAAGTGATCAAATTTTGATTTAGCAGCATAGCTGATAAAGCAAAATTTAGGTTAAGTTATGAAGGGCGCACGGTGGATGCCTTGGCACTAGGAGCCGACGAAGGACGGGACTAACACCGATATGCTTTGGGGAGCTGTAAGTGAGCTTTGATCCAGAGATTTCCGAATGGGGGAACCCATTGTTCGTAATGGAACAATATCCTTACTTGAATACATAGAGTATGGAAGGCAGACCCAGGGAACTGAAACATCTAAGTACCTGGAGGAAGAGAAAGCA
>NZ_LIXZ01000068.1 GCF_001305855.1 Rossellomorea vietnamensis | reverse complement strand
GGTCGAGATCCTGGTGCTCGACGAAGCCGATCGCATGCTCGACATGGGCTTCATTCACGACATCAAGAAGATCCTGCGGGTACTGCCCGAGAAGCGCCAGAACCTGCTGTTCTCGGCGACCTTCTCCAACGAGATCCAGGCGCTGGCGAACAAGCTGCTCGACGATCCCGAGATGATCGAGGTCGCCCGCCGCAACACCACCGCCGAGCTCGTCGACCAGGCGATCTATCGCGTCGACCGCGAGAAGAAGCGCGAGCTGCTGGCCCACCTGATCACCGAGCACGACTGGCATCAGGTACTGGTCTTCACGCGTACCAAGCACGGCGCAAACCGCCTGGCCGAACAGCTCTCCAAGCAGGAGATTCCGGCCATGGCGATCCATGGCAACAAGAGCCAGTCCGCGCGCACCAAGGCGCTGGCCGCCTTCAAGACCGGTGACCTGCAGGTGCTGGTGGCCACCGATATCGCCGCCCGCGGCCTGGATATCGAGGAGCTGCCCCATGTGGTCAACTTCGAGCTGCCCAACGTCGCCGAGGACTATGTGCACCGCATCGGCCGCACCGGCCGCGCCGGCAGCGAAGGCCAGGCGGTCTCGCTGGTCTGCGTCGACGAGCACGGCCTGCTCAAGGGCATCGAGCGGCTGATCAAGCGCGACCTGGAGAAGCGCATCGAGCCCGGCTTCGAGCCC
>NZ_LIXZ01000067.1 GCF_001305855.1 Rossellomorea vietnamensis | reverse complement strand
GGGCAAATTCCACTGGCCCGAGTTGCTGGCTGATAGTGAATGGCTGACTTTCGGCCGGGTTCGCCCCATGCACCTCAACGCAGTTGCCTATGGTTGGGCATCCATGGCCGGTGTCGGGGTGGCAATCTTCCTGATACCGCGACTGTTCAAGACGGCATTAGTAGGCGGACGATTCGCCTTATCGGGGGCCGTGCTCTGGAACCTCGGCATGATGCTCGGCCTGGTGGCGATCAGTCTGGGACTCTCCGACGGAGAGGAGTGGCTCGAGTTTCCCTGGCAGGTCGACATCCTGTTCGTGATCGGCGGTGGCCTGTGTGCCATTCCGCTGTTGCTGACGGCCGCCAACCGACGGGTATCACATCTCTACGTCACCAGCTGGTACCTGCTGGCCGCGCTGGTGTGGTTCCCCATCCTCTTCCTGCTGGCCAACCTGCCCGTGGTGTTCCCCGGGGCCTCGGGAGCCACCGTCAACTGGTGGTTCGCCCATAACGTCCTGGGACTTTGGGTGACCCCCATCGGGGTCGGTATCGCCTACTACATGATTCCCAAGATTCTCGGCCGCCCGATCATCTCCTATCAGCTCTCCCTGATAGGTTTCTGGTCACTGGCACTCTTCTACAGCCAGGTGGGGATTCACCACCTGGTAGGTGGCCCCGTACCCACCTGGCTGGTCACGCTCTCCATCGTCCACAGCG
>NZ_LIXZ01000066.1 GCF_001305855.1 Rossellomorea vietnamensis | reverse complement strand
CTTCCACGCCGGTTCCCCCCTTCCGGCCCACTCGGTGATCCGCTATGGTTGGCCTGTCATCACCCACAAGGTGATTCCACCAACAACACGGGAAACTACCCCATGCAACTACACAAGATTCTAGGCCTCGGCGCCATCGGTGCCGCCCTGGTGGCCGGCACGGCCAACGCCGACGTGCGCGACATCCGTATCGGCGTCGACGTACCCTACGAGCCCATGGAGTACCGTACACCGGACGGCGAGCTCACCGGCTTCGACATCGACCTGGGCAACGCCCTGTGTGCCGAGATCGGCATCGACTGCGAGTGGGTCGTGCAGGGCTGGGATGGCATCATTCCCGGCCTGATGGCGCGCAAGTACGACGCCATCATGTCCTCGATGACCATCAACGAGCAGCGTCGTGAACAGGTGCTGTTCTCCGAGCCCTACATCACCCCGCCGTCGGCCTGGTTCGCGCCCGGCGACGCCGAGATCGGCACCCCCTCCGAGGAGAGCCTCGAGGGCCTGACCGTCGGCGTGCAGCGCGGCACCCTGCAGGACAACTATGTCACCGACATGTATGGCGACGTGGCCGACGTCAATCGCTATGCCACCGCCGACGACATGGTGCTGGACATGGATTCGGGGCGCCTCGACGCGGTCTTCCTCGACTTCCCGATCGGCAAGTCCACCCTGCTCGACAGCGACGCCGGCGACTACAAGGTGGTCGGCAAC
>NZ_LIXZ01000065.1 GCF_001305855.1 Rossellomorea vietnamensis | reverse complement strand
CTGGTCGGAGACGCACCACACCAGCGGGATATCCGCCTGGCGGCACGCCTCCAGGCAACGCTCCACCGCCTCGGCGTGGGCCGTCACCTCCGCCGGCGCGGCGACGATCGGCCGCGACAGCGGCGGAATCACCAGAGCATCCGGCGCCACCTCCGCCAGCCAGGCGGGATCCAGCTCCAGGCCCTCCTCGATGGTGAGCTCGGTATCCGAGCGGCGGTTGGCCTCCCGGGCCAGGGCCAGGCTCAGGCAGTGGCCGGCATCCAGTACCAGCAGCTTCACGCGCGCACCTCCCTCGGCATGCCGTCAGCGAAACGACGAATCAGAATGGTTATTAGGACCTTTCTGAGCAGTGACTGAGTGAGTGGCATAAGATGCTGATATTCATGCATATCCTTAAAGATTGCTCGTATCAAAAACAACACACTCACCAATACTTGTTGACTTCGTAGCAATTCGGCACCTTGAATGGGGCTATAATCAACATTTTTCCTCCCAGCACCGGCTCGACACTCCCATACGCTCGAACCTCAACCTGAAGGAGGACGGGTAGCTTCGACCGGCTGAAGGCATGTGGCCAGACAACGATACCAACGCATGAAACCACGCCAACCTAGCGGCATGGATTTTAACAGGCATGCACCTTCCCGGCGACGATGTGAGTGTTGCTTTTCTAAAAGCCCTCGGGGGCAGGAGGCCCGACCTCATGAACCTCACAC
>NZ_LIXZ01000064.1 GCF_001305855.1 Rossellomorea vietnamensis | reverse complement strand
CTGCATGCACAGCGCCCGGGCGATGGCCACCCGCTGCTGCTGACCGCCGGAGAGCTGGCCAGGGTACTTGCGGGCCTGGTCGGCGATCTGCACCCGCTCGAGGATCTCCATCGACGTGCGCTCGGCCTCGGCGCGCGGCTTCTTCTGCACCCAGGTCTGGGAGATGCAGCAGTTGTCCAGCACGCTCAGATGGGGAAAGAGGTTGAAGTGCTGGAACACCATGCCGACATTGCGGCGGATCTGCTCGATGCGCTTCACGTCCCTGGTCATGGGCATGCCATTGACCACGATGCGCCCCTCCTGATGCTCCTCGAGGTGGTTGATACAGCGGATCAGGGTCGATTTGCCCGAACCCGAGGGGCCGCAGATGACGATGCGCTCGCCGCGGGCCACCGTCAGGTCGATATCGCGCAGCACGTGGAAGTCGCCATACCACTTGTTGAGCCCGGCAATCTCGATCATCGGTGAGTCGGCCTGGGCGGCATTTGCCTGGTTCATGTCGGGTCGAATCCTTGTTGTCAGTTGCGATGGCCGGTGTGCAGGCGGCGCTCGATGTACTGGCTGTAGCGCGACATGCTGAAGCAGAACACCCAGAACACCAGGGCGGCGAAGACATAGCCCTCGGTGGCGAAGCCCAGCCAGTCACTGTCAGTCAGCCCCGCCCGGATGATCGCCAGCAGGTCGAAGAGGCCGATGATCAGCACCAGTGAGGTATCCTTGAAC
>NZ_LIXZ01000063.1 GCF_001305855.1 Rossellomorea vietnamensis | reverse complement strand
TGCTTTCTCTTCCTCCAGGTACTTAGATGTTTCAGTTCCCTGGGTCTGCCTTCCATACTCTATGTATTCAAGTAAGGATATTGTTCCATTACGAACAATGGGTTCCCCCATTCGGAAATCTCTGGATCAAAGCTCACTTACAGCTCCCCAAAGCATATCGGTGTTAGTCCCGTCCTTCGTCGGCTCCTAGTGCCAAGGCATCCACCGTGCGCCCTTCATAACTTAACCTAAATTTTGCTTTATCAGCTTCGAATCTCTTCGTCAGCTTCAGTCGTTCACATCCTCACGCACGCTAAGTGCGCTCCGGTGTTCACTCCTTCGCTTCCTCGACCTTCTCGCTACTAAATCAAAATTTGATCACTTACTAATTAAGGTTTAAAACCTAAAATGGCGATACTCGGTAATTTCTTGACTATCAATTTATCTTTATCTAGTTTTCAAAGAACAATCATTTGTCTCGTTAGAGACAAAAAGTTTTGATGGTTAAACCATCAAAACTGAACAAAACTTCGACGTGTCAAACGTTTTAGTAAATCTTCCTTAGAAAGGAGGTGATCCAGCCGCACCTTCCGATACGGCTACCTTGTTACGACTTCACCCCAATCATCTGTCCCACCTTAGGCGGCTGGCTCCAAAAGGTTACCTCACCGACTTCGGGTGTTACAAACTCTCGTGGTGTGACGGGCGGTGTGTACAAGGCCCGGGAACGTATTCACCGCGGCATGCTGATC
>NZ_LIXZ01000062.1 GCF_001305855.1 Rossellomorea vietnamensis | reverse complement strand
TCATCACCATCTCGCGCTCGCTCTGAAGGTCACGCACCCGGTAGACCCGCGACTGGGCGGTGCGTGACAGCACGGCCAGCACCTCCAGCCCGTCGAGGCGATCCCCCGGGGAGAGCTCAGGCGGGATCGGCAGTTCGCCGTACACCTTGGCCGGATTTTCGGACTGGGCATCGGGCAGCTCATCGATGCGCACCAACTGGAAGCAGAACTGGTCCGCCCCGTAGCCACGCGATTGCGCACGCTGTACCGCCGCCTCGGCCAGGCGATCACAGGCGGCATCGAGGTCGCTGGCATCCTGACGAATCAGCTGCACATACTCCGACGGCATCAGGGTGCCCAGCACCGCCTGGGTGGTAAACAGGAACAGATCCCCCTGCTTGGCGGGAAAGCGGGCGTAATCGATGTCGATGCTGTTGTCCATGCCCAGGGCCCGGGAGGGGTAGCGATAGCCCCCGAGGTCGGTGACGTGGTCGCGTGTCAGCTGCTCGAATTCCGCCCCACGCAGTCGAAACACCAGGGTGTCGCCCATATGGAAGAGGTGGCCCTCGGTACCGCGCAGCACCAGCGCCGACAGCGAAGTGACGTAACTGCCCTCTGCCACCTGACGGCTCTGGCTGTAGGTCCAGGCATTGAGGGCGCGCAGTACCCGGGTCGCCGATGTCTTGACGTCCAAATGGTCGGGGGTGGAGTAGTAGTCGGCGAGGAAGCTGCGCACGCTGAGGTCCCCGGCCTGCTTGGCCA
>NZ_LIXZ01000007.1 GCF_001305855.1 Rossellomorea vietnamensis | reverse complement strand
GGAACGTTGGAAAGGTAGCGAAGAACCGATTATCACGCCGGTTTAACACGCATGTCCCTCTACAAAAATTAGTAACTGACGTTACAGAATTTAAATGTCTAAACGAAGAGAAGTTATATTTAAATCCCATTCTTGACCTCTATAACGGAGAAATCATCGCGTATGGAATCAGGAAACGTCCCACGTTAGATCTAGTCACGGAACCTTTACATGAAACGATAGAAATAATAAGAAATCACGCAATCTATAGAACCACCATCCATTCTGATCAAGGCTGGCATTACCAGCACAACCAATGGGTGAAGACCTTAAAGAAGAATAATGTATTCCAAAGCATGTCACGTAAAGCTACATGCGCAGACAACGCTGTAATGGAAAACTTTTTTGGTGTTTTGAAGCAGGAAATGTATTACGGAGAAAAATTAGTTACCTTTGAGGATTTGAGAAGCCGGATTGAAGAATATATCCACTGGTACAATCATGAACGTTCAAAAGAAAAATTGGATGGACTAAGTCCAGTCGAATACCGAACTCAGTCCATCCAATCAGCTGCATAACAAAACTCTAACTTTTGGGGTTAGCCACCGTCGGGGAAGTCCCAACATGGTCTTTTTTCAATCAGCTTATTTCTTGTCTTTGATCTTCCCTTTGTTCTTCAATAGTTCAAAAATCATATTCGCTTGATCTGTATTATCAATCAAGCCGGCAAATTTCTCTTTTTGAGGTCCAAACGCGTACACAGGTACGTCGTCACCTGTATGTCCGTCCGTTGTCCAGCCGGTACCTGAACGTTTATCGAAAATCTTCTCGATCGCATTATCGATTTCCGTTTGATCGCCTTTTTCAGCAGCTGATTTTACAGAAGCGATTTCTTCCTGAGTCAATTCAAGATCGATATTGTTCGCTAACGTTTCTTCAACTGACGCACCGTTCACGATCTGTTCAGCCATATAGTCAGGTGTGTGCTTGGCCGCTTGGATTGGAGCCGGATCCCAGTTGTATTCACCATCAGATCCGATGGAGATACCGCCGGTTGAGTGATCCGCCGTCACAATGACAAGGGTCTCTCCATTTTCTTTCGCAAAATCCCTTACTTTTTCAAACGCTTGTTCAAAGTCTCTCATTTCGCTCATGGCACCGACTACATCATTATCATGTCCGGCCCAGTCAATCTGACTGCCTTCCACCATCAGGAAGAATCCGTCTTTATCCCCTTTCAAACGGTCAAGGGCAGATGTTGTCATGTCGGCTAAGCTTGGTTGTTTTTCATCACGGTCGATCATCTTGTCCATTCCGGATTCAGCGAAAAGTCCAAGGATTTGTTTGTTATCGTCTTTTTTAAGCTCATCAGCTGATTTCACATAGCTGTATCCGTCTTTTTTGAACTGTTCTGCTACATTTCGGTCATCACGCTCGAAGAAATCCGTTCCTCCACCAAGCATGACATCAATCTTATGTTTCCCGTTGATCATTTCATCATAATAATCGTTTGCAATCGCGTCTTCACTTTTACGTGACTCTTCATGAGCTCCGTAAGATGCAGGTGTTGCATGTGTAATTTCTGACGTAGATACAATTCCTGTAGACATGTTATTTTCCTTCGCCTGTTCCAGAACCGTTTTTACATCTGATTTATCATTATCTACTGCAATAGCATTATTATATGTTTTCACTCCACCACTCATCGCTGTTGCGGCAGCAGCTGAGTCGGTTACATTCTCTTTTTCATCTTCCGGGTACGTCGTTTGCAGTCCGACAAGGTAAGGATCAAACGCCGTCTTCTCCATCTCCATCGTATCCGGATTGTCATTCATATAGCGAAGAGCCGTTGTATATGGGTTACCCATTCCATCACCGATCATAAAGATGACGTTCTTGGCTTTACCATTCTTTGATTCCTTGGCTTTCGCTTCTGTGTTGTCCTGATTCATTCCTATGACACTTCCAAGAGCTAATGAGGATACGACCGCCAACGGAAGGATCTTCTTCATTGATTTCTTCATTTTCCCTACCTCCTATAATTCGTGGTACATGTAGAAGCATAAAGGGGAAATATGAAGAAGCATTTACGAAACGAATACAGGAGGGTAAAGCTTATGTAAATTGAAAAAAACAGGCAAATAGTCACCTGTTTCTTTCAATATCATTCTCTTATAAGGGGAAGTGTACAGCAGCGGAATGACCCGCCTGATTTAATGATTTCTGACAGATCCAGTTCGATCACGTCAAACCCTTCCGCTCTGATCCGCTCATTTAATGCTTGGTTTTGGGTAAGACTGATGATCTTCTGATCTCCGATGGCCAATACATTCGGACCCATTTGAAATTGTTCTTCATCGGTCACCGTGATGATATTGTAATGCTTCTTAATTGTCGCAAGATCCTCTTTGGAGAATGCCGGCGGATACACAAGTGCCCATTCACTGGAAATGATGGTGAACACACAATCCAGATGGAGGATATCTTCTCTTAAAGGCAATTCATGTACCGTATAGGCCGTGAGCTTATTTCTTAACGATTGGATCGCCAGCTGGTTCGTTCGTCCGCTCACGCCGATCCAGATATTTTCCTCATCAACGAGTACATCCCCTCCTTCGATGGAATGAAGAAGTTCGTCATAAGGGACCTCATTTTCTTCCAGCCAATGTTTGAGGGTCTTCACTTCTCCCCGCCTGACATCGGTATTCATCGACGCGACGAAAAACTGATCATGGATCGTGAAACCGATGTCTCTCGTGAAGACTTGCTCATTGAGTTCAGTTGATGGTTGAAGGTGAATCACCTCAGATCCATTTTTCTCCAATTCTTCAACGAATGTCTTATGCTGGGAAACAGCTTTATCTATATCAATATTTTCTTTCAAAAAGTGTTTTTGTGTTTCATTTATGATTTCATAGATTTGCATATTTTCGGGTGAAACCACGACTACTTTCTTTAACTTTCCATACTCATTGGTACAATACGTTTTTGATTTTGGAACCAACGGGGAATTTAAACTCATCTTTACGCCCTCCAATTATCTACTCTTAAAAACTGCTTTTCCCTGTTATTATGAAGATAAAACGTCCTTTTTATAACTTATGCCGACGAAGCATTAACAGGGACGTCAAGCAGGCCTTAGAGATGAAATAAGGGCATTTGTCCACTACAAAGAAAGAAGCATGCGGGTGGCATGCCTCTTTCTTTAATGAACCATCCGATCATGATCCTTCCAAAACTCTTTTCGGATCACCACTTTTTGGATCTTTCCCGATGCGGTTTTAGGCAATTCTTTCGCAAAACTAATGCTCTTTGGCGCCTTGAAATGGGCAAGCTTTTCTCTCGTAAAATCAATTAGGTCCTGTTCCGTCAATGTGTGGCCGTCTCGTAGAACCACCACTGCATGGGGGACTTCCCCCCATCGTTCATGGGGAATGGCCACAACCGCTGCTTCAAGGACACCTTCATGCTCGTAAAGGGCCCCCTCCACCTCGATGGAAGAAATGTTTTCTCCTCCGCTTATGATGACGTCTTTCATCCGGTCGACAATTTCGATGTAGCCGTCTTCATCGACCGTCGCCATATCTCCCGTATGCAGCCATCCTTCCCTGATCGTCTGATTGGTTGCTTCCGGATTTTTATAATACCCTTCCATCACCGTATTGGTCCTCGTCACGATTTCGCCTATCGCTTTACCATTTCGGGGCACCTCTTCCCCAAGTTCGTTGACCACCTTCACCTTACTCCCGATCATGCTGTATCCCGCTTTCGCCTTCAGGCGGTATGTCTCTTCCTTTGGCCGGTCCTGTTCCGAAGACCTTAATATAGAAGTCGTGATGAGAGGTGAAATTTCTGTCATCCCGTATACCTGGATGAATTCCCATTTCAGATTTTCCTCCACTTTCCGGACGAATGCCGGCGGCGGGGCAGACCCGGCAATGACAACCCTTACATTTTGTCCAATTGAACGGTCCCTGTCTGGATAGCTCTCAAGAAGCATGTTAAGAACGGTCGGTGCCATATGCATCACCGTCACATCATGCTTCTCCACTTTATCCAGTATCACTTCCGGATCGACTTTTCGAAGCATCACCTGGGTCGCACCGTTGGCTGTATAATAAAATGGTGACCCCCACCCGTTTACATGGAACATGGGCAGGACGTGAAGAAGCGTATCCTGATCCGTCACCCGTAAATGATGCATGGAGGATAGGGCATGCAAATAATTGGACCTGTGGGTGAGGAGCACACCCTTCGGATCTCCTGTGGTCCCACTCGTATAAAGAAGAGACGCGATATCCTCCTCTTCAAGTTCTACACGGGTGAACGTCTCGCGACTGAACGCGCCACGCCACTCTTCATATCCCCGATGTCCGTCCATCGTTTTACCGTGAATGACCACATGCTTCAAATGAGGTACCTCTGATAGAATCGGCTTAACCAACGGATAGAGTTCCTCATCGACAAACAGGGCTTTACTCTCACTGTGGGTCAGGATAAATTGGTAATCGGCAGGCTTCAATCTTGTATTCAATGGTGTCATGACTCCCCCGACAGAATAAACGCCATAAAATCCTTCCAGCATCTCCGTCGTATTGGGAGCAAGATATGCCACCTTATCCCCTTTTTCAATCCCGAATTCCTTCAGTCCCCTGGCCAGTTGATTCACACGTCCACCGAGCTGTCTATACGTCAAACGCTTTTCATCATCAATGATCGCTACCTTATCCCCGTATAATTCCACTGCCCTATCAAGAAAATCCGTTAACACCAATGGTACGTGCATATGTATATCCATCCCCTCTATTTCATGTTATATGGACTATATTAACAGATGCGGGCTATTTTTGGGAATATTCAGAATTCACTCTACCAAAAAAAGCATGATGACCCTTTTGTCACCATGCCTTTAAAGATTAGCGTCCTCTTCGATTTGAAGTGGATCTGCTGCCACTATTTCGCTGATTACCGTTGTTGTTTCTTCCTGTTGACCCGTTTCGCTTACCGCGGGAGGTACCCGACGATTCACCGCCCCCGCGGCGGGGATGTGTGTCTTCACTCTTCGATCTGCGACTGCGGGTCGGACCATTCTTTTCATCGGTCCTCCCTCTGCCGCCCCGTGGAGACCTTGCTTTTCTATCCTTATTGGCTTGAATATTCTTTTCGCGGCGATCCTTTGCACTTTCATTGGACCCTTTAGAGCCATTAGGGGTTTCTTTAGTAGAAACGACCTCTACCACTCGGCGGGGCAATGAACGTCCGATGCCTTTCTCGATCATTTCCAGGTCCTGCTTATCCTTCAGGGCAACAAAGGTGATGGCAAGCCCGTCTTTTCCGGCACGGCCCGTGCGCCCGATTCTATGAATGTAGCTTTCCACATCTTGAGGGATATCATAGTTGAACACATGGGTCACGCCCTCGACATCCAGACCCCGGGCCGCTACATCCGTTGCGATCAGAAGTTGGAGCTTCGCATCCCTGAACTTCTTCATCACGTTTTCCCTTTTTGCCTGGGACAAGTCACCGTGGAGTTCATCGACCAGAAAGCCTCTTGCTTTAAGATCTCCGAGCAGCTTGCTGACCCTTCTCTTCGTCCGGCAGAAAATGATACCGAGGAACGGCTGGACGCCGGTGATCGTTTGACTGAGGGCATCCAGCTTCTCTCGATCCGTCGTTTCCACGATTTCCTGCTGAATTTCCTGCACAATTTTTTCTTTTTCACGGATCTGCACATTATGAGGTTGATTCATATAGCGCTTCCCGATCTTACGGATCTCCTTGGACATCGTCGCTGAAAACAGGGCGGTCTGACGGGTGAACGGCGTCTCGCGGATGATGGATTCCACTTCATCGAAGAAGCCGATATGAAGCATCTGATCCGCTTCGTCCAATACAAGGAACGAAACATTTGAAAAATCGACCGTCTCGCGGCGCACATGATCAAGGAGTCGCCCCGGTGTTCCGATTACGATATGAATCGCCTTATTCTTCAGTCGCTTAATCTGTTTCTCAACATCCTGACCACCATATACGGCTAATACATGTATGTCATCTTCCGTAGAAGAAAGTATTTGATTCAATTCAGCGGTTACCTGAATCGCAAGCTCCCTCGTCGGAGTCACGATAAGAGACTGGATTTCATCTTTTTCCGAGTCGATTTTTGCAAGCATGGGCAGGAGAAACGCCATCGTTTTTCCCGTTCCGGTCTGCGCCTGTCCGATCACGTCCTCACCATTTAATAACACAGGGATGGTTTCGCTCTGAATCGGCGTCGGTTCTGTTATGGATTGTTCTTTTAATGCGTTAACGTACTTAGGTTGAATTCCTAAGGAAGTAAAATCATTCAATGGGGTCACCTCTTTGATACTCATTATACCCGTAATCCTCTTTAGAAAATAGGGCGCTGTGGTATAATGGGAAAATCGTAAAATGAAATGAGGAATCACATTGCTGACATTTGAAGATAAATTAGCTCTCATAGAAGAGTTTCCCGAGCTTACCCGGAAGGACGTTTCACTGAACCGGGTGAACTTCCACTTTGAAGACAGTCTCTATGAAAAAACGACCGTCGTCTATCACCTGCACCCTAACGGGAACGGATTTGTATATACGGGCAGCCTTCCCGGTTATGAAGCGAATCCGAAAGGTCTTGTGAATATCCGGGATTTCAATCGGGATGAACTCCTGACCATCATCCGTGCTTCAATTGATCATCTGGCAACAGAAGAAGAAATCGTGCCTCCCGTGGAACAGTTATGGAAAGATGCGGAAGGGCATTCCCTCACGTTGCTCGAGGAAGATGACCGCTGGAGTATTTATGCCGGTGATAATCTTGAGGACAGCTTCGGCGGGTATGATGAAGCTGCGCTGTATTTGCGTGAAGAAGGGTTTCGGAGACGGTAAATACTTCTCCTGGGTGGCAAGAAGGATGAAAAAAGGACGAATCGGGTGACGATTCGTCCTTTTTTGTCTTAGAGTAGCGTGGATGTGGGGGGATCCGTTCATGGTGCATGGGCATCCAGTCCGGGTGAGGCCAGAATGGGAAGGAATCCAGCCGTTTTTCGAGAAAATCCAGCCGAAACGCGCGTTAATCCGGCCTTTTTTGATGAAAATCCGGCCGCAATGAACCAGAATCCAGCCGATTTCGAGAAGAATCCAGCCGTTTTACTTTTATTTCCCCACACTATACCCAAACCGGCAGCCACATCATCTAAAGAGATCTTGTCAATATATCCCTCACACTGTCCCCATCCATTTCTTTATACGTACCTACGCCAGGCTTGATGAACGTCTTCTCCACAATGGCATCGAACTGACTGTCATCGATGTCATAATCGGCTAGGGTGCCCGGTGCCCCCAGGGAGTTCCAGAAGTCGCGAAGAGCTTTCGCCCCTTCCCGTGCCACGTCGATATCTTCCTTACCATCAGGCGAGACCCCGAACACATTCACCGCAAGCTGTGTGACCCGGGATGGATCCTCTTCCAGCACATGCTCCAGCCAGTTCGGGAAAAGAATCGCAAGACCGCCGCCATGGGGAATATCGTAGATGGCGGAAATGGCATGCTCGATTCGGTGGGTGGCCCAATCCCCTCCATCGGTTCCGTTTGAAAGAGATCCGTTGAAGGCCGTCGTACTGATATACATCATCGTTTCCCTATGCTTGAAGGACTCGAGATCCTCCAGTAGTTTAGGACCGGCTGCAATCGCCGTCCTTAGAAGGGACTCAATGAACCCGTCAATCATCGGTGTATTTTCCGTCCGATGGAAATAATGTTCAAGGGCATGGGACATGCTGTCGACTATCCCATAGATCGTCTGATCGCGGGGTACAGAGAATGTGTAAGAAGGATCCAGTATTGAAAACGTCGGGAACACATGCCGTGATCCCCAACCTAATTTATCATTCGTCTCCCAGTTCGTAATCACAGACACAGAGTTCATTTCAGAACCTGTCGCAGCCAAAGTCAGGACCGTTCCAAAGGGAAGTGCTTCCTCGATCGGGGCTTTGGCGGTGATCAGTTCCCACACGTCCCCCTCGTACTTTGCTCCTGCCGATATCGCTTTTGTGCAGTCGATCACACTTCCACCGCCTACAGCAAGGATGAAGTCGATGCCTTCTTTTATGCAGATATCGACACCTTTACGGACAGTGGTCAGTCGGGGATTGGGTTCGACTCCCTTTAACTCAAAAACGTTGGCTTCCATTTTCCCCAACTCGGTCATCACATCATCGTAAACGCCATTTCTCTTGATGCTTCCTCCCCCATAAACCAGTAAGACCTTCAGTCCCTTGTCCAAAATGGTAGACAGCTGCTTCACTTCATCTTTACCGAAGTAAAGCTTTGTGGGATTGTATTGTAAAAAAGTGTTCATGTTTAGCACCTCTTCGTAAGAATTATCCATTCATTTTACCATTGCTTCGACTCATAAAGTTAACGATAGTTTTTCATCTTATTGATCAATAATTTTGATAGCTAAGTGGTCAGGGCTTCAATCAATTGTGTAAGTGGAGGCGTCAGCCATTTCTTTTCAAGATAAATAATCTGTGTATAGACGGGGCTTTTTTCATGATCAAAAGGAATCTGGACGACCTTTCCACTCTCAATCTCCTTTTGCACGGCTATTTCAGGCAGGATGGCCAGACCCAAGTCGTCGGCTACACACTGTTTGATGGCTTCTAAGCTGCTAAAGGAGATGATAGATTTTGCCTGTACATCGTTCTCTTTTAAAAGTTGCTCCAATAAGACCCGGTACGAACAACCTTTCTCTGTTAAAATGAGGGTTTCCGATTCAAGCTCCCTTACGTTCATTTGTTTCAGGGAATGCAAGCGGTGACCCGGCGGCGCAATCATGACCAATTTCTCCTGCCGGATGGGAATCGTCGTTAAGTCGGGATGTTCTGAAAAACGGTCAAGCAGGATGGCCATATCGTACTTCCCTTCAAGGATACCTTCCTTTAAGTTCGGACATAGTCCGGATTCAAGGAGGATCTTTAATTCAGGGTGCTCGCCCTTCAAGTCCTTAATATAAGGCGTGATGAAATAAGCTGCGAGGGATTCCACGGTCCCGATCCGCAAGGTCCCCCGCAGATTGCTTTCCTGCGAGATCCGTTCTTCCGCTTCATCCAGAAGGGACACTATTTTTTCCACGTAGTAGTAAAGCTCTTCCCCTGACTGTGTGATCCTCATTTTCCCGCCGACCCGTTCGAATAATTTTATCCCATAATGCTCTTCCAGCTTCTTGATCTGGGTCGTCACACTGGACTGGGCATATCCGAGTTCCTCCCCGGTCTTTGTGTAACTCCCCCATTTAACCACTTCCTTAAATGTATAAAAATAGTTCAGATCCATTTTTCCCCTCCTATCATCTATTACAATAATTAGTATCGATAATTATAGATAACTTTAATCTCCCCATCAATGGTATACTCTTAATCATTAAGAATCCCATGTTGGCATTAAAGGCTGTTAAAGCCCAATATACTGAAATGTATAAAGGAGTGTTCATCAATGAAAGTACTGGCCCTTTTAGGAAGCACACGAAAAAACGGGAACTCCGAATATCTTGCGAAAAAAATCGTCGAAGGTACCGACCATACCATCGTTTCCCTTGCCAATCTGCATATTGAACCGATTGAAGACCTGCGTCACGCTGAAGGTGGGTTTCTCCCTGTCGAGGATGATTACGAACAGCTGGTCCAAATGATCGAAGAGCATGACGTATTATTATTCGCAACTCCCCTATACTGGTATGGGATGAGTGGTCCGATGAAGAACTTCTTCGACCGTTGGAGTCAGTATTTGCGCGACGAGCGCTTCAACCTGAAAGAAGAGCTTACGAAGAAAAAGGCGTACGTCGTGATTACCGGAGGAAGCTCGGCCAACATAAAAGGACTTCCCCTTGTACAGCAATTCAATTACATTTTTGAATTTGTCCATATGGAATTCACAGATTATCTGATCGGTGCCGGCGTCAAACCTGGTGAGATCGTGAACGACACGGCTGCACTGGAGAAGGCAGAACGCTGGAACGCGCGATTCAAAATGGATGATCCCTCTTAAGGGGTCATCTTTTTTTGTTAAACCTCACACAATAAGGAAATAGTATGAACAAAACCCTTATTGGAGGCTTTATATGGATTTCCCTACCATTCACACAAACTTCTGGGATGCCGTCATCGCCATTCCCGTCATTATCCTGTTAACCCAGCTAATCAAAGGCTTCTTTAAACCACGAGCTTTTCTGGTACCGAATATTGCCGTTCTACTCGGGCTTTTCATCTCAATTTTCATCAGCCACAGGGGGCATCTCGTCACGGGCATTTTCATGGGCTTTTTTTACGGTTATGCGGCGATTGGGAATTACGCTTCTTTGAAGACTTCGGTGCTGGCTTTTCGGGGGGAGAAGGAGGAGTCGCCATAAGTGGTGATAAGTTGTATGCCCGGTCCCTTGTGGATAACGTCGACGGAAGGCCCAATTTTTGCAGGAGTTTGCGCGCAGTTGAAGTGGACTCCAATTTTAAGAATTCCCTCGCTTGCTTGTTCGTAATAAAGGTATTTATCAGAAACGCATAATCTCTCAATGAATGAGTATGGGCATTCTTTTGAACGGATAAACAGTGCCCGCATCTCCATGTACCACTTATTCTCTCCATAGATCCGGACTGACAGTGAACACAGTATACTCCATGAAGAATAATCGATTGTGAGATATCGAACTGTTTTAACAGGTCATAGGATTGTGGTATGTGATGCTTCAGAATGCTCTCGTCAATTTGGTTACTTGTTGAGGAGATAATGATGGATTTTGATGGGATTGGAAATAGCTTTCAATGTGGAAAAGGAGTTTTGCACTTCTTATCACCCTTTGATAAACCGAATGATCTTGCGAAGAATTTTTTATATGGGAATGTGGGTTGGTAAAGACTACAATGTTCTCGACAGGTATGGACGGGTAATTTCTTTCCACCAGCCACCTTTCAAGGTCCTTTTTTTGTCTGTAGGACTGGAGGATGGGATCCTGAAATACCTCTATTTTACCATTAAGGTTCCGGATCATTTGGTTATAGGTTGTATCAATATAAATTTCTCCTGCAATGTTCTTCACTTCTAAAATGAGAATGAAATTCCTATGAAGGATTAAAGTATCGATTTGGAAAAAGGCGGATTGAATAAAGAGGCGAAGATCGTGGAGAATCAAATATTCTTCTTCTGGGAGTCGATTCAAATAATAGTCCAAAGATAACTCCCCGTGGTATCCTGCCTTGAAATTTCCCAGCTGATGCTCAATCTCATTTCTTCCGCTGAAGGATTTGGGTAAGCGCCGTAATAACACCTCAAGGTTTACGATGATACCAGGGGGTTCATGCTTTTTTACGATCAATAAGATCACTCCTTTAAGATAAGTAGGGTGTTGGGATGGTCTTAGGGGATGATTTCCATCAATTTTTGATGAGAGTTCGGGCCAGACAGCAAAAATCCAGCCGATATCCAAATTATAACAATTCCTATACAGAAATGATAATTATTTTTATCCCTGCAGTTTCCCCAAAATCGTCGTCAGCGTCTGATCCAACTTCGAAAGCTCCTCACCATCCATCTCAAGCCTATCCAATAAACGGGTCGGGACACATTCTGCTTTTGCCTTCATTTCCCGTCCTTTATCCGTAAGACTGATGATGACACTTCTCTCATCCTCCGCCGAACGCTTCCGTTCCACCAGTCCGTTCGCTTCCATCCTTTTCAGCATGGGAGTCAACGTGCCGGAGTCCAGGAATAACTTCCTACCGAGTTCCTTTACCGATATCGTTTTTTCTTCCCATAACACGAGCAAAGCCAAGTATTGAGGATACGTGACACCGATTTCCTCCAGGAGGCTCCGGTAAAGCTTCGTGATCTCCCTCTCAGCTGTATATATTTTAAAACAGATTTGATTTTCCAATAAAAGTGGATCCTTCATACATGTCGATTCCTTTCTTGTACAAACTAATTGTGATTATCATACAAAAAAAAGTATCATTTATCAAATTAAATTTTACACAACTAAATAGTTGACAACTAAATACAAATCTATTATATTTAGTTTTGTAATATTTAATTGTACACAATCAATAAAGAGGAGTGAAAGAAATGAATGCATTATACACAGCAAAAGCAACGGCTAAAGGTGGCCGTGACGGAAAAGTAACAAGCAGTGACGGAGTATTGGATGTTGCTTTGGGCATGCCAAAATCACTTGGTGGTTCCGGAGCAGACGGGGCAACAAATCCTGAACAACTATTTGCAGCTGGATATTCGGCTTGTTTCGACAGCGCTCTTAATTTAGTGGCTCGCCAGGAAAAGAAAAAAATCCAATCCAATGTAACGGCTGAAGTGTCAATCGGTAAAGATACAGACGGAGGATTTAAATTAGGCGTTGTCCTCTCAGTTGCCGTAAATGGTGTAGAACTGGATGAAGCCAAACAACTGGTGGAAAAAGCACATGGTGTATGTCCTTATTCCAAAGCGACAAACGGAAATATCGATGTAGAATTGCATACTGAATTATTTTAACGGATCAGGATGGGCAAATGAATGCCCATCCTTTTGTTGATTTCAAATGTTTTAATCTCCCCTCTTCAAGGGAATGGAATAGGAATAAATTCATTACTCAATGGGGGCACCAGGATGGAATTACACAATGGTCAATTGTTTTGGCCGACCACTTTAAAAAATAGAAAAGAAGATTTTGATCAAAAGTATGATGCAGTCATTATAGGAGGCGGCATGTCCGGGGCATTATGCGCCTATTCACTCGTCCAGGAAGGCTTGAATGTCGCCATCATTGAAAAACGGACGCTTGCTGCCGGCAGTTCATCCGCCAATACAGGTCTGCTTCAATTTTCCAATGACGTCATGCTTCATGATTTGATGGACCAGATCGGAGAAGACAAAGCGGTTCGTTTTTATTCCTTATGTATGGAAGCAGTAGAAAATCTGGAGAAGGTAGCGATGAATCTACCGGTTTCTCCTGATTTCATCCGCAGGAAAAGCATTTACTATGCAAGCACATCCCGACATGTTCCAAAGTTAAAGAAAGAATATAAAACCTTGAATGAGCACGGCTTCCCTGTGGAATATTGGTCTCGTAAAGAGATGAAGGACCGCTTGCCTTTTTCAAAGCCTGGCGCTTTGATCACTCATGGTGACGCAGAAGTGAATCCATACAAATTCGTGAATGGGATATTTGATTATTTAAAAGAAGGAAAGCAAACAACGATCTTCGAAAATCTGGAAGCAACAAACATAGAAGAACATTCTACAGGTGTAAATATCCAAACCCCTGACGGAATCATTCAAGCAACGCACCTGATCCATGCAACAGGCTATGAAACGCCTCCCTTGAATAAGAAAATCGGCTCAGACATCAACAGATCCTATGCCATTGCGACAGAACCGATTGAAGATTTATCTCAATGGGATGACAGAGCGCTCATCTGGGAGACAAAGCGGCCTTATTTATACTTGCGCACTACGGTAGATAATCGAATTATTGCCGGAGGGTTAGACGAAGACCCTGCAGAGGCGCCGCAAAGTGAGAAGAAAATTGAAAAACGCGGAAAGCGGATCGAAAAAGAAGTTCAGAAACTGTTTCCCGACCTGAAGATCAAGATGGACTATGCATGGGGGGCAAGCTTCGGGGAGTCCCTGGACAATCTTCCCTATATCGGAAAACATCCTGAAAAGGAAAGGATTTATTACCTGCTCGGTTATGGCGGAAACGGCACTGTCTACAGCATGCTCGGAGCCAACATCCTGCGGGACCTTATCCTCGACCGTCCAAACCCGGATGCAGAGATTGTCAAATTGGATAGATGAAAGAGAGGACGGACTTTCAGGAAAGATCCGTCCCTTTCACCATATGATAATTTCTATTGATTTTTTGGATGTAGCCTTCTTTGATTAGTTCTTTTGTGAGGCTGGTGACGGTTTCCCTGGTCGAACCAATGAAGCTTGCGATGTCCTGGTGTGTGAGGTGCACATTGATTTTAATCAGGTTACCCTGCTTTTCTCCGAATCGCTTCATTAGAAAGGACAGAAGGAAAAGGATCCTTTCTTTTACAGGGGTATACATGATACGTTCGATGAATAGATTTCGCATTTTCATTTGTTGGTTAAGGGTTGAATATAATTCCGTCACGGTCAGTGAATGTGTGCCTTTCATACTCTCAACCTGTTTGTGAGAGAGTACATGTAAAATTGTCGGATCGATCGTTTCTGCATACACGCCTTCTTCATCTAAACTGAAACTGGGGATATTGCTAAATATCTCACCTTCTCCTAAAACGATAAGGATGGTTTTCCGCCCATCCTCACTGTTCTTATAAAGCTTAATTTTTCCCGAATGAATCATATATAGATGATTATCCAATGAAAAAGGTTGGAAGATGACTTCTTTTTTTGCGTAGTTTACGAGCCTCTCTGACAGTTCTTCTAAAATGGAAGTCGATTGCAACGGGGTGGATGAATTCATAAAGCTCCCTCCTCTTTTGTTCCAAACTGAGACACAAACTCACCGTACCCCTGCTCTTCTAATTCATCCTTCGGGACAAAACGAAGGGCTGCAGAGTTCAAGCAATATCTTAATCCTGTTGGCTTAGGGCCATCTTCAAACACATGACCCAAATGTGAATCGGCGTGTTTACTTCTGACCTCTGTCCTGGCCATGAACAAAGTCCGGTCTTCTACTTCAACAACATTATCTTCCACGAGGGGCTTCGTGAAACTAGGCCATCCTGTTCCACTTTTGTATTTATCCTTTGAACTGAACAAAGGTTCACCCGAGACGACATCCACATAAATGCCTTCCTTTTCGTTATCCCAATATTCATTCTTGAATGCTTCCTCGGTGGCTTCTTCCTGGGTGACTTTGTATTGAATATCCGTCAATTTATCTTTTAATTCTTCATCCGTAAAAGAAGGATAAAGAGAATTGGTTTGGAGTTTAATATGACGGTCATCGCCCCACGCTTCATCCAGAAAATCATCCCTTCCTGAATTACTTCTGTAGAACTTATAGCTTAATTTATTTTTCTTATAATAATCCTGGTGATACTCTTCGGCTTTATAAAAGGTTTTGGCCGGTTGAATTTCTGTTACAATTTCTCCTTTAAAACGTGCCGAGTCTGCCAATTCCTTTTTTGACTGCTGAGCAGTCTTCATCTGTGCTTTATCGTGGTAGAAAATCCCGCTTACATATTGAGGTCCCCGGTCTACGAACTGTCCACCTGCATCCGTCGGGTCAATCTGCCTCCAGAAAACTTCTAGTAATTGTTCATAAGTGATCACGTCAGGATCGTACTCGATTTGGACCGCTTCCACGTGGCCCGTCTGTTTGGAGGATACCTCGTCATAGGTAGGGTTTTTTTCTTCTCCGCCCGTATATCCTGAAATGACCGAGTATACGCCATCCAGTTTTTCAAAAGGTGGTTCCATGCACCAGAAGCATCCCCCTGCAAAGGTAGCAAGTGCATGGTCTTCATCGACTATCTTTGTTTTCACCGCTTCACTTCCCACCGATTTCTGGGTCATGCTTGCATACAGTTTCGGTCCGAAAAATGCTCCAATAGCAACTAAGAGTATCAATCCGATTCCGATCATAATTTTTTTCACTGTCTCTCCTCCTCGCTATTTTCTAAAGGTAATTGAAACCAAAAGGTGCTGCCAGAATGTCCATCACTTTCAACGCCCATTTCCCCACAGTGGAGTTCAATGATTTCCCTGCTGATGGAGAGTCCGAGTCCTGACCCTCCTCCCGCTTTAGTGCGAGACTTTTCCACCCGGTAAAATCGTTCAAAAATGGAGGCCTGTTCTTCACTGGGTATCCCCTTCCCTTGATCTGTCACGGAAAATTCCATTTTTTCTCCTTTTTTGACAGTCCGTATGGTAAAAGCCGTTTGATCAGGCGAGAACGAAAGAGCATTTTGGAGAAGGTTTGTCATGACCCTTTTGATTTGAACAGACATTAACGGAATGAGAGGCAAGCTGTCATCGTACTCGACCCTCACTTGTATTCCTTTCTCCTGTATTCTTCGCTCGAATTGCCCTAGGGTATCAATCAGAAGCTGATCGATTGAAGTATAATGTGGATTCCATGGCAGCTTTCTGTTCTCTAATTGAGAAAATTCCAATACTTCTCCTATCAATAGACTTAATTTTTCCGTTTCAGATAGTATCGTTTCGTAGTATCGCTTCCGGGTCTTCCGATCTTCAATGATGTCATCATTTAAAGCCGCTACAAAGGAATGAATGGATGACAGGGGTGTCCTTAGATCATGTGAGACATTGGCAATCAACTCACTCTTGAATTTTTCTGATTCCTTTAATTCCCAAAACATCTTTTCTATCCTAGTGGACATATCATTAAAGTTGGCAGCGAGCTCCTTGATTTCCTTAGGTCCTGCTTCCGTTACCTTTACCTTAAAATCACCATTGGCCATCTTCCCTGCTTCCCTGCTCATTTGCTTCATGGAATTTAACAAGGGGCTCGTGATCATCAAATTGACTGCAAAAGATAAAACCCCCGCTCCCAATGTAATAAAGAAGAGAAGAATGATGATATCTGTTGAAATAAACATTTGGACATATGATATGGTGAGGAAGATCATAATCACCATCAGGGAAATCGTATTGGCTAAAATGAGGAGGGTCCTAATCTTCATCATGCTGTTCCCCCTCGAATTTATACCCTATCCCCCATACCGTTTTAATCCACTTGGGGTCTGATGGATCAACCTCGATCTTCTCTCTTAACCTGCGAATATGGACATTGATCGTATTGGCATCACCAAGATACTCATATCCCCACAACGTTTCAATCAGTTGGGATTTTGAGAACACCTGAGATGGATGTTTGGCCAGTAAGGATAACAGTTCAAACTCCTTTACCGTCATTTCGACTTCGTTTCTCCCTGCAATCACTCTCCGTTTAGTACGATCAATGAGCAAACCCTCCCACGTAAGAATGTCCTCTTTCCTTTCAGATGAAGAATGGGTTCTTCTTAAAACATTCTTAACCCGTAATAACAGCTCGCGTGGACTAAATGGCTTCGTGATATAATCGTCTGCTCCTAAAGTAAGCCCATAAATACGGTCCTTCTCTTGCCCAAGAGCCGTGAGCATGATAATCGGAGTGTCATGGTCCTCCCTTATTTTTTCAGCTACCTTCCATCCATCCATTTCGGGCATCATGATGTCGAGAATCACAATGTCCGGGTGGAATGCATCATATTGTTGAAGTGCTTCTTTGCCGTTAATGGCCGCACTCACTTCATACCCTTCCCGGACAAGATAGCGTGAACATACATCTACAATATTTTCCTCGTCATCCACTAATAGCACTTTTTTCGCCATTTAAATGCCCCTTCCTTCTATCCCTCTGATTGAGACCTTCTATTCCAAAGGTTTTGTATATATTCATTGTACCGTTAGTCATTTTGTCTGGCGAAGATGAATCGGTTTCCTTTTACGCAGGAGGATGCCGGTGCTACCCTGTCTGAAAAACGAGGAAACGAGTTACTATCTTCTCTAATTCCAATTACCAATAGTATAAAATACAAACCTTATGGAATCTTAACGTAATTCTTAATTATTTCTTAACTATCGTACGGGTTTCGTTTTGGACAGGTTCTTACAAATTTGAGATAGTAAAAGATATCTAACGAAAAGGAGAATCTCCATGTTTATCACTCTTATATTGCTTTTAGCCGTAATTTTGACCGGGATGATGATCGTGAAGTATTACCCCCCACTGGGGAAAAAGCCTTCACGTGAGCGAGTCGGCTCGTCTCTCCAGTATTCTCAAGGATCTTTTCAAAATTTAATACCCACTTCCATGGACACGAGCTTTTCTTCATCCGTTTCAATGATTCGCGACCTTTTCAAACGAAACGCTAATCGCAAGCCTAGACAGGATATTCCACGAGTCGCATTTCCTTCTATTCCCCACCCCCACCCTGTGACGAATGTTACGTGGTTCGGACATTCCGCATCTTTGATTGAAATTGATGGAAAGAGACTTCTCCTTGATCCCATGTTCGGGAGATCCCCTTCCCCATTTCCATGGATCGGTGGAAAACGGTACAGCAAGGAGCTTCCCTTTCAAATCGATGAACTGCCTCCCATCGATGCAGTGATTTTTTCTCATGATCATTATGATCATCTTGATTACGGAACGATTCGGAAACTCCGAAACAAAGTGAAGCAATTCTTCGTTCCTCTTGGTGTAGGGAGTCATTTGGAACGATGGGGAATTCATCCTGAACATATAGCCGAACTAAACTGGTGGGACAAGGTTGAATTCAATGGACTTACCTTAGCCTGTACTCCCGCCAGACATTTTTCCGGTCGGAATTTGAATGACCGTAACGCTACATTATGGTGTTCTTGGGTTATTGCCGGTGAAACTACCAGGATCTTTTTTAGCGGAGATAGTGGTTACGGTCCTCACTTTAAAGAAATAGGGAAGGTCTTTGGTCCTTTCGATTTGACCCTGATGGAATGCGGACAGTATGACCCCAGATGGGCACCGATCCACATGCTCCCTGAAGAGACGGTCCAAGCCCACCTTGATGTGGGAGGGAATTGGCTGCTGCCCATCCACTGGGGGGCCTTTACGCTATCTTTTCACGAGTGGACGGATCCGATTAAAAGGGTCACGAAAAAAGGAGCAGAACGGAATGTGCCCGTTGCCACTCCTAAAATAGGTGAAACATTTCTTCTGGAGGAAGATTCTCTACCCTCTTCGATTTGGTGGGAATGAACAAACAATCGTCCTGATGTATACACTATTTAAGGAACTGTAAAGTAGGCGATTATACTATGAGCAATGAGCAAAAAGCAACGTTCGGAGCGTGGGTTGCAGCCATTGGGACCGTCATTGCCGCCATAGGCAGCACTCCCATTAAAAGGATTCCTGATGGTACACTTAGGTCATTCAATCTCATAGGAAACGAACTTCAAGCTACTGGGAACGCCCTCGAAGCTGATGCCATTGAAGAATTCACACTGACGAAAGTGGGAAATGAAATTCAAGCCATCGGAAACGTAACGGTCATTGCTGGCATCGTCATCGATTTCAATACCATCATCAAGCAGGAGCTGAACATCAAAGGGAATCTCCTCCAGGCGTTGGGGGGATCGGCTGCCCTGGCTGATTCTTTCGATGAAGAACATACACTAGAAGAGCTTTATTCGATCTATGGGAACCTTCTACAAATCATCGGAAACTCTCTCCAAGCCATATCAGGTATCCTCACTTTAAATAATAAAGACAGTGGGAACCTGAATGTTGTCGGCAGTTGGATCCAGGCGATTGGAGCCATTATTTCTGCCCTCGTCCAGACAAAAGAATCCTCTACTTGTAGTTGCTGTACATATAGAATGTAGAGCAACGGGATCAAGTGCTCTACAAGGATGAGTGATTTAACACATGACCATTTTAGTTGTCCTTCTCCTCTCGGTCCATTTTTATAAAATCTCTTTATCTGGGGATATGCCCATACCAATCCATCTCTAAACGAATACTCATAACCTAGATAGAGAGAGGAGGTTTTATGCTATGAATGATTTTCAAGCAGGCAATGAAACGTTTGTAGACTATCATGATTACCGCCGGCCAATCGGACGGGTAGGCTTCGGAAGACCGGGATTTGGAGGGTTCGGGAGACCAGGGTTCGGTTATGGCGGATTCGGAAGACCAGGATTTGGATTCGGCTTCAGTCCGTTTGTGGGAGGACTTGCAGGCGGATTATTAGGAGCAGCATTATTGAGCCCGGGTTATGGGTATGGTTACGGGTATGGATATCCGCCAGCTTATGGCTATCAACCATATCCTTATTATTATTGATTTCATATAAATTGAGAGGGAACCTTATGTGAAAGCGCAATAGGTTCCCTTTCTTATTTTCAGAGGTTTTCTTGCCTCATCTTGACTTAGAGAAGCGCCTCAGCTATCAACTCATACGACCTTACTTTATCTTCAAACTGCGACACGTTAGTGATGATCATAAATTCATCCGTTTGATATATTTCACTTAGCATCCTTAGTTCTTCTTTCACTTTTTGAGGAGTTCCTACTATCGTCCTTTTTCTGTTTTCCTTTACTTTTTCTTTTTCTTTCGGCGTCAGCACTCTTGCCTTTGCTTCTTCTAAGGAAGGAATTTCCGTATCAATCCCCTTTTCTACAGCCAATAACCACAAGTCTTGTGTGAGAGCCATCTCTTCTGCTTCCTCCTCGGTTGGAGCGCAAACGACAAAGATACACACATTGCTCAAAGGTCTGGCTAATGAGGAAGAAGGCTGAAACTGTGTATGGTAATAATCCAGCGCCCGCTTCCCATTGACCGGATTGATGAAGTGACCAAACGTAAAAGCCGTGCCTTTTTCAGCTGCCACCCTGGCACCACGGTGAGTGATCCCCAATATCCATGGAAGTGGAGGAGACGCTGCGTCAGGATAAGCCTTCACGGATTGTCCCGGTGAAAGATGCAAGTAATTCTGAAGTGCCTCCACCTGTCCCGGAAACCCATTCATACTCTTTTTCACCCCATCCGTAAGAGCCATCCGTGTTTCATATGACCCTCCTGGCGAACGACCGATTCCAAGATCAATCCGATTGGGAAATAGGGTTTCCAACACCTTGAAGTCCTCCGCAATTTTGTACGGACTGTATTGTGGAAGGAGGACACCCCCGGATCCTACCCGGATCGTAGTTGTCATGGAGGCAATATGTGAAATCAGTACCTGGGGAGCAGAACCCGCAAGACCATTCGTATTATGATGCTCCGCCACCCAGAATCGTGTGTACCCCAACTGCTCTGTATACTGTGCAAGCCTGACTGTATTCCGAAACGCACTACCTGCGTCCCCTCCCCTTACAATCACAGACTGATCCAATACACTCAACTTCATCCATCCCACTCCCTGCTAACCGAATTTCCTTTAGTATGTACATACCATTATCCCACTAAAATCTGCAGGACCAAAAAAAACTGCTTAGAGGGACGGACCTCGTTTTTCGAGGTCCGTCCCTCCCCTTTACAAGCTTAAATGGATGTGGTTGCCGGATGGGTCCACGGTGAGGATTTTACCGTCGTGTTCCTGGACTGTGGCCCCAATGGACTCCAGACGTTGAATGATGCTGCTTCGTTTTTCTTCATTTGGGAAGTGAAGGGTGAACCAGTTGAGGCCCACGCTGTTTTCAGAAGGAGCCGGTGCGCCTACCCCATTCCACGTATTCAATCCTATGTGATGATGGTACCTGCCTGTCGAAATGAACAGTGCCTGATCCCCGAATCGGCTCACCACGTTAAAGCCAAGACCTTTCCCGTAGAATTCTTCCGCCGACTTCAAATCTGATACGTGAAGATGAATGTGCCCCATCACTGTACCGGCAGGGAGTCCATTCCACGATTTCCCCTCTGCCTCGGCTAATATCCCCCTTGCATCGATGGGATCAACGGCCATCTCGACTTGATCACCATGCCATGTCCAGCCGGATGATGGACGGTCCCTGTAAATCTCGATTCCATTCCCATCAGGATCAGATAAATATAATGCTTCACTGACAAGATGGTCAGAAGAACCGAGCTGTATATTCAGCTTGATCAGATGGGCCAGAATCTTCCCAAGGTCCTCTCTGCTTGGCAGCAACAGAGCAAAATGATACAACCCCGTCGTCCTAGGTTCTTTAGGTAAAGCTTCATCCGGCTCTTCCAGGGATAACAAAGCATGAATGCCGTCTGCCGTTAAGGTCGCCCGTCTTTCTGATTGTTCCAGAACCTTAAACCCGATGACTTCCTTGTAAAAAGATAGAGACTGCTCCAAATCTTGTACGATTAAGCTCACTTCCCCAACAAAGGTATGGGGTTCTTTATGAAAGTTCATTATGATTCCTCCGATTTATTTTTAGACGTTTTTTGTTAGGTTACTTTATGTAACTAATTTTAAGTTAATAACTATCTTCCGTCAAGTAATTAAATTACCCTATCACCTGTTATATGGTATACTACTAAATAGAATTCCCATGATTAAAGGAGGCATTGAAGATGAACCAATCTGAAATATGTCCAAGATTTGAAAAAGCGATTGGCATCTTAAGTCAGCGATGGACGGGACTCATCATTTATCAACTGCTGTCTGGCCCTCAACGGAACTGCACCATCAAAGACGCAATAGGCATCAGCGGCAGACTTCTATCCGAGCGATTAAAAGATCTTGAACAAGAAGGAATCGTTACACGGACCGTCTATCCCGAAACACCGGTGCGGATTGAATATTCGTTAACAAAGAAAGGCTATTCTTTAGAGCCTTTAATGAAGAATATTGAGAAGTGGTCACAGGAGTGGATTGAAAAGGATTGAGAACCCGTCTAGCGGCGGGTTTTTTGTTTGGATTTGGTTGAGGGATTGGAGGAGTCTTTTACTTTAAATGTGGGCTTTTTGTATAACATTGAGAATTATTATCAATACTATACAAAAAGAAGACAACCACGCCTATGGTTGCCTTCTCTCCTATTACATACCAGGTTCGAATGTTTTGCAATCCGTTTCTTCGCTGTTATGCGCTTTGTTCCCTTTATGACTGACTACGAAAATCTGGTCTGCAGAACACTTCTTACCTTCACTGTTGTACCGGCAGTTGCTTACTTCACATAGTACGTCTTGTGCCATGGTTTTACACCTCCCCTGTACCTTTAGAGTGTACGTTTCGTTTCAGGTTCATACCTTCACTTAACCGCTGACGATCAAAAAGGGACTCACCTTCGAAAGGTAAGCCCCTTTTACATTTTATAACTCCAACGCTTCTCCTTGATTTACAGCCTTCGTTCTTCGTTTCGTCACGATTTTATATGCCGCTACTGTGACCAGTACCACTCCACTGCAGATGATATATAAAGCTGAAAAGCCGAACTGCGAGGAAACAAGCCCCAACGCAAACGATCCAACCGCAATCCCGAGGTCATAAAAAATGAAAAACGTGGCCGTCGCATGCCCTGTTCTCCTCTTCGGTGCCGCCTGAATGGACATCGTCTGGAAGCTTGGAAGCAAAGCACCGTACCCAAGTCCGATCAGCGTTCCTGAAATCAATAAGAAAATGACGGAATGAGTCATGCTCAAGAGAATCAGTCCACCGGCAAAGATAATGAGGGACGGGTAGATGACCGCATTGGGTCCCGACCGGTCAAATAATCTCCCTGTATATGGCCGCGACAGCAGCATGGCAGCGGCAAACACGACGAAGAATAAGCTGACGGATTCGAATAGCCCGATAGACTTCGCGTAAACGGAGATAAACGACATGATCCCGGAGTAGGCAAATGAGGTCAGGAACCCTACCAATGCAATCGGGATGGCCTTCACTTCGATTAAATCCTTAAGAGTTAAGCGTCTGCTCACTACCTGTTCCACCACATCGTCCTCCGTCACCTGAATTCCAAATGAGCAAAGAAAGCCTATGACAATAATCAAGGCAAGACCCATAAATAATGTCGTGTACGGGATCCACTGTATAAGGGCGAGGGAAAGAAACGGTCCGACCACGACTGCCAGGTTCATCGACATGGCAAAGTAACCAAGTCCCTCCCCCTTCCTGTTTGCAGGGATCATATCTGCGGCAATCGCCACCATGACCGTTGAACCGACACTAAACCAAATCCCATGGAAAAAACGGAGCCCCATCAAAAAATAAAAATCATTTACCCAATAGTAAATGAATGAGGAAATCCCGAACATCAATACACTGAGGATGAGCGTCTTTTTCTTACCCAGCAGCTCAATGATTTTTCCAGAAAAGGGACGGACAATGATGGCTGATAATAAGAAGACCGTTGTAGCAAGTCCTGCCTGACCTTCCGTTCCATGCAACTCATCGAGCACATACAGGGGCAGGATGGTTAACAATGAGTAAAAAACTAAAAAGAGAAAAAAGTTATTCAGTAACGCCATAAAAAATGGCCGCGTCCAGATGTTTTGTTTTGTTGAATGCTCCACTATCATTCTCCTTCGCGCAATTAATTGTTATACTAATTATATCTACAACATGTATATTTGTAAATATAGTTGTTGTGACAATTAATTCAAATTCTTCCGGAATTCATGTATGATAAAAAGAAGAAACTCATGTAGAAGGTGAAACCAGTGACAATGTCCCGAGATGAAACCATCGGCTTATATACGAGCCGCACAGTAAAAAATATCATTCGATTCCTCACTCTCCATCTGAAAGATTTCGATGTGACACCTGAACAGTGGACCGTTCTGAAGAGACTTGCAGAGCAGGATGGAATCAGTCAAAAAGAGCTTGCCATGAGGTCAGAAAAAGACCAGCCGACCCTGACAAGGATCCTGGATATATTAGAAAGAAAAAAGCTGATCTACAAAGAAAAGAATTCCGAGGATAGAAGATCATTCCTTATTTTCATCACAGAGAAAGGAGTGACGGCGAAGGACGAGCTGTCCCCTTTCATTGAAAATTTGTATGAGGATACGATTCTTAAAGGGATTTCAGAAGAGGAATTAGAAGTATATAAGAGCGTTCTTTCTCAAATCAACGCGAACATGACCAAAGGATAGGAGTGAGCGTATGAAAAAAATTCCTGTTGCCCTCCAGATGTATACATTGCGAAACGAGGCGGAAAAGGACTTTCTCGGTACTCTTAAAAAAGTGGCTGATTTAGGTTATGAAGGTGTCGAGCTTGCCGGTTACGGAGGTCTATCCGTCAAGGAGTTGAAAGATTTACTGGACAAGCTGAATCTTCGTGCCGTCTCCAGTCATATTTCTTTATCTGAACTAAGGAGCAATGTGGATCAGGTGATCGAGGATCAGCTTGCCCTTGACAGTACCTATATCGTATGCCCATATTTGCCCCCTGAAGAACGAACAGAAGATGATTATTTCCGATTGATCGATGACCTGAACTCCATTGGTGCAAAATGCTTTGAAGCGGGTATCACCCTCTGCTATCATCACCATGACTTCGAATTAATGACTCTATCGAACGGGAAAACGGCTCTCGAGACGATTCTGACTGAAACGAATCCCCACACGGTGAAAGCTGAGTTTGATATTTATTGGCTGACCTATGCCGGCGAAAATCCCGTTGAGTGGCTGAAGCGTTACCAGGGACGGACTCCTCTTGTCCATTTAAAAGACATGACAACCGACGGAGAACGATTTTTCGCGGAACTTGGATCAGGTGGACTGGACCTGGAACCCATCCTTGAATTCGGTATGCACAGCGATGTGGACTGGTGGATCGTCGAACAGGACGACTCCAAGATCCCTCCCATCGAAAGCGTGCGAAAAAGTCTTGAATACCTGCGACATAACGAAGTTCGATGAGATAAAAAGGAGAGCCCTGGTACTCGGGCTCTCCTTTTCGTATTATTTCATTTTAGCTACAATCTTACCTTTCACATGGCGATCGGATAAACGGCTGAGGGCTTGCGGGACGTCTTCAAGGGTCACCGTCTCCTTCAGCATGGCATCCAGCTTCCCTTGTTCCAACAGGTCAAGCATTTCATCTCCGATAACCGCAAAGTCCTTTTGGGCTTTGAAGTCATCGGTTTGATGCGCCGCTGCAAGGGCGATTTCATGATAGGAAACGACTTTCGTGAATGATTTGATTTTGGTGAAATCAGGGGCACCGGCGATGTACACCATGTGACCCATATAGGCCAAAGCATCCAGGGAGTCTGTGGCACTTTGTCTGCTGACTGCATCAACAACTGCATCAACACCACGACCATCTGTGATTTCCATCACTCTCCGGGTGACGTCTTCTTCCCGGTAGTCGATACAATAGTCTGCTCCAAGTGATTTCACATAGTGATGATTGTGACGGGAAGCCGTGGAAATGACAGTCTTCCCAGCAAGTTTCGCAAGCTGTACGCCAAACCCGCCTACTCCACCAGCACCTCCATGAATCAAAATGGTGTCGATCTGTTCGAGGGGCAGTTTACGGTGAATGGCCTGATAGGCTGTATATCCCGCGGTCGGAAGTGCTGCCGCATCCTCAAAGGAAACGCTGTCCGGGATACGTGAAACGGTATGGGCAGTGGTGACCGCGTACTCTGCATATCCGCCTTTTTTGGTAAAATTCCCATGATAAACGACACGATCTCCTTCTTTAAAATCTGTTACCCCTTCTCCTGCTTTTGCGACCACTCCTGCCACATCCAATCCGAGAATATGCGGATAGGACCAGGCCGGCATCCCATTCGTGGCTGTCTTGTTACCCAGCAGCTTCGGGAGTTGGAAGAACATGGACTGGTCGAGCGGACGGTGTACCAGGAAGTCCCGCCGAAAGTCGAATATTCGACGACGGAGATGGGTAAGAAACTCCAGGCCACGCTATTTGAGATGTGTAAATGGGGAGATGAATATGCCGAGCAGAAAGGGATCGGGATGAACCGCTGCTGGACGACATATGATTTCATGGAATAGCAAGAAAAGGACTTGTCAGTGTGTGATAAGTCCTTTCGTCTTCACTTGGAGAGGATCTGCCCCAGTGCCTTATCAAGCGTATCATATTGAAAGATGAATCCTGCTTTCTCCAGCCGTTCCGGGAAGACCCACCTGCTTTTCAGAACCAGTTCGGTTTCCGTTTTGATGACCACTGCACCTGCTTCAAGCATCCACTTCGGGGTCGGGAGCCCTATTTTCTTATTCATCACATCCCTCAATTTAGCCATGAGTTCACGATTGGTCACTGGATCCGGCGACGCACAGTTGAACACTCCGCTTAACTCCTTCTCTTCATTCAAAAAAAGAATGATCCGGTACACGTCTTCTACATGAATCCAGCTGAATTTCTGGGTGCCCGGCCCCTGCACCCCTCCGAGACCAAACTTGACCAGGTTTTTGTATGGCGTCATCACGCCGCCATCCGGTCCCAGCACGATAGCGATCCGTAAAGCCGCCTGCCGCGTCTCCGGTAATGAAAAGGAGAAAAATGCTTTCTCCCATTCTTTTGCCACTTCAACGGAAAAGCCCGTACCGATATCTCCGCCTTCCTCCGTCATCGGCCGGTCCTCTGCATGGCGATAGATCGTGGCCGTGCTCGAATTGATCCATAAAGGTGGCGGATTCTGACATTCTAAAAGAGCCATCCCCAATATGTCCGTCGTTTCCGTCCTGGATTTGAAAATGTCCGCTTTATTCTTTTCATTGTACCGACAGTCGACTGACTTGCCTGCAAGATTGATGAGCATTTCCGCCCCTTCCAATGCCTGTACTATTTCACTGGGCCGCTCCCACGACACATGGGGAGACTGTCTTGAAATGATGGTCGCTTTATAGCCCTTCTCGAGAAATTTCTTCTGAAGGTACTGGCCAATGAAACCTGTACCCCCTGCTATGACGATTTTCTTTTCCACAGTATCCACTCATTTCTTTTATGTGAGTTTGTGAATTAATTCACATTAATTATACCAAATGCTGTAACAAATTCAACCGTTTCTTCTCTGATACTCTTTTGCACAAAAAATAGTGGAATATTCCTAGAAAAATATTTTTCACCGAAAGTAACAGATAAAGGTAGAAATTCCCCTCAAATTTGTTTTATATCGACATTATTAAACACTAAATATTTTAAATTTACTGATRATTACCATTTTTTTCATTGTCAACCTTCCTTTTTTTTACTAGACTACTAATTAGCCGCCGGGGCCAAAAGAAATAGCTATTTCCAAAATCTATGATCAAAAGGGGAAATTGTAATTATGTCGAAAAAGAAATTAGTTAGTTTAGCACTAGGTACTTCTCTTGTATTCAGCGCCTCCTTTACGGGTGCATCCGCATTCGCCCAGTCTTCAGATTCTATTACTTCGAAAATGGACATTCATCAAAAGGTCATGAACATAGATAAAAAAGGGCCTAGCTTCATATCTGGGAAACTATCAAAGGGTATTGTGAAGAACGACAAAGACGTGAGAACGTTCATGAAGGAAAATAAAGAGCTGTTCGCCATCGATCCACATTCTGAACTGACATTACTTGAAAAGACGACAGATGATCTTGGAATGTCACATTATCGATTCACTCAATCAGTGGACGGTGTTCCTGTTGAAGGGGCCATCTTCATTGTCCATACAAATAAAAACAATGAAGTGACGGCCACTACAGGTCAGCTATTCAAAGAAGCTTCTAAAAAAGTGACCAAGACAAAATCAAAAATCAATCAAAAATCAGCTACGGATCTTGCTTGGAAACATATCGGTTTATCTAAAGCAGATACAGTGACAGGAACTCAAGACGTTCCCGCCATTGATGGAAAGAAAGATAGTAACGTAGAAAGCACCAATGTGAAGAATGATCTTGTCATCCATGAGAAAGATGGAAAGTTCACTCTTGCTTATAAAGTACAGCTTCAATTCATCGAGCCGTACGGAGCAAACTGGCAGATTTATGTTGATGCCAAAGACGGTTCCATCGTCGAAGCATTTAATGCGGTGACAGATGCTGGTACGACAGGAAGCGGCTACGGGGTTTTAGATGACTATAAAACTCTTAATACTTATTCTTCAAACGGTACCTATTACTTATTTGATGTGACGAAACCGATGAACGGTGTCATTGAAACCTTTACGGCCAGAAATGGGTCCAGTCTGCCTGGTGTCTATTCCACTGACAGCAATAACTCATGGACCGCGTATTCCCAAGCGGCTGACGTCGATGCCCATGCGTATGCCGGCAAAGTCTATGACTATTATAAAAACACACATAACCGCAATAGTTTCGACAATAACGGAGCGACCATCCGTTCGACAGTCCATTACGGATCCAACTACAATAATGCGTTCTGGAATGGTTCACAAATGGTCTATGGTGACGGGGACGGATCGACCTTCACTTCCCTATCAGGTGCACTCGATGTCGTTGCCCATGAACTGACACACGCCGTGACGGAGCGTACTGCCGGATTACAATACCAATATCAATCAGGGGCCCTGAACGAATCATTCTCTGATGTATTCGGCTATTTCTTAGATCCAGGTGATTATTTAATGGGTGAAGATGTCTACACACCTGGCATCTCAGGTGATGCACTGCGCAGTCTTTCTAACCCATCTAAATATGGACAACCGGAACATATGAATAACTATGTGAACACCTCTTCCGATAACGGAGGCGTTCATACAAACTCCGGTATCCCGAACAAAGCGGCTTACAACACGATCTCAAGCATCGGGAAAGCCAAAGCAGAGAAGATCTACTATCGTGCCCTTACTGTCTACTTAACACCAACAAGTAATTTCAGTTATGCACGTGCTGCGCTTCTTCAATCAGCAGCTGACCTGTACGGAAATGGAAGCTCCACTTACAATTCCGTTAAAGCAGCTTGGGACGCTGTCGGGGTTTATTAATTCAGAAGCTATTCAAAATGCAAAAGCCGTCCAATCCGGACGGCTTTTTGTCTGTTATATGATCATAACCGACAGGGTTCAACATCATTTCCTGGGAAAAGCTGTTGAATCCTGTCATTTACGTAGAGAAAACGAGAACCATATTTCAACTATTCTCTCCGTTCTAACGGAAGCGTCATACACCTTATCCCGCCCCCGCCTTTTTCAAGCTCATTCACATCGACTTCTATCAATTTTTTCCCTTTTAATTTCGGATGATCTTTCAATATCTTCTTATTGGCTTTCGTGCTGATCAACAGGGTATCCGGGTCCAGATTCAGAAAATTGATATCCGCGACCGTGTGCTTTATGTCATCCGTCCATAATACGTCGAAGCCCTGACGCTTGATGAATTCTTCCATCATCACGTACCTCCCGCCTTTTTCGTTGACGACTTGTACCGGGAAGAGACGCATATAACTTTTCGCAATCAGGATGTCAGTCCCCGCTACATTGCAGTTCATGTCCAAATGCATCGTTTCACCCGTCCTTGGTAAGTCGATGATCCCGATTTCCGAAAACCCTGCCTGAAAGATCTTCCCCTTCAGTGCTTCTATGCTTTCGATGCTTGATCGAAGGCCGGTATTAATGAAAACAGAGTCCCTGTTCAACACAAACACATCCCCATTTTCCAGAGCCTTCAACCGGTTATTATCCTGAATCGAAAATACCTTCTCATCAAACCAGGATTGAAACAATTCATGACAATGAACATATTCAGGGGCCCTCATGGTAGTTCCTGCATCACCCGGAATCACTGTATTCCCATACACACAAGCCAGATCTCTGACAAAGACCCGGTTAATCAGCTGTTGATTCAGCTCCTTAACCTCATCTTTAAGATATTTAGAGTAGTCGATGACCGCTATTCCTGCATCTTCCATGGCCTGCGTCATCTCTTCATGGTTTTCCTTCGCTTTCTCCTGATTAACAGGTTTCTCCCACCCTACATAATCCGCCGTTCTTTGATCGGGTACATCCACTGATGAAGGCGAGCATACCATGACCGTCTTTAATTCCCCATGTTCGTTCCAGCAATTCGGATGAATCTTTTCCATCAGCCTGCCTCCTCGATTTCACTTTCCCTTACTTTCTCCTTTCTCATGAAAAATCATTCCGATTCCAATCACATAATTCATGAGCGGGAACAACACAATATGAAAGATAAAGGTCAGGTGAAATGATATGAGCAAATGTACGAATCAGACAAATCTATCGTGGTGGCAGCTCTCTTTCATCGGGGTGGGCTGCATCATCGGAACCGGTTATTTCCTTGGGTCTGCCATACCGATTCAAAGAGCGGGCTCCTCGGTTCTCATTGCCTATTTGCTGGCGGGTATCGGCACGTGGATGGTTTTCCAGGCACTGGCCAAACTAACGGCACATCATCCTGAGAAGGGTTCATTCCGGACATATGCTAAACAAGCATACGGTTCCTGGGCAGGTTTCAGTAACGGATGGGTGTATTGGTCTGCAGAAATGTTGATCATGGGAAGTCAATTAACCGCACTCGCCCTCTTCGCCCAATTTTGGTACCCACACATCCCGCTTTGGATATTCACGGCCGGATTTGCCCTTCTCGGTTTGGTGATCATCCTGATGGGAGTCCGGAAAGTGGAACAAATGGAGAATATGTTCGGAGTGATGAAAGCTGCTGCCATCATCATGTTCATCCTCATTGCAGGTGCCGCCATGTTTGGCTGGCTTGGGGGTGAGAGTTCGGGGAGGGTTCTTCAATCTCCCATAAAGGACGTTCTCCCACATGATGGGAAAGGCTTATGGCTCGCCCTTCTTTTTGCCTTCTATGGATTCGGGGGGATTGAAGTGATGGGTCTGATGGCCAAGGAATTGAAGGATCCTAAGGAAGCACCGAAATCAGGGAATATCATGCTTTTGATTTTGACGATCCTTTATATTCTTTCCTTTTATCTCGTATTAAAGCTGGTACCGGTAACCAGGATCGACCCAAATGAAAGCCCATTTCTGACCGCCCTGGACCAATACAGCATTCCATGGGTCCCCCACATATTCAATGCCATTCTGATCATTGCCGGGTTTTCTACCATGGTCGCTTCTTTATACGCCGTCACGACGATGCTCGTGGCACTGGCCGAGGAAGGCGATGCGCCCGGTATTTTTGCCGAAAAGGGGAGATTGGCAGTCCCGCTTCCCGCTTTCGGATTGACCACTTTGGTCGTTGCACTATCCATTGTCGTTGCCATGCTTCTTCCGGATAAACTCTTTGAATATATCACTACCGCTGCAGGGCTGATGCTTCTGTACACATGGCTTTTTATCCTGGCTTCCTTCCATAAACTCATGAGCCAAACAGTGTGGGACCTGACTCGGACGATCATTGCCCTGCTTCTCATTCTGTTTGCCATCAGCGGTACTCTCCTTGATGGAGTAAGCCGCGTCGGCTTCTTTGTCAGTCTTGGATTCATACTCTTGATTGCTATAGCTGCCTTCATAAAAGAAAAAAGAGTTAAAGCCTGATGCTTTAACTCTTAATTTTCTTATGCATATGTGAAAAAGGGCATTTACTCATGGAAGAATCATCATCGCTGAGATAATACTGCTTCCACTCATAGTTGTCTTCCTGTCCGTACCATTTTAGGCTGGGATGAGGATCGACACCGTCATATTCAACGAGCCGTTTTCGAATGACTTTCTTTAATTTCTGACCGAATGTCGTGGAAGAATTGATTTCATCAAATACCCAACGGGGCTGGAAGGCGAGGAGAAAATAGGGAAAGTGTCGACTCTTTCGGACGATATGGGCGGGAGTCGCGCAGAACGCAAAATAAGGTTCCCCGTCAAAACAAAACTCCCATGTGTGGTCATGGGGATCCTTTCCGATACCATCCGGCCAAGGCTTATCATCCAGCTTGTGTACCCGATTCAATAAGTCCCAGAAAATGTGTTGATACGTTTCGACGGAACCCTCGATTTCCTCTGATTGAAAAAACACGACGAGAGATGCATACTTCCCTGTATCCCTTGAAATTCCTCCGTATTCTTTTAATAAAGAGACGAGCATATCCGTCGCTTCATCCTTTCTCGGATCTTCTGCAAAACCGAAGCGTAATGTATCTGTTTGAAATCCTTGTTTACCCGGTACGCACGGGTATGGGTGCTCTTCATCACTCATCACTTCCGAGAAATGTGTATAGGCAGATTGCTGCCAGGAAGTAAGCTCTCCCAAATGTTGGTCGATCCAACCTTTTGAATATATCATGTAGCCGATCCCTCCTAAAGATTACACATCTATCCTATTAGGAGGGCGCCCATTGGGTGTCTGTCTAACCAAACACTATGCGACAGGCCTCTACGCCGAAATAAATGCCGAACCCCATCAGAACGATTCCCGATAGGATGGAAATGGTCCTCAGGATGAGTGGACTCACCAGTTTCCTTGCCCCCGTCGCAACAAACGCCATCGTCACATCCCAAATGGTGATCCCCAGGAATATTCCCAGACTATACAAGAAAAGCTGGGAGGACTCATATGATCTGGACGTCTGTGCGAGGATCGATCCATAGATTCCAAGCCAGAATAAAATGCTTAAAGGATTCGAAATCGCCATAAAGAAACCAGTCCGGAACGCTTTTCCTTTCGACTCATTCTGCGATTGGGGTGAGGAAGATGTGAGGGTTCCGGACTTTTGGATGCTTTCAACCCCCGTGTACGTCAATATAATAAAACCAAAGATCCATAAGCATAGTTTTATTGATGGTGTATCAATGAATTGAGCCAATCCAAAATATATAAAAAGCATAAAGATGCCGTCTGCCAGCATCCCCCCGATTCCAACAAGCCAGGCATGGAAGAAACCGAATCGGATACCCTTGTCCAATTGGGCGGCATTGATCGGTCCCATAGGTGCAGACAGGGATAACCCTAATACGATATAGCTAATAAATATACTCATATCCGTACCACCTTCAAATTGACTTCTCCCTATTGTATTCGGACAGGCCGGGAAGTATTAAACCATTCCCCCTGGAGTCATACATAATTTTAATTTAAGGGGTTATTCTAATCATCGAAACCATTTGAGGAGGAATATGTATGAATAACCAAGGTCAATCCAATGGGATGCCGCAACCCGGCGCTCAAATGCCACCGAATATGATGAACACCCAAAGTCAGGACCATGGGGGTCACGAGCTCTTTGATGCCCATGAAGTCATCGCTGGGATCATCAGCATGCTCGACCAATATCAAATGTATGATCAGCACATTCAGGACCCGGAATTGAAAGATATGGTCAAGCGCCAGACCGACTTCGTGACGACCATGTACAATACCATTGTAGGAAGCTTCTCGACGGGCCAAGACCCTGTAGTGCCGACACAACAATACCAAATGACCCAAAACCATACGACGACTTATGGGATCAAACCCGGAGCACCGAAAAAACCGAATCAATCCGTGCAGGAGCTTTCCGATAAAGGCTTATCCGCTTATATGCTGGGACAGACGAAATCCCTGGCCACACTCCTTGCGATGACGGCTCTCGAGATGACAAATCCCGTGTTGCGCCGTGTTGTTGCAGACAGTGTACCGAATTTCATTGAAATGAGTTATGAAATTTTCCTTTACCAAAATAAGCACGGGTATTATCAGGTTCCACAACTGAATGGACAAGATATGACGCTCATGCTTCAGAGCTATACGACTGTCCCGCAGCAAAACCTGCCTCAATGATCTGTTAGCCCGCATCTTCATGGATGCGGGCTTTTTTGATGTAAGCTCATTGAACCACTTTTCCCCTCCTACATAGAATAGAATGATAAGAATGTGAAAAAAGGAGGTTTGGTACCCTTGATCCACACTGTAAAGACTGGAGAAACTCTTAATCAGATATCAAGGGATTTCAGGACCCCCCTGGCTGACATCCTGAACGCTAATCCCGGTATCGACCCGAATCAACTATACCCGGGCCAGACGATCAACATCCCCGGAATCCCCGATACAACGGGAAATCCCTACAATATTCTAGTGTCTGTTAACAACCGGACCCTCCGATTATTTAAAGATGGGGTCCAAGTGAAAGAATACCCCATTGCCGTAGGTAGGGTCCTGTTCGAAACGCCCATCGGGGAATTCATCATCATCAATAAAGCACCGAATCCAGGGGGACCCTTTGGCACGATGTGGATGAGTTTATCCAAAGAGAGCTATGGGATCCACGGAACCAATAACCCTGCCTCCATAGGGAATGCGGTATCCAAAGGGTGTATCAGGATGAATAACAAAGACGTGGAAGAGCTCTCAAGTATCGTACCGGTCGGGACTCCGGTATCCATCACCCCATAAAGAAAGAAGTGTATAGAGCCGACTATACACTTCTTCCCTTTATAAAATCGCCCTTTTGGATTCAATATAATCCAACCCAAAGTGCATATGAAGGATTCTTGCGGCCTTTTCGACATCCGAGCGATCGACAATGGCGCTTAAGCCCACTGACGATTCCCACTCGGACACTTTCCCTATATGGTAATCATGAAATACATTCGTCACCTTTTCTTTTACTTCCCCTGAAGACTGGATGCTTCCAATCACACATACCTTCGATAAATCTTCCCTTATGTCAAAAGTGGAGTAAGCCTGGTTATACTGACTGACGATTTTTTTTACGAGGGGAACATCCTGATCTTTTATGATCAAGGCCAGGTCTTGCCGATGCTTGATCCTTTCTGTTTCAATATGGTGGGAATCAAGATCGTAGAGGATCAATGATTCCCCTCCATCGCAGCCATGGATCGTAAGGACCGAAATCTCTTCCTGGAGGGCAACACCTACGATGGCATCATTTCTTTGGACTTTCCCGCTGATGACGGTTCCCCTCCCCTCTTTTAAACTGGAACGAACGATCAAAGGTACTCCGTGTTCCTTCGCGTGTTTAATCGCTCTCGGATGTAGGACATTGGCTCCCATCGTGGCAAACCGGAGCATGTCGGTATAGGAGAGACCGTCGATTTTCGCAGCCCGTGAAACCACCATCGGGTCGGAAGTGTACACCCCGTCAACGTCCGTATAAATGTCGCATCGATCCGCATTCAGGGCTGAAGCCAGTGCAGCAGCCGACGTGTCGGATCCGCCCCTGCCTAAAGTGGTGAGCTCCCCCTCTTCGGTGACACCTTGAAAACCGGCCACCACTACGATTCGCCCGTTGGATAATTCCTCTTTTATCCTCCCTGTATCAATGGAAGTGATCTTTGCATTACCGAACACTGCATCGGTCCGGATTCCCGCCTGCCGACCTGTCAAGCTCACGGCTTTCATCCCTCTATGCTGAAGGGCCATCGTCAGAAGGGAAATCGTGACCTGTTCACCTGTTGCGAGGAGCATATCCATCTCTCTTTTACCGGGATCATCAGAAAGTTCCCCAGCCAGTTTCACAAGGGTATCCGTTGTATTGGCCATCGCCGATACGACTACCACGACGTCATTCCCCTTTTCTTTTTCCTTCACAATATATCCTGCCACCCGCTTCATTCGATCCGTAGAACCTACAGAGGTCCCACCAAATTTCTGAACAATGATACTCAAGTGATCCCCCTACTTTCTATCAGATTTCGCTTTTTCTAAAGCGGTCATGAAACAACCATTCCTTCTTTCACTTCATTTTCAAGAGGAATTTCGTTTAAGATCGATACAGCCTGAATGTGTTCTTGTGAGTGAAGAAGGGATTGGAGGTCTTCTTTTCTTCCTTCGACAAAGACATAAAGGTCATTTCCAAGCTGAATGCGGTCCTTTAAGGTGAACGGTGTAATCCAGCTTTGATACTCCTCTTTTTCCTTGAACCGCAGGACCCATTGCCTGATGCTTTCTTCTTGGGTATCTTCGCTCCTCACCGTCTTTTCGGGAGCAACGGTGTATTTCCCCTCTATCAGGGAGAGAAAATCCTCCACCATGGCACTTCCAGTCGGATGTTTCCCCGCTCCGGGACCGAGCAGCGTGACTCTCCCTACCAGACTCCCCTTTAGGGAAATCGCGTTTTCCACATCCTCCACCCCGTAAAACGGATGGGTGTCATGGACAAGGACCGGTTCTACCCCTCCCCTGATGCGATTGAATCCGTCCCGTTCAAGTGATCCTATATGCTTAAATCGCAATCGGAAGGACTCAGCAGCCTGCAGCCATTCCGCCGTCAAATGTGTAATTCCTTTCCGCCTGATATCCTTCCAGTCCGGCTGCCTGCCAAAGGCGGTCTGACTTAAAATCAGAAGCTTATAAAACGCATCATATCCTTCTATGTCGCTCGTGGGATCCGCCTCGGCATACCCCTTTTCTTGGGCCTGCTTTAGGGCAGTTTCAAAAGAAAGTCCCCGTTTCCTCATTTGAGATAGAATGAAGTTGGATGTCCCATTCAATATGCCTTGAATGCTGGTGATTTCATTTACCTTCAGGAGCTGACGGATGGTGCCGATGACCGGGATCCCCCCGGCTGTAGTCGCTTCGAAACCAAGGGACACCCCTTTATTTGAAGCTTTCTTTAGAAGCTCGGGGCCGTATTTTGCAAACATGGCTTTATTAGCCGTTATGACGTGAATCCCCTTCTCGATTGCTTGTGTTATATACGTATAAGTCGGTTCTTCTCCCACTATCGCTTCAAAGATCACATGAAGGTCAGGTATGTCGAGAATGTCTTTAAAATCGGTCGTAACCCTGATGGAGGGATCGATTTCCCTTTGCTTAGAGGGATCCTTGATGAGGATGGCCCTTACCTTTACCTCTTTACCGAGTGCTTCTTTCAATCTTTCCTGATGAGTTTCAATGGCTTCACAGACCCCTTGACCAACGGTTCCAAAGCCCAGAAGCGCCACATTTATCGCTGACATCATTCAGCCTCCTTTTTTCCGGTATTACCTGCACGTACGATTCCTGTCTGAAGGCGTGGTGGTAAGAAAGAGGGTATACAGAAAAGCCCTCTTCTTGTAAGAAGAGGGCTAATTGATCATGCTCCTCCCCTTATCTTCCAGATCCACATGGAATCTGTAGGAATTGGCACCTTTACAGACTGATCCTGCAGGTTGCCGGGCTTCATCGGGCCTATCCCTCCGCCGCTCTTGATAAGAGATATAACGTTATGTTTTCATTTGATATTTGAGTATGAATTGGATTATATAGGGGATTCACCCCTTCGTCAATAGAATATTTGTTATTTTTTAAAAATTCTTTCTAATGAATCAGGATGCGGTATTTCCGATCGGTTTAGTCCAAAATACTCCCGTTTCTATTAATCTTTTTGTAGTAAGGACGTTTTAACCATGTTAGAGAGGGAAAACTAACCCATATCCATTTACTAGAAAGGAACCGGTTCGATCATGTTGAAAAAGATGCTCCCCTTATCCATCAGAAAATATTTGCTCATGTCAAAACGGCAGCGCATGCATGAAATCAGGCTCACCATTTGGTATATGCCCTTCATTTACATATGCCTGTCCTTGCTCATGGTCGCCATTACCCTTTATTTAGATCTCTCTCTGGAAGTGTCACAGTACACGCCTGATGTGTTAAGTATGGATTCATCGGTCACCCGCATTCTGGTGAGTACGCTTATAGGAGGCATCCTGACACTCAGTGCTTTTACACTTAACTCCCTGCTCGTCGTGCTGACGATGTTCAGTGGACAATTCTCACCAAGGATGCTCTTGGATTTCATTTCAGATAAACAAACGCAGCACGCCCTTGGCATTTTCAATGGGAGTTTCGTGTATGTGCTCCTCCTTTTCCTTTTTATCGGAAATTCAAAGAAGGAAATGTTTGTTGCTGCCCCGGTCATGACGATCGGACTGGCGTTCCTGTCATCCCTCACGTTCATATTCTTCATTAATCATGCGTCGACATGGATGCAGGTCCATAATATCACGTACAATATGAAGCAGGTTTCTGAAGTGATGATCAACCAGACGCTTAAAAATGATTTGGAGACCCACCGTACAACAGAACATGGTGACACGATGGACCAGTATAAACAAAATATCATTCACGTGAGTTCCAGGGGATCGGGGTATATCCAATTAATCGATTTTCAAGGAATGATCCAACGGGCAAAGTCCGAGAATCTCGTCATTGAACTTCATTACAAAGTCGGGGATTACGTGTTGGCCGGCAATGAAATCGTGAGCATATGGGGACCGGACACAAAGGAGATTTTAACCAATTTCTACCTTGATTTCATTGAAATGGGGCATAAAGAAACTGAAATTCAAGACTTGCAAATGGGCATTCACAAGCTGGCCGAAGTTGCCATCAAATCACTCGGGAATGATGACCCTAAAACGGCGTCTAATACCATCGATCAGATGGCAGACCTCATGCTGACAATAGAGGATCACCTATCCTTCACCCCTTATCTAATCGATGAGGCAGGCACAATCCGGGTCATCCTTCAATCAGAACCATTTGATTACTACCTGTATCGTGGGTTTGGCTATATCCGTCACTATGCAAAAGACAATCATTTGATCATCACGGACATTGTGCGTGCACTTGCCCTTATTGCTGAATCCATTCAGCCATCCAAGCATCAGAACATTTGGTCATTTGCCTGCAATACCATTGACCATATTGAAAGAGAAGTCATCTATGAATTGGATAAGACCTTTCTCCTGCAGGAAGTCCATAAGCTGGCACGACTCACCAAGAACCTTGAGGAGTATAAGAAGATCGAAAATAAATTCTATCCATCCGCCAATGAAAACACATAAAAAGCTTCATCCCATTTTACGGGATGAAGCTTTTTATGTGCGTTATACCCACGTTTCGACCATAGTGGTGCCTTCCCCTGGGGCTTTTGAAATCACCGAAAGACGTTCCGCCATTTGAAAGGCTTCCTTTGCCTTTCTCTCATTCTTCACTTCACGATATACATTCCCCAAGTTCCTATACAGGATCGCTTTTCTTCCATGATCATGCAAATTATCACAATGCTGTATCAATTCTTTAAGCTTGATTTCCAAGTCTTCAAGATTCTTTTTCCCCATGTTGGATTCCGAAACCAGTTGAATCAAAGCAGCATCGATGCAGCGGTTGAAATTGAACGTTTCCTTAAAGTGTTGTAGGGAAACCTCACTATGATGAATGGCCGACTCATGTTGATTCAATTGGTGATGGGCCAGGGCCATGTGGAAGTGGTATTCGAAATTTATATATATCTTTGCGTCAATTTTTTGTAAAAGTATGATGGCTTCTCTTGCATCACCCTTCAGTAGCTCGAACATCCCATTGAAGTGATAGTATAAGTGATGGTCATACTCCCTCATATAATAGGACAAACGTTTATTGGAAAACTGGTTTAATAGAAAAGCTGCTTCCTGAACATCTCCCTTCCCCATCAGATAGCGGGCTTTGAGAAGTTTATATGTACCGTTCAGTGTTTCAATCTTCACAAGGGGATTCTGCTCAATCGTTTCTTTCAATAATTCCACTTTTCCATTGATCTGCTTGATCATCGCATCGTGCCACATACCCAGGTCCATTTGTAATTTCTCATAGGACTTCCGTTCATTTTCAATATTGATTCCGAGCCTTCGATTAAAGAGATCCAGTTTTTCTTTCGTCACATGCAGGTGACCGCTTTCAATTTTACTAATATGTCCAGGGGTACAAATGCCATCCCCTACTTGTTTCTGGGTCATGCCCTTATAGATTCGGTAATATTTCATACATTCCCCAATGTTCATGTCTTAACCTCCAGGATGCCGTAGTAGAAAGCAACAACAGGTCTAACGTATATTTATTATTATTGTGATATCGTTTTCTACTCCTATTATACTAAGAAATGATTAGTGAGAAATTGGGGTTTTCTAAAGACAGCAGTCACGATCCCCAAGGTCTTTACACCTATAAAAATTCTGGATATTCAAAGGATTACGTTAAAATATTCTCGATTTCTTCAAACAAAGGAACAAACACCCGGTTCTTTCAACCCGTTTTATTATCCCAACTGGAGGCAAAAAGGTATTATACAAAAAAACGTTCCGTCAATTCATAACGGAACGTTTCCATATCATTTATTCCCGATCAAAAAGCAAACGACCCGCAATCCCCGGATTCGTCATTTCATATGGATTCAAGATCAGATCAAGCTCTTCTTCAGTGAGAACATCATATTCAAGGCAAAGCTCTCTTACCGATTTCCCTTTTAGAATGGCTTCCCTCGCGATCCTCGATACGACTTCATATCCCAAGTGAGGGTTAACCGCTGTGATGATCCCTACACTGTTTTCCACATATTCTTTCATACGTGTTTCATTCGCTTCAATCTCAATCAGGCAGTTGTCTGTAAAGCTTCTGAACGCATTGTTCATGATGCTGATCGATTGAAGGAGATTGAATACGAGCACAGGTTCCATCACGTTTAACTCAAGCTGACCGGCTTCTGAGGCCAGTGAAATGGTCTGATCATTCCCCATCACCTGGAAGGCCACCTGATTGATGAGTTCCGGCATGACCGGATTCACTTTACCCGGCATGATGGAAGAACCAGGCTGTCTTGCTGGCAGTGAAATTTCACCAAGCCCGGCACGCGGTCCTGAAGCCATCAAACGAAGATCATTGGCGATTTTGGACATGTTCGTCATACATACTTTCAATGCAGCCGAAACTTCTGTGTAGGCATCGGTGTTTTGTGTGGCGTCCACCAGATGTTCAGCCCCGGTTAATGGCAACCCGCTAATGTCAGCCAGATGTTTGACGACGCTCTTGATATAAACAGGATCCGCATTCAAGCCGGTTCCTACCGCGGTGGCTCCCATATTCACTTCATAAAGATGATCACGGGTACGCCCGATGCGTTTGATATCCCGTTCCACTACTCTGCTATACGCCTCAAACTCTTGTCCAAGGCGAATGGGAACAGCGTCCTGCAGATGGGTACGACCCATTTTAATGACGGGATCGAACTCCTGGGCTTTCTGTCTAAAGGCGTTTAGCATATGCTCCATTGTATCCAGCAGCTTCTCTAGCAGTTTCAGTGTGGAAATATGGATGACTGTCGGGAATACATCATTGGTTGACTGTGACATATTCACATGACTGTTCGGACTTACCTTCCCGTACTCACCTTTTCGATGGGACATGAGCTCAAGTGCGCGGTTGGCAATGACCTCATTGGCATTCATGTTGATGGATGTACCAGCCCCGCCTTGAATGGGATCGACGATAAAGAATTCATGAAGCTTGCCTTCAAGGATTTCATCGGATGCCTGGACGATGGCTTGACCTATTCCGTCATAAAGGCGGGTGGTTTCCATATTGGCCAGTGCAGCCGCTTTCTTAACGACTGCGAGGGCATCGATCATCTCTTTATGAATTTTATAACCTGTGACCGGGAAGTTCTCCACGGCCCTCAATGTTTGTATTCCATAGTATACATCTTCAGGTACTTCTTTTTCCCCAAGAAAATCTTTCTCTATTCTAAATCCACTAGTGACGTTTATCATTTCTCTACTCCCCGTATTCGGATTAGCTGTCTCTAATTGATGATTCTATCAATTTGAGTCGAAGTAGGCAACGTTTTAAGGTCAAAACCATTAATTTCAAAAATTCCAAAAAAACGCTTTCAATTTTCTGATAAGAGCTTTCCTCATTTTCGAAGACGAATGGTCCATCTTTTATTTTTCAAACTCCGTAAGAGACGTTCTACAGGGGTCAAAATACTCATATATTACCAGTGAAAGGAGGATGATTAAAATGGGGATCAAACTGATTAAAATTTCAGTCGTTTACTTTATGATCGGTGTATGTATCGGGCTCTATATGTCCATGGTCCATGACTACACCCTGGCCCCGGTTCATGTTCATATTAACTTATTGGGCTGGACGGCACTGACGCTTGCAGGTCTCATTTATCACTTATTCCCTGCTGTATCGACCACCAAATTGGCCAAAGCTCATTTCTGGCTTCATAATGTCGGTTTGCCACTGATGATGATCGGATTATTCCTGTTTGTACTTGGGAATGAAGCACTCGTTCCGGTCATTGCAACAGGCGGGGTCCTGACGACGGTTGGTATTCTGTTGTTTGGCATCAATATCTTGAAGGAATTGAAAGCGGAATAATCAGCTTAAAGGTATATAATGAAAGAAGCTGTCGGGGGATCCCAACAGCTTCTTTTCTATTTTAATGCATATTGCTCAATACCCAGACAGATCCGGCTACGATGACAATCGCGATAAATGCCGCCGACATCATCTTACCTACCTGCCATTTGCCTTCACCTTCCGTTACGTGCATGAACATGAAGAGCTGAATGGCAGCCTGTATGAAGGCAAGGACGAACACGATCGCTACGATCAGTTCATATGCCATATTCGTATAAAGTCCAAACCAGACAGCTAAGAACGTCAAGGCAATCGATAAGATAAATCCAATGATCTGAGTCCAAGGCAGTCCACTATGATTCGTATGTTGTGACATTATCCCACCATCCCTAATAAGTACACGCTTGTGAACACGAAGATCCAGACAAAGTCCAGAAAGTGCCAATACAAGCTGGATACAAATAGTTTTTTAGCGGTATCAGGATTCAATCCCTGTTTCTTCACTTGGAACATCACGAGGGTAATCCATAAAATCCCAACCGATACGTGGAGACCGTGCGTTCCGGTCAGTAAATAGAAGGATGACCAGAATGAGTTCGTCGTCATTGCTGCCCCTTCATGGACCAAATGGACAAATTCAGTGATTTCCAAGTATAGAAATCCTAATCCGAACAGTAATGTGATGATCAACCAGACCATCATGGATTTGACGTTTCTTTTTCTTAATTCATTTATTGATAATCCAGACGTGAAACTACTGATTAACAATAGCAGCGTCATGATGATCGTATTCTTCATATCAAACACTTCACTTGGAAGCGGGCCACCCATGGTTCCGGCCTTCAGAGCGAAGAACGTTGCGAAAATAGTGGCAAATAAGGCAATCTCCGCACCCAGGAAAACCCAGAATCCGAATATATTCAGTTTACCAATATCAGACTGATATTCAAGCGGCGTGTTTGGATCTATATTTGTACTATGTGCCATGCTCACGCCTCCCTCTTATACGGATTTTCCGTTTTTTCAATTTCTTCTACGCTGACATAATATCCTTCATCATGCTTATGAGACATTAATGAACGATACGCCATACATCCGAAGATACCGATTAGTGCCAATATCGCCATCCAGAACAATTCAAACACTAAACCAAATCCTGCGGCGAAGAATAATGCGGACATGATAAAAGGTGTCCCGGCATTACTTGGCATGTGAATCGGTTTGTATTCAAAGTTATCAGGAATCATCTTTCTTCCTTCTTGCTTCATATCATAAAATGCATCATGACTCTTCACTTCAGGAACATGTGCAAAGTTGTAATGAGGTGCAATCGCTGAGCTTGTTGCCCATTCAAGGGTACGTCCATCCCATGCGTCACCTGTTGTTTCTCTCTTGGCAAAACGGAAGCTGTAATAGATACCGTAAACGAGAATCATGAATCCGACTCCCATTCCGAACGCTCCAACAGAAGAGATCATATTCAATGCCGTCCAGCCGTCTTCAGGTCCGTACGTGTACACACGTCTCGGCATACCCGCGAACCCTAATACGAACTGAGGTAAGAAACATAGATTGAAACCGATGGAGAAGAACCAGAAAGCCCATCTGCCGATCCGTTCGTTCATCTTGTGACCAAACATCTTTGGATACCAGTACGTAAGTCCCGCGAAGCAGGCAAATACAACACCGGCAATCAACGTATAGTGGAAGTGAGCAACCAGGAAGTAGTTATTGTGATATTGGAAATCGGCCGCAGCCATCCCAAGCATAACCCCTGTCACCCCACCGATCAGGAATGTCGGAATGAACGCAACAGACCATAACATCGGTACAGTAAATTCAATCTTACCTTTAAATAACGTACCCAGCCAGTTGAATATCTTGATCCCCGTCGGAATGGCAATCGCCATCGTTGTAATCGAGAACACACTGTTCACTGCTGCGCTTCCACCCATTGTAAAGAAGTGATGGACCCATACGACGAAGCTTAGTCCAGAAATCGCAACAAGTGAGATAATCATAGATTTATAGCCAAATAGTGTTTTTCTTGCAAATGTAGCAATGATTTCTGAGAAAATACCGAAAGCCGGTAATATAACGATATATACTTCCGGATGTCCCCATAGCCAGAAAAGGTTTGCCCATAGCATCGGGTCACCACCACTCGTAAGCGTGAAGAAGTGGGAACCGAAAAGACGGTCAAATGTCATCAGAGCTAATGTGACAGTCAAAATCGGGAAAGCAAATACGATGATGAAAGCCGTGATCAACGTCGTCCACGTGAACATCGGCATGCGAAGAAGCGTCATGCCCGGTGCACGCATCTTGATGATGGTGACGACAAAGTTGATACCCGTCAAGAGTGTACCGATTCCCGATATTTGTAAGCCAAGCAGGTAATAGTTAATACCCGGTCCAGGACTGCCTTCAATGGCAAGTGGTGCGTAGTTCGTCCAGCCGGCATTTGGTGATCCACCGAACACGAAGGACATATTGAAAAGGATTGCCCCGAACATGAATGACCAGAAACTTAAGTTATTCAAGTATGGGAAGGCTACGTCCCTTGCACCGATCTGCAAAGGAACAACCACATTCATCAATCCAAGTAAGAATGGCATCGCCATGAACAGAATCATGATCGTACCATGAGTCGTAAAGATTTCATTGTAATGCTCGGATGTTAAAAATGAATTATCCGGCACTGTCAGCTGTGCCCTCATCAAGAGTGCATCGACTCCTCCACGGAAGAGCATGACTAGTGCAGCCAGGATATACATAATCCCGATTTTTTTATGATCAACGCTTGTGATCCAGTCGTTCCACAACCATTTCCACTTTTTGAAGTAAGTGAGGACTGCAACGATTCCGATTACGGTGAAAACGATCGAAATGTTGGCTCCCAGAATCAACGGATCGTTGAGGATAAGATTATCCTTGATAAAATCAAACATTTAAAGTCCTCCTCTCTTAGTGCTCGTGACCGCCATGATCTTCATGGTCGTCATCTTCATCTTTTTTCTTCATATCGTCATGGTCCATGCCTTCGTGGCCTTCCATATCCATATTGCCATGAACCGACTTAGCATCTTTATCTGCTCCATCCACCGTAGTATCAAGTCCGTACTTCTGGCGGATCGCCATGGCATACTCCGAATTCTTACCATGATCGACGAATGCTAAATGAGTAGATGAAAAAGTCATCTTATCAACCGTCTCAGGAAGCATCAGTTTTTCATACGTATCTTCCGTCAATTTCGGTTCGTCTTGAGCATCTTCTACCCAATCTTCATATTTGTCTTGTTTCATCGCAACAAAATCAAACGTTTGGTGCGTCATACCTTCACCAGTGAAGTTGGAATTTCTTCCATCATACGTTCCGGGTTCATCAGCCTGCAGGTATAAGTCATTGACCATTCCAGGCATACCATAGATCTGACCGCCGATTTGCGGTACCCAGAAGGAAGCCATGGAGTCTGCCGCGGTTACTTTAAAAAGAATCGGATGATCCTCAGGGACATTGACATAGTTTACGGTTTCGATTCCTTCTTCAGGGTAGCTGAAGATCCATTTCCAATCGACAGCCGTCGCATGGATGACGATTGGATCCTTATGAGCAGTCGCTTCCGGTGCGCCCCTTAAATCATACAAGGCTTTGGTATTCGGAATCGATAATGCAATGACGATCAGGACGGGAATCAAAGTCCAAATGATCTCCAGAAAAGTACTTCCATGCATATCCGGTTTGTAGTCACTATTTTTTTTACTGCTTCGATACTTGAATAATATAATCGTGAAGAATCCAAGAACGACAACCATAATGGCAATCATATAGTAAATCGATAGCATGATCAGATCTTTTTGGACGGCTCCGACCGGCCCTTTGGGATCCAGGACAATTAACTCGCTATCCGTACTGAATATAATGATGAAAAATAACGATATTAAACTTATTAAGACAATTAAATACGGTTTAAATTTATTAAACAAAAGAAATCACCTTCCTTTATGTAGAATTTACTCTCGTAGACCTATACTATCAAATTCTCTAATCAGGTACCCTTCATAACTTCATTTTTAAACAGATTTTCGAAATTTCGACGCATTTTATTCACAGAACGGTAACAATGTTGGAAAGAATTGCTCAATGGACAAAAAAATAGCTCTCAAAGTTATCTGAGAATAACGTTGAGAGCGGTTTATAGGTTGATTATTTAGAATATTAATAATCATCATTCGGATAATGAGAGTTGATTTCAAATAGTTTTTCAGCTTACTATTATGTCAGAAAAACGTTCAAATCTAATAAATCTGTCCCCTCAAGAAAGTTTTATATCTGAATGATTTTTTCAGTTAGGCTGATTCTCCTCTTTACCACCTAACTCAAACGGAGAATATACTCCTTCATAATCAACGATTGTCACCATTCCCCTGGCAGCATGATTGTTATCATGGCAATGGAATAACCATTCTCCCACATTATCTGCTTTAAAATAGATGACATATTCCTCACCTGGCTTTACATGTATCAAGTCTTTGACAATCGGCTTTTTAAATTCTTTTCCATTTTTAGAGTTCACCTGGAAACGGTGACCATGAAGGTGCATAGGATGATTCATCCTGCCTTTATTTCTCAGGGTGACTTTTACAATGTCTCCTTCTTCCACCCTAATAGGTGGTGTATCAGGAAAGGTTTCATCGTTAATTTGAAAGGACATACCTTCCCCCATTGACATGCCCATGCTTAAATCCATGTCATAGGTAACATCGGGTTCAGGCTTTTTGTCAAAAATAAGGTTTTCACTTCCATATGAAATTCCTTTCGCCACACCTGCTCCCCTTGCAAGTGACGCTTTTTGATCGGAGTGTTTATCATTAGACACAACTGGTATCATCATGTCTTCCGCGTGTTCTACATTCTGTTCCTGCCCAATGAACACCGTCTCCTGATCGGGCTTCTTAAATTCCACATCCACTCTTTCACCAGGTGCAATTTCAAGAACATTGGTGTTGTGATCTTCAGAGACCACTCCTTCTGCATCATTCGCCATCACCCTCATTGATCCCTCAGGAAAGACCAACCGATGAACCTGGTATCCGGCATTCACGAATCTCAACCTTGCTTTTTCACCCGCTTCCATCGTAAGTGGCTCAATGGCATTTCCGGATTTTCCATTCACGGTAAAGGTATCGTACATTTGTTTCGTATCCGCTTCACCGTCTCCGGACATGGCTCCCTTCATCATCCCTCCCATATTGGAGATATCCTCTTTTTCTTGATCTACTGCCCACTCATCGAGCATGAAGACTTCATCTCTCTTATACTCTTTATCCTTTTCTTCTACAATAAACGATCCATATAAGCCCTTGTCGACCTGTACAGAGCTTTGTTGATGGGAATGATACCAATACGTACCCGCATCATTTGCTATAAATTCGTATGTAAAGCTTTCCCCGGGCTGAACAGCATCTTGAGTCAAACCTGGGATCCCATCCATTTTGTTCGGCAGCAGAACCCCGTGCCAGTGAATTGTCACGGGGACATCAAGCTCGTTCTTAAGCTTTACTTGTACAAAATCACCTTCCGTTACACGAATAGATTTTCCAGGAACCGTACCATTATAAGTCCAAGCATCTACTTTCTTTCCCTCACTGATCTGCCACTCCGTATCCTGAGCCGTTAATTCGAATTTTTTTACATTGCGGTCACCTTTTTCTTGTGCACTAACGTCTAATATACTCGTCCCCCCGTCCTTCACCCCCTTAGGCAATGCCCTCTCCCCGCTTTTATACCAGGGTGATTGAAGAAATACTATCACCCCGATTGCCACTAATAAAGTAATGAGTATGCTTCCAATAATTTTTCTATTCATCGCTGCCTCTCCTAACCGTTTGTCGTACTAATCTGTTTTTTTCTAGTAGAGTCCTTGCTTCTCAATGGTTATTATTCTTGAATTTTCCTTTTAAGCCGTTCATATTCTTCTTCCGTAATTTCCCCTTTTGCCAGTCGGTCCTTTAATAAACTCAATGAATGACGATTCGCATTGTGCGTCAGGTTGTTCTCTTTCGGCGTCTTCGCCCTCATCATCCAAATGAATACGCCCGCAATCGCCACGATCAATATGATAAAAAGAAAGCCGGTCCCAAAAAATCCGCCGCCCATTCCTCCACCATTCATCATAAAATCATCTCCTTTAGGTTTTTCATTCAATTATACCCTTTATGGTATTTTTAAAAACAACCCTTAAGCCACATTCAAAAACCTTTGTCTTTGTAGCATCATGGGGATACCTTAGTTTTCCCCCATAAATGTGCAAATTTAATGAAGAAAACAACTAAAAAAACAAATCAGAAATGCCCTTGATTATTATCTACTGGACATTTCTGATTTGTTTATAGCATCCGTGTCAGCTTTAGCTGATCTAATAAAGTTATTTCAACCCTAATAATTGCTTGATTTCTTCTTTATTGTTCTCAAAACCAATCAAATTCTTTACCACTCTTTTTTGGCCGAATATACCTTTTTTATAGAAAGCAAAGGAAGGAACGATCCTGGAGCCGGTTATCTCCTTGAGCTCTTCCTCAAACCTTTTATCTTCTCCTACATTCTTATGGACATAGGCAATGTTCTTCCCATTCAAGTATTCTTTAGCAGCTTGGCAATCTGAACAGGTGGGTCTGGTATAAAGTTCTAATGCAAGGTCTTTACTCATCGTATTTTAGAGCTCCTTTCATAAAGAACTATTTCTCTGATGGTTTGAATCCTTTCAGGCGAAGGGCGTTCAGCAAGACGGATACGGAGCTGAAGCTCATGGCTGCCCCTGCGATCATTGGATTTAGTAACGGTCCTCCGAACAGGTATAAGATTCCCATGGCAATAGGAATACCGAGGATATTATAACCAAATGCCCAGAAAAGGTTCTGCTTGATATTCCTTATGGTCGCTTTACTTAATTCAACGGCTGTCGGTACATCCATAAGGTCACTTCTCATCAGGACGATGTCTGCCGATTCCATGGCCACGTCCGTACCGGAACCGATGGCAATCCCGATATCAGCTTGCGCAAGGGCGGGAGCGTCATTTATTCCGTCCCCGACCATCGCCACTTTCCTGCCTTCTCCTTGAAGCTTCTTGACTTCATTTGCTTTGTCTTCAGGCAGTACTTCACTCAGCACGCGGTCGATCCCTACTTCTCTCGCGATTGCTTCCGCTGTCCGTTTGTTGTCTCCCGTGATCATTGCCACCTGGAGCCCCATTCTGTGAAGTTTTTCAATGGCTTTTAAACTCGTTTCTTTTACCGTATCGGCGACAGCAATGATGCCCGCAATCTCGTCTTCTACGGCGATGTACATCGGCGTTTTACCCTCGGAGGCCAGCCGGTTCGACACCTCAGCCAATTCACCGACATTGACATCATTTTCATCCATCAGCTTGCGGTTTCCGAGGAGCAGATCGTCTCCTTCGACCGTCACTTCAATTCCCTGTCCAGTAATGGCATCAAAGAAATCGGTTTTGCGAAGGGTGAGCCCTCTCTCCTCCGCCTTACGGACAATCGCTTCGCCAAGCGGATGTTCAGAACCTTTTTCAGCTGAAGCAGCAAGGATCAGAAGCTCTTCTTCTGACATCCCTTCTGACGTCACGATATCCGTCACGACAGGCTTTCCTTCCGTGATGGTGCCGGTTTTATCGAACACGATGGTTTCTATTTTATGGGTCGTTTCAAGAGCGCCGCCGCTCTTAATCAGTACGCCATTCTCAGCACCTTTACCGGTACCGACCATGATCGCTGTAGGTGTGGCGAGTCCCAGTGCACATGGGCAGGCGATGACGAGAATCGAAATGGTAATCGTGAAGGCAAAGAGGCCCGACTCCCCTGAAATGTACCAGGCGATTCCCGATAGAATCGCAAGAACTATGACGATGGGAACGAAATATCCCGATATGACGTCCGCCATTTTGGCAATAGGGGCCTTTGAACCTTGCGCATCTTCCACCAGCTTGATGATCTGCGATAATGCCGTATCCTTTCCGACTTTCGTCGCCTCGTATCGGATGGTACCGTTTTTATTGATGCTTGCACCGATGATGTCAGAACCCGGCGTTTTCTCAACAGGCATACTTTCTCCAGTAAGCATCGCTTCATCGACGGATGTTTTTCCTTCCGTCACGACTCCATCAACGGGAATCTTTTCACCAGGCTTCACGACGATGATATCTCCTACTTCCACTTCTTCGACTGAAATCTCGACTTCCGCTCCATCTCTTACGATAGTGGCTGTTTTAGGTGCCAGCCCCATTAGCTTCTTAATTGCTTCAGACGTTTTCCCTTTCGAAAGGGCCTCGAAATATTTCCCTAATGTAATGAGGGTAAGGATGACGGCTGCCGATTCAAAATAAAGGTTCTGCGCATAGCGTTCACTGCCTGCCAAAATCATGATGCTTGCAAACAAACTATAGAAGAACGCTGCCCCCGTTCCGAGAGCCACCAATGAATCCATATTGGGATGGCGTTTGGAAAGCGTCTTAAACCCAACGGTGAAAAATGGTTTCCCCATCGCTACCACAGGAATGGTAAGAACCAGTTGGATCAATGCAAACCCAGTTGGGTTCACCATTGGATCGATCGCTTCGGGCAGTGGCATGCCGAACATATGCCCCATGGAAACCAGGAGCAAGGGAACGGTGAAGACGGCTGAAACCCAGAAGCGTTTCCACATGGTCTTGATGTGCTGCTCTTTCTTGTCTCTGTCTTCGTCCGCTGAATCTTCTTCGTCAGTGTCCTCCTGCGCTTCATAGCCGGCATCGGAAACGGCATCCTTAATATCAGAAACGGTTACGGCGGTGGGATCATATTTTATGACCATTTTCTCTGTCGCCATATTGACCGTCGATTCCTTAACGCCATCCAATTTTCTTGTCGCCTTTTCCACCGATTGCACACAGGATGCACATGTCATGCCCGTCACGCTAAATGTTTTTTTCTCCATCTCTGTGACTGCTCTATAACCTGCGTTATCCACAGCTTGCTTGATTTCTTCAAGTGAGAGCTCATTTTCGTCATAGGTTATATTCAATTTCTCCGTTGCAAGATTTACGTTTGCTTGTTGAACACCAGCCAGCTTCTTCGTTGCTTTCTCAACAGCCTGTGAACAAGAGGCACATGTCATCCCTTCGATGTTTAATGTTTTTTCAATCATTGTTTTAACCACCCTTTATTTTGCAGGTTCTGTTTGATATCCCGCATCAGACACCACTTTACTTAAACTGTCTGGTGATTGCTTCGATTCGTCATACTTCACCTTAGCCGCACCATTCTCGAGATCAACTTTGGCTTTTTCTACTCCGTCCAGTTCATTTAAAACAGTCTCTACTTTTTTTACACAATTCCCACATGTCATTCCAGATACGTTTAATAATGTTTTTTCCATTGCTAAAACACTCCTTTGATTTTTAATGATGGCAGTTCATGCCGTGATCTTTTTTGCAGGTACACTGTCCGGGTACGCAATTACATGCGATTTCATCGACAGCATCTTTTTTCTTAGTTTGTAAAACTTGTTCAAGAAGAGTGATATCATCATGACTCAGCGTTGCCTCTCCAATCAGGTCGGCAATCGTCTTCCCCACCGCCCGGCTGCATATATGAGTAAATAATCCTGACTTCAATGTTTTGAGGCTTTCTTCCTCACTGACTCCCGGCCTGTAAATGAACCGGTTGCCTATTTTTTCGGTTGTCAGCATCCCTTTTTTGACCAGGCGCCCAATAAAGGTTTTCGTCGTTGCCGGTTTCCACTCTTTCTTTTCCTGAAGGACGGCACTTATTTCCTTGCTGGTCACTTCTTTGAGCGTCCAGACAACTCTCATCACTTCCCACTCAGAATCCGTGATTTCCGGTTTTTCTTCTTTGGGCAAGGTAATCACCCCTCCACTGTTTACAATTGTAATCGATTTATGTTTATAGTTTACAACTGTAATCGATTTTAGTCAACAGATTGAGTTAGAATTAATTAAAAATGGGGTTGTACCCTTATCCTGTGTATATATTGTGTACCACTGGCGGTATTCTATAAACTCCTTCCTTTTTAAAACGAAAATATGCCGTTGGCCAAAAAAGAGATGATTCGTAAAAGATACGGTCATCTCTTTTTTCTTTTATTCAACTGGTGTTAATTCGCTCTCAGTGACCCATTTGTGATTCTTTACTTCTTCTCCACCTGTAGTAGGTGTGTAATCTACCATATAAACCGTCATTTCTTCAGCAGATTCAATGTTAGCCGCCGCCCCTTTCATCCCCTTCATATGATCGGCATTCAAGACGACCTTTTCTCCAGGTTTATACGGCTGATCACCAAAGTCTTTCAGTTCTTCATGAATGACCCATTTATGATCCTCCACTTTCTCTCCACCAGTGGTTGGTGTATAGGTAACAGTATAAACAACCGTGTCGTAAGCCCCTGTAATGGTTGCTTCTGCATCCTTCATACCTTTCATATGATCAGCCTTCATGACGGCCTTGCTTCCCACTTCATATTCTGGGCTAGTTGATTCTTTCAAGCCATTCGGTACCTCTTCCGAACCTGAGTGATTCATGTCATCATGTTCCATACCATCCATTTCTTCGGACTTCTCCGCCTCATTATCACTATTTGTTTTATTCTCATCTTGATTATTTGAACAAGCACTCAACATGAGAAACAGAGCTATAACAATAAATAGGAACCAATTTCTTCTACGTTGTTTCATAAGTAGGACCTCCTCGAGTAATTTCTTTAAGAATTCTACCCAGTAAATATGCAAATTATATGGAGAACAGACAAAGGATATTTTCATTACAGTTTCTTTAGGGTATCGTATTGAGTACTTAACACTAATTGGTGAATTAAAATAGGAGAAATCCCTGTGCATACTTTTTTCATATTTTTCCGCTAAACTAAACAAAGAAATATATAAATGAGGTTGCCAATATGAATAAAATTTCAACCAAGTTAGCTGCTTACTTTACGATAGCCGTATTTATCATGGAAGGTTTGTTAATGTTATACCTCCATGACAATATTATTGATGCTCGGATTCAGGAGGAATTTCAGTCCATCCTATCCCGAGGGAACAGCCATCGTGATGTATTAGAGGATCGTTATTCAAATACGACCTTGCATCATATTGCCCTTATGGAATCCAAAACTGAAACCGAAGTTGTGATAACCGATAAAAATCATCAAGTGATTATCAGTTCGAAGAAACTAACAAAAGGAATGAGGGAATTAATTAATGATAGCCCCCGATCTTTGCCTCGTGAAGGAAGGGTGATTGAAGCTAATTGGAAGGACATGAATTATTTAGCCACGGTTACAGCTTTTGAGAAAGATGGAAACGCAGGCTATGTTTATATGTTTAAAAGCGCAACTCCTTTACGGAACTTAATTAGTAAACTAAACGGACACTTTCTACTTGCAGGAATCATGAGTCTCATCATCTTAGCCTGTATCCATATTCTTCTGTCCAAAATATTGACCCGGCCACTAATTAGAATGAAGCAAGCCACTGAAGAATTGAGCAAAGGGAATTTCGAGGTCAAGCTACCTCACCTGGGAAAAGATGAGCTTGGGGAACTAGCAGCATCAATCAAAACTCTAGCCAATGATTTAGAAACCATTCAACACGACCGATCTGAATTTCTGGCTACTATTTCTCACGAGCTGAGAACCCCCTTGACGTATGTTCTTGGCTATACGAATGTAGCGCTTCGTGAAGAAATCTCTGAATCTGAAAGAAAAGAGTACTTAACGATCATACAGGAAGAATCTAAAACCATTGTCACATTAATCGAAAATCTATTTGAGCTTGCCAAAATTGATAAGAATAACTTTTCCATTCAATTGGAAGAGATTCAACTATCCCCATACTTTCAAAAAATCATTAAAAAGATCACACCTGCTTTTAAAAGTGAGGGAATGAATTTAATCCTATCTATCAAGGATTCATTTTCATTCCATGCAGACCCGATCCGTCTGGAACAAATCATCATGAATCTCTTAGATAACTCCTTGAAATATTCAAAGGCCGGTTCAACAACTACTGTCCTCGTCCGACAGCATGTAACTGGTAAAATGGCCCTTACAATCATCGATCAAGGTATAGGGATTTCAGCTGAGGAGCTGCCTCAGGTATTCAACCGATTGTATCGGGTAGAAAAATCACGCTCAAGGGAATTTGGAGGTTCCGGTCTCGGCTTATCCATCGTAAAGGAGCTCGTGGAAGCTCACGGTGGGAACATCTCGATGAAAAGTGAACCGAATAAGGGGACATCAATTACTATCATAATTTAATCCTTGGAGGTTTGACCTGTGAACACCATTTTATTAATAGATGACGAAACAAAAATGTTAAATCTTTTGGAACTTTATCTCACTCCTCACGATTATACGTGTGTAAAGAAAAATAATGGTTATGATGCGATTCAATATTTGAAACACCATCCAGTAGACCTGATCATTTTAGACATTATGATGCCGGAACTGAATGGCTTTCAAACATGTGAAAAAGTCAGGAACTTTTCCCATGTTCCCATCATCATGTTAACAGCCAGGGGGGAGAAGGGTGACATCGTGAAGGGATTAAACGTAGGTGCCGATGATTATATTACTAAGCCTTTTGACGAAGGTGAACTTATCGCACGGGTAAATGCACTCTTCAGAAGAAAAACCAGTTATGATCAAATAGATGATTCGCAACAACTGACCAGGGGCAGTTTCACATTGGACGGACACACCTATTCGTTAAAGTATCAAAATCAAATTCTTTCCTTAACCTTAAAGGAATACAATATCCTGCATTCCTTGATGAAAAATACCGACCGCGTATATACCAGGGAACAACTCCTTTTGATGGTGTGGGATATCAATTCCAAAACTGACATCAGAACCGTCGATTCACATATCAGGAACCTGAGGGATAAATTAAAAAAAGCCGGATTCCCCATCGAGGACCATTTGAAAACAATCTGGGGCATCGGGTACCAGTGGAAAATATAATAGAGAAAGCGGGAAAAATTAATGAAACACATCAAAACATTCTTTCTAGTATCTTCATTGGGTATCATGGTATCTGGCTGCTCTGCATCAGATGAGGAATATTCCTACGTCAAATCGAAAGATACGACCATCGATCACATTCACGGAATCGGGTATCCGAATAATCAAGGAGATTTGGTCATTGCTACCCATGATGGATTAATGAAATACAAAGATTCCACTTGGTACGGAACCAATAGTCTTAAACACGACTATATGGGTTTCCAGCCGTATAAAGATGGATTTTATTCCAGCGGTCACCCGGAAGAAGGGTCAATATTAAAAAACCCCCTTGGCTTGGTCAAAAGCACCGATGGCGGCAAGTCATTGGACAAGTTGGCCTTATACGGTGAAACCGACTTTCATTATCTCGGGGCCGGGTACCAGTCCAAAGCCATTTATGCGATTAACGAAGAGCCAAACTCTGAGATGGAGACAGGGCTTTACCGCACCATGGATGAAGGGGGAAATTGGGAAAAGGCAGAGATGAAAGGGTTTGACTCTACTTCAATCGGAAATATCGCGGTTCATCCTTCAAAGAAAGAGATGCTGGCCATCTCCAGTAAAGATGGGGTATATGTATCAAAAGACGGCGGAGACTCCTTTACAAAAGTAGAGAATTCCCAAACGGTCACCAGTATCTACTTATCCAAACGGGTCGGGCTTTTTTCCAGTATTGAAGAAGGAAAGATACAATTATACGAATGGGACTTTAAATCTAACAAAGTTCACCCCTACCCTACTCCAAAATTATCTAAAGATAATCCGATTATGTATATCTCCTCCAACCCAGAAAGCTCTGATGAGTGGACGGTCGTGACCTATAATAATGATATTTATCAAACGACCAATAACGGTGAAACATGGGATGAAGTTGTAAATGAAGGAAAGATTGCAAAGTAAGATATTAAAAAGGAGTGGAGATCCATTGAATGGTCTCCACTCCTTTTTGCTTACGCGATTTTCTTACATTCTTCTGCACAATTGAAGCATGCATCGGCACATTTCTGACAATGATCGTGATCATGTTTCTTACATTCTTCCCCGCATGTTTCACAAATCTTCGCACAAACCTGTGCCAGTTCAGCTGCGAATGGTGTTCCCCTCACTAAGGATTGTTCTAAGTATGCACATATGTCCGCACATTCACGATCCAAACGGATACACTCTTTCATCATGTTAATATCCTCTTCTTGTAAACAAGAATCGAAACAGTGGTTACAGGCTTCCATACACTCGTGTAATGCTTTGATGGCAGATTGATACTTTTCATGTGACATTTTATCTTCCTCCTAAGTAATAGTTAGTTGTTACACATTTACTATATCCAGTTAGAAACCCATTAAACGGAAAAAACCCTTTTTTCTCGGTTTTGTCAGGTTTATTTTATTTTGCATAGAATCTGCATAAACACAGGGTATACATAGAAGATTTATAATGTAGGACAAAGGTAAAAAGGATGCCCCATAACTATTGGACATCCCTTATCTTGTATCAATTCACCCTATTAAAAAATAAATAAAATCGTTCCTACTGCTAAATAAACTAAACATACATACGTCACAATCGTCTTGAACTTCGAATCTCCCTCCATCATCATCATGTGCGAGTGGGCATCGGATTCTTTAAATAATTTATTTAAATAGATGGATACACCGGCCACTACCACGAAGACGATATTCAACCAGAATGTATAATCAATCTTAAACGGATCTTCATTCATGACCTGCTTGGCATCTTCAGGGAGAACGCCCATGGCTGTAAATCCGTAGTGCATGCCAAGAGCGGTTAAAATAATGGATACGTAAAAGACACCTGCAATATATAAGGCCGTTTTCAATCCGTAATATTTTTTATGAACAGCAATAATGGGAGGTACGACTAAATCTGAATAAATAAATGCCATGATACCTGCGAAAGCCACTCCACTTGATGCAAGTATGGTGGAGATCGGAATATTCCCCATCGCTCCGATAAAGGTCAGCATTGCAACCAATGGCCCTATGAGTGCATTTTCCAATACCTTTAAGAATGTGTCAGGCTGATCTGCCATAAAGAAACTTTTCCATGTGTCTTCCGATACAAAAGTCGCCATCATCCCTGCAATCGTAAATCCGATCGTGATTTCTTTCCATACCATCTTCCAATTCATGACGAATTCATGACCGACCTGAAGCCAGCCTTCCTTGGATCTTATCTTCTCTTTCCAATCGAAATCCTCATTTTCATCATCTTCATCCTCCACGTGTTCCCTCGCCTCTTCTACCAATTGTCGAGGGAAAGTGAGTTTCACTAATAACCACGTGACGAGGATGAGTACAATTCCACCAATCATTTCAGCTAAAACAAACTGCCATCCTAAAAAGATATAAATTAGGATTCCTAACTCTATGACTAAATTCGTAGACGCAAATAAAAATGCAAGGGTTGGAATAAAATGTGCCCCTTTCTTAAATAAATTCCTTCCAGCCGCCAGAGCCGCAAACGAACAGGATGAACTGATCGCCCCAAACAGCGAGGATAAACCGACGGACTTTAAGCTCGCATTCCCCATATACTTCACCATTTTATCCTTTTGGACAAATGCCTGAATCATGGAGCTGATCAAATACCCTAGTACAAAGGCCCACCCTGATTTCCAGAAGTAACCCAGCGAGGTCTTGGCTGATTCACCGATTAAATCTAACAAAGAATCATCTCCTTTTCTTTTATAGGTGATAATACGATACCCTTTAAATATGCAAATATAATGCAAAATGGAAAAACAACTTGGTTAGAATTGATTTAATAGGGGAATCTTTCATCTGCAAACAATCTGCAAATTTCTGGGGTATAAATCATATGATGACAAATACATTTAGGAGGATTCTATGAAAACACACGAAAAAAGTGAACTATTCGCCAATAAACCAACTACTTTCAACCACCGCTCAGAAGAAAATCTCATAACACTGGACACGAAAAATGTCTCTAGAGTGCAAACAGATCATATTCTGGAGGCTTCCCTCCACACTTCCCAAATGATTTGGCCGGCCACCCATGATGAAACACGCCCCGGCACGGTCATTCTCTATCCTAAACATTCATGGACCACTGGATTGGCATCAGTCAATTTTGTCCATCACCCCAACAACGGGCCCGTTTTCCATTTCGAAACGGATGGGATACCAGAAGAAGTGATAAACGAAATTGAAAGACTGCAGCCTAAAGGGAATTCTGAAGGGATTCAAATAATGCTTATGGGAGACGTGTCTGAACGGGTTTATAACCAAGTATCTTCCTACAAGGTCCAATCATTAGAAGCAGATACTGATGCTCAATTTGCGTATAAAGCAGATGAAGAATATGCAAGGTTGACAGATGAATATCCCGAAAATATTCTTATCGTATCATCCGAGGATGAGGCAAAATTATTTTCCCTTGTAGCTGGTTATTGGATTGCCCATATGCCTGAGCCTATTTTATATGTAAATAGGAATGACATTCCAAACGAAACCATTAAAGCCATCAAGAAAAGAGAGAATCCAAATATATATATTCTAGGCCCTGAAACCATTGTTTCTAAACAGGTAGAAGAAAAGCTGAGTACAATCGGGAACGTGTCTAGAATTCCCGGTAGTAATCCTGTAGAGTGTTCAGTTCAATTTACTATGTTTAAAGACGATGACAGTGGCTTCGGCTGGGGTATCAACAAGCCTGGAAGAGGACTTTCATTTATTTCAACCTCACAGCCTGAATTGGCTATTGTCACTACTCCGTTTTCACACCTTGGAAAGCATTGTCCTCTACTTTGGCTTGATCGGGGTAAGCTGGATGATTCAATCAATCATTTCCTTGCAAAGATTAAACCTACCTTTAAAGAAACTCCACAGGAAGGTCCTTATAATCACTCCTATTTGATAGGAAGTACTGGAACCATTTCTTATGAGACCCAGGGGATAATTGATAACATGCTTGAAATTGTTCCAGAAGACGGCGAAGGACATCACTAATACCGAAATAGTTAAAAGATGGAGCGAAGGATCGCTCCATCTTTTTAGTAGTTATTCACACACCCTGACATATTTTCCTTCGTGGTTTGAGGGTGGCAATGAGATTCTGGATCTTTTTCCGGCTCTACTTTCACCACTATCCACTTGTCACGATGAAATTGTACGGTTAGTACAACGGCTCGAAATGCAATATCCATGCCTATCGCTATCCAGACACCAAACAGCCCCCACTCCAACTGTATCCCTAATACATAAACAAATAGCGTCCGGATAGCCCACATACCGACTCCTGTTAAATACATCGGAAATTTTGTATTATTCGCACCTTGAAATGCACCTGTTAAAATAAGTACAATTGCCAAAAATGGCTGAAACACACCTGAAACCTTCAATGCTGTCCCGATGTTCCCAATCACTACTTTGTCTTCAGTAAATAAACTGCCTGCCGATCCGCCTAAGCTAAATAATATGATCCCAAAGACCGTCATACTTCCTATCGCTAAATACATACACAATTTTGCATATGTTTTCGCATCTTCAAACCTTCCTGCTCCCACCTGCTGACCAACCAGAATCGTTGCTGCTGTAGCAAATCCAAATCCGATCATGTAAGAAAAGACTTCAATATTACCTGCAATCTGATGGGCTGCGAATACATTTGTCCCAAGAGCCACAACAAATCCAAAGTAAACAATTTGACCTGCCCTCATGATCAATCGCTCACCTGCTGCGGGAGTTCCTAGGATAAACAGTTCTTTTAGATGAACAGAGTCTATTTTCCAATATTCTTTTTTGAATGTTAATGAAGTATTTTTTTGAATATAACCTAATAGGATAAAGGTTCCCAGAACACGGGCAATGACAGTAGCAGTTGCCGCTCCGACTATCCCCATTTCAGGTATAAACCAAAATCCAAAGATAAACACATAATCAAGTACCGCATTCACTATGTTAATGACAATACTCGTTTTCATCGGTGACTTTGTGTCGCCAGCCCCCCTGAGAATAGCACTCAAGACGAACATAAGCGCCATAAATATAGATGGAATCGCAACAATCTTAAAATATGTGACCCCCGCATCCAGTACATTGCTTTCAATCCCCATTAGTTTAAGCAATGGCTCTGCAAAGAAGATGGTAATGATTCCTGTGATTAGACCAATTATTATCGTAACAATGATCGATTGCTGAGCAATGTGCCGGGCTTTCTCTATTTTATTGGCACCTATAAAGTTAGCAATATATACATTAGCAGCTACTCCAAGTGCCATGAATAGAGCAAAATAGATGGCAAGAATCGCATTTGTTACTCCTACAGCCGAAACTTGTATTAATCCCAACTTAGACACAAAGTACGTATCTACAAAACCTAAAATAGTTTGAAAAAAGTTCTCTACAACTGCGGGCAGTGCGAGTAAAAGAATCAGCGTTATCTTTTTTCTAACAGTATCTGCTTCATCTACATTTTTAGCTTCAATATGTGTGGTCAGTTTCCTTCCCTCCTAACACCTTTTTATACGACACCTATATCTTTCCCGAAAAATATGAAGAAATTATGCAAACAAAAAGACACTCATATAATGAGTGCGCCCTCTTGAAAATTTAATATTTTATTTGGTTGCTCCCCCTTAGACATGCCCAAACTGACAGATTCCTGAATAGGTACGTTTAGCGGGGGACAGCTTATTGTTAGAATAGCCTGTCTTTTCTGTTCATATTATGTAAGTAAGAAAAGGGGGGCGATAAATATCCAGCCATATGAACTATTTGTATCCATCATTCTTTTTCTTATAGTGTTAATCTGCATGATTATGGCGAAAGTATTTAGAACAAAATTAGATTCGATGTCATTTATGATGATTTCTATGTACACAGGGATGAATGTAGGGCTGACATTAGGTATCCTTTTAGGATCACACTACCAGGGAGACTTATTCCTTTCCACTTTGTTATCCTTAGGTATTGGGGCGTTTTGTGGGTTCATAATTGGCATCCTTCATAGCGTTCTTTCAGCTATTGAAGGAATCATGGCAGGTCTTATGGGAGGTATGATGGGTGCCATGCTGGGAGAAATGATACCTATCACGGAAACTATAACCATTCTAAAAATTTTTTTGTTGCTTTCAATCAGTTCTATCTTTTTGTTTTTCATTCTACCTGGAAGACCGTCTTCGCAACCTTTTGTTACAAAAAAGTGGTTAGTCAAACCCCTTTTCGTATCCATCATCTATGTGACATTATTTGCTTCTGTTGAACTATTGATTTCTGCACCCGTTAGCTCTGATATCACCAAACATCCCACTGATTTTAACTCTCATACTCATGGCGAAGATACACCACATCTAAATGATTTAAATACTAAAAACATTGTCTCCTTAAATATGCATTACCAGCCATCTATCATTACAATTAAAAAAGATATTCTCACCAAAATCGTATTACACAACGAAGATCAGGTTGAACACGATATTGAAATAAAAAATATTGTTACTGACCGTTATATTAAAAAGGAGCAAAAACGCCGCGTTTCCAGCACCAAGGGTACCCTACACCTTCATGCAGATGCAAATAGTTCAAATCAATTAGAATTCGTCCCTGCTGAAAGTGGTGTGTATGAATTTTACTGCACCATTCCAGGACATAAAGAAAGTGGTATGTCAGGCACATTAATTGTGAATTAACTTCCAAATGTAAGATGTCTCAAACAGATTTCTTAGCCAAATTGATCAGATCCCAGACTTGACGGACTTCGCTAATATTAAAATGTTAGTTTTATATTTAATTAACAGTAATAATGAAGTGAAAATCCAAAACAGGGAAGTTCTGTGTCAGTACAGCAGGTCTTCCCTGAATTCATCTTACTAATATGTTGCTTAATCCTCTGAAGGAACAAGCGAGTCCCCTGCCCTTCCTTCATTTTCTCTATTATCTTAAAAAATCAATATAACTCTTTATACTCCTTTTCTTCCCTCGTCCTGTGCTTCTTAACTTCTTTTATTTTGTCTTTTAGCAGTACTTTTCACCTTCACTTCAATGAAGCCTGGAGTTTAATTGGAAAGACGAAATAAATGGTTCTTCTTGATTTGATAGACAAAATTCCTTCAATGCATTATTCATTAAATTGCAACTTTAAATCCTAACAATTTGCATGTTTCTTCCCTACGATTATGTGTAAAGGAGGCTACACCATGAAGATGAAAATAACATTTGTTACAGGCTTTTTATTGCTGCTATTGTCTGCTTGTTCAGCCAATCAGATGGATGATATGGAGGGGATGGATCATCGCAGCACCAATAAGGAAAAAACAGGACAAAATAATCAAACCTCACAAGGAACACAGGACTTAGCAAGTACAAAAGCTCCTGCGATTCTCGAGGGGAAAAATAATGAGTTCAACATCACAGCAAAAGAAGCCACACACCAATTAAGAGGAGATGTCTCTCTTACTGCCTGGACATTTAACGGATCCGTTCCAGGTGACCAGATTCGGATCAAGCAAGGTGAAGAAGTGAAAATAAAGCTGATCAATACACTCCCTGACCCTGTTACCATTCATTGGCATGGCATAACAGTAAAAAACAATATGGATGGCATTCCTGGTGTTACTCAAAATGCAGTGCAACCGGGGGAATCCTTCGTGTATTCTTTTACTCCAAAGGATGCTGGAACTTATATGTACCATACACATCAAGATGGAGTGGAACAAATGGATAAGGGATTGGCGGGCTCCCTCATTGTTGAACCTGTACAACCGGAAAAGCTGAATAAAGATTTCACCTTGGTCTTAGATGAGTGGATGAGCGGTGGGGATTCCTCCAGTATGATGGAGGGAATGAATATGTCCATGGAGAATAATGAAGAGGAAGAAAATCTGATGAGCCACAGCATGGACGGATATGACATCTATACTATTAACGGAAAGAGTGGAAAAGATATTGAACCGTTGAAAGTGAAGGAAGGAGATAAAGTAAGAATACGATTAGTAAACGTCGGATTTATGTCTCACAGCTTCCACCTTCACGGACATGAGGTGAAAGTGGTGGCCATTGATGGGCAATTAGTGAACCAGCCAAAAGGATTTAAAGATGAATTAGTATCAATCGCTCCGGGGGAACGATATGACCTGGAATTTATGGCAGACAATCCAGGGGAATGGTATTTAGAGTCACATGGTAATAAAGAAGGAACAAAAGGGATGAGGACCAAGATTCAATATGAACAACCTGTAGAGAATTCTGATCAATCCAATTCCACTGCAAACCTCCCTATTTTCGACTATACCACTTACGGAAAGTCGAAAGAAGCTAGTTTCACGTTAGACCAAACATACGATTTGGACTACACCATGAATTTGAATACTGAGATGAAAGACCATAAGATGGTTTATACCATTAATGATAAAGTTTTTCCTGAAACTGAAAATATTCAAGTAGAGGAAGGGGACCTTGTCAAGGTACGCTTAAAGAATGATTCTATGGCTGATGATCACCCTATGCATCTTCATGGTCATTTCTTTCAAATTCTGAGTAAAAACGGTAAACCTCTAACGGGTTCCCCAGTGATCAAAGATACGGTAAATGTAAAGCCTGGGGATGAGTATGTGATTGCCTTTAAAGCAGACAATCCGGGAGATTGGCTCTTCCATTGCCACGATCTTCATCACGCTTCTGCAGGGATGATGAACATGTTGAAATATAAAGGCTTCACTCCTGATTTTGAAATAGACCCAAATGCTCAAAACAGTCCTCATTAAACTCAAAGATGGCGACCATTTAAGGTCACCATCTTTTTTTATCCTTTTCTAAGCAACTGTTCCACTAATTATACTGCGCAGCGATTAGGACCCACTTCCATTTCCCTTTGTTGATCCTGATCAGGATTTTTCTTACCCATATTGGTCTTTCGAATGTCTTCATGACTATTGGGTTGTGGAGGTAAGTTCTCTGTTACAAGTTGACGGAACTCCTTTTCATCTTTTACATGTAAACGCTCATTCTTCTTGTATAGCTCCTCAAGCTTTGCATTGACAGTGCCGTCATCGTTGATTTCTTCCATTTCCCCAAAGTGAGCAGGAAGAACAATCAAATCATGTGATAACTCTTGATAGCGATCATACAAGGTTTTACGTAAATCATTTACCCAATCCTCAGCTTTACCTGCCAAATCAGGACGACCAATTGACTCGATAAATAATATATCTCCTGTCATCAAGTATTGATTGTCTACAACAAAACTCGTGCTGCCTATCGTATGTCCCGGAGAATAAAATGCAGAGATTTCGATCTTACCTCCAACATGAATGCTGATGCCATCCTCCAGCTTTTTATAACTAAACGTCAAGCCCTCATCGTCACTTGGTGGAAAATAATAGCTTGCGTTTGTTTCTTCAGCCAAGCTTTTACCACCAGAAATATGATCGGCATGAAGATGAGTATCAAGTACATATTTAATGGTTACACGTTTCTCCTCAGCGAAAGATTTGTACGCTTCTGTCATCCTACTTGGATCTACGACGGCAGCTTCCCCGTTTGAAATAATCATATAAGAAAGACACCCTTTACCAAGGCGAAGAAATTGATAAAGTTCCCCGCCATTTGAGAGATTTCCTACCTTCATTGGCTCTAAATGCTCGCTCCACGCTGTCATACCTCCCTTTAAATAGGTAATCCTTTTCACTCCTGCTTCCTCAAAGTTTTCTACTACCTTTTGAGAAGAGATTCCTTTTGCACAAACAACGTATACAATTTGGTCCTTTGGAAGCTGAGCCTTTACATCTTCCACCCCATTCTCTAGCTTCTGATAAGGTATATTCAAGCTCCGTACATTTCTTCCTTCAATAGCCCAATCGTTATAATCCTGTTCTTTACGGATATCCAACAGAAATACTTCCTCATTTGCAAGAATCTTGCGGGCTAGTTCTTTTGATTCCAACGGTTGTAATGCCATTTTAAAACCTCCATACTTTTAGAAAATGATTTGTCACCAGATCTTTTTTCCTACCGAATTTTTTTATATTCAGTAATGTCGGAAGGAAAGATATGTGCTCCTCTAACAAATACCCCATAACGTATAATTCTAAACGATGAATGTATTCGTATACTATTTTGACTAAGCTTATTAACCATTTATTAATCAATTTTCAGCAGTTTCGCATTGATTGCCACAATAACGGTGCTTAATGACATCAATACAGCACCAACGGCAGGACTCAATACAATGTCTGCGTTAAAAAAGATTCCTGCTGCCAACGGAATGGCAATAATATTGTATCCTGCCGCCCACCATAAATTTTGAATCATTTTTCTATAAGTGCCTTGAGACAGCTTGATGAGATTCACTACATCCTGTGGATTGCTTTTCACCAAAACTACATCGGCCGTTTCAATTGCCACATCCGTTCCCGTTCCGATAGCAATTCCTAAATCAGCTTTGGCCAATGCCGGCGCGTCATTGACTCCGTCTCCTGTCATAGCGACTTTCTTTCCTGATTGTTGAATTTCAATGATTTTATCCGATTTTTGATGGGGCAATACTTCAGCATAGGTTTGGTCTATTCCTAATCGCTCCGCTACATAGTTTGCTACCTGACGGTTATCCCCCGTTAACATAATGGATTCGATCCCCATTCCCTTCAATTCCTGAATGGCTGCTTTGGCTGTTTCTCTCACGATATCTGCTAACGCAATCATACCGGCTAATTCATGATGAACGAGAACAAAGACGACCGTTTTTCCTTCATTTGACCACTCTTTAAAGGAAGACTCATTGTATCTAATCCCTTCATCCTTCATATACCCGGGACTGACTACCATGATTTCCTTCCCCTCGATATTGGCTTTTAGCCCTTTTCCCGTAATGGATTCAAAATCTTTAATGGATTTAATAGATAGCTCCCTCTTCTCTCCTTCCCTAACAATCCCTTTTGCTATGGGGTGTTCTGATTGGGTCTCTACTGAAGTAGCGAGAGTGAGTACCCCAGCTTCATCCCATCCTTCACTTACGTCAACGTTTGTCACACCGAATTGCCCCTCCGTTAATGTTCCGGTTTTATCGAAAACGATGGCATCTATTTTTCTTGCCCCCTCAAAGTTTGTACGATTCCGGATTAACAATCCCTTTCTTGCTGAAATGGCAGTAGATACTGCGATGACAAGAGGAGCAGCCAAACCTAATGCATGAGGGCATGAAATGACCATTACCGTAACCATTCGTTCCATCGCAAAGGATAGGGAGTATCCCAGTGCCAACCACACAATAAAGGTTGTAACCCCGGATCCAAGGGCGAGGTAAAATAGCCACTTGGCTGCCCGGTTAGATAAATCCTGTGTTTTTGATTTTGATTCCTGGGCTTCTTTAACCAGGGTGATGACTTGAGAAAGATATGTATCTCCTCCTGTCTTTTGAACCTTGATGGTCAAGGAACCTTCCCCATTTATAGAGCCTCCGATCACTTCATTTCCTTTCTCCTTATCGACTGGAACCGACTCACCTGTAAGCATGGATTCATCAATGGCCGACTTTCCTTCCACGATTTCTCCATCCCCAGGTACTTTTTCACCTGGCTTTACCAGTACCCTATCCCCATGTTCAACTTTTTCCAAGGACACATCCCTAATGTTCCCATCGCTATCGATCAGATGGGCTTCTGATGGCATTAATTTCACCAGTTCCTCTAATGCCCTGGAAGCACCCATCACCGAGCGCATTTCAATCCAGTGACCAAGGAGCATAATATCAATCAATGTCGCAAGCTCCCAGAAGAAGTTATTTCCTTCAAGTCCAAACACAGCAAAAGAGCTGTACACATAAGCAACGACGATAGCCAAAGCAATCAGTGTCATCATACCTGGATTTTTTCCGGCAAGCTCATCTTTGGCTCCAGTTATAAATGGCCACCCTCCATAAAAAAAGATAACAGTAGAAAGTCCAAATAATATGTACATGTCAAAGGAAAAACGCCAATCTACATTTATTAACATTTGAATCATAGGTGAAAGGATAAGAATAGGAATAGTGATCAAAATCGATATCCAGAACCTTTTCTTAAAATCCTCCACCATATGATCATGATGATTGCCATGATCATGATGTCCGTTATGGTCATCTTCCTTTCTATGATGGTGATCATGAGAATGATTATGGTGTTCACTCATAAAAAAGTCTCCCTTCCATTTTTATATTGATAGAGATAGTATCCCCTGAGATTATGGATATTTTATGCAGAAAGAAATTCTTCCTATGCAAATATTATAGGTAGAAATAGGAAGACTATAACTCAAAGGAGTGATACCTTAATGAAGGCCTATAAAAAATTTGGTGGTATGATCCTCACGTCTACCATTGTCATGTATTTGTTTACGTACTGGAACACCTATAAGGTGGATCATATACTCTTCAGTGAATCCAGGGCCTATATGGCCGTGTTGATGGGTGCATCGATGGCTGTCATCATGTTACTCTTCATGCAAAACATGCTGACAAATCGCAAAATGAATCTCGGTATTATTGTGGGAAGTATTGTAGTATTCTTATTTTCACTTTACTTATTACGCAGTCAGACGCTCGTAGACGATGTGGATTATATGGAAGCAATGATCCCCCATCATTCCATTGCCATCTTAACCAGCGAACGCGCCCAAATTTCCGACCCAAGGGTACGTAAGCTAGCAGACGGCATTATCAAAACCCAAAAGAAAGAAATTGCGGAAATGAAGAAATTAATAGAAGAACTTGAAGATGAATAGGAAAAGAGCCATGTTACTGGTTGTAAGCAGTAACATGGCTCTTTTATTTAATGAAGAAAGCTCGTTTCAATTCAAAAAATCATTAAAATTTATCAAAATAAAAACCACCAAATATGTATTTGGTGGAGACGGTGGGAATCGAACCCACGTCCAGAAACATCGCCACTTAAGCGTCTACGAGCGTAGTCGATATATTCGCAAGTTCGCTACAGCTTCTGCCTATCGACGGGCGTCCGTGCAGCTAGTCTGATTGGTCTCTTCCTTTGTCCTCAGACGGTGGACTCCGGCGTAGCCTACTAAGTGTGAGTCCCTTACCCTACCACATAGGCGATGGAGGGAGGAACAGCTAAAGCGCTATTACGCAGCTAAAGCTAGGTTATTGTTAGTTTTGCCAGTTATTATTGGCTTTGGCGTTTTAACGTAGACGACCCCTACGGCTCGCGACCTAAGCTCGAACTATCCCTGTCGAATCCGTAACGTCCCCATGATAGAAAGGGAAGAACGGGAAAGAATAAGTTCAGCGTGTAAGTCACTTATTCAATTGTTCTTACTGCCGCAATATCCTTGCGACATATACTAGTATAACAAATCCTGAGATAATTGCAAATGCCAGATTCCGGAAATCTGTAGCACTACATTCCTTTTTGGCGCTGAGCCAGTTCCCTTTGGATGGAACGGTTCGCTTCTTTACGCTTCAAGTCTTCACGTTTATCATACTTCTTCTTACCTCGTGCCAGACCGATCAAAAGCTTCGCTACACCATTTTTGATGTATAGCTTCAAAGGAACGATCGAGTAGCCTGCTTCCTTGGAATCTCCGATCAGTTTATTGATTTGCTTTTTGTGAAGCAGTAATTTACGTGTTCTGAGCGGTTCGTGATTAAATCGATTTCCCTGCTCATACGGGCTGATGTGCATATTGTGTACGAAGATTTCACCGTCTTGGACACGGGCAAAGGAATCCTTCAAGTTCACGCGGCCGCCACGGATCGCTTTGATTTCTGTCCCCTGGAGGACCAGTCCCGCTTCGTATGTTTCTTCTACGGCATAGTCATGCCTCGCTTTTTTATTTTGGGCAATAAGCTTGCCTTCTCCCTTTGGCATTGGAATCCCCCTAGTCATTTCCGTCAGTTTACTCATTATTATCTCATATTTTTAAGAAAAATTGTATCGTTACACTCTGAAAAGAAAAGGAGCAAAGGTGACCCCTTGCTCCTGAACCTTTATTTCTTCTTTTTACGTTTGCTTCGAGGTGCATTTTCAAAGTGCTTCTTATTCGTCTTTTTCTTCTTGTTGTTGGGTTTACGTGTGGACCATTCTCCGTCTTTTTTCCGGGAAGAAGAATCTGATTTCCCTCGGTTTGTTTTTCCTTGATCTGACGAAATCGAACGTACACGGCCTTCGCGCTCTTTGCGTTTCCCTTTCATGCCGACAATTTCAAAATCAATGGCACGCTCATCCTTATTCACGCTCACGACACGTACCGTGATTTCGTCACCGATCCTAAACACATTGGCGGTTCTTTCACCAATCATGGCAAGATGACGCTCATCAAACCGGTAATAATCATCCGTCATGTAGCTTACATGGACAAGGCCCTCGATGGTGTTCGGCAATTCGACGAACAGTCCGAAGTTCGTCACGGAACTGATGATGCCGTCGTATTCCTCTCCCACTTTATCTTCCATATACTCTGCTTTTTTCAGTTCATCTGTTTCACGTTCTGCGTCCACTGCACGGCGCTCACGGCTTGATGTATGCTCCGCGATATGACCCATTTGCGCACCCCATTTTTCACGGGTGGCCTGATCTATCTTCCCTTCAATCAAATACGTTCTGATCAAACGGTGAACGATCAAGTCAGGATAACGACGGATCGGGGATGTGAAATGAGTATAGAACTCAGTTGCGAGTCCAAAGTGACCAAGGCTTTCAGGATCGTATTTCGCCTGCTGCATGGAACGCAGCATCATCGTCGAAACGACCATTTCTTCCGGTTCACCCTGTACGTCTTCGACTATTTCCTGAAGGGCACGGGGATGGATGCTATTAGCTGTTCCTTTCACGATCAACCCGAAATTGGTGATGAACTCGAAGAAGCGTTGAAGCTTATCTTCTTTCGGATCTTCATGGATACGGTAGATGAACGGAACTTCCATCCAGTGGAAATGCTCGGCAACCGTCTCATTGGCAACCAGCATGAACTCTTCTATCAGCTTTTCGGCCACTGAACGTTCACGGAGGACGACTTCCGTCGGTGCACCTTCTTCATCGACAAGCACTTTCGCCTCTTTGAAATCAAAATCGATGGCTCCACGTTTCATCCGTTTTGTACGTAGAACCTGGGCAAGGTCTTCCATTTTTTCAAACATCGGCACCAAAGTCTCATATTTCGTGCGGAGCTCTTCGTCTTTCTCAACCAGAATCTTATTTACATCTGAATACGTCATTCGTTCGGTTGTCTTAATGACACTCTGGAAGATTTCATGTTTGACGACATCGCCTTCAGGTGAAATTTCCATGTCACATGATAACGTTAAACGATCAACTTTTGGATTAAGGGAACAAATCCCGTTGGATAATCGATGAGGAATCATCGGGATGACCCGGTCTACAAGATAGACTGACGTCCCCCTATCAAAGGCTTCCTGATCGATCGGGGAACTCTCTTTGACATAGTGCGTGACGTCTGCAATATGTACTCCAAGCTTGTAGTTCCCATTGTCCAATTTCGTCACCGTTACGGCATCATCCAGATCCTTGGCGTCTGCACCATCGATTGTGACGATGGTCTGATCGCGGAGATCTTTCCGGTTCGGAATTTCCGATTCGTCAATTTCACTTGGCACCTTATTCGCCTGATCCATGACTTCCTCAGGAAATTCAACGTCAATCCCGTGCTTATGGATGATGGAAAGAATATCGACTCCCGGATCATTTTTATGTCCGAGGATTTCGATGACTTCCCCTTCGGCACTTTTACGTCCTTCAGGATAGGACGTCAACTTTACGACGACCTTATGTCCTTCGGCAGCTCCCATCTGGGCAGATTTCGGTATGAAGATGTCACTGGCAAACTTCTTATCATCAGGGATGACAAAACCGAAATGCTTGCTTTCCGTGAACGTACCGACCATTTGGTCGACACCGCGTTCGACGATCCGGACGACGGTCCCTTCTCTTCTTGAACCTGAAGAAGAGGTTGAGACCCTTACTAACACAATATCGCCATGCATCGCGTTATTCGTTTCGTTCGGAGGGATGAAGATATCGTCCATCCCGGATTCTTCCGGTATCACAAACGCAAATCCTTTTGCATGAGCCGATACTTTTCCCCTCACCAGATTCATTTTTTCAGGCAGGCCGTAGCGATTGCTTCGTGTGCGTACGACGAGACCCTTTTCTTCCATTACGACAAGTGCTTTGACAAAATCCTTGAAGTTCGTGGACCCTTCAATTCCGAATGCTTCTTCAAGCTCCTGCACTGTCAATGGTTTGTATGCTTCTTCCTTCATATAGGAAAGAAGCCTATCCACATGCACTTTAATATTTTCGTCCATGACAATCCCTCCTGATCATCGAATTCTTCAAACCGTCCAATCCAATTTCTCCAGGAAATCGTAGACGTCTTCATGAAGCTGTTCTTTTTCTTTATCCAATGTAATGACATGACCGGACTCTTCGTACCACTTGATCTCTTTCTCATCCGACTCCACGTTATCGTAAATGATATTCGCAGAATCCGTATTGATCATATGATCATGCCTTGCCTGTACCACGAACGTCGGTGAATAGATCATATCCACGTTTTCACGGACATCTGCAATCAATTCCTGCAGTGCCTTCAATGTATTCATCGGCGTTTTTTTGAACTCTTCTATTTCTTTTTCAATTTGTTCTTCCGGTTTTCCTTCAAACTTTTTAAATTCACGGGCGTAATCGACAACCCCTTTATACATCACGTCTTCACTTTTTATATACATTGGCGCACACATAGGGACAATACCCTTTACAGGTACAGTGTAACCTAATTTAAGAGAAAATACCCCTCCTAGAGAAAGGCCGGCAACCGCAATCTCTTCGTATCCCTTGCTCTTTAAATGCTCATAGCCTTCCATGACATCCTTCCACCAATCTTCGGGTCCTGTATGGACCAATTCTTCCGGTGGCACACCGTGTCCTTTATAATGAGGGGCGTGTGATGAATATCCCTTCTTTTCCAGGAAGCGTCCAAGCATCCGGACGTCTGCTGAATTTCCTGTGAATCCGTGAAGCAGCAATACAGCTCTTGGACCTGCTTCGAATGTGAATGGTTTTGGTAATACAGTTTTCATCGTACATGACTCCTTTTATCTCATTTTAAACAAACGTTTGATTAGTATCCAGAAACCTCGATTTTAAAGGCTTTATCATATTAAACGGTCGTTTAGATGATTTTCGTATGTAATGGGATGTTTGTGGATTTTTTGTTAAACAAACGTTTGATTAGCAGCTGAGAAGCTTGATATTACAGGCTTCGTTCTATTAAACGATCGTTTAGTCCACTCTTCCTCTCTATTTTTAGCAAACATCGGCCTGACAATCCAATATTCCGCTTATAAAATCGGTCTGATAAATAAAAAAACCTGACCTTAATGATCAGGTTTTGTTCGTATTAGATAGCTACGATGGCAATGGTTAGTACGAAGAATAGTACCGATAATACGATTGTGATTCTGTGCAGTACTAAGTCAATACCACGCGCTTTTTGTTTTCCGAAAAGTTGTTCTGCACCACCAGAGATGGCCCCTGAAAGTCCAGCACTTTTACCTGATTGAAGTAATACAAGAGCAATAAGTGCGATGGATACGATAATAAGTAAAGTGACGAGAATTGTGTGCATGAGTCCCACCTCCTGATACGAACATAACATTACTACTAGTTTACCATAGGAAAGATGGAGTGGACAAGGTAATATTGTTTGAATTGTGTAAAGAGTTACGACTGTCTGTCAAACCAAAAAAACAGCCCCGTCCAAAGACGGGGCTGCCTCTCTTCAATCGCTATTAGCGATTAACATTATAGAATGTTTTCGCTCCAAGATATTGAGCTGTGTGAGCCAATTGATCTTCAATGCGAAGAAGTTGGTTGTATTTTGCTACGCGGTCTGTACGTGATGGAGCACCTGTCTTGATTTGACCAGCGTTTGTTGCAACAGCGATGTCAGCGATTGTGCTGTCTTCTGTTTCACCAGAACGGTGAGAGATGACTGCTGTGTAACCAGCGCGTTTCGCCATTTCGATCGCGTCGAATGTTTCAGTCAGTGTACCGATTTGGTTCACTTTGATCAGGATCGAGTTACCGATACCTTGCTCGATACCTTGAGAAAGCTTCGTCGTGTTTGTAACGAATAGGTCATCCCCTACTAATTGAACCTTGTTACCGATACGGTCAGTCAGTAGTTTGAAACCATCCCAGTCGTTTTCGTCAAGACCGTCTTCGATGGAGATGATCGGGTATTTGTTACACATTTCTTCGTACCAATCAACCATTTCTGCTGACGTACGAACGACGCCTTCACCGGAAAGATGGTATTTACCGTCTTCTTTGTTGTAAATTTCAGAAGCTGCAACGTCCATTGCAAGAAGAACTTCTTCTCCTGGCTTGTAACCAGCTTTTTCAATTGCTTCAATGATTGTTGAAAGTGCTTCTTCATTGGACTTAAGGTTTGGAGCGAATCCACCTTCGTCACCAACTGCAGTGTTGTAACCTTTTGATTTAAGAACTGACTTCAAGCTATGGAAGATTTCAGCTCCCATACGAAGACCTTCTTTGAATGTAGGAGCTCCTACAGGCATTACCATGAATTCCTGGATGTCTACGTTATTGTCAGCGTGCTCTCCACCGTTCACGATGTTCATCATTGGTACCGGAAGCTGCTTCGCGTTGAATCCACCAAGGTATTGGTATAATTCCACTCCGAAGAAGTCAGCAGCTGCACGAGCAACAGCCATGGATACTCCAAGGATCGCGTTGGCGCCTAGTTTACCTTTGTTTTCTGTACCGTCAAGAGCGATCATCGCCTGGTCGATTGCTACTTGTTCAGTAACATCGTAACCGATGATTTCTTCAGCGATTTCGTTGTTTACGTTATCGACTGCATTTTGTACCCCTTTACCAAGGTAGCGGTCTTTATCTCCGTCACGAAGTTCAACTGCTTCATATTCACCAGTTGACGCTCCAGATGGAACAAGCGCGCGTCCGAAAGCACCTGATTGTGTGTAAACTTCTACTTCGATTGTTGGGTTACCGCGTGAATCCAATACTTCACGAGCATATACGTCTGTAATAAATGGCATTTAGAATCTCTCCTTATTTTTTAATTAATGATTTTCCAGTCATTTCGTCTGGTTGGTTTACATTTAATAGATCTAACATGGTCGGGGCAAGGTCTCCAAGGATCCCACCGTCACGAAGCTCCACGCCCTCTTTTGTCACGATGACAGGGACTGGGTTCGTCGTGTGGGCCGTCATAGGAGTGCCTTCTTCCGTCACCACTTCATCAGCATTCCCATGGTCTGCTGTGATGATGGCGGAACCGCCTTTTTCAGTGATGAGGTCGATGATCTTCCCTAGACATTCATCCACTGTTTCGATTGCTTTGATCGTTGGCTCAAGCTTACCTGAGTGACCGACCATATCAGGGTTGGCAAAGTTCAGGATAATCGCATCCTGACGATCTTCACGAATCTCTTCAAGTAGTGCATCCGTCACTTCATATGCACTCATTTCAGGCTTCAAGTCATACGTTGCCACTTTAGGAGAATCGATCAGGATCCGTTTTTCACCAGGGAATTCCTCTTCACGTCCACCGCTCATAAAGAACGTGACATGAGGGTATTTCTCCGTTTCAGCGATACGCAATTGCTTCAGTCCATTTTGAGAAAGGACTTCGCCAAGCGTGTTATCAAGGTTCGTCGGTTTGAATGCAACAAATCCGTCAACCGTTTCACTGAATCTTGTCAGGCAGACAAAGTGAAGACCTTTCGGGAACTTGTCTCCGCGATCAAATGAACGGAAATCTGCATTCGCAAATGTATTCGAAATTTGAATCGCACGGTCCGGACGGAAGTTGTAGAAAATGACTGCATCTTCGTCTTTGATTGTTGCGACCGGCTCTCCATTTTCTTTTGTAATGACTGATGGAATCACGAACTCATCATGGATTCCATTTTCATACGAATCGTTTACAAGTTCGATTGGATCCTGATAGCTTGGGCCTTCACCATATACCATGGCACGGTAGGATTTCTCCACTCGTTCCCAACGGTTATCGCGGTCCATTGAATAGTAACGACCTGAAATCGTCGCGAATTGACCGACGCCGATTTCCTTCATTTTTGCTTCAGCGTCTTCAATATACTTCTTCGCCGTTTGAGGGCCGACGTCTCGACCGTCAAGGAAGGCATGGACATAAACGTCTTTCATTCCTTCTTTGGCCGCTAAACCAAGAAGGGCATAAAGATGCTCGATATGGCTGTGCACTCCGCCATCCGAAAGCAGTCCGAAGATATGAAGATTCGTGCCTTTTTCTTTTGCATGATTGATGGCATCCAGGAACGTGGTATTCTGTTCGAATTCCCCTTCACGGATGGCCAGGTTCACACGGGTCAAGCTTTGGTACACGATACGTCCTGCACCGATATTCAAGTGACCCACTTCGGAGTTCCCCATTTGACCTTCAGGGAGTCCTACCGCTTCACCACAGGCGGTCAGTTGATTATGCGGATATTGATTCCACAGGCGGTCAAAGTTCGGCTTGTTTGCCTGAGCGACCGCATTTCCTTCTTTCACATCACGGAAGGCAAAGCCGTCCAGGATGATTAATGCTACTGGTGACTTACTCATTGTTACTAGCACCTTCTAACAATTGAAGGAAGCTTTGTGGTTCAAGGCTTGCTCCACCTACAAGGGCACCATCGATATCAGATTGAGCCATGTATTCTTTGATGTTGGCAGGCTTCACACTTCCACCGTATTGGATGCGCACAGCATCTGCAGCTGTTTCAGAGAATTCCCCTGCAACCACTTGACGTATGTGGGCACATACTTCGTTCGCGTCTTCCGCTGTAGAAGATTTACCTGTACCGATTGCCCAGATTGGCTCATAAGCAATGACCGTTTGTTTCACTTGATCTTCAGAAAGACCTGCAAGTGCTTTTTTTACTTGAGTTCCGACAAGATCCTTCGTTTCATTGTTTTCACGTTGTTCAAGAGTTTCCCCTACACACACGATCGGCGTTAAACCGTGTTTGAATGCAGCAAGAGTCTTCTTATTCACTGACTCGTCTGTTTCATTGAACATTTCGCGACGTTCAGAGTGTCCAAGGATGACATATTGAACACCTAAGTCAGAAAGGGCAACAGGACTTACTTCTCCCGTGAATGCTCCGTTTTCTTCAAAGTGCATGTTTTGAGCACCTACAGCCACTTTAGTATCCTTTGTCAAGTTCACAAGGGTTTCTAAAAATAGGGCTGGTGAACAAATGACAGAATCCACTACTTCCTGATCGGGCACAAGTCCTTTTACTTCTTCAGTGAAGGATTTAGCTTCTCCAAGCGTTTTATTCATTTTCCAGTTACCTGCAATAATCGGTTTACGCATAGTCCTCATCCTTTCTGGTATTAAATCGTTTCTACAAAATTGTTGGTCTTTGAGAAGCGATTATTTATCGTTTAGAGCCACTACTCCAGGAAGTTCTTTTCCTTCCATGAATTCGAGTGATGCTCCACCACCTGTAGAAATATGACTCATCTTATCAGCATAGCCAAACTTTTCAACGGCTGCTGCAGAGTCACCGCCACCGATAACAGAATATGTATCTGTTGCATCGGCTAACGCCTCCGCTACGGCTTTCGTTCCATTTGCAAATGTTTCTAATTCGAATACACCCATCGGTCCATTCCAGATGACAAGCTTAGAATCTTTGATCGTATCCTGGAATAACGCTCTCGTCTTAGGTCCGATATCAAGTGCTTCCCAATCTGAAGGGATGGAATCGATATCCACATCTTTCGTATTTGCATCATTTGAGAAGTCATCAGCAACGACTACATCAACAGGCATAAGGAATTTGACGCCTTTTTCTTCTGCTTTTTTCATGAATTGCTTCGCTAAATCAATTTTATCTTCTTCAAGAAGGGATTTCCCTACTTCATGACCTTGGGCTTTCACGAATGTGTAAGCAAGTCCTCCGCCGATGATCAGGTTGTCCACTTTATCCAACAGGTTGTCGATGACACCGATTTTGTCTTTTACTTTCGCTCCACCGACGATGGCTGTGAATGGGCGTTCAGGATTGGATAGGGCTTTTCCTAATACGTCAAGCTCTTTCTCCATCAGAAGTCCTGCTACAGCCGGAAGGTGTTTCGCGACTCCTTCAGTGGATGCGTGAGCACGGTGAGCAGCACCGAATGCATCGTTCACATAAAGGTCAGCTAACGCTGCAAATTCTTTCGCAAGCTCAGGATCATTCTTCGTTTCACCAGGGTAGAAGCGGACGTTTTCCAATACAAGAACGTCACCTTCAGACATGTCGCCGATCTTTGATTGAACAGCTTCACCATACGCTTCGTCTGCTTTGGCTACGTTTTTTCCAAGAAGTTCGGAAAGTCTCTCAGCCACAGGTGTCAAGCGCAGTTCTTCCACCACTTCACCTTTTGGACGGCCTAAGTGACTAGCCAGAATGACCTTTGCTCCGCCGTCTACTAGATACTTGATCGTAGGGAGAGCAGCTTGAATGCGGGTTTCATCTGTGATCTTGCCTTCTGACATCGGTACGTTGAAGTCTACACGGCAAAATACGCGTTTCCCTCGTACATCGACATCTTTAATCGACTTTTTGTTCATCGTAAAAGGCCTCCTTTGGTTTTCAATTTCTACATCTTTTTCAAAAAAATAGAAACAACAATAAGAAAAGGGAGAGGGGAATCTTCCCCGCTCCCCTTCAACACATCTTCATTATAGATGGTGGGACAAAATTTATCCATCAATCACCATGCTAATGATGTCAATTTACAAAACTTTATAAATTAAAGTCCTTTTGAAGCGATATAACCAGCCAGGTCTACTACACGGTTAGAGTATCCGCTCTCGTTATCGTACCAAGAGATGACTTTCACCATGTTGTCTTCTAGAACCATCGTAGAAAGTGCATCGATTGTAGAAGAAGCAGGGCTGCCGTTGTAGTCAGTAGATACTAAAGGCTCTTCGCTGTAAGCAAGGATTCCTTTAAGATCGCCTTCAGAAGCTTCTTTGAAAGCTGCATTAATGTCTTCAGCCGTTACGTTTTTGTCTAGTTCAGCAACTAAGTCTACTAGAGAAACGTTTGGAGTTGGAACACGAACCGCTCCACCATTCAGTTTCCCTTTAAGCTCAGGAAGAACTAGAGATACAGCTTTCGCAGCACCTGTAGTTGTTGGAATCATGTTCTCAGCAGCTGCACGTGCACGACGGTAATCTTTATGTGGTAAGTCTAAGATTTGTTGGTCGTTTGTATAAGAGTGGATGGTTGTCATCATTCCACGCTTGATTCCGAATTTATCATTAAGAACTTTTGCGAATGGCGCTAGGCAGTTAGTCGTACAAGATGCGTTAGAGATAACGTCATGGCTAGCCGCGTCATATTTATCTTCGTTAACACCCATAACTACAGTGATGTCTTCATCAGATGCAGGAGCAGAGATGATAACTTTCTTCGCACCAGCTTCGATGTGTTTCGCTGCGTCAGCGCGTTTTGTGAAGCGTCCAGTAGATTCAACAACGATATCTACACCAAGATCTCCCCAACCAAGTTGAGCAGGATCGCGCTCAGCTAATACTTTGATTTTTTTACCGCCAACTACAAGGTAGTCACCGTCAACAGTTACTTTCTCTTGAAGAGTTCCGTGAACTGTATCATATTGTAAAAGGTGAGCAAGCATGTTTGCATCAGTTAAGTCATTAACTGCTACTACCTCTACGTCGTTATTTTTAAGTGCTGCACGGAATACATTACGTCCGATACGTCCAAATCCGTTAATACCAATTTTTGTTGCCATGAATAATTTCCTCCTTTAGATAGTTAAGGATGATTTTTTTATATTTCAAAAGGGCTTACCCTTTTAAAAGCTCTCTCGCTGCTCCTTCATCCGTGATGAGCACGGTTTTATGAGGAGCACTCTTCATATACGCCCGAATCGCTTTCGCCTTCGAGCTGCCGCCAGCGACGGCAATGACGTTCTCGATGTGACTTAGATCTTCTAGTTGCAGGCCGATCGTCGGCACCTTATGTACCACTTCACCTGCTTCGTCAAAATAATAACCAAACGCTTCCCCGACGGCATGACCACCGGTGATCTTCTCGAAATCTTCTTCCGTGGTCTTTCGTCTTTCTGCCATTGTGATAGCATCTCCAATTCCATGGAGAACCATGTTAGCCGATTTGATCAAATTAAGGACCTCTTTGATCATCGGTTCTTTCAAGAAGGATTTGTATACTTCTTTACTAACCTGATCCGGCACATACAAAACACGATGTCGCGTTCCTGTGTGCTCTGCCATCTTGGCACAAATGGTATTGGCCTGGTTCTTCACATCTTCCCCGATTCCACCCCGTGCAGGAACAAACAAGGTATCATCAGAGAAATCAGGTGTCAGCCTTTCTGCTACGGCTGCCATCGTCGAACCTCCAGTCACAGCGATGATAGTATTTCCCTTAAGTCGGCGTTTCATACTAGAAGCTGATGCACGCCCTAATTCTTCTTTTACCCAAGGGGACTCATCACTATTCCCAGGAACAATTACAATTTGATTAAGATTTAATAACGTTTTTAATTCCTGTTCCATTACGTTGATTCCTGAAATTTCCCTCATCATGCTTTCAAGGTTCTCTAAAAGCTGGATACCATCTTCCGTCATAACCATCCCGGAAGTTTTGATATCAATGAGATCTTGATTATTCAGGAACTCCACTTCACTTCTCAGTACGCGTTCCGTCAAGCCCATATTCTGAGCAAGACTTCTGCGTCCGACAGGCTGCATGAACCGGATGGAACGTAGAATTTGATGCCTTTTTTGCATAATTTCAAGCAGGTCAGGTAATAATCGCTTTTGTATGTCAATTAAAGATTCCATATTTGAAAGCTCCTTCAAATGAAGTGCGTGGATGTGATGGACTCATTTGGTCCCACATAGACATATTATGTCCCACTACCTCCAAAAAAAATTCATCCCTGCTTTCAAGATTCATTTTATCAGGGTATGAATCGTAATTCAACTAGAAACTATCGGGTTTTTTCATGTAAACGCTTGCTGAGCGTAAAATAATCAATCTGCCCATACTGGAGGATCTCCCCGTCCAGTTCCACGACCGGGATCATCAATCCGAATCGTTCGGTGAGGTCGTCGCTTTTATCAATATCCTCTTCTTCAATGGAAAAGCCCATCTCATCCTGAAGCAGTTTCAAGGTGATTTTTGCGTCTTCGCAAAGTCCGCATTGTGTGCGTGTGTAGAATATAATTGAGTTCATGTACGTACCTCACTTTATGCTGTGTTGGTTTGGTTGGTTGGTTGGTTATGGCGATCCGGTCTGGTGCCTGGCACCGGACTCACTGTTGGTGCCTGGCACCAAAAGCAGTTTTAGTGCCAGGCACCGGCCGAATCGATCTATTCATACCTCTTCCTCATCGTCGAAGAAGTGATCCCCATTTGATCCCGGTATTTGGCAATGGTCCTTCTGGAGACATCATACCCTTTATCCAATAGTAGATTCACAATCTTCTGGTCTGATAGAGGCTTTTTCTTATCTTCTTCATCAATCAGCTTCTGAAGCTCATTTTTCACGGTCCTGGCAGAAGCCGCTTCTGAGTCCTCAAGTTTGACCGATTTGATCGCTGAGGTAAAGAAGTACTTCAACTCGAAGATTCCAAAAGGGGTTTGCATATACTTCCCCTTCACGGCGCGGCTGATTGTCGATTCATGTACATCGATTTCATCGGCCACCTGCTTCAATGTCAGGGGCTGGAGCGCAGATGGCCCTTCCAAAAAGAACGACTTCTGCTTCTCAGCAAGCATCTTCCCCACTTTCAGGATCGTTTGTTTCCGCTGACGTAAACTTTGCAGGAGCCACCGGAAATCCTGCTCCTTCTCTTGAAGATAGGTTTGGACTTCCTTATCCGGGTGATGTTTCAAGAAATCTGTGTACTCTTCATTATAAGTGACGTTCACAGTTGTCCCATCATATAGGGATACGGCCACGGTATGACCTTCGATCACGTTCACCACAAGCTCAGGGATAATGTATTCAGCGATATGCTGAGAGTATTTCGATCCCGGCCTCGGGTTGCAGTGCTGGATGAAATCAGCAGCCTGCTGGATGTCTTTCAGTTCAACCACAAGATCTTTCCTGATCGCCTTCCACTTCTTTTCGGCAAAAGCTTGGAAATGATTGTTTACGATCTTTGTCACCAGAGGGGGAACGTCGGCTTTTCTTTGCAACTGAAGGGAAATGCATTCCTGCAGAGATCTCGCCCCTATCCCAGCCGGTTCCAACTCCTGAATCCTCTTAATATAGGTTTCCAGTTGAGCCCATTCCAAACCATATTTTTGAATGAAGGATGGTTCATCCATTCTTAAATAACCGTTGTCATCCAAGCTGCATATTATTTCATCAAGTATTTTCCGATCAAAAGAAGTAAGCGATTTCAAATTTAATTGAACAGATAAGGCATCCGTAAGGGAACTCGTGGGCACGGAAACATATTCATACCAATCAACCATATGATCGGGATTGCCGGCATTTCGTTTATACGTATAAGGTTCTCGTTGATAGAGGGAGTCTTGTTTAGGCGGTTCTACATGTATAAGGGGATTCTCTAATTGCTTAGCTTCTAAATAAGCATTCAGTTCCATCGTAGAATATTGGAGGATGGTGATGGCTTGAGAAAGCTGCTGCGTCATTTGAAGTTTCAGTTGTTGATTTTGAAATAATCCTGCTTTCAAATTCATGATTACTAACCTCCCATTTATCTATTCTACAATAAAATTGGTGGTTCGTTAATGGGAATTCGTTGGTAGTATTATGTATATGATATTTTCAAAAAAGAATGTGGTGGTTGATTTCCGCTGCAGGTACTCGCTTTCCGCGGGGCTGGCGGTGAGCCTCCTCGGCTACGCCTCCGGGGTCTCACCTGTCCAGCGTTTCCCGCAGGAGTCGAGCACCTTCCGCTACAATCAACATAGCATGTGTGTTTCCTTCATCACAACATCATTTTTTTTATTTAAAATCAATAGAATAGCTGATAATGAAAAAGCACCCTGGAGGATGCTCCAATTGAACATCACTATAAATAGAGGTTCTCGGAAAGTTGAGTTATTTAGCAGATTTACTTACTAGTGAAGAGCGATAGATGCCTTCGGATATTTCTCCCGGTTTGATTCGAGTCTTATGGTAGAGAGAATCAAAGTCCGTAATCTTATACTCTTCTGCTAGCTTTAGCATTAATTGCGCGCAAGCTTTCGCATCATCTGCAGCATGATGGTGATTATCCAATTCGATTCCAAAATATGTACAAATAGACGAGAGCTGATAAGCAGGGAGACCCTTCACCATTTTTCTGGACATTTGATATGTGCAGAGAAATTGGTTGTATACGGGCTTCATTTCATAACGAGCTAAATTATCCCTCAAAGCGTATCCATCAAAGGAAAGATTATGAGCAATCATCAACTTATTCTCTATTTTGTCCTTGATAGAATGATAGAAAGCATCGAACGTCATCGCGCCTTCAACATCCTGTGGTGTAATTCCATGTATGCTGATATTGAACCTATCAAATCCCTCTTCCGGATCGATTAATTCGTAAATGGAATCAACGATTTCACCATTTTCTACAAACACCATTCCGACTGAGCATATACTGTGTCTTGCACGATTAGCCGTTTCAAAATCAAAAGCTATAAAATCTTTCATTCTAATCCACCATCCCCGGTTATAGATTGTTCTTCTTTGCTATTTCAGGAACGAAAAAAAGGTGCCTCCACAAATTATTAACTTGTGGAAGCACCTTCATATCACTCTTTTAACTACGCCCTCGGAGGGAATCGAACCCCCATCTTAAGAACCGGAATCTTACGTGCTATCCGTTGCACCACGAGGGCATGAAATGAATAACCGTCACGAATATATATTATAAGGTAGAAATTGCTTGTTTGCAATAGATATTATTGTATATGTCTTTTTTGATTCCCCATCAATATCTTTTAAAAGGTGCAGCGGAAATTCTTTGTAGTAAATTAACTCTATCAGGATCTACTTTACTCTTTACCTGTCCATATACAGAACCAAAGAGTGGATTGCAGCGGAAGGCACTTGACTCCTGCGGGAAAAGCGGGAAAGTTGAGACCCCACAGGGCAAAGCCCGAGGAGGCTCAACTCACGCCCCGCGGAAAGCAAGTGCCTGCAGCGAAAAGGAACGGTCTTGTTTTCACACTTCACCCGTCTTAAGAACGTTCACTATTTAGTGGATTAATATCCTACTCAAACCATAAACTTTACAAACACCCTCCCGTTTAAAAAAGGAATCAATGGGTATCATGTAGAAAGGATTTATATACAGGGGAATAAAGGAAGCGTTAAGTTTGACCTTTATTGACCATGGGTGTATGATAACAATACAAAGTGAATAAGTAATTCCAACAAATAAAAAGAATTTCTAAGGAGGAACGAGGATGAATTTAATTCCTACAGTTATTGAACAAACAAACCGCGGTGAACGTGCGTATGACATTTATTCACGTTTATTGAAAGACCGTGTCATCATGCTTGGAAGCGGGATCGACGACAATGTGGCAAACTCCATTGTAGCACAGCTTCTTTTCCTTGAATCTGAAAACCCGGAGAAGGATATCTCAATCTACATAAACTCTCCTGGCGGAAGCATCACGGCAGGTATGGCCATCTACGATACAATTCAATATATCAAGCCTGATGTACAGACGATCTGTATCGGTATGGCAGCTTCAATGGGTGCGTTCCTTCTTGCAGCTGGTGCAAAAGGCAAACGCTTAGCCCTTCCAAACGCTGAAGTGATGATTCACCAACCACTTGGTGGAGCTCAAGGTCAGGCGACGGAAATCGAAATCGCTGCGAAGCGTATTCTATTCCTTCGCGAAAAACTGAATCAAATCCTGGCTGATCGCACGGGTCAACCACTTGAAGTGATTTCTAAAGATACGGATCGCGATAACTTCATGACAGCTGAAAGAGCGCTTGAATACGGATTGATCGACCGCATCATCACTCGTAACGATATGGATACTAATAAATAAGAACACGAAATCCCCTTCCCGGGACTCCCGGGAAGGGGATTTTTATTTTTATTGCAACCGTTTTTCCTCAACCGGCACCAAAATTTCACCGTTCATCCCTTTTTTTAACAGCAGATGTAAGATCGTTTTGGAAAGCCTGCTGGGATGATAGGGTTTGACTAAATAATCATTGGCTCCAAGCGTGAGTCCTTTTTCTTTTTCATCCAGCGCGGAAGAAATGATTATCGGTATTTGGGCAAGATGGTGGTCCGATTTCATTTTCTCAAGGACATCCCATCCCGACATGCTTCCTTCAAGCATGATATCCAGGACGACGGCATCAGGTTTCTCTTCCTGCATTTTGGTTAATGCTTCACCACCTGAAGCTGTATGCTGCACCTTGAACCCACTGTCGGAAAGTTCGGCTTTGAGTAAGGATGCCAGATTGATATCATCTTCAATGACGATAATATTCATGCCATCCCCGCTCTGTTCATCCTCTTTGAAGGTTTCGATCGTCACGATCGGCAAACGGATGGTGAACACGCTCCCTTTCCCTTCTTGTGAGGAAACGGTGATGTCCCCTTCATGGGTTTCAATGATTTCCTTTACGATGGTCAGACCCAATCCGGTACCACCGATTCTTCTCTGATCTGAATTATCGACCCGATAAAATTTGTTGAACAGGTTCGGAATCGCTTCCTGTGGAATGCCGAGACCCTCATCCCGAATATCGATGAGGATGTTCTCCTCCCCTTCACGGAACCGGATGGTGATGGTGCCCCCATCAGGAGAATATTTAATGGCATTGCTGATTAGATTGGTGAATGCCTGTGACAACTTATCCCGGTCCCCAAGGACGATCGTGCAGTCCGTATCCCTTGCGATATTGAAAGAGTGATGGGGTGCATTGACCCTTTGGGTATCGATCACCTGTTGAATGACCGGGACAACATCCTCGAATTTTTTATCGAAAGTCTGGCGTCCGGACTCCATGCGCTGCACATCAAGGAAGTCATTGATGAGGGATGTTAACCGCTTTGCTTCCTGGTAGATCGTCGTTAAGTATTTCTTCGTTCTTTCCGGCTTAAGGTCTCTTGTCAGCATCAGTTCCGTAAATCCAAGCACACTGGAAAGCGGTGTGCGAAGTTCATGGCTGACGGTGCTGACAAACTCCGATTTCATTTGATCGACTTCGAATTCTTTCGTGATATCCCGATGAACAAAGATCGTGCCTATCTGCTCTTCCCCGCGATAGAGGGTTTCGGAATATACCTGGAATACTTCTTTACTATCCACCAGGTGATAGGTAAGGAGATGTTTACCTGTCTTCCCTTCCTTCACAATGGTTTCATAATACTCATCCAGTTCCTCTTTGTCTTCCACCCGGTCAATCAGTGCCTGCTTCCAGGTTTGATAGCATGACTGGTGGAGTCCGTCGATCCCATCCTTGATCAGAGCCGACAATTTCCTATTCATCAATAAGCTGTTGCCATCTTTATCGATGAGTTGTATCCCCTCTTGAATATTGTTCAGGATGTCCTGGGTTAATTGACTGTTGGTCTCGGACTCTTCAAAAAGGGTGATCTTTTGCAAGGAGATGGAGATTTGCTTCGCCAGGCTCGTGTATTCGCCCAATTCCTGCTTAGTGAAGTCATTTCCGAAACGGCTGAATACCATGATGGCTTCCACCTGTTGATCGACGGAAAGGACAGGCAAGAATAGGTCATACGAGTAAAGGGTTTCCTCGTGATACCCTTTCTCGGACGGCGCCATTTCCCGTTTAAGTGTGAAGGGCTCCCTCGAATCGAATAATCGCTGATGGATACCGTTATAAATGTACGTCAAGAACTGTTCCGCACCATTTTGGGATATCCCAAATGCTGCATTGGACTTTTGATTATCCATTAGGACAATCATCCCCCGTGAGGCACCCATCACATGACTCATGCTTCTCACGATGCTCTCGAGTACTTCCTGCTTGTTGAGGGAGCTCGATATCCCATGAATGAATTCGTTTCTCCGCTCCAGCTGCGACTCCCTGTTCTTTGTCATATTCAGCAGATGCTCAAGTTCTGATTGCTGGGATTCCAATTCATCCTGCTGAGCCTGCAGTTCTTCATTCTGAGCCAGGAGATGCTCTTCCTTCTCCTGAATTTTATAGATCATCTTTTCGAATGCCCTGGACATCTTACCGATTTCATCTTTCCGTTTATTTTCAAACGTCCATTGTTGGTATGCTTCGTTTTCAGCAATCTGCTCTGCTGCTGATGCCACCTGATCGAGGGGCTGACCGATCCGTTTCGCAATCATCCTCATTAAACGCATGAGTACCAGGAGCATGAGAAAAATAAAGATCACAAAGGCTGTTTGGCTTAGGGACTCTTTCCGTTTCAGCTCATCATATGCACTTCGCTTACTTTGTTCGATTGAGTCTGTATATCTGTTGAGCTGGGTTTGAAAGGTTTCGATTGTAGCCGTTGCACCGTCAGCCGAGGCCTCTTTCACTGCCTCGATATTCCCATTTTCGAAATCACCGATGATCCTCGGTGCCATATCCTTAAAATACAGAGCAGAAAACTCCTCCACATCCTTAAAGAAGAGTTGATCTTCTGTTTCTGTTTTTAATCCTTTCAGTTTTTCCAAGGTGTCTGCCGCTTTTTTCTCTTGAACGAAAATACTTTCTTTTAACTCCTGCCTTCCAAATGCAAGGTATCCCCTCGCATCAAAGAATGCCTTTTGAAAGTTTCTATCCAATTGTTCAGCCAGGTCCTTTTTTTGATTGAGATCGCTCCTCTGAACCTCGTACTCATTTGTAATGGATCGATCGTACAGAAACAAACAGGCCGCCCCGATGAAAAAGATGACGATGAAGCCGCTCATCAATCCGATGAATTGATTTCGTAAGCTCGTTTGAAATAATTCTCTAATTCTCTTCATTCAGTATGTCCTCGATCCGCTGAACAAGCTCTGCAGGACTATACGGCTTGGCAATGAAATAGTCGGCTCCGGACTTCAGAACGAGGTCTTTATCTGCCTGCTGGCTCTTTGCAGACACCATCATTATTTTTACCATGCCTTTATCGGGAGACTTCCTTATTTTTTCAATCACTTCAAGCCCTGTGTATAAAGGCATCATATGATCGAGAAGAATGAGATCATAGTCGTTTTCCATGATGGAATTGATCGCTTCCTCACCGTCGGCTGCTTCATCGAGCTCATGTCCTTCGTCTTCCAGTGTATCCACCATCAGCATCCGGAGGACCTCTTCATCTTCCGCAATCAGAATTCTTGCCATATTCATTCCCCTTCTTTCTCAAAAGCTTCTTTCATTTCATAGTAAGACTGCTTCAATCTCTCATGGGACGTCGGTTCATCCCATGTATCCCAAGAGTATGGATAGAACTGAGCAGGATTGATGAACCCGTCTTCATTCTGTGCCGGATATGAAAATGCCTTTTCTCCGTCGGTTTCATATAAACCGATTCTGATCGAGTCAAGGGTGGTTGAGCTTTGCAGGCCTTTGCCTGACCAGATATCCCCCATTGCCTCCTTCAGGCTCGGATCCTTTACGTTCAGCAACTGCCAGGGAATACGGATTTCATATCGCCCTTCAGAGGAGTCGACGCTGATATCCGTCAATGAATCATACGCTTTATCCTTGGGGTTCGATGTTCCGAACTGGAGAACGCCGGTTTCATAGGATTGGAACGGGATATTTTTCCCTTCTACGTCCAATGATTTATTCAACGTCAACCGGATCGGATGATACACCCCGTTGTTTTTCACATTGGCGTATGTCTCTTCTTCAATCATGTTGAGAACATGCCCATATTGATAGTGATGGGTGTCATAATAGCTGTCGATCCACAAACGTGCTTCTTTCTTCCCGTTTATGTGAAGGGCAAAATCCACTCCCTTTGTGGAAGCACCCTTTACATCCGGAATCATGGATTGCCCCTGATCCCCAATCGTATCGAATAAAAGATACGTGTCTTTTTTTCCTGAAATACGTTTCGAATCGACACGAACATATACAAAACGTTCATCACTCGTCACATACATGCTGTGTCCATCCTTATCAAATGCGGGTTCGATCCCATTGAAGGTCCAATCCTCAGGTCTTCCGTCTACATGGATCATGCTGGATTTACTGGTTCCAGGATCAAAGCTCACCATCCCGAACTGCTGCTCATTCGTTTGGGCATTTTGCCAGAACGGCCGTCTGTCCGGATTGTCATAGTCCATCGTGTTCCATGTTCGCTTGAACCACTCATCCTGCCAGGCAAAGACCATCCCACCGGCCATTCTCTCTTCCACGATATCCTCGAATAATCTCCGGTCGATTTCACCCTGTTCTTTTTCGGAATGATTTCCTTGATCCATACCGTAGACGTTTTTATGGGTAAGGCCGCGTGATCCCGGGACACCGAATTCCGCTACCACTAATGGCATGGAGTGCGCCTTTTTCATGTCATGTAAATAGCCGGCGTAATTATTCTTTTCTCCGCGATGATCGATGTAATTTACATACGGTTGTTCATAGTTCAGAAAGTCAGGGTAATACGGGTAGATATGATAGGAAGCGAATAAACCGGTTTTCAGTTTGTCGGTCCCCTTCATGACGTTCGGGTCCACAGACACCATGTCTTCCTTCTCCAGGGGTTCACTCGGATGATCCAACAGATCGGTGGTCACCCAGTTCGTGAAGCTGACCGGCCTTTGCCACTGATAAGTCTCGGTTTCATACTTGATCCCTTCATTCATTCTCTCTGTCAGCCAGATTTCAAACGGCTCTGCCTCTTCCGTTTCAATGTATTCACCCTTGAAGTCCCCGAGTCCTTTATGTTTTTCATTTGTCGCAAGGACCACTTCAGGATCCCACTCGACCCCAAAGACCCACCCAAGAACATAAGGTGATATATCGTAGGTGTATGATCCCGACGCATGGCCTTTTCGTTCAGGGATTTCAGCGTTCCCGTGAACGAGATCGATGGTTTTTTTAATTTCTGACGCAAATTCGTCTGTGTTTTCTTTAGCAAAGGCATCTTCGGATCTTAAGAAAATTTCTTCATTGACCCACACGCCATGGAATAAATACAACGGCTTATCTGCCATTTGATTGTATTCGTAAAAAGCTTCATAAAATTCTGGGGGATGGATGGTGTAAATCCTCAGGGCGTTGGCATTCATGGCTCCGATCTGCTTGAACCACCTCAAATATTCCTCTTTTGAAATCGCGGTTTCACCAGGAAATGAACCCGGCCTCGCGATTCCCATATTCACACCCTTTATGAGGAGGTCTTCCCACTTACCGTCCTTCTTCACTTGAATGTAATCCGAGCCCGTTTTCCCGGCAAGGTTCAGGCCATTTTCTCTCGTGATTTCGATGTTGTCCTTCTTCCCACGCTCTTCACCCTTTTGGATATCCTTTAGGATTGCCGTCATGATCGGAGTATAGGCCTTCCAGTAAAATTGGGAAGGATCATTGGGACTGTTTGACCCCGTCCATCTCCTCCAGGAAGAAAATCCAACGGTTTGATACAGATCGGGCACATCTGCCTGATCAGCATAATCCCCGCTGAAATAGTACGTGTCGAATTGACGGTTCCGGCCGTGAACGACGGCGGGGAACGTAACGGGAAGATTCAGTGCTTTCATGGTGTCCTTCCCCTTCTCAGACAGCGACAGCGTATAGTTGGCCACGATTTCATCCGGGTCGATCGCTTCCACGATATCGAACCAGTATGAATAAGGGGTGCTGATTTCTTTTCCAATTAAATCTTCCCCCCGGGAGGTAGTGGAAAAGACCGCACCTTTCTTCCCGATGTCATCCTTATCCAACACCACCAGCCGATCATTCTCATCCACCAGTACATAACCAGGTCCCGTGAAATTGAACGCTTCTTCATACTGCTTCTCGTAGTTGTCCCTTACCCATTGAGGCACTTCGCTATTTTCCAGTTCAGTGAAATACCTTCCAATCCAGCCCGACCACTCCAGATTGAACAGGGAATAGAACTTCTTCCGGGTTTCTTCTTCCGTAGGCTGTGCCATGGAATTGAACTCGGCGATCAAAGTTTTTCCATCCTTCATCGCCATGGTTTTTAATGCGTTCATATCCTCCTCGGTCAAGCCTCCGTAAAGCTTGGAAGACCGCTTGCCCGAGACATTTTTGTTTTGGAACTCTTCTTCATACACACCATACGTATCGGCTATGTAAACAGCATCATACTTGTCAGTGGATGAGGGAATATTTTTCACATCAAAGGTTTGATCCTTTCCAGGAACAAACCCAATATAATCTTTCTTCAGATCATACCGTTCCCCGTTTGATTGAACATATTTCTGTTGATTTAACAGCCACATAAGACCTTTATGTTCGCGATAAGTAGTATCCGGTACTGTTTTATCAATGATCAGTACATCCACGTTCTGTTCCTTTTTGAGCTGCCACAGCCAAAAAGGGGCTGACACCAAAAGGACGATGCTTACGATGAATAAGAGAAAGAAATAGGATTTCAGCTTTGTCATTTCGATACTCCTTTTCTCGCCATTTCTCCCCAACCCCTCTTTTTGCGGATCACGTCCAAGATCCCTTCACATCGCCAGAAGACGGTCAACGGACGGTACCATAACGTCTCGGTCAATGAATAGGCGAAAAGTCTGCCGATATCGGTTGCTTTCGGGAACTTCCGGACGGACCATTCTTCCAGGAGGACCGCAGCCATGGATAACACCGACCCATATAGGATGGATAACAAGAATAATAGAATGGCGAATTCCAGATAAACCCCGCCAAGGAAAATAGAGAGGACCATGATGATGTACCCCATCAATTCAACGACCGGGCCGAGAAATTCAATGATTAAAAAATATGGCATGGAAATCATGCCGATTGATCCGTACTTCGGATTAAACAGGAGCCGGCGGTGGATCCAAAGGCTTTCAAACAAGCCGCGATGCCATCTGCTCCGTTGACGGCGTAAATATTTCAACGATTCCGGTGCTTCTGTCCAGCTCACTGGATCCGGCACATAGACGATTTTCTTATCGGCTTTTTGTTCTTTCACATAACGGTGAAGCCTGACAACGAGCTCCATATCCTCTCCCACCGTATGGGAATATCCACCGGCATCGACGACCCAGCGTTTCGAGAATACACCGAACGCCCCCGATACGATCAGAAGGAGATTATGACGGCTCAAACCGATCCTTCCCATCAGGAACGCCCTTAAGTACTCGATCACCTGCATCACGACGAGTGGTGAGCGGGAAAGACCCACCTTCACGATTTCACCGCTTTCAATCTCGCATCCATTTGCAATTCGGATGCTTCCTCCGGAGGCTATGACCTCCCCATCGGATTCGACGATCGGTTTCATCACTTTCAGGAAAGCGGTCCGTTCGAGAACCGAGTCCCCATCGATGGAACAGAAATAAGGGAAGTTCGATACATTGATCCCGGCATTCAAGGCATCTGCCTTGCCTCCGTTTTCCTTATCGATCACCAATAAATTTTTATATAATTTCGACTGATACACACCCTTCACCGGCTGTGTTTTCAGCTGCTGGCGGATCACCCACTTGATTTTCACCAACTGAAAGGTTTCCACGAGCTTTTCCATGGAATCATCGGTGGAGCCATCGTTAACGATGATGATTTCGTATTCCGGATATTCAATGCTCAATAATGATCTTACCGTCGCCATGATGCCGACAGATTCATTGTAAGCGGGGACCAGTATGGAAACAGGCTTCGTCTGATGGAGGTGTAAAAGCTCTTCGTACGGCTCCCACTCATCGAGACCATAGGTTTTCCTTAATTGAAAGAGGGAGATCACGAGTAGAATCGTATAAAACGAGACGACGAGAATCATATAAAGGAGAACGAACCATCCAATGGAAATCAGGATGTTCCCCCAATCGATCGCATTCATGAAACCGCCCCCCTTTCCAGCCACTGTTCGGCCATATCCCTTGCATAACCATCTTCCGCATATGCGGCAATTTCCCTTAACAATGCTTGTCCATTTTCCAGACGCAAAAGGGATTGAGCTGCCTGGGAGCGAACATAAAAGGACGGGTCGCTCATAAGGTTCTGTAAGACAGGACTCAGCTCCGTGGAACGGATGTATTCACATGCTTTAATGGCCATCAGCCGTTCCTGCCATGAATCTGCGTGTAAATGAACGGAAAGTGTCGGTATATCAAGGTAAAACTCCATCCCCACCACTGCCTTCAAGGCACGGACCCTGAGCTCAGTGGTCCCGGTATCCAGTAAGTGCTTGAGAAACGAAACATGCTCCATTCGATTCTTCACCCCGATTGAATCGATGAGGGCAAACCTCATGACTTCAGGCAGATTATCAAAGGCAGAGATCAGAGGCCTGAACTGGTCTTCCCTGAATGAATGAAACAAGAGACTGAATTCGAATTCCGACAACTCATGCTTCGTCTCACTCAACCTCTCAACCAGTTTCTTTTCATCAAACAGCACTTGAATTTTTAACAGCTGCATCTCTTCCGCTTTGCTGACCTTTTTTGAAGCGTGGAGTTTCTTTAATGGTTCTAGCATACTCTTCATCTTAAAGTCGTGTATCCAATACAGGGCATTCATCCGGATACTCCACCGCCTGTGCTTCAGCTGGGATAAAATGAACGGTTGAAAATGTTCTTCCGCAAACCCCTGTAAACGTTCCTGCATGTCTTCCGAGGCAAACATTTTCGAGAAGCTGGCCAGCAACTCGATCAGCGCCCGTGTTTGCAAAGGAGAACGAACAGATAACTCTTCCGCCTCCACCCCCTCATGCAAAAATTGAAAAAGTGCCAACTGATATTCCTCTTTATATCGTTCAATCTGGTTCCTATTTTTATTATCAATCACTTTTTTTAACATCAAATACAGGCAAAGACCCGTCAATATCACGAGCAAAATGACCAGGGCAATAGAAAAATATAAAAGCTCCCGCGAGTACAATTCACCTCATCCTTTTTAGCATTTGACCTAAACGGGCCTCGAGCTCAAGTAGTTTAAACGGTTTCGTCATATAATCATCGGCTCCGAGCTGAAGGGATCTTGAAATGTCCCTTTCACTTTTACGGGAGGTAAGCATGAGCACTTTGTAGCGATCCGAATCACTTCTTGAGCGAATCTGCTCCAGTACTTCCAACCCGTCCATCTTCGGCATCACCCCGTCTAAAATCACGAGACAGGGATTTCCTTCATGCCAATCCGAGGCTATAAAAGCAGCGCCGTCTTTAAATGTGTGGATGTCATACTGAATATGCTGCTCTCCTGGCAGTTTCGACACGATATCCTTCATCACTGTCCGAATGATCGGGTCATCATCGACGATGGCAATCTTCATGATTTTGTGAGGGGAATGCTCCCCTACCTTCCCGTCCATCTTCACGACATTCCTGCCGCTGCTTTTCGCTTCATAAAGGGCATTATCCGCAAGCTTAAGCCATGTATCAAATGGCTTCGCCGGATCAGCGATTTCTGCCACGCCTGCCGAAAAGGTACAGGAAAAGGCGGGATTTGCCTGAAACACCATTTGACTGAATCTCTTACGTATATCATCGACAAATGTGCACGCTTCTTTTAGAGACGTGTGTGGGAAGAGGATGACAAATTCTTCGCCTCCAAAGCGAAATACCGTGTCCTGAATCCTCGTTTCGGATTTCAGTTGTGAAGCAAATTCCTTCAGCACCCGATCCCCCATCAGATGACCGTAGCGGTCGTTCACTCCTTTGAAATCGTCGAGATCAAGGACGGCCACACAGTACGAATCCCTCCTGCGTGCCCAGTCGCTTTGTACTTGGGCATACGACTGACTCAAGAATTTACGGTTATAAACCATTGTCAATTCATCGATCAATACAAGCTCTTCCATTTGCTTCTTTCGTTCCATCTGCCTCTTCACCCGTACAATGAACTCATCAAGGTCAAATGGCTTGGCGATAAAGTCATCCGCCCCCATCTGATAGCTCTTCATCCGGACTTCTTTACTATCCTCCACGCTCACCATGATCGTTGGAATGAACTGCTGTTTCAGCTTCTTCTTAAAAAAGTCCAGAACCTCGAATCCATTCGTCCCATCCATATAAATGTCGATGATCGCACAATCCGGCCTCACATCATAGTACGACATGATGGCCTTATCAGGATTGGCGATGGGAACGACGTACCACCCGATCTTCTCCAATTCCTCCTTCATATACATAAGGAAGGACGTATCATCATCAATGAGTAACACGACAGGTTCTTCCCCATCCCTGCTTTGCTTGCCGGGGAATACTTCGATCGATTCCCCCTCAAAGTGATAACAGTACTGGATAATATCAAACAGTTCTTCCTTCACCTCTGAAATCGACCACGTCCGCGTTTCTTTTTCATCATGCTGATCCATCAATTCACGGGCACGTTCCCCGATTGTATATAAACCAAGAACCGAGGCCGACCCCGCCATGGAGTGGATGAAGCGGTACACTTCTTCGTGGGGGATGATGGCCCCGGCTTCCCATTCTTCTAATTTTTTTCTAATATTATTAAAGAAATGATTTGTGTATTTTTCCATAAGGCATCGTCTTCCTTCGTCGTGAACTTCTCTTGCAAATCACAGGGATTTTTCCGGTGCATTTTTGTGTAATGTATTTATTCAAACTCATTCTATTATACTCTGTACTTTCTAGTTTAATAGGTGAGGAATGGAAATATTATGTGTCTTTTTGTCCATTCTTGTGAGTATCCTGAAAAGTTCAATGTAACAAAAAAAGGAGGACACTTCCATTATGGATGTGAAATAAATGGAAAAAAGATTCGAAAGAATGAGTTGTTTCCTCTCGATTGGAACAGAAAAAAACCCATAGAAAAAGCCGGTGACCACTCCCCGGTCACCGGCTTTTTCTGAAGTTGCACATTTACGCTTCTTTTTGAACGAATCCTTCAAGGGCGACGAGCGCTTCTTCTTCGTCGCTTCCGTCCGCTACCAATGTGATGGCAGAGCCGGTGGAGATCGCTAGACTCATCAAGCCCATGATGCTTTTGGCATTGACCTTCTTCCCGTCCTTCTCTAAGAAGATTTCAGATGAGAAACGGTTTGCCTCCTGTACGAATAATGCTGCCGGGCGCGCCTGAAGACCCGTCTTCAATTTCACTTCTACTTGTTTTTCCACCATGATCATTCTCTCCCCTTTGTCCTTAATTAAGTATTGAGCTTTTCTCCCGCTCTTAACTTCTCTGCCAGTTGATCGATTTTCCGTAAGCGGTGATTGATTCCTGATTTACTGATCGTGCCGCCTGAAACCATTTCCCCCAGTTCTTTCAACGTGACATCCTGATAGTTCACCCGAAGCTCTGCTATCTCCCTTAGTTTATCGGGTAAAACCTGCAATCCTACATGTCTTTCGATAAACTTGATGTTTTCTACCTGCCTTAGGGCTGCACCGATGGTTTTATTCAAATTAGCCGTCTCGCAGTTCACCAGACGATTAACGGAATTTCTCATATCACGGACGATCCGGACATCCTCAAATCGGAGCAGGGCGTTGTGTGCCCCTATGATATTCAGGAACTCCGTGATTTTCTCCGCTTCCTTCAAATACGTAATGAAGCCTTTTTTCCGTTCAAGGGTCTTACTGTTCAACCCGAAGGAATTCATCAGCTCGGACAACGCCTCGTTGTGTTCAGAATAAAGAGAAAAGATTTCTAAATGATACGATGATGTTTCCGGATTGTTGACCGAACCGCCGGCAAGGAATGCTCCCCTTAGGTATGAGCGCCTGCAGCATTTCTTCTTGATCAGGTCTTCCGCTATATTATGGATAAAGGTGAAATGTTCACCCAGTATTTTTAAGTCCTCAAGGATCATCTTTGTATCTTCTTTGATTCGCACAATGTACACATTGTTTTTCTTCAGCCGCATCTTCTTTCGTACCAGAAGCTCTACCGGGGTGTCGTACCCTTTTTTGATTAAGGTATAGATCCTTCTGGCAATGGCGGCGTTTTCGGTTTGAATATTGACGACGAGCATTTGATTCGAGAAGGACAATGAACCATTCATGCGAATCAATGCGGAAAGTTCTGCACTTGCACAGCAATCCTTCACTTCAATATTAGTCAGTTCTTTTTTCGTTTCAGATGCAAACGACATCCCCATCACCTCCTAGCAAACGCTTGCACAACCTTATACGCAAGAAATTTCCGTTGTATATCAGTTGGTTGATTCTTTCAAATAAGAATAAATAATATCCGCGACCTTCTCTGTGTTATGACGGACAAGATGGTTGTCATAGGAGAGAATCTCTTCTGCGATCACTTCCAAGCCCATGGATTTTAATTTATCCACATCGAAATGAACGGGGCTCGCCTGCTCTTCATTATATCTTTCCAGTACCTCTTTTGGTACCTGTTTCTTGTTTACCAAGATATAATCAATGCTTGGGGTTTCCAGATGATCGTATAATGCCTTCACGTGGTCGCTCGCTGAATAATCCAGGGTCTCCCCTGCCTGGGTCATGATATTGCAAATATACATCTTCTTGGCTTCCGCCTGGCAGACGGCTTCGCCAATTCCGGGGACAAGGAGATTCGGTAAGATACTAGTATATAGGCTTCCCGGTCCCATCACAATTAAATCGGCTTCCTTGATGGCACGTAAGGTTTCACTCAATGCTTTGATGCTGTCCGGCTTCAGGAAGACACGTTTGATCTTCTTTCCGGCTTTCGGAATGGCGGATTCCCCCGTCACGATCGTCCCATCCTCCATTTCAGCCTTGAGGATGACACTCTGATTCGCTGACGGAAGCACCTTTCCCTTCACATTCAATACCCTGCTCATTTCCTGAATCGCATGGACAAAGTCTCCTGTAATGGAAGCAAGGGCCGCGATGATCAAGTTCCCGAGGGCATGACCGGAAAGTTCATTCGTCGTTTCAAATCGATGCTGAAACATTTGTTCAACCAGTGGCTCTACTTCTGACAGGGCAGCAAGGACATTTCGTATATCCCCCGGTGGAGGTATGTCCAGGCTGTCCCGCAAACGACCGGAACTGCCGCCGTCATCTGCAACGGTGACGATGGCCGATATATCAATCGGGTGTCGCTTCAATCCCCTGAGGAGGACCGGCAGGCCGGTTCCTCCCCCGATCACGACGACCTTGGGTGTATGTGTCATGTTGTTAGACCCTTTCTCTTCTGGATGTCTCGATGAGAAATTTTCGTTTGGTAGTCTTTTTCAAAATGATGTCCAAGATATTCTGCTAACGCAACCGAACGATGCTGTCCGCCTGTGCATCCAATCGCGATGACGAGCTGACTCTTTCCTTCACGCTTGTATTGGGGAAGCATGAACGAGAGCAGGTCGGTTACTTTTTCGATGAATTTATTCGTTTCATTCCATTTCAACACATAGGTTGATACCTCTTCATCCAATCCCGTTTTCGGTCTCATATGATCGATATAATGGGGGTTGGGAAGAAAGCGTACGTCAAACACCAGGTCGGCATCGATGGGAATCCCATGCTTGAAACCGAATGATACGACATTCACCGTGAAAATCGTTTTCTTATTCACCGAGAATTCCGTTAAAATCTTTTCCCGCAGCTCTCTTGGCTTCATGGTGGAAGTGGTATAGATCAGCTGTGAACGCCCCTTCAATTCTTCAAGGAGCTCCCTTTCCTGACGGATCCCCTCAAGCGGCAAGCCCGATGGAGCCAAAGGATGGGAACGACGCGTTTCCTTGTATCTTCTGACAAGGGACGAATCATCTGCATCAAGATAGAGGATCCGTGGGGATACCCATGAGGTTTCCGCCAGTTCGTCCAATGCCTTAAACAGATGATCGAAGAATTCCCTTCCCCTGAGGTCCATGACAAGGGCGACCTTATTCATTTTATTACCGGACTCTTTCATCAGTTCCAAAAATTTTGGAAGAAGAGTGGGTGGCAGATTGTCCACACAGAAGAATCCTAAATCCTCAAAGCTTTGAATGGCAACGGTTTTGCCAGCTCCGGACATACCCGTTATGATGACCAATTGAACATCGTTTGTCGAACCTGTACTCATGCTCTTCCCCCGCTTTTATCGTAATATTCTATATGGAAAATTCGTTATTTAACTTGGATCCAGTCGATAAGATAATAATTTAAAATCAGGCGTATAGGTGAATGTCCCATAAATCGTATTCTTTCCGTGCAATAGATAATCCAGAATATGATAATCTCCTTCAGCCATCGGCAAATTCTTGACCTCGTCAATCGGATGCCATTTGATCTTGCCTTCTTCCGATTCCTGAAGATTGACTCCGTCCGCCTCTGTAGCAAAGAAAGAGAACATCATCCACTCCGAAACGATTTGGTCACCATCTTTAATAATGAACGTAAAGACGCCTTTTAAATCGGGATTCTTTAAGTAGATGCCCGTTTCCTCGCGATACTCCCGGATGACGGTATCCCTGATCGATTCACCGGACTCCATCTTTCCACCCGGGGCGACCCACCAGTTCCTTCTTGGTTTTTGGAGAAGGAGCACCTTGTCTCCATCCAGATATAAACAATTTGTGACACGTTGCACTACCTTCACCTCAATCTTGATGATTCGGGAGCGATGGATGCATCCGTCCCGATTACTGTCAACTTCATTCCTTACATTATACTATGATTGCAGACAAGCTACAATGTCTCCGCCTGCCGGAAAACGTGTCGATTGAAATCGAAAGTTAATGGGACAGGTTTTGACATGATAAGGAGTCTGCAAATGATTGGTACAGGAACCCTAAATCACTATAACAGCAAAAAATGCAAAAAAAATAGACACAGGCGATTCCTGTGTCATCTAAGGGATTTATTACTTAAAAGGGGGTCAATTTCTTATTCTCTATATTACCCGAAAATTGTTTCACTAGTGTTACAACAGATTTAAAACGGTATTACGGAATTGTTAATGTTACAAACGTAGTTGTGCAAACCATCCCGAATTCCCACGAATCCTGTAAAAATAAGGTTAAAAGTCATAGTTCTTCATGACTTGATCTGCCATTAATTCGTACCCTTTTCCATTAGGATGAAGGGAATCGTGGAAATAGTTTTCCTTGGACTTTCCTTTGAATAATGGATTCGTCGATACGTATTTAACATTTTCATGTTTTTCTGCTTCCTTCTTCATCGACTTATTCCAATCATCCACATATGCTTCGATTTTATCGCTGTCTTTGTCCGGGTATGGATTATACAATCCCAACACGATGATATCCGCTTTTTTGCTCGCTCTCCCGACAATATTCAGGATCTTATCCAAATGATCGAGATAATCTTTTTTCGCTTCCATGATTTCATCGTGGTGTAAAGGGAACAAATCTCCACCATTGTTCTTGATTAAATCATTGGTTCCAATGTTGATGATATATACATCCGCTTCACTCAAATCCTCGGCAACCTCAGGCTTGACGATCTGTGCGAGTAACTGGTCCGACTGCTGCCCGGGTATTCCAAGATTTTGGAAGTTATACGACTTCTTGGTATGTTCTTTGTTTACTTTCTCTTCTAACCGCCCGATATACCCTGCTTCCTTCTTATCACCATAGCCGTAAGTGAGGGAATCCCCCAGTGCAATTACTCGTTTTTTTGAAGAGGACTCTGTCTCATCTGCAAAAAAACTGAAGTAGACGATGGGAATAAGAGCAAACAGTACGACAACCGCTGCGAGTTTCACTATTTTCATTGTTGATCCGACCTTCCGAAATAAACTGAGATGACTTTCATAATAGTCGTTATTCCCTGTTGGAGGGGTTATAACCCTGTTTATTTTTGGAAAATGGTTGTCGGTTGGTCGGTTTGTTTCAAAGAATGAGTGGATAGGAGAAATTGTTTTGTAGATGGCCATTTGTGAGCCTTCTTTACACGGTATGTGGCAATTGTTACTTGATTCTTTGTGGATCTCTGGTGATGAGCTGAATTTTCACATGCCTCATAGGGTATTATCAGAGGTATAGTTTGAAAAGTCCAGCCGTTTTGGACGGAAATTGAGCCGAAAAGGGAGAAAATCCAGCCGTTCTCGAGCTTAATCCAGCCAAAACCAGGAGTAATCCAGCCGTTTTACTTTTTTTACCACAAACTAACCTTCTAATACCCCATGACACTTTCAGATAAAATTACATTGACGTCACTCCAAAGATCCCGAGGTCCGTCCCTCTTTACTTTTTCTGTATACCGAACCGTGCATTCAGCTGGCCTTTGATCATTTTCTGTTTGGCTTCTTTTTTCTCTTTTATGGTTAGGTCATGTTTGATTTCTTTCGTCGTGACCCCTTCTTCACGCTGGTCGGCGATATCCATCAATCGTTCCACGTCGGAAAAGGAGTATTTGCGATATCCCCTGTTTGAGCGCTGTGGAAAGATCAGATTCTTCTCTTCGTAATAGCGGATCTTCCTCTCGGTCAATCCGGTCAATTCGCTCACGACTCCGATCGAAATTACTTTTTTATCTTTATAGGAAGGTTCATTATCCACGGCTGCCTCATCCTCCTAAGCAGGGAATAGGTTGATTATACATGTCCTGCCAGGGGATTTGGACTATAATGTTAGAAAACCTTACAAAGAATTCTTAATTGGTAGAAAACTTAACAAACAAGAAGACTTTCCGAATAGATCCCCGTACACTTTCCTTAAGAATCCAAAAGGAGTGAACCCGCATGCCATTTTTACGTGAAGCCGTTGAACGACAAAGACAACAATTTATTCGTCGGTTGGTAGAAGCTGGTGTTTACAAGCCATGTGATGAAGGATTGAAGAAGTTGACCCTGTCGGAGTTGGTGTATGTGTTTAATAAGCACAAGAAGAATTGAATTATAAAAAAAGCCTTACGAAGGTATTCCCTTCGTAAGGCTTTAGTTGCATTATCCGTTTTTGACTTTTTCTTTCAGCTCTTCGATGTAGTGCTGAGCGGTTTGTGCGGCGATACTGCCGTCACCTGTTGCTGTAACGATTTGACGAAGTTGCTTTTCACGGACATCTCCGGCTGCAAAGATACCAGGTACCTTTGTTTCCATTTGTTCGTTCGTTTCGATGTATCCTTCAGAGTTGATGATTCCGAGGTTCGCGAATGGCTTCGTCAATGGAAGCATTCCGATATAGATGAAGACACCATCCGCCTGGAAATCTGTTTCTTCTCCATTTTCAGTGGATACAAGGGTCACACTTCCGACTTTGCCGTCTTTATCGTTGATTTCCTTTATTGTATGGTTCCAGATGAAATCAACTTTCTCGTTATCGAATGCACGCTGCTGTAGGATCTTTTGAGCACGAAGCTCACCGCGGCGGTGAACGATCGTCACTTTGTTAGCGAATCTTGTCAGGTAAACCCCTTCTTCAACGGCAGAGTCCCCTCCACCAACGACAACAAGGTCTTTTCCTTTAAAGAATGCTCCGTCACATACGGCACAGTAAGATACTCCGCGTCCACCCAGTTCTTTTTCACCAGGGACACCGATTTTCTTGTATTCGGCACCCGTTGTGATGATCACGGCACGGGCATTGAATTCTTTCGAACCGGTTTTGACGATTTTGAAATCCTCGCCGTCCACGATTTCCTTGATGTCTCCGTATGCGTATTCCGCACCGAATTTTTTTGCATGGTCAAACATTTTATTAGAAAGGTCAGGTCCAAGAATATGGTCGAAGCCAGGATAGTTTTCCACTTCTTCCGTATTCGCCATTTGTCCGCCCGGCACTCCTCTTTCAAGCATAAGCGTTGAAAGGCTTGCACGTGACGTATAAACAGCTGCAGTCATTCCTGCAGGGCCTGCACCTACAATGATTACATCATAAATTTTTTCTTCAGACATCATGACATTCTCCTTCCGAAACAGTCGTAAGCACATTCTTTATTCAATACTATGGCCAAAGGTTGGAATGGCGTCCAGAAGCCTTCAAACTATAGTATTTACTTCCTACACCTATCCTATAAAAAATAGGTTCATATCGTCCAAAAATATGCTCAGGGCAGGTAACTTTCCACGACCGCTATATATTTTGTCAGTGTGCTTGTGGATAAGTCGAACCGGTCGCAAAGCTGCTTCTTCGTCACCTTTTCATTCCTGAGGCGGTTCCAGACGAATTCCGTTGCCGCTGCAAATGCTTTGGCATTCTTGAAGGTTTCCCGTTCTTTGATGCCCCGGTAGGCGATCGTGAACCACGTAAGGAACAAACCGGATTCCACGCTCGTGATCGGGTGATGATCGCCATATAGATGAAGGGCGACCTGATGCATATTCTGGATTTCCTGATTCACCTTGATCGAGCTGTTGCCGTTACTATTCAATACCTGCGCCAAATACACCTTCTCGACAATCGACAGATCCTCTACATCACAAAAATCTGCGTGAGTGAGGATGGCCCTTTGATTATCAGAGATGGACGTCAGGAAAAGGCCGAATAATTTCTCTTCCGTATACTCGCTTTGAAGCTTTTTCAAAATGGAAGTGACATGATTTTCAAAGCCTTCCGCCTGTTTGTGGTCGTTCCAAGGCTCGAGCCCTTCTTTTTCAGGGTTGATATCCAGTACCTTTTTCCACGCATTACGGGCCGTATCCTCATGACCTGTCTCATAAGCTGAATAAGACAACCAGTAATAAAAGCTCGAGTCGCCTTCAAAGCCGATCTTCTGAAGGGACTTCAGCCAATCATACGCACGCTTAGAATGACCCACAAGTGCAAATGTGGCCCCGAGCTTGTAACGGTGCTCATGGAGCAGGGGACGGACCTTCTCAAGACCCTGGATCAGTTGTTCAAGCTCATCATGGCGCTTTTGATAGAAATAAAAGACCGCCGTATTGCACAGCGCATGAAGATTACCCGGATTCTTCTCAAGCACCTCTTTCAGAGTAGCGGACGCTTTATCCACTTCTCCCAGATAGAAGTAGGCAAGGGCCAGATTATTATAAGCCGACCAGAATTCAGGATAGTCCCGGATGACCTCCTGTAACGTATCCACCGCTTTCTGGAAGTGACCGGATTCGAGGAGCTCCCTTGCTTTCTCCTGCTGGACGATGAGCTCATCATGCTCATACAGATCATCCACAATCAAGTCGGAATCGAGTTCCAGAAGCTCCAACAAGTCTTCGGCATCCTCGACGAATTCACCGTATTCTTCTTTCTCAAGATAGGTGGAGACCTGTTCGTAAGCCTCTTTAAATAAGCCTAGGTGGGCATAGTTATTGGCCAAGAAATAATGGCATTCCGTCATACGGGGATCGAGATCCTCTAGTATGTTATGCAATAAATCATTGGAACGCTTGTATTCACCAAGCTCCGTATACACAATCGATAACTGACAGGCAATCATCGGTTCAATCGGTTCTAATTGAAATGCTCTATTTAAATATTTTAATGATTTTTTAAGTTCACGACGTTGATAAGCTTTCATCCCTTTGTTGTAGTAATACTCACCAGTCGGGACAAAAGACAACACTTTCGCTTCTTCACTACTTAATTTTGACCCTTTTCTCATCAAAGTCCTCCGAAACGTTCATAGTATAACTACAGTAGTATATCATACAATACACCCGTACTAAACTACCATATTTTGAGGGACGGACCTTCGCGCTTGGCGCGAAGGTCCGTCCCTCTGTGTGTTATTTATTATGACGTTCCACGAGGACATCCAAGACCGTTTCGAGTGGAAGTTTTTGTTCTCTTAATAGGACGAGGACGTGGTAGAAGAGGTCGGCGACCTCCCATTTCAATTCTTCACTGTCCCTGTTTTTTGCGGCAATGATCACTTCTGATGCTTCTTCTCCTACTTTTTTAAGGATTTTGTCGACTCCTTCTTCAAAAAGGTAGGTTGTGTATGCTCCTTTCGGGCGCTCGATTTCACGGGTTTCAATAAGTTTTTCCAAAATGAGAAGAATATTTTCTTTTGATGCTCTCTCCTTACCAAAGACTTTTTCATGGAAACAGCTGTCCTCACCTTTATGGCAGGCAGGACCTTTCTTCGAGACGAGGACCAGAAGGGCATCTTGATCACAATCCCACGTGATATTCTCGACAGTTTGGGTATTACCGCTCGTTTCCCCCTTATGCCAAAGCTCTTGGCGGGACCTGGAATAGAACCAGGTTTCCCCTGTCTCTACGGTTTTTTTAAGTGACGTTTCATTCATATAGGCTAATGTGAGTACATCTTTCGTTACAGCATCCTGTACGATGGCGGGCACAAGGCCTTTGTCGTCGTACTTCACGGATGTGATCCAATCAGTGTTTGTCATCGTACATGCACCTCTTCTTTTCGTAAGTAGCTTTTTACTTCTTCTACACTCGTTTCTTTATAATGAAAAATGGAAGCTGCCAGGGCAGCGTCAGCTTTCCCTTCGGTGAACACGTCTTTAAAGTGGCCGGCATTCCCCGCTCCGCCGGAAGCAATCACAGGAATCGACACCGCTTCGCTGACTGCCTTTGTAAGAGCGAGATTAAAACCTTTCTTCTCTCCATCGCTGTCCATGCTCGTCAGTAAGATTTCCCCCGCTCCGAGGGCTTCTACTTCCTTCGCCCATTCAACTGCATCAAGGTCTTTCAGCTTCCTGCCTCCGTGGGTGTAAACCTTCCACCCCTTGGTTCCTTCATCATATTTGGCATCGATCGCAACTACGATACATTGGGAGCCGAAGTAGTCGGCCCCTTCCCGGACAAGCTCAGGGCGAAGTACGGCAGCTGTGTTCAGGGAGACTTTGTCCGCCCCAGCCCGCAGGATCGCTTTCATATCCTCCACAGAATTGATTCCACCACCCACTGTGAAAGGAATCGCTAATTCGGCTGCCACATGTTGAACGACCTCGACCATGGTTTTGCGGCCTTCATGTGATGCGGAAATATCCAGGAACACCAGTTCATCCGCGCCTTGCTCATCGTATACCTTGGCAAGTTCAACAGGGTCCCCCGCATCTTGCAGCTCCATGAACTGAATGCCTTTTACCACCCGGCCGTCCTTTACGTCCAAGCAAGGGACGATCCGTTTCGTTAACATGACCTCACCTCGTTTACAGCTTCACTGACAGTGAACTTCCCTGTGTAAAGGGATTTCCCGCAAATGGCACCCGATACACCCCGGGATTCATATTCCTTTAACGTCTTTAAGTCTTCCAGTGAGCTAATGCCTCCAGACGCAATCACTGATTTCCCCGTTTGTTCGGCAAGATCCACAACCGCTTCAACATTGGGACCAGATAGCATTCCGTCTGTGGCAATATCGGTAAAAATGAATGTTTCCGCACCGGCTTCTGCGAGTTCCTTTCCAAGATCGACGGCTTTAAGGGCAGACGTTTCCAGCCAGCCGTGGGTCGCTACATAACCATCCTTTGCGTCTAATCCGATGGCAATCTTATCCCCATATTCCCGAAGCCATTCTTTCACTTGTTCCGTATTGGAAACAGCAATGCTGCCAATGATGACCCGGTCGACACCCCTGTTCAAATAGTGCTCGATATCCTCTTTCGTGCGGATGCCTCCTCCGATCTGTACCTTGGCATGTAGTTTTTCTGCAACGGCAATCACGAATTCATCATTGATCCGGGTGCCTTCCTTTGCCCCGTCAAGATCCACCATATGAATCCACTCGGCCCCTTCATCGGCGAATTTTTTTGCCATATCGAAGGGAGAGTCTCCATACACCGTTTCCTGATTATAATCCCCCTGAATGAGACGAACGCATTTTCCGCCCCGCATATCAATGGCAGGATAGATTGTAAAACTCATGAGACCCTCTCCTTCACTCGTTTTGTAAAGTTTTCTAACAGCTGCATGCCAAGCTCCCCGCTTTTTTCAGGGTGGAACTGCATGCCGTAAATATTGTCACGACTCACGACGGCAGGGATTTCAACTCCTGCATAATCAGCGCTTGCCGCAATCACGTCTTTGGATCCTTCATGCACATAATAAGAATGCACGAAGTAAACATAGCCTTCCGCTAACCCTTCTAAAAGGATGGAGCTTTTTTGGTAACAGAGAAGATTCCAGCCCATATGAGGGACTTTGTAGGCATTCCCGTCTCTGTCCTCTTTTGGAATGCGTAGCACTTCACCGGGCAGCAGGGCCAATCCCTTCGTCGTTCCATGTTCCCTGCTTTCTTCAAAAAGAAGCTGCATACCTAAACAAATCCCAAGGAGCGGCTTGCCGCTTTCCGCAAACGTAAGGATGGTTTCTTTTAGATGAGTGGTTTCAAGAAGACTCATGGCATCCTTAAAGGCACCGACCCCGGGTAAAATCAATCCACCCGCACTCAATAACTCTTCTTGCACATCACTTATAAAGTAAGGGACGTTCAACCGTTCCAGCGCTTTACTGACGCTGAACAGATTTCCCATTCCATAATCCACAATTCCGATCATGAATCATAACATTCCCTTCGTTGATGGTACCCCTTTTATCCGGGGATCGATCGTGGTCGCTTCATCGAGGGCCCGTCCCAGTGCTTTGAAGATCGCTTCAATGATATGGTGGGTATTGTGACCGTAATGCACGATAACATGAAGATTCATCCGGGCTTCAAGGGCAAGTTTCCACAGGAATTCATGGACAAGCTCCGTATCGAAGGTCCCCACTTTCTGACTTGGAAGTTCTGCCCGGAATTCAAGATGAGGACGGTTGCTCAGATCCACCACGACCTGGGCAAGGGCTTCATCCATCGGGACCATGGCCGATCCATAACGCTTGATGCCTTTCTTGTCTCCCAGGGACTCAAGCAGAGCCTGTCCGAGGCAAATCCCGATATCCTCAGTCGTGTGATGATCATCGACCTCCGTGTCCCCGTCGGCCTCGATCGTACAATCAAATTGTCCGTGCTTTGTGAACAGGTCCATCATATGACTCATGAACGGGACCCCTGTCTCGATCTTCGAATTCCCTTCGCCGTCGATTCCAAAACTCAACCGGATATCTGTCTCATTCGTCTTACGCACAATCTCTGCACTTCTCACCATGATGTCCTCCTTTTTTGGAGGGACGGACCTCTCGTTGAAGGTCCGTCCCTCTTCCCTATTTTTCTTTATCGAATCGAATCTCCACTGCCCTCGCATGGGCTTCAAGACCCTCTAATCGGGCAAGTTTCGCGATTTTTCCGTAGTTTTTTTCCAGTGCCGTTTCACTATAGGATATGACACTTGTCTTTTTCATAAATTCATCTACATTCAACGGACTTGAGAAACGGGCTGTCCCGTTCGTCGGAAGAACGTGATTCGGCCCTGCAAAGTAATCCCCGACAGGTTCAGAGCTGAATCGTCCAAGGAAGATCGCTCCGGCATGGCGAATTTTCGCCATCGTTTCAAAGGGTTTTTCCGTTAAGATTTCTACATGCTCTGCAGCAAGCTTATTGACGACGTCGATTCCTTCTTCAATATCCCCCGTCACATAGATCGCACCAAAATCCGTGATCGATTGACGGGCGATCTCTTCCCGGGGCAGAGTTGCCAGTTGACGCTCAACCTCAGCGGATACCTCTTCCGCAAGTGCCGCTGAACTGGTCACCAGGACTGCTGAAGCAAGGGCATCATGCTCCGCCTGGGAAAGGAGGTCTGCAGCAATTTCATCTGCCCGCTGATTTCCGTCGGCCAGGATCACGATTTCACTCGGCCCGGCAATCATATCAATATCCACGTCACCGAACACTTCCCGTTTGGCGAGTGCAACGTAAATGTTCCCCGGCCCCGTGATTTTATCCACAGGCGCGATGGATTCCGTCCCGTATGCAAGTGCGGCCACGGCCTGAGCGCCGCCGACTTTAAAGATTTCCTCCACTCCTGCTACCTTCGCGGCCACGAGAACCCCCGGAGATAACGTTCCATCCTTGCCTGGAGGTGAAACCATTGTAATTCTTTTCACTCCGGCCACTTTTGCCGGAAGGACATTCATCAATACGGATGACGGATAGGCTGCGGTCCCACCCGGAACGTATACACCAACCGAATCAAGAGGCGTCAGCTTTTGACCCAACATCGTTCCATCTTCATCTGTTGTAAACCATGACGACCTCTTTTGCTGTGCATGAAAGTCCCGGATATTATCCGCCGCTTCTTCAATGATCGCTATCATTTCCGGATCGAGAGAGGAGAAAGCTTCCTCTATCTCACGCTCAGACACTTTGTAGTTCTCTAAATGGACACCATCGAATGTCTCTGTATACCCACGTACCGCTTTGTCTCCATCCTTTTTCACAGCAGAAATGATCCCCTGGACCGCCCTGCGCTGCTCCTCCGTACCACTATCCACAGAGCGCTTGATCGACGCCCCGCTAATATCCCTAATAATCTTCACAACATTCACCAACCTTTATGAGGGACGGACCTCTTATCAGGACCAGTCACTCTATGTAATCTCTATTCAGAGGGACGGACCTCGATTTCCATCGATATTCCGTCCCGAAAGCTTCTTAAATACCTGCAAACGCTACATTCCGGACTCTAAAAAGAGAGGTCCGTCCCTCACCCGATGATGCGGGTGAGGCGGGTGACGAGGTCTTCGATTTTTTCGTCTTTCATCCGGTAGCTGACGGGGTTGACGATGAGGCGTGAGGTGATGCCGATGATGGTTTCGTATTCGACCAGGCCGTTTTCTTTCAGGGTACGACCAGTAGATACTATATCGACGATGCGGTCGGCAAGCCCGATCAACGGCGCGAGTTCGATGGAACCGTTCAATTTAATGATTTCCACCTGCTCTCCCTGCTCCCGGAAATAGGAGGAAGCGACATTCGGATACTTGGTTGCGATCTTCGGCGCCACATCACTCATTTTCGTATTCGGCAGCCCCGCTACCGCCAGATAACAACCACTGATTCGAAGATCGAGGAGCTCGTAGACGTCCCTTTCTTCTTCAAGCATGACGTCCTTCCCGGCAATCCCTAAGTCAGCCACACCATGCTCCACATAAGTCGGGACATCCATCGGTTTGGCGAGGATGAAACGCAAGTCCTCCTCGGGCACCTCGATTATGAGCTTTCGTGAATCATCGAATTCTGGAGGCAGATTATAGTCGGCCTTCCTTAGTAGTTCCACTGCTTCTTCAAATATCCTGCCTTTTGGCATGGCAATGGTTAACGAACTCATGATGTTTCACCGCCTTTCCGGTCCTGTCCCACGACGAAGTGGACATTGCTGAACCCCTTTGTGAATTCGTCCACATCTCCTACACCCTTCCAGTTCTGCAGCACAACCTCGACCCCTTTATTTCTCAAATCACGGGCCAGGCTGATGGCTTCCCTCCTGCGCTCATCACTGAACAGGACACACTGCTGAAGGGTGGAAGATAATTCAACCTGCATGGCTTCCAGCACATAGTCAAGACGTAACCCGAAGCCTGTTGCCCCGGAATTCTTACCGAATTTTTCAAGGAGCTTGTTGTAGCGTCCGCCATTCCCGATGGCAAATCCGACATTCTCCCCGTACACTTCAAATAAAATGCCGGAATAATAGCTCATATGACTGACAAGACTCAAGTCGAATTTCACATATTTCTCCACTTCATAATCTTTTAAAATACTCCACAGATCTTTCAGCTGCTCCAAGGCACCCAGTCCTTTTCCTCCTTCGAGGAGATCATATGCTTCACGGAGCACATCTTCTGATCCCCGTAATTGCAGGAACCGGAAAAGCCTTTCTTTATCGATGGATGATAGGGCCAGTTCGTTGACATGCTGACGGTAGCCTACGTAATTTTTTTCATATAAATATCTTCTTAACGTGTCTGCCCTTTCTTCCGTACCGACGATCTGAGTGAACAGCTCCTGTACAAACCCGATATGGCCGATGGAAATCTTGAAATGCTCCAAGCCTGCTTCTTTTAGAACCGATACCATAAGGGCGATCACTTCGGCATCAGCACTGACAGAATCGTCCCCGATGCATTCGATCCCCACCTGTTCAAATTCTGCCGGCCTCCCGCCTTCCCGCTGCTGGGCCCTGAAGACTGAATTGGAATAGGCAAGTCTGAGAGGGGCTTCTTCTTTTAATAATTTTGACGCTGCAACCCGCGCGATCGGGGCAGTCATATCCGGCCTCAACACGAGTGTATGCCCCTGTTGATCCAATAGCTTGAAAAGCTGTTGATCAAGGATCGCCGATGCTTCCCCGACGGTTTCATAATACTCCAGGCTCGGGGTTTCAATGAACCGGTAACCCCAAAGCTTCATTGCCTGTTCCATTTTCTTCTTCGTCTGATCTTTGATCTCATATAAATCAGGAAATGTATCTCTCATTCCCAATGGCTTCTCGAACATAAATAAATTCGTCATAAGAACCACCTTTGGCGTATTAATTCATCTATTTTTCCCTTAACGAGGGATTGTTACTACTTCTCGATTATTCAGAAATCCTTTAGTTCGCTAATGTGCTAATAAAATAAAGTTATTTGTAGTGTAGCGTTTCTTTTTTTATTCGTCAACCGTTTTGAGCGGGGAATTGTCAGGGGAGTGTTGCAGGACTTGGAAGGTTCTGTGGGGGCTTTAGTTATCTGCTGTTTTCAAAATATATCAGAACATATCGGCGACAAAATTTATTCACCTGCCAAATATCCAATATATCTGCCATTCGACAAATTCCGTCGCACTTCCTGCCCTTTTCGCAAAAATAAAAAAAGGCAAAGACAGAATCCTCTATCTTTGCCTTTTCCCTTATTCTTCTTTATTCAACCCATAGATGCTGTCTTCCCGCCATCTTTCCGCCAACTCGTCTTTCGTATAGATGACTTTCATCGGGTTCCCACCGACGAAGGCCCCTGCCGGGACGTCTTTATGTACGAGGGTACCCGCTGAGACGATGGCACCATCACCGATCTTCACGCCCGGTAATACCGTCGTGTTGGCACCGATCATCACTTCCGATCCGATCTCCACCTCTCCCAGTCGGTACTCCTTGATCAAATACTCATGGGCAAGAATCGTCGTATTATATCCGATGACCGTGTTCCGTCCAACGGAAATCTTCTCCGGAAACATCACATCCAGCATCACCATCAGGGCGAAGGACGTGTGTTCACCGATCTTCATCCGCAGAAACGTCTTGTACAGCCAGTTTTTCATTCCTAAAAATGGCGTGTAACGGGCAAGCTGGATGACGATGAAATTTTTGACGACCTTCCCGAATGGTACGGTTTTGTACACATGCCAGAGGGAATTTGCTCCTTCAACAGGGTAGCGGGTCGTCCGTCTCATACAGTCGGGGCTCCCACGATCGCTAGTAAGTCCTTCATGTTTTCAAGCATGAAGTCCGGTTCGTAGTGGGCAAGATGTACTCTTCCCTTGGCACTCCAGGCAACCCCTGCCGACAGGACGCCTGCATTTTTCCCGGCTAAAATGTCGTGGTGATTGTCTCCGATCATGATGGCTTCAGAAGGGGAAGATCCCAATAGCACCAATGCTTTTTCGATCGGTTCTGGATGGGGCTTCGCGTTCTCCACCTCATCAAGGGTGATGATGACGTCAAAGAACGGACGAAGATTCATCAGATCCAATCCTTTCAATACCACATCACGGACCTTCGTCGACACGATCGCTAATTTGTATCCATTGTCGTAAAGGGTCTTCACGGTTTCATAGACTCCCTCGAACTCTGTCACGAGGGAATCATGATGCTCGTGATTGTAGGCACGATAGTGAGCACACATTTCTTCCATCTTATCGGGATCCAATCCACCGAAGGACTCTTCAAGTGGCGGTCCCATAAAAGGATGAACGTCCTCTTCCCCGTATTGCCCCGGATAATAATGATTCAATGTATGCAAAAAGGATGAAATGATCAGATCATTCGTGTTGATCAATGTCCCATCCAAGTCAAATAGAATTGTTGTAATCCTGCTCATAATGCAGCTCCTTTTCTTTCTTAGCATCAACTTTATTCCAGATATACGCCACCACCATCGTTAACAGGATGGCGGTCACCAGCCTGATCAAAAGAAGTGGCAGTACAGGTATGCCAAGGGGGATGAAGATCACTGTATCCTCCACCACTGCGTGACATGCAACTAAAAAGAGGAAAGCGATCGTGACATCTTTCTTACTCACTCCATCTTCCTTGACCGCCTGGATCATGACACCCGCCCCGTAGGCAAGACCGATGACGAGTCCTGCCACCATTGTCGTCGACGTATTCTCATTCATCCCGAGGGCCCGTGTAGCAGGGGACATCCAGCGGGAAAATGCGTCCATCCATTTCAAGTCTTTCATCACCTGAATGATGATCATCAGAGGAATGACGATCAGCGCCAATTGAAGGACACCGAACCCTGCTTTCTCAAGGCCAAGTAAGACAATCTCACCCCATCCATCGGGCTCCGCCTGTTGTGGTGGCATCATGCCATACTTGGCAATATCAGATCCACCGCTCCATACGAGATTGATGATGACGGCAGAGAGAAGGGCGAGTCCGATCCTCACCGTGACAATCAGCCAGATCTTCACGCCAACTTTTGACGCGACCGTCGATTCAATGAACAGATTATGTGAGAAAGACAGCATCACCGCAATGATGAAGACTTCTTTCACCGTTAAATCAAGGGACAAAATCCCTCCGATCCCTGCATATAGGTTAAGAAAATTCCCAAGGACAAGGGGAATCGCCGCATCACCAGAAAGACCGAGAAGCCTCATGAACGGCGAGATCTTCTCCATGATCCATGGCAGGACCGGTGTGTACTGCAGCAAAAAGACGATCAGCGTAATGGGAAAAATGACTTTCCCCAACGACCACGTAGTCTTCAATCCTGTGAGTCCGCCATTTTTCAAAGATGACATCCACATAGTTCCCTCTCCCCTTTGTTATGCGTTCACTGTATCCGTCTTTTCATCGTATGCCTTTTGGGCAAGACCCGCTTTTCTTCTGTAAAAGAACACAGCAATCGCGGCAATGATCAGGACGATGGAAATCACTTGAGCGAATCGTAAAGATCCAAGCATCAGACTATCCGTCCTCAGTCCCTCTACATAGAAGCGTCCGATTGAATACCATACTACATACACAAGGAACAATTCTCCCCGGCGCAGCCAGTCGGCTTTTCTTCTCAGGACAAGCAGCAGGATCAACCCTGCGAAACTCCAAAGAGATTCATATAAGAAGGTAGGCTGGTAATACGCACCGTCAATGTACATTTGATTGATGATAAAATCAGGAAGCTTTAAACCTTCAAGGAATGCACGTGACACTTCACCACCGTGGGCCTCCTGGTTAACAAAGTTCCCCCAGCGTCCGATCGCCTGACCGAGGATGATGCTTGGTGCGGCGATATCCGTCAGTTTCCAGAAAGACAGTCCTTTCACTTTCGCAAAAACAACCGTGGTCAGAACGGATCCGATCAACGCGCCATGGATGGCAATCCCGCCATTCCATACTTTGATGATATCCCCCGGATGATCGGCATAGTAATTGTCCCACTCAAAGGCAACATAATAAATCCTGGCGCAGATAATGGCGATGGGAATCGCCCAGACTAGCAAATCGATGAAGGTATCGGGATGAAGACCTAAACGCTTGCTTTCACGAATGACTAAATATAGTCCTATTGCAATCCCAAGTCCGATGATGACTCCATACCAGTGTACCTGGATCGGACCGAGTGAAATGGCAATGGGATCGATTGGCGTAATATTCTCGTTCATTGTGTCTCTCCTTTTTTATTATATGTAAAGCTTAGATATCTTCATTCTCTCCGTCTTCAATCACATCAGCCAGACGGTTTGTAAACTGTTCGGCGGCATTGACGCCCATTCGTTTCAGGCGGAAGTTCATGGCAGCCACCTCGATGATGACGGCAAGATTTCGACCCGGGCGGACCGGCACGGTATATTTCGTAATATCCGTATCGATGATTCTCATTGTCTCTTCTTCCAGTCCAAGGCGGTCATATTGTTTCGTTTTATCCCATAGTTCAAGATTGATGCACAGGGTAATGCGTTTATAGTTTCGCACGGCTCCGGCTCCGAACAGCGTCATCACATTGATGATCCCGAGTCCCCGGATCTCAAGGAGATGTTCGATCAACTCAGGGGAGCTTCCGATCAACGTATCCATATCCTCCTGTCTGATTTCCACGCAATCATCGGCCACAAGACGATGCCCTCTTTTCACTAGCTCAAGGGCGGTTTCACTTTTCCCGACGCCGCTTTTTCCAGTGATCAAAACCCCGACTCCGTAGATGTCGACCAATACACCGTGGATTGCCGTAGTAGGAGCAAGCTTACTTTCCAAGTAATTCGTCAGTCTTGAAGAAAACCGTGTCGTTTTCATGGACGAACGCATGACTGGAACATCATAGCGATTCGCTGCTTCCACGAGCTCATCCGGTATCTCAAGGTCTCTTGAAATAATGATGCCGGGGGTGATATCTGTACAGAGCGCTTCCATCCTGCGCTTGCGTTCTGCTTCATCCAGCAATTCGAGGAAGGATAATTCGGTTTTCCCCAGTAATTGAATCCGTTCGGCGGGATAGTAGTTGAAATACCCGGCAATTTCGAGTCCGGGACGGGAAATATCACTCGTCGTAATCGGTCTATGTAAACCTTCTTCTCCGCCGATAAGATCCAATTTAAACTTCTCGACGATATCTTTTGTGCGAACTTTAGCCAAAAGTAGCTCCTCCTTCACGTTACACTCGCTTCATATTTATAAGCGTACTCTAACCTATTTTAGCAATAATGGAGAAAAGCGCAAGGAGGCTTGCTTAGTCAAACAAATGAATAAAAGCGCAGCCTTCGCTGCGCTTCAGAAATTCCTTCATAAAAAAACTCCGGTTCAAGAAAACCGGAGTCCTTTTTCATTCATTTTTCTTTCATCGGGTCGAGCACCGCTTTCTGGATGACCAAATTGGCAAGTGACAAAATGATCGATGCCAGAAAGGCCATGCCGAAACCTGATAGTTCAAAACTGCTTCCCATCAGTCCATCGGTCAGTAATAACGTGATGGCGTTGATGACGAATAAAAACAGTCCCAGTGATAAAATCGTGACCGGCAATGTCAGGATGATCAAAATGGGTTTCACGAGTACATTCAGAATCGAGAGGATAAAGCTTGCTCCAATTGCAGCCCCGATCCCCGACACTTCAAACCCGTCAAAAAAGCCGGCTAATGCAACAAAAATCACTGCATTGATTAAAATTCCAATAATCCATCTCATTATCTGATGGCTTCCTCCTCATGTGGCAGCACGAAGGCCAATAAACCGTAAATGATACCCAGCGGGAAAAATCCCGTTGGTATGAGCAGGATGATGAAGATCACCCTCAGAATCGTTGAATCAATCCCTGCATAACGGGACAACCCTCCAATCACCCCGGCAATCTTACGGTCAGACCTTGATCGTGCTAATCGTTTTTTCATCTCTATTCCCTCTTTCTCATCTTATGCGTTGTCCTTATTAACATTCTTCTGTTCATGTTTTTTTATGAGGACAGATCCTGCTTTTGTTTCCGCAAAAAGATGAAGCTTATCAGCTGAATCAGTCTTACGGCTGAATCGGATCGATTTTTGCACCACTTCATTTTTTTCCTCTAATACATCAATACCCTGAAGTTCGACCTTGAAACTACCGAAATTCGATTTGGCTTCTCCGGATATGTTGATGTTTTCTGGAACAAATAAATCGATATTGCCCGTCACGGTTTTGGCGTGTACCGTATCTGATTTCTCCCCGGTCAGTGCACATACGATATTTCCATTCAGGGATTGAACATCCGAATAGGAGATATCTCCTTCAACATGCACCTTTCCGTTAATGGATTCTGCCTCCACATGATCTGCTTTAGCGTTCAAAATGGAAATCGCACCGTTGGACGTTTCGACTTCCGCTTTCTTAGAAGTCAGGCGGTCGATCTGTATCTTCCCATTGGCAGCCTTAGCACGGAGGTCTTGAACATCTAAATCCCCCGCTTTTAACCCACCATTGAATAATCGGACAGAAATCCTTTTATACTGGTGTTTAGGGATATATAACTTAGAGTCAACCTTCATCCATTTTAATTGCGTCGAGTAATAGAGCGTATCCCCGTCAACGGCAAAGGACGTATTCTCCATAAACTGCTTTCTCGCTTCTTCATGATCTTCCGTACGATACACCTTGGCTTCACATTCCACCCGGACTTCCTCACCATCCCATGGGATAAGCTCCACTTTTCCGTTAGCCACATCGATGTCAATTTTTTCAAAGTTCGTATTTGGCTGCTGGTAGACGTGGGACAATTCCACAGATTGATTCCATTGAAAGTCGAAGTCGAAATTCTTGATCTTATGGAGTGCCGAATTCATGAAATCCATAAGCTTATCTTTTGGATTCCCTGAATGAGACGTGTGCTCTTTTTCTTCCTTTTTATCATCTTGGAAGATGGATACAAACTCATCAAGGAAATCCTTCTCTTTCGGTTTCGATGTATGCGGCTTTTTATCAAGTGCTTCCAGCAATGCCACAGCTTCCTGTGCCGAAATCGTTCCATTTTCCAACATATCCAAAATGCGTTTACGTTCTTCATTCATACTCTTTCATCCCCTTTATTGATTATAAAAGTACTTTGATGCCCTTATACACATTCCAAATGACCACGACAACACTAAGTAATATGGCTAAACCGATCATGATGACGGTAAAAACCGGCAATCCCGCCCCACTAGCGAAACCCCCCATATCCATAACCAAACCTGCAAACACAAGGGGAACCGCTATGACCGGTAATAAATGAGATAATAATGCTGCTTTTGCATCCTTTTTTACGTATGGATTATCTGTTAGAAAATATACGAACAAAGGAAAAAGGAAGCCGGCAAAAAATATACTAAAATAGCATAGAGCTGACAGTACCTTATTGGTCTCCATCTTCATCATCTCCTCTACTATTATTTACGATACGCTGGGCAAAAAGTTTCAATGCATTTGTTATAATCTTATTTTCTCATATGGGAAGTGTGCCTAGACTCCACCTTGAGGCTGAGTTTGGGTAGGTATGGAGAGGTGTTTTTCTATTTCAGAATGAATCATGCCCAGATACTCTTAATGAAGTGAGTGGTAGTTGATTTCCGCTGCAGGTGCTCGCTTTCCGTGGGGCGTGAGTTGAGCCTCCTCGGGCTTCGCCCTGCGGGGTCTCAACTTTCCCGCTTTTCCCACAGGAGTCGAGCACCTTCCGCTTCAATCAACTTTCCAAGCATATTTTTAACTTAAAACTCAGTCATAAGCCATCATTAAACAAGAGTGCTCTTACACACTCTCCCCTTCTTACTAAAATAGTAATGATGAAGTGAAAACTCACTGCCCTGTTCATTCTGTGAAAAAAGAGAGATGCTCGATGCATCTCTCTTCATGATTAATTTGTGACTTCTTCTTTTTCGCGGATTTTCTTTTTCATGCGTTCTCGATCGCGTTCGAGGACGGGTTTCAGGTATTTCCCTGTGTAGGAGCCTTTTACTTCGGCCACTTTTTCAGGGGTGCCGGTTGCGACGATTTTACCGCCTTTGTCCCCGCCTTCCGGTCCAAGGTCGACCAGGTAGTCGGCTGCCTTGATGACGTCGAGATTGTGTTCTATGACAAGGACGGTGTCCCCGTTTTCGACGAGTCGTTGAAGGACAACAAGGAGACGGGCGATGTCATCGACATGAAGTCCTGTCGTCGGTTCATCGAGGATGTAGAGAGAGCGGCCTGTTGAACGGCGATGCAATTCGGACGCCAGTTTCACACGCTGGGCTTCCCCACCCGATAACGTAGTGGCCGGCTGACCTAGAGTGATGTAGCCAAGACCCACGTCAAAGATGGTCTGCAGCTTACGTTTGATCTTCGGAATGTTTTCGAAGAATTTCACGGCATCTTCGACGGTCATTCCAAGGACGTCGGAGATATTTTTATCTTTGTATTTCACTTCAAGTGTTTCCCGGTTATACCGTTTCCCGTGGCAAACTTCGCAAGGAACATATACATCCGGCAGGAAGTGCATTTCGATCTTGATGATCCCGTCTCCACGACACGCTTCACAACGGCCACCCTTGACGTTAAAGCTGAAGCGACCTTTTTTATAACCACGAACTTTTGCTTCGTTTGTGGTGGCAAATACATCACGGATATCGTCGAACACACCTGTGTACGTAGCCGGATTGGACCTCGGCGTACGTCCGATCGGTGATTGATCGATATCAATGACTTTATCCAAATGTTCTATTCCCTTCACTTCTTTATGCTCACCAGGCTTTGATTTCGCATTATGAAGTTTTTGGGCAAGTGACTTGTGGAGGATTTCATTGATCAGTGTACTCTTCCCTGATCCCGATACCCCGGTCACAGCTGAAAAGATCCCTAAAGGAAGCTTGACTTTGACGTTGCTCAAGTTATTTTCCTTCGCCCCTATAATCTCGAGGTAACGGCCGTCCGGCTTGCGTCTTTCCTGTGGAAGAGGGATGAATTTCTTCCCTGACAAATACTGACCGGTCAATGAGTTCGAATCATCCATCACTTCCTGTGGCGTTCCGGCTGAAACGACTTCCCCACCGTGAACTCCCGCACCAGGTCCGATATCAATGAGATAATCTGCCGCCATCATCGTATCTTCATCATGCTCTACAACAATTAAGGTATTTCCGATTTCACGCATATTCTTTAACGTATCAATCAGTCTATCATTATCCCGCTGGTGCAAGCCGATGGACGGTTCATCCAAGATATAAAGTACTCCAGTCAGACGGGAACCGATTTGAGTGGCCAGGCGAATCCGCTGGGCCTCCCCTCCTGAAAGCGTCCCTGCCGCGCGGCTGAGTGTCAGGTACTCAAGACCTACATTCACAAGGAAACCAAGGCGTTCACGGATTTCCCTGAGTATCAGGTTGGCAATCTTCATGTCTTTTTCGGAAAGTTGGAGTTTTTGGAAGAACTGATCTGCTTCTTCAATTGAAAAAGCCGTCACTTCGCCGATATGAAGTGAATCCACTTTCACGGCGAGGCTCTCTTCTTTCAAGCGATGGCCGTTGCAGGCAGGGCAGTCCTGCTGCGCCATGTACTTTTCCATCTGCTCCCTGATATAATCCGAGCTCGTTTCACGATAGCGGCGTTCCACATTGGGAATGACCCCTTCGAAACGAAGGTAGTTTTCCCGGACCTGGCCGAAATCGTTTTCGTAACGGAAATACATTTCATCCTTACCCGATCCGTAAAGGATCTTATCCATTTGATGTTTCGGGAGATCCTTTACGGGGATATCCATGGGAATCTCATAATGGTCGCAGACCGCTTTCAGCAGGGACGGATAATATTGAGAACTTGTCGGTTCCCACGGGGCGATCGCATGCTCATCGAGGGTACGATCCCAATTGGGGATGACAAGTTCTTTATCCACCTCAAGCTTGGTTCCTAGTCCATCACAACTCGGGCATGCCCCAAACGGACTATTGAAGGAAAACATCCTTGGTTCAAGTTCCGTGATGGAAAATCCACAGTATGGACAAGCATGATGTTCACTGAATAGAAGCTCATCTTCCCCGATGACATCGATGATCACCTGACCATCTGCCAATCTCAGTGCCGTTTCAAGGGAGTCGGAGAGGCGGGCTGCCACTCCTTCCTTCACAACGATCCGGTCGATGATGACTTCGATGGAGTGCTTTTTATTTTTCTCCAATGAGATTTCTTCACCAAGGTCCTGTACCTCACCATTGATGCGGACACGTACGAACCCCTGCTTCTTGATGTCTTCCAGTGTCTTGACATGGGTCCCTTTTCGGCCTGAAACAACGGGTGCTAGTACTTGCAGCTTCGTTCTTTCAGGATATTCAAGGACCCTGTCCACCATCTGTTCAATCGTCTGGGAGGTGATTTCGATCCCGTGATTCGGACAGATCGGTTTTCCAACCCTCGCAAACAACAGACGAAGATAATCATAAATTTCCGTTACGGTACCTACTGTTGAACGGGGATTGCGGCTTGTCGTTTTTTGATCGATGGAAATTGCCGGTGATAATCCTTCGATGGCGTCGACATCGGGCTTATCCATCTGACCGAGAAATTGCCGGGCATAAGCAGACAGAGATTCAACATATCGTCTCTGTCCCTCTGCATAAATGGTATCAAAGGCAAGGGAAGATTTCCCCGAACCCGACAGTCCGGTCAATACGACCAGTTGATCCCTTGGGATGTTGATATCTATATTTTTTAAATTATGAGCCCTTGCTCCTTGTACGATGATTTTATCCTGCGCCATGATTCGTTCATCCTTCCGCCTTAAGCTCAAGAATGGTATCACGAAGCTGTGCTGCGCGCTCAAAGTCTAACGCCTTGGCCGCTTCCTTCATTTCCACTTCTAAGCTAGCAATAAGTTTTTGTCGCTCCGGTTTAGACATGTTCGAGACTTTTGTCTGCTCTCCTCCATAAACCTCTTCATCTTCTGCTGTACGAGTCGCCCTGATGACGTCTCGAATATCTTTTTGGATGGTTGTCGGGGTCACGCCGTGCTTTTGATTGTATTCCTCTTGCATCGTCCGGCGACGCTCTGTTTCGTCCAGAGCTTTTCGCATGGAGTCTGTGATTTTATTTGCATACATGATGACCCTTCCGTTACTGTTACGGGCCGCACGTCCGATTGTCTGGATAAGGGAACGCTCAGAACGGAGGAATCCCTCTTTATCAGCATCCAGTATCGTTACGAGTGAAACTTCTGGAATGTCCAATCCTTCACGGAGCAGGTTGATTCCCACTAATACGTCATACTTTCCTAAGCGGAGATCCCGAATGATTTCAATTCGTTCCAATGTCTTGATTTCAGAATGGAGATATTGAACCTTGATGCCCATTTCCTTCAAATAGGCAGACAGGTCCTCGGACATTTTCTTTGTTAAGGTTGTCACAAGAACACGCTCGTTCTTCTCGATTCGTTCATTGATCTCTCCTAATAGATCATCGATTTGACCTTCAATTGGACGAACCTCGATGATCGGATCTAACAAGCCGGTCGGTCGAATGATCTGCTCGACCATTTCCGGACTATGCTCCAATTCATATGGACCAGGTGTCGCAGAAACATAGAGAAGCTGTTTGGTTTTCTTGTCAAACTCTTCGAATCGAAGCGGACGATTGTCCATGGCTGACGGCAGTCGGAATCCATGATCCACCAGCACTTTCTTACGTGCCTGGTCACCGTTGAACATCCCCCTTATTTGAGGTAACGTTACGTGAGACTCATCGACTACAATCAGAAAGTCATCTGGAAAATAGTCCAGGAGAGTATAGGGAGTCGATCCGGCCGGTCTGAGGGTAAGGTGTCGGGAGTAATTCTCAATTCCCGAGCAAAAGCCCATCTCCCTCATCATCTCCAGATCATAACGGGTCCTTTGCTCCAAACGCTGGGCCTCAAGCAGTTTATTCTCTTCTTTCATGACGGCCAACTGCTCTTCAAGCTCTTTTTCGATATTTTTGACGGCAACCTCCAATTTCTCCTGGCGGGTTACGAAGTGGGATGCCGGGAATAATCTCATATGATCTCGGTCTCCTATGATTTCACCGGTCAGGGCATCCACTTCACGAATCCGGTCAATCTCATCCCCGAAAAACTCAACACGCATACAGTGTTCATCACGGGAAGCAGGGAAAATTTCCACCACGTCTCCGCGCACACGGAAAGTCCCGCGCTGAAAGTCTATATCATTTCGTTCATATTGGATATCCACAAGCTTACGGAGCAATTGGTTCCGTTCGATTTCCATCCCTGTTCTGAGGGAAAGGACGAGCTCACGATACTCTTCCGGATTACCTAAACCGTAAATACAGGACACGCTGGCAATGATGATGACATCTTTCCGTTCAAACAGGGAAGATGTGGCAGAGTGTCTCAATTTATCGATTTCATCATTGATGCTGGCATCCTTTTCGATGAAGGTATCGGTTTGCGGAACATATGCTTCCGGCTGATAGTAATCATAGTAACTGACAAAATATTCAACGGCGTTATCAGGGAAAAACTCTTTAAACTCACTGTAGAGCTGTCCCGCCAACGTTTTATTATGGGCGATGATGAGGGTCGGCTTTTCAACCTGCTTGATTACATTGGATACAGTGAAGGTTTTCCCTGTCCCGGTTGCCCCAAGTAAGGTTTGATGCCGTTTCCCTTCATTTATACCTTGTACCAGCTTTTCTATGGCAAGGGGCTGGTCCCCCTCTGGTTTATATTTTGATTTGAGCTCGAATTGATCTTTCACCGTGAAACCTCCTATAATAAAGGACTGCTACCTTGTATTTACCTACTTATACCCATCTTAAACACTGCACATTCATTTATACACATTCTACCACATTTCCTCCCTTATTAACCAACAATAAGCGAACAAAAGTTCGTTTTTTCTTTTTGAGGGACGGACCTTTAAAACCCTCGCTTTTAACACTGTGGATAAGTTAACTTTTTGAACAAACTGACCCAAAGTATCGTGAATTCGACAAAGAAAGGAGAATGATCATCTTCTTTCGACAACATTCGAACATTTCTATACACAACCTGTGTATAACTATGTGCATAAGTGGAGTTTTCTTGTGGAAAATACGTAAACTTATGCACATTTCGTCAAATTTCTTGTGAACAAATCCCGTGTATTCGATTTCAATCTGTGAATAACCATCAAAAACACACTGTTATTCACATAATTCACTCTTTATCCACAATTCACTTATTTCCTCCCTCATTCCCTTCTTCATAAATTATTCATCTAGGCATATATCCAATAATTGATTGACTATTCAGTCTATTTTTCTTTAAGCTTTTTAATAGATTCAATTAAAATACATAAGCACAGGAGGAATGTATGAAAAATTCAAGATGGTTGAAAGTCGCAGGCAGTCTCAGTTTAACGGGGTTCTTACTAGGTTCCGCCATGACACCCTTGTCTCCATCCCTTTCTTCTCAAGGAATTGCACGTGCCGCCACGATGGATTCATCCGAATTGCAAAAAACATTTCAACAAGCCGCTCAAGAATTTGACGTACCAGTCGAAATACTCCTTGCAGTGGGTTATAACATGTCGTTATGGGAGCATCATGAAGGAAAACCGAGCGCTTCCGGCGGCTACGGGTTGATGCATCTGACGGATGTCAATGTGGATGATTTGGAAGCCCCTGACACATCGGACAATCCGCTCCATATGTTTCTATCAGGAAAAGAAGACGATCCCATGCAAGGTGTGCTGACAGACGGAAAGCAAGCAGCGGTGTCTCTTTCAGATCCTACCCTTCACACACTAACAGCTGCGGCGGACTTGCTTTCCCTCCCATCCGAGGATTTAAAGAAAGATAAAAAACAAAACATCCGGGGAGCTGCGGCATTACTTGCAACGTATGCGAATCAGACAGTCGGTAAAAATCCGACTGGCCTTGACGATTGGTACGGGGCCGTTGCCAAATACAGTGGTTCTTCCGATGAGACAGGAGCAAGGGATTTTGCCGATCGGGTATATGAAACGATCAACAATGGAGCGGCGAAACAGACGGAAGATGGCTCATCCATCCAACTCGCTCCAAAACAAATCACTCCCGATAAAGAAACCATCAAATCATTACATTTAAAAACAGACGGCGGAGAAAACAAGGCCGATTGTCCGAAAGGCCTTGCCTGCCATTTCGTCCCGGCAGCCTACAAGAAAATCAATCATGACGGTACATTCTATGAGTGGTCTTACGGTAACTACGACAAAGCCAATCGTCCATATGATAACCAGGAAATCAAATACATCGTCCTCCACGATACGGAAATTAGCTATGATCTCACCAAAACCGTGTTCCAGAGGGAAACGACCCAGGCTTCCTCTCACTATGTGATCCGCTCTTCAGATGGCGATATCACCCAAATGATAGACAATAAAGATGTAGCATGGCATGCGGGCAACTGGTATTTCAATTCCAAGAGTATCGGGATCGAACATGAAGGGATCGCCATTGAAGGGGCAGACTGGTACAACGAACAGCTGTACCATGCCTCCGCACGTTTAGTGAAGCATCTCTCAAAGGAGTACAATATCCCGTTGGACCGTGATCACATCATCGCCCATGATGAAGTGCCGGGTACATCCGCAAACAGACAGTCCACCATGCACTGGGATCCGGGCCCATTCTGGGATTGGGCACATTATATGAAGATTTTGGGGGCACCCCTTGAGTCAGGGAAGAAGCAAAAAGATGTAGTCCAGATCAATCCGAACTTCAACAAGAACATGCCGGACCTTCAGACACCGACGGGTGAGCCTGTTCCAAAGCAACCGGCAAACTTCGTCTACCTGTATAGTGCTCCAAGCTTTGATGCTCCCCTTATCAAAGACGCCGCACTTCCGAATGCCCATCCTTTAGATGCGTCGAATTGGGGAAATAAAGCAGTGACAGGTCAAACGTTTTATAAGGCAGAAGACGAAGGTGACTGGACGGCGATCTGGTACGGGGCTCAAAAAGCGTGGTTCTATAATCCAAAAGGGAAAAACACCACAAAAGGTTCTGGGATCGTCATCACCGCGAAAGAAGGAAAAACGGGCATTCCTGTTTACGGTTTGGCTTATCCCGAAGCGGAAGCATTTCCTGAAGGCATTCCGGTAAGAGGGATGGATGTGCTTCAATATACACTCACCCCGGGACAGAAATATGTCGCCACCGAGAAAGTGAAAGGAAGCTATTACAGCGCGCCTGTTTATACGTACAATCCGGCGACGACCCACAAGATCGTCTGGGGAGACGACGAATTTTATCTGATTCACCTGAATCACCGTCTTGCCTTTGTAAGAGCTGAAGATGTGGATGTTGTGGAGAATCCCAAGCCTAAGCACTATAAACGATAAAAAAACAAGGCCATCCTTTTAACCATAGGTGGCCTTGTTTTTCGTCGTGGCTATGCACTTCTCTTCGCTTTTTTCATCATCCGGTCACTATACCAGAATCCGGCGGTGAGCGATGCCGCGTCTATGACTATGAGCAACCATGAATCCGTATATCCCTTTGACACCGAAGCCGCTATGAGAGCAACGGTCAGAATCAAGCCGACATAATGATTATACGTCACCCTGGTGAACAGAACGACAAGCAATCCCGGTAAAAATAAGCCTAAAATAATTTTGGACACGTTCAACTCTCCTTGTAAATAAGGGAATAACACATATTCTACCGAAGTTTCCCCTATCTGGAAAGGGGGTTCTTACTCTTCAGCCTCCCGGATCAGTTTCTGTGTCCGTTCTTTCAGCTCATGATGGGGGATGAATTTTTCAGACAGCATATCAGGAAGGATGTATTCAAGAAAGTATTGAACGCATTCCATGTCCTTATATTTAACGATCGTCGTCAGTGCCTCCTGATAAATTTCAATAAACAACGGTTCAGGATTTCCTTTTTGGATTTCTCCGAAGGATTCGTATAAAAGATCGATTTTATCTGCGACGGACAAAATCCTTCCTTCCAGCGTCTCGTCCTTTCCTTCTTTGAAACGTTCCCGGTACACTTCCTGGAATTGCGGGGGAAACTCCGTTGTGATGAATTTATTCACCATCTGATCCTCCACCTGGCTGAAGAGCTCTCTTAATTTTCCCGAAGCATATTTCACAGGGGTCTTGATATCTCCGGTGAACAATTCTGCGTAGTCATGATTCAATGCTTTTTCGTAGAGGGCTTTCCAATCCAGTTCTTTCCCGTTCTGTTCCTCCACCGTCCCGAGAAACTGGGCGATTTTCGTTACTTTAAAGGAGTGGCTGGCCACATTATGCTCGTGGTATTTGAAGCGACCCGGACAGCGGATGAGTGTCTCGAGATCTGATAAGCTTTTAAAATAATGATGAATTCCCATGGTATTCTCCTCTCACTGATTATCTTTACTTTATGAAAATAGTATCAAGGAGAGTCGGCCGATGCAACGATTGGTGGCTTATCCTTTTCTACTTCTCTTACTAATATGGTATTTTACGGTGGAATGATACGTGCGGATTGCCTGTCCATGTTTTTTCAGGATAGCAAGGGGTGATAAAAAAACTCCCTCATCAAATAAGGGAGTGTTTGTCACTTTATATGAGGCGTACGGATACGACGCCGGTGATGTTTTTCATTTTTTGTTTCACTTCGGCATGTTCATCTTCCGCTAATTTCTGGTCAAGGTCGATCATGGTGTACGCCCACGTGCTCTTACTGCGATTGATCATATCAGCGATGTTAACGGCATAACCTGACAGGACCGTGGCGATTTGTCCCACCATGTTCGGGATGTTCTGATGCATGACCGTCACTCTCATCTTCCCGCTGTATGGAAGCTCGACGTCCGGGAGGTTGACCGCATGTTTGATATTCCCTGTTTCAAGATAGGTTTTCAGCTGCTTAGTGGCCATGATGGCACAGTTTTCTTCCGATTCGACGGTGGAAGCACCGAGATGCGGTACCGGCACGACATTTTTCATGGCGAGGACCCTTTGATTCGGGAAGTCCGTCACGTATTTCCTGACAACTCCTGACTCCAGTGCACCGGCCATGGCATCCTCTTCCACCAGTTCACCCCTTGAAAAGTTCAGGATCGTCATCCCTTTTTTCATTTTCCCAAATGCCTCTTCACTTACAAAGCTTGCCGTTTTGTCTGTCAAAGGGATGTGCAGCGTGACAAAATCACACGCTGCCCACACTTCTTCAATGTGATGGGCGCGCTTCACATCCTGCGATAAACGCCATGCAGCGTCAACAGAGATAAATGGATCATAGGCTACTACATCCATCCCGAGGGCAAGGGCATCGTTAGCGACAAGGACACCGATCGCTCCCAAGCCGACGACTCCGAGCTTCTTCCCTTTGATCTCACTTCCTACGAATTCCTTTTTCTTCGCTTCCACGACACCCGGGACATCATCTTCCGACTCTTTTAACGAGTTTGTCCAGCCGACGGCAGAATACAGGTTACGGGAGGAAGCGATCAGATTGGCAAGGACCAGCTCCTTGACCGCATTGGCATTGGCACCGGGTGTATTGAAAACGACTATCCCCTTTTCCGTACAGAGATCGATGGGGATATTATTGACACCGGCTCCTGCACGGGCGATCGCCTTGACGGATGCCGGGAAATCGTAATCATGAAGGTTCTTCGATCTGACGAGGATTCCATCCGGATCCCCGTTCCCATTCAGATGATAGTTCAGATCGCCCTCGATCAGTGATAATCCGCTTTGACTGATGGCGTTATACGTATTAATTGAAATCATGCTCAACATCCTCCTCGATCAGATTCAAATTTTTTCATGAAATCGACCAGCGATTCCACTCCTTCAAGTGGCATGGCGTTGTATAGACTCGCCCTCATTCCTCCAACGGAACGATGACCTTTTAAAAATTCAAACCCCTGCGCTTTGGCTCCCTTTAAAAAATCCGCGTCCAGTTCTTCACTGCCCGTGGAAAAAGGAATGTTCATCAAGGAACGATTTTTCTCCGGTACGGGGTTTTGAAATAATGATGATTCATCAATACAGTCGTATAGAAGAGCGGCTTTCCTCTCATTATGGGCCTGCATCCCTTCCACTCCACCGTTCTCCTTCACCCATTCCAGTACAAGTTTCAGGACGTAGATGGAAAAGGTCGGCGGCGTATTGAAGAGGGAATCATGCTTTACATACGTTTCGTAGTTCAGCATCGTCGGACAACTCCCCGGTGCCTTCCCGATGAGACTATCGTGAATGATGGCAACGGTCACCCCGGATGGGCCGAGGTTCTTCTGGGCGCCTGCATAAATGAGCCCGAAAGAGGAAACATCTATTTTCTCAGAAAGGATATGAGATGACATGTCGGCCACGAGGGGAATGCCTCCCGTATCGGGATATTCATGGAACCGGGTTCCCTCGATCGTATTATTGGATGTGATATGTACATAGCTCGCTTCCGTTGAAAAGTCCTCTGGTTCATAGTCCGGGATCTCAAATGGTTCTGAGGGAGACAACCTCCGTACCTCTCCCACTTTCCCCGCTTCTTTTATCGCTTTCTTCGACCAACTGCCTGTTTCGATATAGGTCGCTTCCTGATCTTCACCCAGCAGATTAAGGGGGATCGTGGAGAACTGCAGGGAAGCTCCCCCCTGCATAAAGACCACTTGATAATTCTCAGGGATAGAAAGAAGTTCCCTCAGTAATCCTTGTGCTTCTTCTATTATATTTTGAAAAGGGGCCGACCGATGACTCAATTCCATCACAGACATACCCGTTTCCCGATAATTCAATAACTCGGCTTGAACCTTCCTCAACACAGGCTCAGGCAACACAGCAGGACCAGCAGAAAAATTATACACACGCTTCAACAACAGCACCACCAAAAGTTCAGAATTTTTCAACAGTATAATCCCGTACAAGACTTTCGTCAATATCAGTAACCGATGATGAAAACGCTTAATAAGATTGTTTTTAGCCTCATGCGTGGTCATGGACGGAATCTTGCTGGTTTTATAAAAAATCGGCTTCCCCGCTCACCCCTTTAGGGTAAAGCACGAAAGCCGATTACATAGCTATTAACCTGTAAGGATATCTTCTTTAGGATAGCGGATTTTCTCTTTGTCAGGGCGAGACAGGGAGAACGCCAAGGTGAGCGGACCGAGTTTCCCGACAAACATGACAATGATGATGACCCACTTCCCTACTATGGAAAGAGATCCCGTTATCCCCATGGATAATCCCACTGTACCGAAAGCAGACACCACTTCAAACACAAGGGACAGGAACGATGCATCATGTTCCGTCATTTCCAGGAAAAAAAGAGCAGTAAATACGAGTAGCACACTGATCATCGACAGAGCCAAAGCTTTGAAAATATGCGCTTGATCAATTGTTCGCCTGAAGATACGGATATCTTTTTTCTCTTTTAAAAAGGCGATCATACTCAATGAGATGACCACAAAGGTTGTCAGCTTGATTCCCCCGCCTGTTGATGCACTACCTGCTCCGATAAACATTAACAGGATGGTAAATAGCAGCGTGGAACGCTCCATGCTTCCGTAATCAAGTGAGTTGAATCCCGCTGTACGGGGGGTGACCGCTTGAAAGTACGAAGCAAATAATTTATCCGGAAGTGGCAGATGTGCCAGGGTATTCGGATTATTATACTCCAGGACGAATATCATCATAAATGCCATGACGTTGATGATGAAGGTTCCAAGGACCATGATTTTCGTATGCAGGGATAACTGACGGATCGTCTTTGATCTCCACAAATCCACCAGTACCGTGAACCCGATCCCTCCCAGTATAAATAGGAATGAAATTGTCAGGTTGATGATCGGACTTCCCACATATCCCATCAAACTATCGGAAAACAGGGAAAAGCCGGCATTGTTAAACGCAGATATGGAATGAAAGATACTTACATACAAGCCCCGTTTCCAACCAAACTCCGGAACCCATTCAGTCGCTAATAACAACACTGCAAAACCTTCAACTATAAATGAAAAGATAAATAAATATTTCACAAGCTTGATGACTCCGCCTACGGAAGTCTGATTCAGTGCCTGTTGCAGAAGCAACCGTTCTTTGAAACCGATCTTCTTACCGAGCATCATAAAGATCAAGACCGCAAAGGACATGATGCCGAGTCCACCGATCTGGATCAGGCTCATGACGACCACTTCACCGAACAGAGTGAAAGCCCCTCCCGTATCCACCACGGCAAGCCCCGTCACCGTCATGGCTGATGTCGTCGTGAACAATGCGTCAAGCCATGAGATATGTTCAGTGGTGGCAAATGGAAGCTTTAAGAGCACCATCCCCAGTATGATGAAAAATAGAAAGGTCACTACAAGAAGCTGCGGCGGACTTAACCGGATGACCTTCTGCTTCATTCTTATACACCTTCTTTTTCAAATCGATTTATATCCCGATTGTGTCCTATAACGATCAGAATATCCTCTAATTCAACCACCTCATCGGCAGAAGGAGAAACAATGACTTCTTCCCCGCGATGGATAGCGATGATATTACAGCCGAATTTGGCCCGGACGTCGAGATCATTCAGCGTTTTATTCGCTACCTTCTTTGAAGCATATACCTCAACGATGCTGTGTTCTTTTGACAGCTCTATATAGTCGATGATTTTTTCAGACGTGATATGGTGGGCGATCCTTCTGGCCATGTCCCGCTCCGGATGAATGACCTTATCCGCACCAATCCGGTCCAGTACCTTCTGGTGATAGGAGTTCGATGCTTTCACCCATACTTCCTTGACCCCTAATTCCTTGAGAAGGAGCGTGGTGAGGACACTTGCCTCGATATTATCCCCGAAGGACACAATCACGTGATCGAAGTTCCTTAAACCAAGGGATTTCAATACCGACTCATCCATGGCATTCGCCTGCACAGCGTGGGTGGCAATATCGATAAATTTTTGTACCACATCGTGATTTATATCGATGGCCAGCACTTCCACATCCAGATCAGCCAGTTCCTGAACCAGATTCCCTCCAAATCTCCCTAAACCTATAACAGCAAACTGCTTTTTCATGATGAAATCCTCCAAAACCTTTTTTATAGCTTAACCAATTACTTCCTATTCATGACTTTACTCCCGCGTTAAACAACGCAAAAAGACCACCAGGAACTAAGCCTGTGGTCGTCCAGATCACAAGTATCATCCTCTCCCAATACGCTTACGGAGTTAGCTGACGGATTCGGGTCATGGAAGTGGCCCTACCTTTCAACAGAAAGGATTCACCCCTGAAACTAGTGGGTCCCCCGCTTCAATAAATGAATTAAGCGATAAAGAATATTCATTTGATGATAGATATATTACTCCTCTAAACAGGGGTTGTAAATAGGTTATTTGTAAAAAATCCTTACCTGAAAAACAGGAAAAATCATCTTCATTCATCCAACATTTACTGTTCGTTAAATAGGTTTGTATTTTCGTTATTCAGGGAATAGCATACATTAGTCATACGAAATTTGAATCAGAAGGGAAGAAACGTTTATGGCAGGAATTTCATCCATTACCTCCTCAACGGAGAATAATGAAAGTTCATCCGTTTCATCTAATGATATAAAGCCCTGGATCAGGGGATTTGCACGAATTGGTTACATTTCAAGAGGGATCGTTTATATGCTCATCGGGGCATTGGCCGTGATGGCGGCACTCGGGATAGGAGGAAGTACATCTGACTCAAGCGGTGCCTTTACGGCTGTCGCAAGCAAGCCTTTCGGTGAGGTCCTTCTCTGGATCCTCGGAGTCGGCTTGATCGGGATCGTACTTTGGCGCCTTATCCAAGTGATCAAAGATCCTGAACATGTAAAAAACGGCGGTAAGTCCATGTTCAGAAGACTCGCCAATCTGATCAGCGGAATCGCCTATGGTTCCTTAACCTATAACGCCATTGCCATCGCCATGCACGCCAAAAGCTCGGGATCCGGTTCAGGTTCCAAACAGACACTGTCAGCCAAATTATTGGCACAGCCTTTCGGTCAATGGATCGTCGGGATTGTCGGACTGATCATAATTGGATTCGCACTCTATGAAATTCATAAAGCTTATACCGAAAAATACACCGACAAATTCAAACGCCATGAAATGACGGAGAAAGAATGGGAACTTGGAAGAAAAACCGGGAAACTTGGACTGTACTCACGCGGTATCGTCTTCCTGCTGATAGGATACTTCTTTATCCAGACAGCCATCACGGCAGACCCGGATAAGACGAAGGGACTTGACGGGGCATTATCGGAACTCGCTCAGCAGCCTTTCGGACAATGGCTGCTCGGAATTGTCGCCATTGGATTATTTTTATATGGTGTCTTTCAGATATTAAAAGGAAAGAACCGTCATTTGACGATTTATTAAGGAAGTGAGGGAGCTGTCGAAACGGCAGCTCCTTCTTTATGTATCTCTTTACTCCTCTTACGGTAAACATCCACAATCAGACGCAGCCCCCATCACAAGCACGGATTTTGACAGTTCCATGCATCTGTTGTATCTTATGTCAATGAATACCCACTAAACGCATAAGTTTTATAAAGATATGATATTATGTTCTCTATTTTTGGGGAATCTACAATTATCAGAAGGAGGCGTCAACCAATGAAATCTCTTTGGAGAGGTTATCTCAATACATCCCTGATCATGAAAATAACCGTGGCTCTCGTACTTGGGATTGCCGTCGGTGTGATATTTGGTAAAGATGCGTCGGTCCTTACACCCCTTGGCGATATTTTGATTCGCTTGCTTAAGTTCCTGATCATCCCCCTCATTCTTTTTACCTTGATGGTCGGTGTGAACCAGACCAGTGTAAATAAACTTGGAAGAATGGGTGGAAAAACGTTCTTATACTACTTATTCTCATCGACTTTAGCCATTATGGTCGGTATTGCCGTCGCCAGCATATTTAAACCCGGAACGGGCATGACCCTTGATACGACGGAAAAATTCAAGGTACCCGAAAATCCCGGGGTCACCAGTGTGCTTCTCAATATCATCCCTGATAATATCGTCACGGCATTCACAGATATGAATCTCCTGGGGATTATCTTTACAGCGATCGTATTTGGTATCGCGATTTCATATTTACGGTCTTCAGCAGATTACCACGAACTCGGTGAACATGTATACAAAGTCGTGAATGGCTTAAACGAAGCCACACTGTCAATTATGAAGGTGGTCCTTCAATACGTTCCGATCGGAATCTTTGCCATCATGGCCAACACGGTCGGGAATCAGGGACTCGATACATTAGTATCCTTAGGGAATATGATTCTTGTTCTTTATATTGCATTGTTTGTCCAATTGGCTATCTATATGATTGCTCTGGCTGGATTCAAGATCAGTCCCGGCAAATTCTTTGCTCAAGCACGTACACCAATGGTCACAGCCTTTGTGACCCAAAGCAGCTCTGGCACCCTGCCATTAACATTGAATGCAGCAAAAAATCTCGGTTTGCCAAAAAGTTTATACGGCTTCAGCCTGCCACTCGGCGCCACAATTAATATGGATGGAGCTGCGATTCGTATTGCAGTATCCGCTGTGTTTGCGGCTAATGTCGTTGGTAATCCATTGAGTCTGACCGATATGATGGTCGTTGTCCTTGTAGGAACATTGGCTTCCATCGGAACAGCGGGCGTCCCTGGAGCAGGAATCATCATGATCGCCACCGTTTTTGCTCAGCTTGGTCTGCCGATGGAAACCGTTGCCCTCCTGACAGCCATTGATGCTTTAGTAGGTATGGGATGTACGGCCCTGAATGTAACAGGGGATCTAGTTGGTACGTCGATTATTGATAAAACGGAGAAGGATGACAAACAAGCTCCTTCCCTTTCATAAATCCCATGAAAAAAAGGATAGCCGCGGCTATCCTTTTTTCTATTACGAAACCTGGTGATGCTCCCACCCTGAAGCTTCATCGGCAAAAATGATCCCCAGTTCATGATGGTCACCTTCATACAGGGCTCCCTGGGTAAAACGATTTTCACCATTCGTCCCCAGAACCTCCAGCTTACAATAGGCTCCGTTCTTTTGGAGCGCTTCATAAAATGCCCGTTCCGTATTCACTTCGACACCGTTCACCTTCAGGACGATTTCCCCCACTTGGAGTGTCAGCTTCCTGGCGGGTGAACCTGGGAGGATACCGAGGATCATGACGCCATTAGGCTGTCGTTTGAAGAAATACGGTTTTGAATCTTCCGCACTACGGTAACGGTAACCGATCCATGCACGGCCAAGGATGGCCACACCTGCTGCACCGAGAGAAAACAGCGGGGCCCAGAATCCTGTTACAGCTAAGGTCAATACAAATGCACCGAGCCAGAACACACGGGATCCGGTCTGCTTGATCGCGACTTCAGGCAGCGTGCTTTTGACCAACTGTTGAAACCCGAGGAGAAACGGTACACATAGTAATGAATACGTTTCAGTGCCCAAGGTAAACACCGGCCACCATTCAAATGGAATGGTCAATGACCCTGTGGGTACCAATACAAACATAGGCACAAGCCATAATTTTTTTCCGAGATGGGCCCCCACCTTCAACCCACGTGCACTTTTAAGCAAGCGGGGTGAAGTGTGCTTCCAACCGTTCAGTACAATCAGGATTCCTTCAATCATCGTCAATAAACCAAGTAGAACGACGATGGAACTGAAGAGACCCAGATTTAAGCGTTCCACGTATGTATTTACATAAGGGATGTCCCACTGAAAATAATCCACCGCGACTAAGATAAGGTAAGAAAAACCTACTGTCATGGTCGCTGACATAAGCTGAAAACGTCCCGTCAACGCAAACAGGATCGACACAGCTCCGATAAGGAGGATGCCGGCGAAGGGAATGACCACTCCCACTGCAACTGTCGCAACAGAAAACAACAATCCAAGGACGATTCCGTATGAAAATAGCACCCGCAAGTCATGGTACCCATCCAGCAATCTCGTATTGAAATCTCTCCGTTCTCTTTTCACACGATAATAGCCGGCCATAACAGCGAAAAACACAGAAAGATATAGTACAGGATGCAGAAATAATTTCCCTGCCCCTTTTAAAACCTCGAGTAACCAAAGCTCAATCAATGATCCGTCACCACCTTTTGCAAGAAAATTTGCATTATCTACTATTTTATCAAAAGACAGTGTTAAAACCTATTGCTATTTTATTCAATCGTTTTACGATTCGATTTCATTTCCGACAGCATTCTTCATATTTTCCCGGGAAATGATGTCGATTGGATGGGAATGGAATCATGATTTGAAGAAAAAGAGACGGTGGAAATGATCCCCATCCGCCTCTATTCCTTATTGAAAATAAGATTTGATAAACTCTTTAAAAACGAAAAAGGCAAAGCCCATGTAATCAATAGGGGCGTCTATTTCCCACTCCAGCATCATATATTTTCCTCCTTTTATTTAGAGTGTAAGTGTAACCACTCTATTAATTCCGCGGATATCCCATATTTAATGAGACTGGCATGTCCACCAGCCACCTCAGCCGTTTGTTTATTCTTACTCGACACAAGCTCCAACAACGGAGTGCTGATTGAGGGCGGGACCAGCTGGTCATATTGGGAGGAAATCAGGTAAAGATTCGAATCAATTGATTGCAGGTCAATGGTCTCTCCTGATAATTTGAACTCCCCGCCCATCAAAACATTCTCTTTTATAAAATAGGTGAGTATATCCCTTCCCATTGCACCGGTGAGGGGGAGATGATCATTTGTCCATTGATTGAACCGGAGCCAATAGTGGGCATAATCTTTATCGTAGGCTTTATTGAGGAGTGACAAATAAGGAGAAAAGTAAACGGGAGACGTCAAAGCCCTCATTCCATAACGGATAAAGGGGGCTGGTATGATGCCGATATCACTCATGATTCCCGTGACGTCCAATTCATCTTTTTTCAATGCGTCCACCCAGCTGTGGTAATCGGGGATCTGGTCAAAGTCGATCGGAGTGACAAAAAGGATTAGATTTCGGATCAGATGCGAATTTAAAGCTGCATAGATGACCGCTAACGTCCCTCCTAAGCAAAATCCGGAAAGGGAGATCTCTTTCTTCCCACAATGTTGAAGGGCCTTCTTGATGCATGGATCCACGTAGTGAGACAAATACTCAGCCAATCCTACTCCCTTCTCTTCCAATACAGGTTCACCGAATTCGAGAAGGTAGACATCGTATCCTTCTCCAAGGAATTTCCCTATCAGACTATGTTCTTTTGTGAGATCCAGAATCGAAGGCTTGTTGATATGTGAATAGAGTAAAAAGACAGGGATATGACCATTATTATTTTCTGAAGCGTAGAACCATAGTTTACTATTGTATAGATTCCAAATTTCCTCCCGTGGAAAGTTCGGCTGCCACTCGCTCTTATTTTGCAGTGTGTCCATAAAACCTTTCCATCGGGCCATTTCCTTCTCATTGTTCATTTCTTTCATCGTAACACCGCCATTCATTATTCTTTTAACGCTTGCGCAAGGGACAGGAGTTGAATGAAACACATGACAGCTTGGAGAAGTTCTAGCCATGACTTGACGGACTCCACCAATTCGGGGTCATCCAACTTCTCTTTAACCGCTTGATTCAGTTCATATTCCACACTCATCCCGATTTTTTTCAGATCTTCATAAAATTGATCCATTCCTTTCCCTCCTTATACCTGTGCACGGATGCCGCCATCCACGACTAAAATATGACCATTGATATAATCCGAGGCAGAAGAAGACAGGAAGATGGCCACCCCGTTCAAATCCCCTGCTTGTCCAAATCTTCTTGCAGGTATATGCTGCTTGATCATGTTTCCCTGACTTGCAAAAAGCTCCTTCGTGATTTTGGTCGGAAAGAACCCCGGAGCGATGGCATTCACCTGGATATTATGCGGAGCAAGTTTCACTGCAAGATCCTTTGTCAACGTCATGACGGCCCCTTTGCTCGTATTATAGGGTACCGTGTCCATCAGCATGGGATTCGTCCCGCCAAATCCCGTAACCGACGCGATGTTGATGATCTTCCCCGCTTTTTGCTTCACCATGACCCGGGACACTTCCTGGGAAAACAAAAAAGACCCCTTTACATTGACATCCATCACCTTGTCCCATTTATCTTCAGGGATGTCAGCAAAAGGACCGGCCCAGGATGTCCCGCTATTATTGATCAAAATATCGATTCTTCCAAACTCTTTCATCACTGTTTCCACAACCTGTATTACATCTGACTTCTGGGTAACATCGCAAGGAATGGCAAGTGACCGGACGCCTGAACCGATCAATGCTTCCTTCACTTCATCACACGCCGACTGGTTCCTCGAGCAGATCACGACATGCGCTCCAGCTCCTCCCAATGCCAGGGCCATCTCTTTCCCGAGACCCCTCCCGCCGCCTGTGACGATGGCGACTTTGTCTTTAACCGAGAACATTTTATCAATCTCCTTTCTATTAAAATAAAGGTCATTATTATAATAGATAGATTCAGGGAATGAGTGCGTATTCTCCGCTCCAAAGGGCAGAAATGAATCAAATGTCCCCACAAAAAAGAGACCTCTCAAGAAAGAGAGATCTCTTTTATTTACTGCTGCTTATTGGCCGTTCGCTCTATATACTCCAAGGCTGCCTGAAGCTGCAGATCATTCTTTTCATTCTGAACCGCTTCAAAGATTTCTTCCTGAAGTCTTTCTCCGGTCTTGGCATCAATCACACCCGTGACGTCGAGACTTTCCTGGATTTGGAAATCCTTGACGGCTTTAGCGGTTTTCTTACTGAAATAACCATCGACCCGGTCAAGGGTGAATCCTAATCCCTGAAGCATTTCCTGGGCGTTTTGCACCTGCTCGTTGTTTGCTCCTTCTTCCAGTGGTTTTTCCACTTGAAGGGGGTGGGCATAGAAGTAGGCTGGTTGTCTGACCGGGATATCCGGTTTGATCCCCTTCTTATGAATCCAATTCCCATTCGGCGTCAGCCATTTGAACATGGTGAGCTTAATATTGCTTCCATCTCCCATCGGCACTGCCTGCTGGACGGTCCCTTTCCCGAAGCTCTTCGTCCCGATCAGCGGATATCCTTCCGCTTCTTTCAGCGCACCGGCAAGGATTTCAGAAGCAGATGCACTGCCCTCATCGATGAGAACAACGACAGGATACGCTTTTCTTTCCTTGCTGTTTGAGAAGGATTTTAGCACCTCTCCGCTTCGTTCCTGGATCTGCACATACGGTTTTTTCTCTGTGACGAACTGTTTGAGGATGTCTTCCACGCTTGAAAGGAGTCCACCCGGGTTACCCCTCACATCCAGAACCAATCCTTCTACTTTTTTCTTCTCGAGTTCTGCCAGCTGCTTTTTAAAATCGACGGCTGTGTTTTCCGAGAAGGTCGTAATTTGGATGTAGCCGGTTTTCTTCCCGTCGACTTCCTTCACATCGGAGATCACCGTTTCAACAGGGATATCGTCCCGCTTCACGGACACCTCGATCGGATCTGAAAGTCCCTCTCTCGTAATCTCCAATTTTACCTCCGTACCCTTTTTCCCTCTGATCTTCAAGGTGGCTTCATAAAGGTCAAGCCCGTCGATGCTATTCCCATCCACTTTGATGATGCGGTCATTCGGTTTCAGACCGGCTTTCTCAGCTGGTGAATTTTTAAAAGGAGCCACAATGACCAGTTTCCCGTCCATGATCGTGACCTCTGCCCCGATCCCTTCAAAGGAGGAATCCAATGCGTCATTGAACTGGGATGCGGTTTCAGCATTCATATAAACAGAATACGGATCATCCAGGGTCTTCAGCATCCCCTGAATCGCCCCTTCCACGAGCTGTCCCTTGTCTACATCCTGAAAGAACTTGTCACTGATCAAATCATACGCGACTTCTACCTTATGAAGCTTATCATTCAGCTCCCCTTTGCCGTTAAACTGGGCAAGCTCGTCCCCAGACCCGGAACTGCCCGTCCACTCCAAGCCGCCATACATTCCCCCTGCACCGATCACCATGCTAATGATGATGGTGATGATGAGCTTTCTGCCCGTCCACTCCATATATTCCCCTCCAGCTTGTCGTTTGTTTATGGTTTGGATGGGCGCAAGCGTACGCTTTCCCACCCAACGAAAAAAGACACCACACAAAAACGCGCTCAGGCGGTGCGATGTCTTTGCTTATTTAACTATATGCCGGAGGGGGACGAGTTATGATTGGCAGTCGATTATTTCATGCCCGTCACGATTTTCTGACCTTGATGGTTTTTGAGATGAGAAGAGATGATCCCTCCCCATTTCTCGAATTCCACGAGAAAACCATCATGACCGAATGCTGTCGGGATAAAATAATGTTCACCCTTGGGGGCTCCAATGGTGAATTCCTTTAAATAGTGGGGAGAATAAATCAAATCACCCTCATAGCTGATCGATACCAGCTTGCACGGATAGGAATCGGCAACTGCTTCCGTCCCTCCTCTTCCCCTCCCGATATCGTGGCTGTTCATCGCCTTAAGGAGGGTAAGATAGCTGTTCGGATCAAATCGCTTACCGAGTTTCTTTCCTTGGTAATCAAGATAGCTTTCTATATTGTACTGCTCATTCGTCCTCTCCCGCTGAAACCTCTGATCAAACAATTCCTGGGTGCGGTACGTTACCATCCCGACCATCCTGGCAATCTCAAGCCCTTTTAAAATGGCTCCATGGGGATAGTGCCCCCTTTGAAACTCTGGGTCCCCTTCAATCGCTGTGATCCCGATATGATTGAACGCGAGACCATAATCATTTAAGGCAGGTGAGACGGCGAGAGCGAATACCTTATGAATATACGTCGGGTACATGGCCCCCCACTCCAATGCCTGCATGCCCCCCAACGATCCGCCGATCACCGCTTCGATGTGGTCGACGGATAGCTCTTGAAGTGCTTCATATTGGGCATGGACCATGTCCCGTATAGTAATGTACGGGAAGTCCGGTCCGTAACGTTCTCCGGTTTCCGGATTGGTGGACGTCGGACCCGTACTTCCCTCACACCCCCCTAATACATTGAAAGCAATCACATTGTAAAGATCCGTATCAATGTATGAACCGGGCCCGATCAGGCCATCCCACCAGCCCCGGTCCTCACTCGTCCCTTTCAAAATATGGGTGCCGGTGAGGGCGTGGCATACGAGGATGACGGGACCTTCCTTATTGCCGATCCGTTCATATGCCAGATTTATATGGTGTAACGTGGTGCCTGACTCTAACGTGAGGGATGGGATGGTAATGGAGCTTACTTCGTATGAGTATGAATTCTCCATTCCTCCACCTCCTTTTTTGGTCTGTTTTCTCATGAGCTTTTTTCAAAAAACCCCTTACTTCTTACACCCGTGACGTTTCCAACGCCACTTCAATGGCATGATCCAGATCCTCGATCAAGTCCTTAGCAGATTCCAATCCGACGGAAAGTCTTACAAGGTCCTCGGTTACGCCTGTGGCCCGGATTTCCTGGTCGTTCAATTGCTGATGCGTCGTGGACGCAGGATGGATGATCAATGACTTCGCATCCCCTACATTGGCAACATGGGACCAGAGGGAGATGTTGTCGACGACTTTACGTCCTGAATCCCTGCCCCCTTTGATTCCAAAGACAACGATGGAACCCGCTCCGTTCTTCAAATATTTTTGAGCAAGTGCGTGGGATGGATGCTGAGGCAGTCCAGGATAAGACACCCATGCGACTCCGCTATGCTGATTCAGGTGCTCTGCAATCTTCAAGGCGTTTTCCGTGTGACGCTCGATGCGGAGATGAAGGGTTTCCAGTCCTTGCAACAACAGAAATGCGTTTTGTGGACTTAAGCACGCCCCGAGATCCCTAAGCAGCTGCACCCTTAATTTTGTGATGAAAGCTGCCGCTCCCACATCCTGTGCGTAGCGAAGTCCGTTATAGCTTCTATCTTCTTCTGTAAATCCAGGGAACTTTTCATGATTCCAATCAAACTTTCCGCCGTCAATGACGACGCCCCCGATGGCCGTACCGTGGCCGCCGATCCATTTCGTGGCAGAGTGGATGACGATGTCTGCGCCCCATTCAATCGGCTTGCACACATATGGCGTCGCAAAGGTGTTATCTATGATAAGCGGGATATGATGATCATGGGCCACTTTCGCAACCGACTCGATGTCCAGGACGTGGAGGCTCGGATTTCCGATCGTCTCGGCGAATACCGCTTTCGTTTTTGGCGTAATCGCTTTTCGGAAGTTCTCCGGATCAGTCGGATCGACGAAATGAACCTTGATTCCGTATTTCGGGAGAGTCGTAGAGAATAAATTATACGTTCCACCGTATAGATTGGTGGCTGCCACAATTTCATCCCCTGCTCCTGCGATATTTAAAATGGACAGGGAGATGGCCGCCATGCCCGATGACACCCCAAGAGCCCCGATTCCACCTTCTAAAAGGGCAAGGCGCTTCTCCAGCACGTCAACGGTCGGATTCATGATCCGCGTATAGATGTTTCCCGGTTCTTCAAGGGCGAATAGCTTCGCTGCATGGTCGCTGTTGTCGAACACGTATGAGGTCGTTTGATAGATGGGTACCGCTCTAGAGCCTGTGGTTGGGTCCGGCTCCTGGCCGCCGTGAAGAAGCAGTGTGTCGAAATCGAATGATTTGGTCATTTGTAATTCCTCCTAATTGTTATTGTTTTTTGGGATTCTGTTGAACTAGGTTTCTGAAAAATCGAAGAAGAATAGTTACCTAAGAAGATAGAAGAGGATAAAATAAAAAACCCTCTTCCTAAGAAGAGGGTCTAATTGAATAGGGTCCTCCTCTTATCTTTCAGGCAGATAGCCTGCAGGAATTAGCACCTTTTCATGTGACGCCTGCTGCGTACATGAAGGTTGCCGGGTTTCATCGGGCCTAGTCCCTCCACCTCTCTGGATAAGAGCATGTAGTTGTCAAAGTTAAAAATTCTTACGTTGAGATGAATTATAAAGGGTAACCGGCCTCAACGTCAAGGCTATTTTCAGAATTTTTTATTTTTTGGCAGAAGCTGCAATCGCCTCGTTAAATTGAGAAACGATATCTTCCCCATCCTCGATACCTAATGATATGCGCACCACATGGGTGTTGATGCCGAGTTTTTCCTGTGCTTCTTTTGGAAGGGCACGGTGAGATGTTCCGAGTGGATAGGAAACCGTTGTTTCTACTCCGGCCAGGGACGGGATGATCTTGATCCATCCAAGGGACTTGAAGAATGTGCTGATATCGCAGCTGCGATCGAGTTCGATAGTGACGATCGCCCCATTCCCTTTATCGGATAGATCGGTTGGATAATAGACCCTTTTCACCTGGTCATTGGTGCGCAGTTCATCTGCAAGGGTTCCCGCGTTCTGAGCCTGGGTTCCCACCCGGAGCGCCAGTGTTTTCGCCCCCCGGCATGTGAGCCATGCTTCAAATGGGCTCAAGTTCGAACCGATGTTGACGACCTTCCCCCTTGCTTTATTCACTAGCTCTTCTTTTCCGACTACGACTCCAGCAGTGATATCGCTATGCCCGCCGATATACTTCGTGGCGCTGTGAGCGACCAGATCGACACCTTCAAGGAAGGGCTGACGCAGAAATGGGGTCGCGAATGTATTGTCGATCATCGTTTTCAGGTTGTGCTTCTCGGCAAGGGCTACCATTCTTGAAATATCTTCAACCCGCATAAACGGATTTGTCACGGTCTCACTGTAGAGAAGTTTGGTTTTGGGAGTGAGTGCTGCCTCGATTTCTTCCTCACTCGTAAAATCAACGAAAGAGGTGGCTATGCCAAATGATTTCAGCTCTTCTTTCAGCATATGGAAGGTGCCTCCGTATAAATCCTCCGCCGCAATGATATGGTCCCCTGACTGGACGACTGCCAGGATCCCAACCAGGATGGCTGACAAGCCGGAAGACGTGGCGACACCCGCAGGCGCCCCTTCAAGATCCGCTACCATCTTCCCTAGTTCATCCGTGTTCGGGTTACCCGTTCTTGAATAAAGATAGGGGGACTTCCCTTCATAGAAACCCTCCAGCTCCTCCAGAGACGTAAAAGAAAAAGCAGACGTCTGGTAAATCGGCGTCGTCTTACTGCGAATTTCCTCGGTTCCTTTCAGCTGACTATGTACAACCTTGGTGGTGAATTTCATTTCGCTGTCATCCTTCCTGAATCTATGTATTTTTAAAATTGTATCATATTCAGAAGATTGTGAGGAGTATGAGGTGTTGGATGCAAAAAAAGAACCCGTCGCTTTTGCAACAGGTTCTAATCGTCAGACGTTTTCTAAACACCCGATCAGGCGATTTTCGATTTCCAACGCCAATCGTTTCAGTTCATCGTTATCTACCATTTCAATCAGCTTGCTCGGCTTTGCCATACCGATCTTGGTCGTTCCGTTTTCCGTGTATACCGTCACTTTACACGGCAGGAAATAGCTGACGAGCAAGCTTTCTTCCAGCACCTTTTTCGCTTCGTGGGGATTACATACTTCCAGGACGACTACTTCTTCATTAAAATCCAGCCCTTTATCCTGAAGCTTGGCGGCCAGGTCAAGATTCCAAAGAACCCCGAAGCTTTCTTCTTTCAAGGCTGCTTCAACTGCTGATACCGCTTCTTTCACATTCATTGAAACTTCTTTTGTGTAATGGAACATATTGATCCTCCTTTTCGAGTCTTGGTTACTTATACCTCATAGCGTATGCAATGAAACGTCTGGTCAGAGGTCCGTCCCTCCCATTATTCCATCCCTCTGACCATTTTACCCATCATTTCTTCGTTCATGGGGCCGACAATTTTGTGCCGGATAAGGCCGTTTGTGTCGATCATGTAAGTGGTCGGGATCGTGAATGCCCGGTACTCACCGCCGATATCCCCTTTTTCATCCAGAAGGATCGGAAAAGTAAGTTCATAGCCGTCGACAAATTGCTGGACTGCTTTCTTCCCCTCATCCTGTGACGTCAAGTTGACGGCAAGGATTTCGACATTCTCTTTTTTCGCGTTTTTTTCGTAATACTGTTCCATATGAGGCATTTCCGCTTTACACGGCGGGCACCAGGTGGCCCAGAAGTTCAGGATCACCTTCTTGCCTTGATAGTCGGAGAGCTTGACTTCCTCACCATCTAAAGTAGTTAAGGAAAAGTCCGGTGCAGAATCCCCTTTGGTGAGTCCCTCCTTGGCGTCAGAAAGATCCATGGATTCTTTGGCCAACTGGGCAGCTTCTTCCTTCGCCTTTTTTTCCTGTTGATCCTGGAACAAATTCACGAGGAAAATCCCGATCAGCAGGGCGACGATTGCCAGAGCGAAATTTCGTTTATTCATTTTTAGTTTTCCTCCTTACCGTTAAAAGAAAGATGAGACCGATCATCATCACTAAATACGTCCAAGTGATGATGGATAATTCGAAGCCGCCGATCAAAGTGTTAAGAAATAATTGGAAAAGGGTGAACAAAACCAATATTTGTCCAGCCCACATCCCTCCATCAGACCCTGCTGATTTTTTCATCATAAAATAAACCATCATCAGATTGAGAACGGACTGAATACCTGCTAAAAGAAAGTCATCATGGAGCATATGTAAGACAACTTCAAAGACTAGTACCATAGTCATCCATGAAATGATAAGGATAGATGGACGGTCGACTTTCCTGAAAAAGATGTACAGGAGAACAGCTGCCAAGCCTAACCAATACCCAATGATTCCTCCGTGAAAGTAGAGAATTGTAAAGGGGTGCTTGATGACCGTTTGAAAGTCGACCACAATCACACTCAATTTCCAGACAAGTATAAAAATCAAAATAGCATTCGAATACCAGTCACTGGCCTTTCGGTTCCAGAAGTATAGGAATAAGAAAGTCAGTACGAATGAGGCGATGATGGCCCCCCATGAGGAGGGGAATGTGAAGGAACCGATAGTGTACCATTGCTCTGTCATGTATTCTCCTCAAATCATTCGTTATTTGGGAAGTCGTATCTCAAAGGTATGATGAAGGCCATCGGTTTCAAGGGAAAGATCTCCTCCATGAGCAAGTACAATCTCTTTTGCAATGGCCAGTCCGAGTCCTGTTCCGCCTGTCAAAGGCGACCTCGAAGTATCCACACGATAGAAGCGCTCAAAGATCAGCTCGCTTTCTTCAACAGGAATCCTTCTTCCTTCATGGGAGAACCGGATCACATAAGATTCCTCCTCAATAAAGCTTTCTATTCGTACCTTCTTCCCATTGTCGTAATCCACAATATTTTGAAGGAGATTGCTCAGCACTTGATTAAGACCATCAATGCTTCCCTCCAACGTAAAAGGTTCAAGAGTGTCATCCACCAAGATCCCTTTTTCAAGGAATTTAATATGAAAGGTGGTGATCCGTCTCTTTATCAGCTGATGAATCAAAATATCTTCCCTTTTGAAGTTCTTCATTTCCCCATCGGATATCCATTGATTGATCCGGACGAGTTGTTCCAGCAATCGTTCGATCCGGGTTGTTTCTTCTTGAAGGGAACGATACATTTCTTGATCGCCTTTAACAATTCCTTTTTCAAGACCTTCAAGGTATCCTGATAAATTCGTCAGGGGAGTTCTTAATTCATGAGACAGATCTTTTAATAACCGGTTTTGCTTTGATTTTACGCGAGCCGTCCGTTCTGTTAAATCATTAAAGGCATCATTCAGCTCTTTCACCTCATAAATCAGAGGATTCTTCAGTGGCTTCGGGTGATTTCCTTTTTTCAATTCTTGAGTTGCGGCTGTTAATTTTTTTAATGGGTGAATCAGCCACTTTAATAAAAGGAAGTGAAAGCCGCCGGCAAGGAGAAAGGCTAGAATGCTTACTTTCACCAAATATTGATTAAGTAGGATCTCCAGGTTCGTCCCTGTAATTTCTTGCTGATTGACGAGGGTGCACGCATAGTTTTTGACCGTGAATCCAGCTATGGCGATGACAATCGCAATGATAATCGTATTAAGAAAAGTCAACTGAGTGAATATCCCCCACACTTCTTTTCTTTTACGCATCGAACTTATACCCCATCCCTCTGACGGTTTGTATAAAAGATTGATGGGTGCACGCTTGAAGTTTCTTTCGGAGGTGGCGGATATGGACATCGATTGTCCGTTCCGAGACGATTTTTTGATTCATATCATACAAGGCACCAAGAATCTGCTGTCTTGAAATCACTTGACCCGAATGGATCATTAAAAACTCGAGGATCCTGAATTCAAAGGACGTTAATTCCAGGGTGTCCCCTTTATAGGTGACCTCACCTTTCATCGGCTTCAGCGTCAATCCTTTTTTACTGAGCTTTTGGCAGCGCGTCCCTGTTCTGCGAAGGACTGTGTCCACCCTTGTCACAAGTTCAGAAGGACTGAATGGTTTTGTGACGTAATCATCCGCCCCGGCCTTCAATCCAAGGATTCTTTCATCCTCCGTCGTTTTGGCTGTCACAAAGATAATACCGATATCACTTTTCTCTTCTTCACGAATCCATCTGCACAACTCTTCTCCCTGGGTTTTTGGAAGCATCAGATCCAGGATGGCGAAGCAAGGGTCATGCTCTTTGAATAATCGTTTTCCTTCTTCACCATCCTCGGCTTCAAACACTTCATACCCGTCTTTTTCAAGAAAGAGCTTGATCAGCTTGCGTATCTTTACATCGTCTTCAACAATCAGAATCGTCTTATTTTGAACCTTCATACTCTCCCCCTATGTTGAAAAGAAACTAAAAACGGAAAGATAAGAGCTGATTTGCTGCATCTTCCCACTAAACACAAGAAACCCCAAGATGATCATCAATGTTCCATTGATTTTTGAAAGCCCAGGCAGGATTCTATTGATCGTCTTCATCACGGTGAATGTCTTGGTGATCATCATGGAGATAAGCAGGAAGGGAACTGCCAATCCAATTGAATAGACGATCAGCAGGACTACTCCTTGTGTCAATGTACTGCTGGCACTTGCTAACAACAAAATAGAAGAAAGCGTCAATCCGACGCATGGTGACCATCCACTGGCAAAAGCCATCCCCAGCAGAATCGATCCAAAAGCCGTCCCTTTTTTCTTCGTTTCAAACGATCTCGTATCTTTCAGTAAAAATGAAAAACTAAGCCAGCCCATCATTTGCAACCCAAACACAATAATAAGAATCCCTGCAATCTGTTCAATGTAGATCCGATATTCAGAGAACATTTCTCCAAGAAAGCTGGCAGAAGCCCCCATTAGAATGAAAATGAGGGAAAATCCCGCAATGAAACCAAAGGATCGCAGTAAAACCACCGATCGTTCCACATTCATATGCCCATCCTGTGCCTGTCCACCAGTTAAATGACTGACATAAGCCGGCAGAAGCGGAAATACGCACGGCGAAAAAAAGGATAATGCTCCTGCTGCCAGCGCAAACCATATCGAAACTTCCATCAGACTGTTCACTCCTTTACAAGGACAGTATGAACAGGGAATGTTAATATTTGATTAAGAAAACCCAACTTTATAAAATTTCTATCTTATTCTTTATTTGCAACGATATAGTAGACGGAGTCATGTAGATGCCCTACCGTTGTCTTGAACCCTGCTGACTTGAGCTGACGTTCGAGTTCCTCAGATGGAATACGTTCTTCCAATGAGGGTCCCATTTCAGATTCCACCGCTTCCCAATCAAGAATCAGCCATCGCCCGTCATCCTTCAGCATATCATGGAGATCCTGAAAGACTTTGATCAGATCCGGGACTTCATGTAAGACGAAAGCAGAGACGGTCTTATCCAATGTACCTTTGTTAAAGCTTAAGTATTCAAGGGATGATTTTACATACACGATATTATCTATGTTTTCTTCCCCAGCCCGGTGTTTCAGATACTCAAGCATTTCCTGTTGCAGATCTACCGCCTGAACTTTCGTGTCCACTTTCTTGGCAATCGGAAGGGTTAAATAACCATTTCCGCAGCCCAAGTCGGCTACGATATCGTCCTGTTTCAATTGAAGCAGTTCTAATACTTTATCCACAGGTACAAGCTCTTGTCGCTTTGGATCAAGCAGCTTTGAAGCTTTGTGATGTTCAAATAAATGTCCGGTCATGACGTTTCCTCCATTCAGAATATACCCTATTATGTATTAGTATCTTAAATTTCCATCTTTCAAGCAAGTGATTTACTCATAGTGTATCCCTTTAAGTCATTATTACAGATAATATGGCTGTTGTTTTTCTCTTCAAAAAAGGACCCTTCGTTGAAGGACCCTTTCATATATGACGTGTAACATTTTATCCACCCTGTGAAGGAAGTTGCTTTCTAAGCTGCTTTCAACCCTTCCAGGATGAGCATGAAGTATTTGACGGTATCTCCACCGCGCTGATTGATAATGTCAATGTCATGAAGGATCTTTATGACCTCTTCGGTACCGACACAGTCAATAAACATTTCACTCACTTCTTCCGCAGAATACTCACCAATATGTGTATACTTTAATGCGGTACGATTCCTTCTGCAGAAACTTCTTAATTGTCTTTTTATATCTGCTAACTCCAACATCATCATCCTTCATACAGATTCAAATCCAACTAACACAAACCTTTCAGAGAAAAAGCCCACCAAAAAGGCAGGCTGAATGATACTAGAATAAATTTCGAGTTAGTATTCATTGCTTCCATTGTTTTCGGTAACCCGGCGATCATTATTTTTTAAAATAGAAGACCCGTAGTTTTGCGTCCTAATCTTTCAATTAGTTTGCCTTTTTCGAAAAATCACTTGAATATTGTCATTATACTAGAAGAATAAGGATATGAAAACAGTCTTTAGTAAACAAGTTGTCGATTAAATTTCCCCTTTCTTAACCAGCAGTGGATGGGCATGGAATTAGAGGAGCTTTTGCATTCACTCAAAAAAATCCCCACCTCTAAACAGAAGCGGGGATTTTCAAACTTAAAAGTTAATATATTGACGTGGGTTTACAGCATTTGAATGCGATGCACTCCAAGAACCTCTGTACAGTTCAAAATGTAAATGCTGTCCGAAAGAAAATCCTGTGTTACCCATGTAACCGATTTGGTCACCTTTGTTCACTGCTTGTCCAGTGCTCACTAATGAAGAAGACATGTGAGCATATACAGTTGTGAACATTTGGCCGTTGATAGAGTGAGTGATGTACACTACATTACCATAGCTTGAGCTGTAGTGGCTCTTAATGACATAACCATCTGCTGCTGCAGAGATTGGAACACTTCCTCGTGCTGCAATATCAGTACCATAGTGGAAACGTCGCTCACCATTTAAAACGTCCCAGCCGAAATTGGTTGTGATTGTTCCACGTGCTGGTGCTGTCCATGCTCCTGCACTTACAGGTGCACTTGGAGCCGTAGCTGTTGTTGCCGCAGGAGCCGAAGAAGATCCGCCGCTACTGCTTGATGTAGCTTGTTTCTGTGCTGCTGCACGTTTCGCCGCTTCAGCTTCCGCCTGGCGCTTACGTTCGATTTCACGCTGGCGTGCTAACTCTGCCAGACGTGCTTGTTCAGCCTGGATTTCACCTTCAAGCTGGTGCTCCATTTTAGAAAGTTCATTCGATTCTTGTTCAAGATCTGCTTTTTCTACTTTCAAGGATGCCTGCTGAGCTTCAAGCTGCTTGAATAGTTCAGCTTTTTTAGCTTTTTGACTATTCAGGTCTTGTTTTAAAGATTCAAGATTCGCTTTGGAAGATTCGAGGTCAGCAAGTTCTTTTTCCACTTCCGCCTGCTTTTTCTCTAATTCTTCTTGATCGCGTTTTTGTTCGTCCATGATCTTTTTATCGGCACTTACGATTGTATTAACTGCTGTTACACGGTTGATGAAGTCTCCGAAGCTCTCCGCCCCAAGAAGTACGTCAAGATAATTGGCAGAACCGCCTTTTTCCTGAATGGCACGAGCACGTTCCTTCAGAAGTTCGTTACGTTCTTCAATCTTTTTCTTTAATTCTTCAATATCCGCTTTAAGCTTATTGATCTTAGCTGTTGTTTCATCAATTTCTTTTGTTTTTTCTGCAATCTTCGTTTCTGTATCTTTTAATTTCGTACTGATTTCGGCAATCTGTGATTCAATGTCTTTTTGTTTACTAATAGTTTGGTCAATTTGAGATTTTTTCTCATTAATCTTGCCATTGACCTCTTCTTTTTTAGATGAAACGCCGTCCTGCTGTTTCTTTAAGTCCTCCACGGAGGAGTTAGCGCTAGCAGTGGTTGCTAACGTTGGTAGACTTCCGATTGTTAATGCTGCTGCAATAGATAATGATATAAAATACTTCTTGTTCAAGCGGCATGCTCCTTTCAGCTTCTATCAACCTATCAAATTTTACACTTTTAAGAATTTACGAACAGACATAAAGCTTCCCCAAGCCCCGATCAGGCAACCCATTAATAGAATTAATCCGTTTACTTGATAGATAAAGGGGGTAAAATCTAATATCTGAATAAAATTGTTTTGTAGTTTTGGTTCAATAAATCCATAGGCATAGTAGTAACCTGTTGAGACAAGAGCGATCGGGATAATAGAACCTAAAATTCCAAGCCATAATCCTTCTAATATGAATGGCCAGCGTACAAACCAGTTGGTTGCACCCACGAGTTTCATTATCTCGATTTCCCTTCTTCTAGCGACAATGGTAATTTTGATTGTATTTGAAATAAGGAACATCGCCGTGAACAACAGACCGATGATCAACACAAGTCCAACATTCCGACTCATTTCCAGTACATTGAATAATCTTTCAATCTTCGCCTCACCATAAAGGGCTTCATTGACACCTTCATATTTGCTGATTTGACCAGCAATTCTACCGGTGTCACGCGGATTATCCGCTTTTACGATGAACACATCATATAATGGGTTATCTTGTTCAAATAATCTGAAATCGTCTCCCAGATCTTTGACCAGATTCTGAAGTTCTTCTTCTTTGGAAGAATACTCAACTGATTCCACACCACTTATATTTTGTATCTTTTTTTCTATTTGATCAGTTTGGGATTTTTCAGTTCCAATATCGAGTAAGACACGCACTTCAACGTCTTTTTCAATATCGGTTGCTACCTTGTTCATGTTTAGCATTAAAACGATGAACACACCAACAAGTAGTAATGTCACGGTAACGGCGCTCACTGATGCAAATGTCATCCAGCCGTTTCGGCCAATGCTCTTGAAGCTTTCTCTGAAGTGGCGGCCATACGTTCTAGCTTTCATAACCGTAATCACCTCGCTGTTCGTCCCGGACAATCCGGCCATTTTCAATGGCGATTACCCGATGCTTGATCGTATTCACGATTTCCCGGTTATGCGTAGCCATGATCACCGTGGTTCCACGGTTGCTGATTTCTTCAAAAATGTTCATGATATCCCATGATGTTTCGGGATCAAGGTTTCCAGTAGGCTCATCTGCTATCACAAGCTTTGGCGTATTGACGATGGATCGTGCAATCGATACACGCTGCTGCTCTCCACCCGATAATTCATTCGGTAGCATTCTTGCTTTATGTTTTAACCCTACCAGGTCCAGTACTTCCATGACTCTTTTCTTTATTTGCTTCGGATGTTCTTCTATCACTTCAAGTGCGAAGGCAATGTTTTCATAAATTGTCAGCGATGGTAACAGCTTGAAATCCTGGAATACAACCCCCACGTTTCTTCTTAAGTATGGAACTCTACTATTTTTTATTTTTGCGAGATTGATACCATTTACAACGATATCTCCTTTGGAAGGACGTTCTTCGCGGTACATCATTTTAATAAAAGTAGACTTCCCGGCACCACTCGGCCCCACAACATACACAAATTCGCCTTGCTTGATGTGGACGTTAAAGCCATTGGCAGCCATGACACCGTTGCTGTACTGCTTGTAGACGTCTTTCATTTCTATCATTTCAAATCACCTAATTTGTATTATGTAGTTACCCTCTTGGCTGTTATCGACATATGTACACGGCACGTAACCAAAGTCGTCTTTATCACCGTTAGACAAAAATTGGTGAAAAACCTCGAATTACGCTTCCGAAAATTATTATAACATCTCTTTATAGTAAGTTAAGGATAAAAATTATTACATTTACATTTCAGAACGTGAAAAAATGTGAATTTTTTACCTGTTTTGTTGTCGATTTTACCTATAAATCAATAAAATTATAGTCTTATATACCTATTATCTGGTACTAATACTACATTCTTATTTCTGAGGATCCTATCATGACAAACGTTAAGGGGATGCTAATCTGATAAAGTTACTAGGTTATAAATGAGAACATTTTATAGAGTATTGAATGGGGGAATATCACATGAAAAAGTTCTGTAACAAAGACTTAAAGAAGGGGTGAAAAAATCTGTGGATATCTAATATGTTTTTAAAACATCGGTTTAAGTCATTGAAATTTATAGCAAATCTACTCAGAAAAATAAAAGAAGAACCCAAAATGGATTCTTCTCCCGATCTTATTTCTTCTTCGATAACCATTCAGCCACTGCGTCAGCTTCCTCACCATCTATGAGTCCAGGAGGCATTTGGCCTTTACCATTTTTAATCGTTTCACGGATTTCATCTTTGCTTAGTTGGGCACCGATATTTTTCAGGGCCGGGCCCATTCCGCCTTCAAGGTTTCCCCCATGGCAGCTGGTGCACTTATTGTTTACGATTTTTTCAGGGTCTACTCCACCGGAGCTTGTTTCTGTACTGTCGCCGCCATCTCCACCGCAGGCTGCAAGTACTAATGAAGCGCCAAAAAGAACACCAAGTAGCTTTTTCTTCATTTATTATCCCCCTAGGAATCCATTTTCAGAGTCGCGGATGTGAGGTCCGTCCCTCCCTTACATAATTATACCAAGTTTAAACCCGTTTGAAACCTTCCCCAAGAACTTCCGAAGCGTCCATTGTGACGACGAATGCAGCGGGGTCAATCGTTTTGACCAGTTGTTTCAGTTTTGTGAATTCTGTCTGGTCGACGACACACATGAGGATCGGCCGTTCATCATCTGTGTAACCACCGTATGCTGATAGTTTTGTCACTCCACGGTCGATTTTATTCAGAATTCCTTCCCGAACTTCTTCCTGGCGGTTAGTGATGATCAGGGCCATTTTGGATCTGCTTATCCCAACCTGAACCAGATCGATGGATTTACTTGTTACATATAGTCCGATAAGTGCATATAATCCACGCTCGATATCATAGACAATGGCTGCGGACAGAACAATCATGCCGTCGATCATAGCCACACATGTTCCCAGTGAGAGCCCGGTGAACTTATTTACGATCTGGGCTGCTAGGTCCGTCCCTCCAGTGGAAGCTCTTCCACGAAAGACGATTCCTAAACCAAGTCCTACCCCAATGCCCCCGAAAAGGGCTCCAAGCAGGGGATCTTCCGTCCATGGCTTCCAGTCTTCGGTCAAGAATACGACAAGTGGTAGAAATACCGTACCGATGGCTGTTTTGACACCAAATTGCAGTCCCAGAAAGATTAAGCCAGCAATGAATAATGGTATATTGAACGCCCACTGAACATATGCCGGCTTCCAGTCAAACAGTCCATTCAAAAGCGTCGATATCCCGCTCACCCCTCCTGAAGCTACTTCATTCGGTAGTAAGAACACATTAAACGCAATGGCCACAATCGTTGACCCAAACACAACAAACAAATACTCTAACAACTTTTCTTTCCGCGGATTAAATGCCTGCTCGCGACGCCTTTCCTTCAAACCCATCCAGTACGACTCCTTTAACCTATGTATTAATAGTATGAGTACAAACCCTTCCTTTGATGCAACTCTCCTCGAGGGACGGACCTCTATAGGTCACGTGTTATTTGTGAAAGAGTATACATATGCATCCAAAAAAGAAGTACTTCTATTTTTATAAATCCATGATGAAGAAGGTGATATAGATGGCGATCCACTTGATGAATCCCTCTGTATCAACCTTTGAGAGTATAGCATGGGTGCCTGAAGGTGTAAATAACAGTTCAATAACGTGTTAAAGCATTAATGAGGTGAGGTTCGAGGGACGGACCTTGGCCGGGAGCAAAACAGTTGCTTCATCGTGCTGCTTGAGGTCCGTCCCTCAAACAGATTAAAAAACTGACCCAGCCAATGGTTAGCGGGGTCAGTTTTTTGTGTATTATTTGATTTTGGATCGCAGATAAGCATTGATGAATGGATCGATGTCGCCGTCCATGACGCCTTGTACGTTTCCTGATTCTGTGTTGGTTCTGTGGTCTTTGACCATGGAGTATGGGTGGAAGACGTAGGAACGGATCTGGCTTCCCCATCCGATTTCCTTTTGCTCACCACGGATTTCAGCAAGTTCCTGCTCCTGCTCTTCGATCCGCTTCTGGTAAAGCTTCGCTTTCAGCATTTTCATCGCTGACTCACGGTTCTTGATTTGTGAACGCTCGGATTGACACGTTACTACCACATTGGTCGGTAAGTGAGTGATACGGACCGCTGAGTCAGTCGTATTGATGTGCTGTCCACCGGCTCCACTTGCACGGTACGTATCGATTTTCAGATCTTCCGTACGGATGTCGATTTCGATTTCTTCATTGAATTCAGGCATGACTTCACAAGACACGAAGGAAGTGTGACGACGGCCTGACGAATCGAATGGAGAAATACGCACAAGACGATGAACGCCTTTTTCAGCTTTTAAGTAGCCATATGCATTGTGTCCTTTGATTCCTAAAGTCACACTCTTGATTCCAGCCTCATCTCCAGCCAGATAATCAAGGGTTTCAACTTTGAATCCTCTTTTTTCAGCCCAGCGTGTGTACATACGCAGCAGCATAGAACCCCAGTCCTGTGACTCGGTTCCACCTGCACCTGGGTGAAGTTCCAGGATGGCATTGTTTTTGTCATGTTCTTCACTTAAAAGAAGTTGAAGCTCGTAATCATTCAAGCGTTTGACGAGATCACCAAGCTCTGCTTCAAGATCCTGTTGAAGTTCTTCGTCCGGTTCTTCTTTTACAAGTTCAAGGGTTAATTCAAGGTTTTCTTGAGATTCAAGCATTGATTTGTAATCATTGACAAGTTCCTTCAATCCGTTTCCTTCATTGATCAGTCCTTGTGCTGTTTGCTGGTCATCCCAGAAGTCGGGCTGGACCATGATTTCGTCGAGTTCCTGGATTCTGGCCTCTTTGTTTTCTAAGTCAAAGAGACCCCCTGAAGTCCGCTAATGTCTTAGCTGATTTTTCTAACTCTGCTCTGATTTCTGATAGTTCCATGTGTGGTCACCTCTATAGTTATTTGGGTTGTTGAGATTATTTTATTGGGATTATACCAGAAGTAGAATGGCTGGAGTTTCTATTAGACAGTAGTGGTTGATTTCCGCTGCAGGTGCTCGCTTTCCGCGGGGCGGGCGGTGAGCCTCCTCGGCTCCGCCTGCGGGGTCTCACCTGTCTAGCTCCGGCGGCTAGCCCCTCGAGGTCATAAGCTAAATGGTCCAAGAAGGCAAAGCGCGCCTTCTTAGGCCCATTCATCTTATGCTTGTCGGGGCTGTGCAAGCCGCCTCCGCTTTTCGTACTGTCCCACTTTTCCCGCAGGAGTCGAGCACCTTCCGCTCCAATCAACAGTGCTTTTAAAAAAGCCTGCTTGCAAGATCATCCACTATTAATCCCCTCTACTTTGACTACCCATAAAAAACGGAAAAGTACCTGGGACTTATTTTAGCAAAGTTAGTCCCAGGTATCATCTGATTTCTTTTCGTTATCCTGTTATGCCGTGGCAGTGTTTGTATTTTTTGCCGCTTCCGCATGGGCATGGGTCGTTTCGGCCGACGTCTGCTTGTTTGCGGACTGGTTGTTTTTTGGCTTTTGCTCCGTCTTCTTTCGGGTTCACCGCTTGACCTTTGGCCACTTCCTGGCGTTCCAGGTTGTTGCGGATTTCCGCTTTCATGACATATTTTGCCACGTCTTCTTCGATGGCGAGTACCATGCTTTCGAACATGGCGAATCCTTCATGCTGGTATTCACGCAGTGGATCGTTTTGTCCGTATGCACGGAGATGGATACCCTGGCGAAGTTGATCCATGGCATCGATGTGATCGATCCATTTCGTATCAACTGCGCGAAGCAGGATGACTTTTTCAAACTCACGCATCTGCTCAGGTGTAAGCTGCTCTTCTTTTTCGTTGTAGCGATGCTGTACGTCTTCAAAGATGAGAGCCATCATTTCATCGGCTTCTTTTCCACGAAGGTCGTCGACTGTCACGTCATTTTCCGGTAGAAGATTGGCGTTGACGTAATCCACAATACCTTGAAGATTCCAATTCTCCATCTCTTCTTCTGCCGTATGAGCCGCTACTTGTCGTTCGATGACTGATTTGATCATGCCTTCTACGATGTCTCGAAGGTTTTCAGAGTCGATGACTTCATTACGCTGTTTGTAGATGATTTCACGCTGTTGGCGCAGAACATCATCGTATTGAAGAAGCTGCTTACGAGCGTCGAAGTTGTTTCCTTCCACTCGTTTTTGAGCTGATTCTACAGCACGGCTGACCATTTTACTTTGGATTGGCTGGGAGTCATCCATTCCAAGGCGTTCCATCATGCTCTTCATATTGTCGGAGCCGAATCTTCTCATCAGTTCATCTTCCATTGAAAGATAGAATTGAGTAACCCCTGGATCTCCCTGACGTCCGGAACGTCCACGAAGCTGATTATCGATACGTCTTGATTCGTGACGCTCCGTACCGATAACGGCAAGACCGCCAACCTCGATGACGCCTTCGCCAAGCTTGATATCCGTACCACGACCGGCCATGTTGGTTGCGATCGTAACGGCACCAGGCTGACCCGCTTCTAAAATGATTTCCGCTTCACGGCCATGGTTTTTCGCATTCAACACATTGTGGCGTACGCCTTTTTTTGTCAGAAGCTGAGAGATAAGCTCTGACGTTTCAACGGCAACCGTACCGACCAGTACAGGCTGTCCTTTTTCATGACGTTCTTTAATGTCTTCCACTACCGCATTGAACTTCCCTTCGATGGAAGCGTAAATTAAATCGGCGCGGTCATCACGAACGATCGGTCTATTCGTCGGGATGACAATGACGTTCATATTGTAGATATTACGGAATTCTTCTTCTTCCGTCTTCGCCGTACCGGTCATACCGGAAAGCTTTTCGTACATACGGAAGTAGTTCTGGAACGTGATCGTTGCCATTGTCATACTTTCGTTCTGGATTTCAAGACCTTCTTTGGCTTCAATCGATTGGTGAAGTCCATCACTGTAACGACGACCCTTCATCAAGCGGCCCGTAAAGGAGTCAACGATGATGATTTCGCCTTCCTGAACCACATAATCCACATCACGATGCATACTAACGTGGGCTTTTAATGCCTGGTTGATGTGGTGGTTAAGGGTTACGTGTGAAATATCGAACAGGTTATCAATATGGAAGGCTCTTTCCACCTTGCTGATCCCGTCTTCCGTTAATTGAACACCTTTTGTCTTCTCATCATATGTGTAATCTTCTTCTTTTTTCAGTGTATGGACAACGGCATTTGCCTGGATATAAAGCTGAGGCGTACGCTGGGCGTTACCTGAAATGATCAATGGTGTGCGTGCTTCATCAATCAAGATGGAGTCGACCTCATCGATTACGGCAAAATGAAGGCTGCGCTGAACCATTTGATCTTTGTACAGAACCATATTGTCACGCAGGTAATCGAATCCGAACTCGTTATTCGTACCATACGTGATGTCTGCGCTATAAGCTTCGCGTTTCTCATCTTTTGACATGGAGTTAAGATTAAGTCCAACAGTCAGCCCTAAGAAATTGTATAGTTTACCCATTTCCTCGGCATCACGGCTGGCAAGATAATCATTGACCGTGATAACGTGAACGCCTTTTCCCGTGATAGCGTTCAAGTACACAGGCATTGTCGCCGTCAGGGTTTTACCTTCACCGGTTTTCATCTCGGAGATGTTCCCGCCATGCAGGGAAACACCACCCATAAGCTGAACGCGGTACGGATATAAACCAAGTACGCGTCGTGCCGCTTCACGAACAACCGCGAACGCTTCAACGAGCATATCTTCAAGATCTTCACCCTTTTGATAGCGCTCTTTGAAACGCTCCGTCCTTTCACGGATTTCATCATCCGTCAAACGCTCCATATCAGGACCTAATTCTTCTATTTGATCGGCCAGTTTCTCCAGCCTCTTTAATTCTCTTTTATTCGCATCGAACACTTTATTTAATAGACCAAGCATGTATAAACGCTCCTTTATCTGTGTTGGAATGAGAGCCAAACGTCACAAGTATAACGAAAATAAATGAGATTCCGATGAGAAATATGTGAATTCCCTGTAAAAAACAAGGCGAATCACTTCACATCACTCTACTTAAAATTCGCTACAAAAACCAATTATCCTCCCACACAAACACGATATTTTCCCTATCAATCTTACCACTATCCCATATCGGTTACAACTTAAGGCTTTGAGGGACGGACCTCCCTATTTCACTGTTTTGGAAGGTTGGATGCTTTCATATCAAGCTTTCTTTCCATAACGGTCGTGATTTGGGAGGTCCGTCCCTCAAAAAAAGCCGCCTTTATCAGACGACTTTTGTAGGATGTGTATTGAGTTTGGTTTAGGCGTTCGTTGCGTTCAGCAGTTCGTAGACGGTGTCCTGGTAGCTTTCCCAGATTTGCTTGCTTCGTCTTGAGATGCTGTTGGCAGAGACATCGAAGTATTCGGCCAGCTCCTTTTGAACGTGGCGGATACTGATTTCGTCGATGTTTTTCGCCATGTCGACCATAGCCCCCGAGTAGATTTTCGGGTTGCGAATCGTAGGGCGTTCTGTGTAGAAGTATTTTTCCAATACGGCTACGAGCAGTTCACTTTCCTTTTTGTCTTCCCCTTTTTCAAAGAGGAAGTTTTGAAGAGAGGTGATCGCTTCGTTGTATTCAGGGGTCTTCCAGATCTCTACACCTTCAATAGAATCCCCGGTGTTTTCATCTTCATCCTTACCTGCATCGGCACCGGCAGATTGAGAGGCTGCTTTTCCAGCCTTCTTCTTCTCCGCGCTATAAAGCACGAATCCGACATCTGCGATTTCCAGGTACTGACCTGATAAGTAATCATGCAGAGTGTCAAATTCACCCTGTTCAAAACGGATCTTCACTAACTCCATCGCCGCTTTTTCAATAGCAGGATAAATGAAGTATTGAGCAAACGGAAGATACTTCTCTCCGTTCGGCAATAGTAATCCCAGGAAGAAGCTGTTCTCTTCAAGCTTACCGAATTTTTCCGTCACGATAAGCGTATCTCCAGTTATCGCTTCCCCTACACGCAATGTATTGTCATCAAGCTTTTCTACCGTACCAGCTGTCACCCGTACATTCTTCCACGATTCCAATACCTCAGCTGTCTGTGGTCGAGTCACCGTGCTCAGCTGCTTATCCACAAATCGTTCGATCAAACGAACACCGTCAGCATCCTTCTGAGTCGCTCCGTACCAGCTGACAAATGACATTTCATAAATATCGGGATCAGCCTGCATCAAGTCCATCTTCGAAAGATAGTGATGGTAGGATTCCTCCATCTCAGCAGACTGGGCCGTAGCGATGAAATCATACAGCTGTGCCTGCAGCACGTCCAGCTCCTGACTCACCAGCGTATCTATATTCACAACGTTTTCACAGCATTTCTTATATTTCTTTCCACTGCCACATGGGCATGGTTCATTTCTTCCGACTGTACTCATGTTTGTATTTACCTCCAACTTCTCTGAGTCCCGTACACAAAGGTTCATTATATAACATTTCCGGCAAGCATTAAACTGTTTTAAAACAAGAAAAAAGAACCAGTCACTTTACGACTGGTTCTTTTTACAATTATCTTCCTTGATTTTTCATATAATCCAAGACATCCAGATCGATATAATTCTCATCCTGCTCACGCATTTCAAAGTTTTCCGTGTGAAGGTAGTCTTTCAAATTTTGATAGAGGGACTGCTTTTCTTTCGCATATCCAAGACGGATGAGCTCCCGTTCCACATCATCGTGAATCTCACCTTCAAGGAGTACCACCCTGCCGGCATCCGACTCTTTAAAATACAGCTGGTGCAAATGATAGATCCGCTTCAATTCCTTAATAGGAGAGGCATGATCGTCGACCCTCAGATCAATATACCGATCGTTGAAACCGCCGTATCCTCCTTTTTCTTTTACGACTAAAAGGGCAGCGGACTGCATGCCCCGGGAATCACCGCCCGCTTCCTGGCCGGCAGCAAGGGCATGGAGCAGCCTTTCAGCCAAGGATCCCGTGGTGGACTCAAAGGTATCCGCCATCGCCTTCACGGTTTGACCATCCACTAAAATATTGCCTTGAGCTGCAAAATGCTTTCCAGTCTGTCCACCTGCCCAGTCATAGCAGCCTTCACCGGTAAAAGTGGCGGGGTTCCCACACGCATCGATCAATCCCACCTGGCGCAATGGTCGCTCCGGGTCATCTTTTATGATGATATCGAGTGCCTCTTCCGCTGTCTTGCCTTCCTCCATCAATTGGAGTGCGTAGGGACCGTAAGAAGTGTTCGCATACGACTGAGTCGCCACCGCCCCTACTCCCGCTTTCGCAAACGGCACAACCGAACCAACACCGAGGAACTTGGATTGGACCGCTATCCCCCATTCTTTCTCTTCCGGGTCAAAACCTACAATGGAATACGTCATGGTGAAGTCCTCCTTTAGATTAAAGCGTCTATTTAAAACAAAACCCTTATTTTATACTATCAAGATTCTACAAAAAGGGAGAAAAACCTCTTTTTCACAAAAAACCCTGCAGTCCAGGAGACTACAGGGTTTAAGGTTATTCAGATTAGTTTGTTTCAATCAAGCCGTACTTGCCGTCACGACGCTTGTACACAATGTTCGTTGCGTTTGTCTCTGCGTCCGTGAAGATAAAGAATGTGTGACCCAGCATATTCATCTGCAGGATCGCTTCTTCACTGTCCATCGGTTTAAGATTGAACTGCTTCGTTCTTACTACTTCCGTATCGTCCTCATCCTCCAGTTCAACAGCAGCTGCGCCGTTAGGAGAAACATGATTCAAATCTTCCTGAGCCGCGAAGAACTCTTTCGGGCTACCCTTTTCACGCATCTTACGGTTCACTCTGGTCTTATGTTTGCGAATTTGACGCTCCAATTTATCTACTATCAGATCAATGGCCGCATACATATCTGCGTTGCGTTCCTCTGCACGTAGCACTAATTGCGGCATTGGAATAGTCACTTCAGTTTTCGTATTTTTATCAGGATACACTTTTAAATTAACATGTACATTTGCATCAGGAGTTTCATTAAAGTAACGGTCTAACTTGCCAATCTTCTTCTCCACGTGTTCGCGAATCGCTGGAGTTACCTCAATGTTCTCGCCTCGAATGTTGTAGTTCAACATGTAAACTCCTCCTTTTAAAAATAAAGCTATGTTTATATATTCTCCATTCCCTTTATGAATCCTTCTTAAACTTTCTAAATTTTTCGTCAATTTTTCGTGAAGTTTGTAAGGTGGTGTCGAAAGTGTTGATGTATCAAGGGGTGTCGAATGTTAGAGTGCGGTGATGATTTGCGAGTGTTTTGCGTTCAACTGGCACTCTTTATAGTATTATTATCTCACTTTTTTGGGGGATTAGACGGTGGGGATTTGGAGGTTTTGTGAAGGGTTTGGGGCGGAATAGTGAAGTTTATTTTATAGGGGGACTATAACCGGATTTTGCACCTGGTACATTCGGGTTTTGGTGTACCAGGTGCAAAAACAATCCACTATACATCCACATCCCGCCGCCCAAAACTCCACCAAGCCAATCCACCGAATCCCACCATATACACCACAATCACCCCCACCGAAAACCAAAACGTCATCCCTTCAAAAGGCGGAGTCCCGAAGAAATACTGCTGCAAATCGATATTCGCAAAGAGCAGATATCTTCCCCACTTCAATCCCTGCTCGTTCATCAGAACCAAAAAGGTCCCGGCGGAAAAGGTCAGAAAGATGGTAGAACCAATCGCGAACGAACTGCTTCTCGACACGACCGAAAAGGTAAAAGCGAAGGAACAAATCACTATCATTTCTATGAATCTCAGTACGTAAGCACCTGTCACGATAAAAAAGTTCTCGTTCAAATCAAAGAAGCTATCATAGAACCACAGAGAACCGAGCACGGCGGAAAACAAGAAATGAGAGGCTGTTAAAACAGTAGCGATGACTAGCACGGTTATGTATTTGGAAAGTAAAATTTTCACACGGTTAATAGGTCGGATGAGCAAAAGCTTGATGGTGCCGGACGAGAATTCACTTGAAACGATATCTCCGGCAATGATCAGACTGAAGAGTTGAATGATCATAAGGAGGTTTGAGCTGATTCTCATGTACTCCCAAAATGAAAATTGGATGCCGTCAAATAGCAGATAGACAAAAATCGACGTGATGGAATCGATGAACACAATGAGTGCCAGTGAGATCCACATACGTGGTCGGGAGACTTGTTTTATGAGTTCATTGGTGATTAAATTCATCATGTTTCTTCATCCATTTCATACTTGATTGGCCAACACACTATTTTCCATACCGGCATCCTTCAGCATTTTTCTATTATTATAGCATGAGAGTTTTTGGAAAAAGAAAAAAGCCTCGGGGATTCGAGACTTAGTGTGTTAGATATGGGTTTAGTTCGGTTTCAATCGCTGCTTTCCAGGTAGAAAAGGCTGGGGACAGGTCTTCCTGAACGATACTTTGTTTGAATGTGTTGTTATCCAATCGTCCGTCCAGTTTCCATGCCTGATCCGTCACGGTATCAAATCCGGTTAAAGCTTTCCGAATGTCTTCCTCACCAAACATTTCTTTCAACAAGGGATTGCTTTCTGAAATCTGACCAATGGCCATGAAGACATCGGATAGGACCTGATCCCCTTCTGTTTTTCTTAAATCCGTGAAGCTTGCTTCCACATAGTTCAGTGCTTCTTCAATTGTGTCGAGCATCCCGACGTATTGGCTGACCAATTCGTACTGTTTTTCGTCTAGTTTCGTTGTTAAAGAATCACCTATTTCTTTTTATCGTAGAACATTCCATCGTATTGTAAGGATTCGTAAGGGTTTGAGTATTTTTGAGCAGACGTTTTTTTCTTGGTTAGGCCGTTCATGTCACGTTTAATTTCCAAGCGTAATTGAGCCAACTGCCGTCCAATCTGCTGGTTCCAAGTATTCATCTGCTTGCCGAGCGCCTGCTCTTCCTGAGTATAGGGTGGCTTTATGGTATCAACTAGGCTTTGTCTCTTTTCTAAAAGTGCTTCGACTTCCTGGATCGTAGTTTCCCTGTTTTCATCATTCACCTGTTCCAATGCTTCTTTCAATTGCTTCGTGATGGTATAGCATAGAAGAACGGAACTCATTACGCTTGTCCACCTTGACCGGCATACTGCTTCTGGCGGTTCAGTTGAATGACTTCTTTCCATGTGTCACGGAAGTCTGTGATGAGACCCTCTACCTCTTCTAAAATCGCCGCGTCATTATTTATATTAGCTTCCGTTAAGCGACGGTTTATGTAGTCGTAAAGGGACATCAGGTTTTGCGAGACTTCAAGATCCGTGTTCAACGTCACCATCAGCTCGTTCACGATGGCTTGGGTCTTTTGGATATTCGTATTTTTCAGTTCAATATTTTTATCTTCAATTGCTTTTTTGGCAATATGAATAAATTTCACGCTTCCGTTATAGAGCATAAGGGTGAGTTCACCTGGTGAGGCGGTGTTGACCGAGTTATTCTGGTATGCTGCATACGGGTTGTTGATGGCCATAGTGACACTCCTTTAGGTATGATTAGCCGCCGAATTGGTTCATGAGGAACATGGATTGTTCGTTGGAACGCTGGATGGCTTTTTCCATGGCGGTGAATTGACGCCAGTACCGGTCTTCGACTTGGTTTAATCGGTCCTCGAATCGGTCCATTTGGCTGTCCATGTTATTTAGTAAACGGCCCAGGGTAAATGTATTATTGGTGCTCGAAGCTTTCCCTGCTTTTTGCTCAATGCTATCCATTGTATCCTTCAACGTATCACGTAAACGACGGGCGATCCCTTGTTCATTTGACGTCACACCATCTTTGGCAAAAATCTCGTAGATTGTATTCGGGTCTTTGGAAATCGCTTCTTTCAGCTTGTTTTCATCAATAATCAGCTTTCCACGATCAAGGTAGTTACTTGATGTTTTGATTCCGATCTGGGCTAGTTGGTCAATGCCTGATGTTCCACCGGAAATCGGTGTATACATGTCAGTCCGCATTTTGTTCAAACCCGAAGATAAGACTGAATCATTGCGCAGTGTACCACTACGGGATTTTTCTTCCCATAATTCGATTTCTTTTTCTTCCATTGACTCTTTTTGTTCGGCAGTCAATGGTTGGAAGTCACGGTATTTCTTTTCGTTTACTTCTCCATTTACTTTTTCGATAAGTTTATTATATTCGTCGACGAATTTGACGAGTTTTTCTAGGATTTTGTCGGTGTCAGGTGCAGAAGTAAAGTTGACAGGACCTGTTGACTCGTTTTTCAACGTTAGTTCAAAACCATTAATCGTAAAGGTGTTAGAAGGTCTCGTTGTCGTAAGTCCATTATAGGTGAACGTTGCGTTTACCCCTTCCTGACGCACTCCACTGAAATTTGTATCCGTTAATTGCAGACTATCAAAAAAAGTACCTGTTTCATCCGAAAGAGCGATATCATTCCCTGTCGCATCACCTGAATTTTTAGCAGTAAAAGAAAATTTCTGTGACTTCTCGTCAAAGAAAACAGAAACTCCCGACTGTTGATTGATCTTTGATATCAAACTATTTAAAGTCTCTTTTTCTGGATCAAATTCAATGGATATTCCTTTAGGATCTAACGTCCCATCTTTAAGAACAGATTTAATATTTATTTTTTGAGTACCAGTAAGGCCCATTAAATCTTTTATCGTCTTGGATGAATCCGTAATTCCGGTAACTCCACTAATGGTCGTAGCAGATTTTGCTAGGTTTCCAACTTCCAGTGTTCCCGAAAAATCGGTTGTCGAATTAATATTTTTCACAGACACGACAGAAGGATCAGATACACTAATCGTCTTCGTCAAAAATAAGGTTACTAAAATCAAACACCATCTTATTCATATCCCGGTAATCATCACGCTGCCATTCAAGGTATTGCTTCTTCTGTTCCAATTTATCTAAAGGAATTCGTTCAGCCTTCATTAAGTCTTTAATGATTTGATCCGTGTCCATACCACTGGCAAGGCCACCAATTCGCATATCAGCCATATGTATCTCCTTCCGTTAAACCTTTTTATCGACCATTAAACCAACAAATTCCGTCATTGCGGCATGCATATCAAGAATTCTCTTTGCCGGTATTTCCTTTACTATCTCCTGCGTCCGATCATCCACGATCGTCACATAGTATTCTTTCAATTTATCATGAAATTCAAATTTGAGATGTGTATTCGAAGTGGACATAAACTCATTCATCCCATGAACGACATCTTCCATTTTTTCTTTGGTGACAGGTTCTTTGGTTGTGGTTTCTTCATGCTGTCGTTCCTGCGCTTGAATTTGTTTCACTTCTTCGCTTGCTTGATTCTCTAATCTAGTAAATGATTGCACTCCTGAAATTCCACCTGTCACTTTATCAATCATCTTTTGAACCTCCTGAGGGTTATATGGGTTATATCGGAGTTTGGTGGGGAAAGTTTAGGTGAGATTAGGAGAAATAAGTGGGATTTAGAGTTATATAAGTTATCTAGAGGGTATAATTAAAAAGAACAACTGTTCTCTTAGGGAAGGTGGGAGGAAATGTTTGCGTGTGAAGAATTCTTATCTATGGTTTGTGGAAAATTGCTAGGTGATGGATGCATTGTAAAACAAGAAGGAAGAAAACCTCGTTTTCAATTCATACATTCAATCAAAGACAAAGAATGGTGTTATTACTGTTACTCTAAGCTTAAAGACTACCTTCCATTAACAGGTCCACATTATAAAAAAATTGAAGATAACCGTGTTAATGCAGGTTATACAGAATCATATTACGTACAATCGCGCACTCATGGCCACATTACTAACTTAAGATCAATCTGGTACAAGAATGGAAAGAAAGTTCTCCCATTTGAGTTTTTAATGAAGTACCTGACTCCTCTTGCACTCGCATGGTGGTATCAAGATGACGGGAACCTCAAGAAAGACTCTACTATTCCTCGAAAAATCATTCTATCGACTGACAGTTTCACACCAGCTGAGAACAATAAATTATGCCATTTACTTAAAGATAAATACTCGTTACTCTTTTCAATGGATAAACAAAACCGGATTCTTCTCTATGATCAGTTTCAGATTCAATACTTTCTCTTTTTGGTCAGCCCTCATCTCCACCCATGTATGTATAGAAAGACTATTACTTCTTGTGATATCTATAATCATTTTTCAAATCCAAAGCGGACTACAATTTATTTACCGGCCCATCTAAAGTTAACTTCACCCACAAGAGAAATTAATGAAAGGTTATCAGTGCTTCCAGATATTTTTTCGGCCATTAAAGACGGTGACTTTTATACTAATGAGTTATTAACATTTATCGAGTCTACTAAAACATATGTTACTAAGAAACCATATCAAATTGTCGTGTCTGAAGAAAACCTTCAGAACCTTTTTATATTAAATAAAATGACGGGATTAAATGCTAGTATTTTCGCTCACATATGCTTTATGGTACAACCAATATTCTCAAAGTAAAAAGAGACCCTAGTAATACTAGAGTCTCTAATAAAGAAGTCAATATTAACGAAGAAGTTGTAAAACTCCTTGAGGCTGCTGGTTGGCTTGCGCTAGCATAGCTTGAGCAGCTTGAGAAAGAATAGAATTCTTCGTTTGGTTCATCATTTCTTTCGCCATCGTGCGAACATTTACTTTCATAAATGACCAGACTATATCTTCACCCTCTATAAATAGTAGGGGTTGGGCACTTCGGATTCACAATGCTGATGACCATTGTTTCACCTACGGATTTCATCATCATAGCTTGCGCCTTAGATGGTCTATCCTAGTCGTTGAACCTTCTCCACTCTTTCAAGACAGGAGCTTGGCTGCTGATTGCCCAATCTCTTCTTTTATTAAAGCCATCACGTTTGTCGTTTCCAACTACGTTGTGGCAAGAAAAGCTCTAAGGGGTTTCCAGCAATTCACCCAATTATGATCTCTGGCCGTTACCAGCCAGGACGACTGTGCTTATCACTGCTTAGGCAGCTAAAGCATAATCTACGTCACGAACACGTGATTCTGCAGCAGTTAGGTTTTCAGATGAAGTGTTCAAGTTATTAATTGAATGTTCTAAGCGGTTTTGGAAAGCACCTAATTGTGAACGTTGTGCAGAAACTTCTTTAATCGCTTGGTCAATTACCTTAATATTTTCATCAAATCCAGCACCGGCACTAGTTAAATTTACAGCAGATAAATCCGAGACAGCTCCACTAGCACCAGTTCCTAATGCAGAAGATCTCATGTCATTAACACCTATGTTTAAAGTAGTCCCACTGTTTGCACCAATTTGGAAACTTATCTGATTTCCAGAAGTCGTAATGTTTTTGGCATCTAAAGAGGTGCCACCTCCATCATAATCTGATAAGTCAGCATCAGCACTAAAGCTTAATTTCAAGCCAATATTGTCAAAATTTAACGTTTGTCCTGCTTTGATTGCTGCTGGATCGATAGAAATCTGTTGAGTTGTACTTCCATCAGATACACTAATAAATTCAGACCCCGCAGTTAAATCTAAACCGAATGTTAAAGTTGAACCTGAAGCAACTCCAGATGCATCAACTGAAATCCCAGCTGCAGTTAAATCACTCATAGCAGCAGTTCCATCTGCAGCCTGTACTCCTAAACTACCATTTAATAATGTTTTAGTATTAAATTCTGTCTTATTACCAATTCGAGTAATTTCCTCAGAAAGCTGATCAAATTCTTTTTGTATTTCCCCTAAATCATCATTAGTATTTGTATCATTATTCGCCTGTACTCCTAACTCACGCATACGTTGTAAAATCGAATGAGTTTCGTTTAGTGCCCCTTCAGCGGTTTGGATCAGAGATATACCATCCTGGGCATTACGAGATGATTGGTCTAATCCGCGAATCTGACCACGCATTTTCTCTGAAATTGCTAAGCCAGCTGCATCGTCACCAGCACGGTTAATGCGAAGACCAGAAGACAATTTTTCCATTGATTTAGATTGGTTAGTTGAAGCACTATTTAACTGACGATACGTGTTAAGCGCCGCAATATTATGATTAATTCTCATAACAATAATTTCCTCCTTGAAAGTAAGTCCACATCCATGTGAACTATATCATTTTTTAGTTTGCAACAAGTCACAAAGGTCGGCCGCCCTTCTCCTCATTGCTTACAATACTATTATCGGTCGTTTCTACTAGTCTTTAATAGTATAAGAAAAATAATTAATCATTTTTTGGTAAAAGATTAAATAGATTGTCTATTCCTTTCGAAGCTTCGGTGTTTTCTTCCTGGATAGAGAGATAGACCTCTTTCCGATGGATATCCACGTTCTTTGGTGCGTCGATTCCGAGTTTCACTTGATCACCACTTACCGAAATGACCGTTAGCTCAATGTCATCCCCAATCTGAATGATTTCTCCCGTTTTTCTTGTCAGTACTAACATTACCTCACCCCTTCTTTCCTGCAGGCTGAGCAAAGATCAGGTGCTTGGTTTGATAGCTTGTGTTAGTTAAGATGACTTGCTTGCCTTTACGGTTTGCTAGATTGATAATGATTGGCGCCTGTAGATTTGCGGTAGATTCATTAAGCGTTTCTCGCACAGTAAGAATAGAAAGCACCTGAACTTCTTTTTCAGAAGGATTATCCAGTAACTCCACACTCGCCTGATCCATCTCAAAATCATATTCCTTAAAAAACACAAACGGATCTGTCACGACAAAACCGAGCTGAGATGTTGTCACCGATTGCAATATATGAAACCACTCATTTTCAGGTAGTGGCAACAGTACAAACTGCTTCTCTTCTCCAAATCCAGGGATCCCGTGTTCAAATGTCACCACTTCTTCCGATTTCACTTCTATTTTTCCATGATATTTCGTATTAATTTTCATAGGCTTCATTCCTTCATTCTATATTTCTTGTTCATAGTTAATCCCTACATGCATCAAATTCGCAAAATCAATTTGTAGGTCTGCGTATCGTTTTAAACTAACATCCACTTTGGCAGGTGTGTACTGTATATTAGGCTTTTGAGGACGAGAGTGATTCACGACTTTTTGAGGTTCAACGTTTATCTTCACATTTCCCGGATCATAGCTGATTTTGACGCTTCCTGCGGAGGGAATCCATCCGATGTTGAATTCATACATCGGATCTTCACTGTTTCGTTTAGCCTGGGCGGCAATCGCACCCCCGCCATTCTCAATCATCATTAGCTCATCCCCGTCCTGGGCGACACGTGCTAGTCCTGTCAGCCAGTCTTCATATCCTTGTTGGGAATATTCTTCTATCCTGCGACGCACCGATTTCAAGTCCATATCGGCCCGTGCCTCGGTTTGATCGATGGTCAGTTTGGACGGTGTACGCTCAATCTCCATCTTTGCCTGGGGCTGCTGGATATCCAATTCTGCCGGTGGCTGTTCGATGTCCATGCGTCCTGGAGTCGTCCGGATGCTAATTGCCGCTGACGTGGAATGCAATCTTATTTGTGGAACGTTCACGCCTATTCACCTCCATATAAAAAGGGACTGACCCTAAGGTGACGAAACACCTTAAAGGGTCAGTCCCCTTGCTTTTATCGTAGAAAATCCATTAATGTCGGCTGAATGATTCTGGCTCCGACGCTGAGTGCCGCTCTGTGGACACTTTCCTGGGTTTTCAAATCAGTTATGACGCGTTCGATGTCGGCGTCCTCATTATCTGAAAGAATTTGGTTCGCTGTTACTTCCTGTTGACCCAGTCGGTCGTCTACCATTTCAAGACGATTATAACGGGCACCAAGTTCTGAACGTTCTGCTGATAACGTGTTCATGACACTGTCCAGATTCTCTAGCTCTGTATCAAGAGCAGAATCATCTCCTGACTCCAATGCTTTTTGGATGTTGTGGACCGTGTCGAACAGTTTCTGATTAAAGACCTTATTCGGATTAACATTAGCTTTTAAAGACACTCCCTGTGAAACCTCTACGGGATAAGAATCGATAGCACTGTTTCCTAAATTGTCAGCGACCTGCGGAGCACTTCCATCTGCGGGATTTCTATCCTTAATCGGAGAATTCCCTACGTCTGTTCCATGAAAAATATATCTTCCCGCTACTTTCGTTTCAGCCACACTGACAAGGTCATTTTTAATTTGCTCTATCTCAACAGCAACAGCTTTCCGGTCCTCAGGGCTTAAAGTTCCATTCTTACCCTGCAACGTCAATTCCCGAACACGCTGCAACCCTTGATTCGCTTGATCGATTCCAGACTCCGAGTTCTCCATCCACAAATAAAGCTCGGAAAGATTCCGCTTATACTGCTCAATCCCGGTGAGATTAGAACGATAAAACATCCCTTTCATCGCAACAACCGGATCATCCGAAGGATTCGTGATCTTCTTTCCTGTCGCCAACTGGTCCTGTAGCTGCCCCATTCGTCCATAAGAAGAACTTAAATTTCTCATCGAGTTCGCTGTCAACATACTTTGTGTTACACGCATAGCATTTCACCTACCTATCTTCCAACGGTTCCCATGCCGTTGATGATTTTGTCGAGCATTTCGTCCTGCAGTGTGATCATTCTGGCAGAGGCGTTGTATGCATGCTGGAATTTGATCATGTCGGTCATTTCTTCGTCAAGGGACACTCCGCTGACGGACATTCGGCGTTCGTCCACGGCTCCTCTTAGTACAGCGGAGTTCTTTGCGAGTCGAACGGACTCTTGTGACTCTACCGCCATTTTTCCGATTACAGATTCAAAGTGGCTTTGGAATGAAGCTTCTTTTTCACCATAAGACAATTTGGTTGTTGTGATGATGTTGGCCAAAGCCAGTACATTTGAGGCGTCTCCAAGGGTAGGATTATCTTCACCTGCTGTTGCGATATTATCCAGATTGCTCATGTCCTTTGAAACCTGAATTCTTTGGGCGAAGCCTTCTTTTTCTACATCCTCGAGATCTGCTGCTGTATTCTTTGCATCCTGGAAGAACTTCGGTGTATCCGGAGTATCGGTGTCAGGATCAAAGTTTGGATCGTTCATCTGTTCTGGCGTGAATCCTTGTTGATGCTGATCATTGAATGCTTTGGCGAATTCGTACGCCATGCTGTCCAGTTCATCCAGCATGCTGATATAGGAGCCTTCTGCTTCATCGTCTTTATTTTTGAATCCGTATGTATCGACAAGGGCTCTCAGTTTTCCTTCGCCTTGTGATAGGAAGTCATTAATATCAAGTGTTTGTTGACCAATTGAGACAGAATCGACCGTATTTTGCGGGCCATCAAAGGTAAGCTTAACTTCATTCACACCATTTTTCCCGACGAGATTGACGGCAGGGTTTCCGTCTTTTCCTACAAGCGTTACTGTGACGGCACCTTCTGCGATAGGAGACGACTGTCCTCCATTGGACTGGTAGCTCGTTTGGATGGAAACATGCTGTGAAAGTTCATCGATCAAGCGGTCCCGCTCATCGTATAGATCATTCGGTAGGTAGCCGTGTGGTTCAACATCGGCTATTTGTTTATTGATATTATCGATTTGTCTCGATAGGGAATTGATTTGCTTTTCGCTGACAGACAGCTCATTTTTCAGATCGCCTCTGACACTCGTTAAAGAAGAAGATAGGTAATTGAATGTTTCAGCAACGGCTTTCCCTCTTTCGACTACCACTGAACGTGCACCTGCATTGGAAGGGTTAACGGCTAGATCCTGAAGGGACTGCCAGAACATATCCATCGTTTTTGATAAGCCTGAATCGGATGGTTCGTTCATAACTTCTTCCATCTTTTTCATCGCTTCCATTTTTGTGTCCCAGTAGCCGAGCTTTTGGTTTTCGCCTCTATACTGCATGTCCAGAAATGAATCACGCACGCGTTGAATCGAACCGGCTTCGACTCCCGTACCGATTTGGCCTGGGATTTGTGGACGGTTCATAGAGGGAGCAGGATAGGGTGTCGTTTGTTCAAAGTTGACTCGTTGTCGGGTATATCCAGGGGTATTCGCGTTGGAGATATTGTGGCCGGTTGTATAAAGGGCGCCCTGCTGAGTGTACATGCCCCGTTTTGCCGTTTCCAGGCCCATAAAAGTGGATCGCATGGTGTTGCCTCCGTTTCAATTAATAAGTGCTATGCTTTCGAATCAAAGATGGATCGACTTGCCGGTGCTTTCTTTTCACCGTTCGGCCGTGAATAGGTAGTTTGATCCTGCTGGGGTTGAGTCATGGATAGATTCATATTTACGAATTGTAGAGATTGATAGACCAGCTTTTGATTCAGCTCGTTTTGAACCCTCAATTCTCCGATGATATCGACAAGCTTTTGCTGCCACTCGGCAAGTGTTTCTTGTTCTTGTGGTGAACTGTGCTCAATGCACTGAGATATTGTTGGTGCCTCGATAAAAGCCACTCCCCGTGAATTAAGATAGTGACTGGATTCTCTTTGTCGCTCTGCCTCCACCGTATTGATGGCGGCCAGATGCTTCTGCTCATCCTTCAACACCCGGTCGAGTTCACTCATATCACCTTTTTTAATCACATCCGTTTTATTCACAGAAAGGTCGAACAAACTTTTGTGCAGCTTATAGAGTTTTTCAAGTGTTGTCGTAAGGTTTGTGGCTGACATGTTTGTTCGCTCCCCTTTATTGTCCGTTATAGAAATTCTTTAATCCTTTAGCAACGGCTTTCGGGTCGATGGTGTAATTCCCGCTCTGTACCTGATCTTTTAGAGAGTCCACTCTGGCTTGGCGCTCTTTGCCGAGTTTAGAAACCTCCTGCATCTCTTTGGCAGCAGAAGAAATTTCAATTTTGTCGGATGCCGGTTTGCCCGTTTTTCCGACCTGGTCCATTTTATTAAGATTACGCTTATAAGGATTAATGTTCTGATTTCCGATAGAGTTAATCTTCATCATTTTCCCTCGCTTTCTTCACGTACATGGTTTCTACCTAGTATATCGGATATAAACGCGTTTTGTTTAGTAATAGAGCCTGGTTAGTTCTTCCTCTTTATTTTGCTTGATACTAGTTCTTTTCTCTCATGGTGTAATACGTTCTCTGACCCGATTCCTGGGATTTTTTCTTCCATTCCTGTTCCGTTTCGAATTTTTCCAGATCACTGGCAAGCTCAGAAGAACAGTCACCGCAGATTCGTCCCGTCCCTATAATCTTCCCACATTTGTCACAAGGATAACCCATATTCGGAAATTGCCTCGTCTGGATTCGGCCTTTTTTCACCCATTTATATAGAAGTTCCTCGTCTACCCCCGTCACTTCAATGACACGATCCATCGTGGCAGCACGGTTCTCTCGCTTCTTTAAAAATTGGTAAACGGTCTCGTACATGTTCTCTTCTTCTCTAAAACATTTATCACATACATCACGGAATTTATTTTTCATGAATATTGCATTGCATCGTGGACAATTGATGATTTCTGACATATCTGTTTCCTCCCGGTGAAGCTTCTCTTACACTTTATATCGGCAGGAAAGGGGTTTGCTTTAACCCCTGGCGAGAGTTAAGGATGATACCTCGTCAGCACCAGCGTCCTTCAGCAACTTTGCCGCCTGCCTCAACGTCGTCCCCGTCGTATAAATATCATCAAACAGCAGAATCGACTTGCCTTTCACATCACACTCTGCCAACTGAAAAACCTGCTCCTGGCGAAGACGCTCAGCACGCGTCTTCTTCGACTGCTTTTCAGAATGCAAACGCGTGAGGATATGTGAGGGACGGACCTCTGATTCTTCCAACAGTGCGGTAGATTGATTGAACCCTCTCTCATAGAGGCGTTCATCGCTGAGTGGGATGGGGATGATGTGGTCATATTCCATTTTTGCGAGATAGGATTTAATACTATGGGAGAAGGCTTGTGCCAACGCGTAATCCCCCCGGTATTTGTATCTGGCCAAGTACTCTTTCAAAAAATCATTATAGTGATACAATGAATCGTTTTTATGAAGAACCCCCTTCCACTCCGGATCCTGGTCCCACCGATGGCAGTCCAGGCAGATGTCTTCTTTTACGAGATTGGAAGGCAATGCCTCCAGTGAACGGGAACACCCTCTGCAGAGCTCCCCTTCTATCTTCTCCAACTGACTCTCGCATTCCTGACATAAAAATTGAGGCTCCCTGTAAAATAACCCTCTCCACGACCATACCTCTTCCACTTCGCTGCTACAATTCAAACAGTTAGCGACCATGAATCAGTCCCCTTCTCCCGGCTTCTTTGTTCATTTGGTAGATATGAAGCAGCGCTTTGATCATTTCCCTTGTGCGGCCGTAATGGAAATACACGATATCCCCTGTTGGATAGTCAGCGCTCCTCCCCACCCTGCCGGCGATCTGAACGAGGGCACTTTCGGTGAAAATCTTTTCTTCGGCTCCAAGGACCGCAACATCGATGTTCGGGATTGTCACTCCCCGTTCTAAAATGGTTGTCGTAAGTAAAATCGGAATCTCTCCCTGTCTCATCTTCAAGACTTTTTCTTTTCGTTGGGGGTCTTCAGCATGGACCGATTCGATAAGGGGATTCATTTCTTGGAATAAAGACAGGGCTTGTTCCATAAGATCGACGGTCGGAAAGAAAATCAGGGCTTGTTTGGAGTGTTTGAGTCTTAATGAGGTCCAATTTTTCAATGCTGGGGGAATACGGTTTTTCTTCAGGGATTTTTTCCAGAGTCCGCACCAGACAAATCTGGGTAGTGGGATTGGATGACGGTGGAAGCGGGCCGGGATTTGGATGAAGGTCCTTTTTTCCCGGGCACATTCCTGTTGCGTTTTCTGGTCCGGGGTTGCCGTCAAGTATATGGTGGACGATTGGGTCTTCCGGGCTTTTTCTACCGCCCCTTGAAGAGAGGAATCGTAGGAGTAGGGGAACGCATCGACCTCGTCTATGATCATGACATCGAAGGCTTCTTTGTACCTGTACAGTTGATGGGTAGTAGATAGAACAAGTTGACCATAGCTATGCCGTTCCTCTGAGCCCCCGTACAGGGTGGTGACCTCTGTTTGGGGAAACACTTTTTTGAGGCGGGGAGACAGTTCCAGGATGACATCGGTACGGGGTGCGGCAATACAGACACGTTTATTTTGCTGAAGGGCTTCGTATATGCCTTCAAAGAGCACTTCGGTCTTGCCGGCTCCACATACGGCCCAGACGAGAAGGTCGGTGTTTGTTTGAATCGCAGATATCATTTGTTCCGAGGCTGCTTTTTGCGCTTCTGAAAGGGTACCGGACCAGTCGAACGTTACCGATGGAGACTCCGGTCCGGGACCATTCCACCTTAGGAGTGGCGTGCACTCAGACACCCTTCCCATCATGATGCAATTCCGGCAGTAGGTGCATTGGGTGTGGCATCTTGAACAATGGAAGGTGGCAAATAGATGAGGTTTGTTATTTCCACAACGATGACACAGACCTGTGTCTACACCCTTTTCATAGGAAACATAGCCGTTCACATAGTGCTCATGGAGGACCTGAATTGGAAATGGAATCTCGTCTATTAATAGAGACCTTCCACTTAGATAGGATTGCAGCTCTGATGAAAATGGAAAGGATGGATTCATTGGTTGAGGCGGAATGGAAGTGAATTCTGAGATTTTTTGGAAAGGGGGGTGTGGTTCTTTTATAAGAGGCTCAGGGATTAACCTGTGTTCCATTAAAGCAAAACGCAACGGCATCACTCCTTATGTGGGATAGTATTGTATTCTACATTGGAGGGTGAAAATCCTTCCTAATAAAAAATGGTGCCAGGCACAAAACGATTGTTTCGTGCCTGGCACCATTAGAGAGTGCGGTAGTGTGCACCTGGTACATCAAGCAAAGTTTGTACCAGGTACAACAAGCGCCACTTGTACCAGGTACAAATCAGAAATCTACCTACTCATCTTCCTCGCCCAGCCCATTCCCATCGAACCCTCACCTAAATGAGTCCCGATGACCGGACCAAAATAACTCACATTGAATTCCACGTTCGGATATTTCTCTTGAAGCTCGTTCTTCCACTCGATCGCTTCTTCCTCCCGATTGGCATGAATGATGGAAGCTTGATAGGATACGCCGGACTTCACGGCTTCTTCAAGAATGCCTTCCACACGCTTCAACGCTTTCTTTTTTGTGCGGATTTTTTCAAACGGGACGATCACTTTGTCCACGAAGTGCAGCAGTGGTTTTACCTGTAACAGGCTTCCGATGATGGCCTGTGCTTGGGATAACCGTCCTCCGCGCTGCAGGTGGGCAAGGTCATCCACCATGAAGTAAGCCTGTACGGACTCCTTCATTTCATCCAATAACCCAACGATTTCTTCTGCCGTTTTTCCTTCGCGCTCAAGCTTCGCCCCCTCAATGGCATAGAAGCCTTGGATCATACAGCTGATTTCAGAGTCGTATGGGTATACTTTAATACTCTCGACCATTTCACCTGCCTGCACGGCACCTTGGTACGTCCCGCTGATTCCGCTGGATAGGTGGATGGAAATGACGGCATCGTAGTCTTTGGAAAGTTCCTCGAACAGCTCGACGAATTTTCCGACCGGGGGCTGTGATGTGGTCGGGAGCTTTTCCTGGATGCTGACTTCTTCGTAAAATTCACTTGCCGTAATATCAACTTCTTCTTGATAGGTTTCTCCTCCGAAAATGACGCTGAGAGGAATCATATGTATGTTGAGCTGATCACGCAATTCTTTCGGGATGTAGGCGGTACTATCCGTTACAATTGCCGTTTTCATATAGAATTACCATCCTTATGTTTTATTTTTAATAGCATGTGCTATGCGTTAGTCTACCTTATGTATCTTACTCATTTTATATGAAAATAAGTTGGTTTGCATCAGTTTCCGGGGAGTTTCGGTTCCCGGAAACTAAACAAACGTTTGACTGGTACGCTCACCCCTTGTGGGACAAGGGATTCAACATACTAATCAAACGTTTGTTTAAAGGTCTTACCTCGTCCCTGCCGGCAGGGATGTGATGATTTTCTTGGATTTTCTGGACGATAGGAATACGCCTGCGAATATGATCAGCAAACCTAAAATGAGATTGTGGGTCACCTGCTCCCTTAGAAGCACGAATCCCCAGATCATCGCCGTACCCGGAATCAGGTACGTCACAGTCGATGCGAACTCGGGGCTTCCATTGGTCATGATGTAGAAATACAGAAGTGTCGCCACACCTGACCCGAGGCAGCCCAGTCCTAATATGCCGAGGATGACCTCTCCTGACGCTAAATCACCGACAGAGATCGGATCCGTGATCATCATGCCGACAAACCCGACCGCGGCCCCGATCAACAGCTGGAACGTAGAAATGACGACTACACTCGTTCCTGCCAGGTATTTTTTCGTGAACTGGGAAGCAAAGGCATAGCTCATCGTCGCCAGTACCATCGTCCCCACCCCTACAAAGTCAGACGTGAAGATGCCGCTCACTTCAAAGTTCATCAGCACGAGGATGCCGATGAAGCCGACTGCGATCCCGATCCACTGGAACCCCCTCAACACGACAGAGAAGAATAAAAATCCAACCAACCCTGTCCAAATCGGCGTGGTCGCGTTCAGGATGGAAGCGGTATTGCTGTTGATCTGCGTTTCACTTAAGGCGATCAGAGTCCAGGGCAGTGCGGCATTCCCGATTCCCACTACAATCAGTCTCCATATTGGGAGGGGCTGCTTCCCTTCTTTTTTCCTTTGAATGAAAAAGATCGGAAGTAGTACGAGGGCCCCTGCCAGGCATCGCAAAAACACCGTCCCCCACACTCCTGCCGGTTCCACTAACCATTTTATAAAGACGAAAGACATGCCCCAGATCAGGCTTAAGCCGATTAGCGCCGTGTATAATCGTGCCAAATTGCACCCTCCTCTCTTTTGTATCGGAAAAGTATATTTTAGTAGATGAATAGATGTTATAGCATATTTTTGATATGTTCTATCCTATCTTATTACCCCTCAAAAATAAACCAGCAATTTACGCACCCTCTTCGCTTTACAAAACTATTACATTTTTCAAATAAATCATACTTTTACACCATTTTTATTTCATGTTGATATGCTAGCATGTAATTGTTTGACAATTAACTACATAAATAGGAGCGATTCTTTTGAAAAAAACATCCAATAAGAAAAAAGTCATTGCCGGCAGCGCTTTAGCCTTTGGACTTCTGATTCCTCAAGCCACTCCTTCCATTACTTATGCAGACGTCATGGACAAAGATATCGTGAAGCTTCGTATACTTGAAACCACCGACATCCATGTGAACCTCTCAAACTATGATTACTATCAAGATACAGTGACAGATAAATACGGACTCGCCAAAACGGCTACCCTGATCAAACAGGCACGAGCTGAATCGCAGAACTCATTATTGTTCGATAACGGAGATCTCATCCAGGGAAATCCACTTGGAGATTATGTAGCAAAAGAAGATCCGCTTCAAGATGGGGAAATCCACCCTGTCTACAAAGCGATGAACCTGCTGGATTATGATGCCGGAAACGTCGGGAATCATGAGTTCAACTACGGTCTTGATTTCCTCGGTACATCATTAAAAGGCTCCAACTTTCCATATGTGAATGCCAATGTGTATGTAGATGATAAAGACGGGAATCCAGACAATGATAAAAACTATTTTATACCGTATGAAATCCTTGATCGCACGGTAGTCGATGAAGACGGTGAAGAGCATGCAATCAAAGTCGGCGTCATCGGATTCGTCCCTCCCCAGATCATGCAGTGGGATAAGGGGAATCTGGAAGGAAAAGTGATTGCGAAGGATATCATTGAGACTGCGAACAAGTTCGTTCCTCAGATGAAGGCAGACGGTGCTGATGTCATTGTCGCGATTCCTCACTCTGGCATCGGAAATGTGACACAGGAAGGCATGGAGGAAAACGCAACGTATGATCTTTCTAAAGTAGAGGGAATCAATGCGATCTTGTTTGGCCATTCACACGGGGTCTTCCCTTCTGATTCGTATAGCGGGATTGAAGGGGTAGACGTGAAGAAAGGAACGATCAATGGTGTCGGATCGGTTATGCCTGGTTCCTGGGGAGATCATCTCGGACTCGTTGACCTTGAACTTGAATTGAAAGACGGGAAATGGAATGTGACGAATACGCAGGCTTCCACCCGCTCTATTCTGAATCCGGACGGAACACCTGCTGTCGAGGCAGACCAAAGCATCCTCGACGCAGTGAAAGAAGAGCACGAGGCGACGATTGAATGGGTCCGCAGTGCAGTCGGTGAGACGACGTCCCCAATCAACAGTTATTTTGCTTTAGTGAGTGATGATCCGTCTGTACAGATCGTAACGAATGCACAGAAATGGTATATCGAGAAGTATATCAAGGGGACAGAGTATGATGGCATCCCGGTTCTATCTGCAGGTGCCCCGTTCAAAGCGGGTACACGTGCAAATCCTGATTATTATACAGACATACCGGCAGGTGAAATCGCAATTAAGAACGTATCTGACCTGTACCTCTATCCAAACACACTTCAGGCTGTGTTGCTTACAGGTGCTGACGTGAAAGAATGGCTTGAGATGTCTGCCGGTCAATTCAATCAAATCGATCCTTCTACATCAGAAGAACAAAACCTTGTGAACGGTGACTACCGCTCTTATAACTTTGATGTCATTGACGGCGTCACCTATGAAATCGATGTAACCAAGCCTTCTAAGTACGATGCTGAAGGCGCTCTGGTAAACAAAGACTCAAACCGTATCAAGAATCTGAAATTTAATGGGAAAGCCATTGATCCGAACAAACAATTCATTGTTGCGACCAATAACTATCGTGCAACCGGAAAATTCCCGGGCGTTAAAAACTCAGAAATCATTGTCAAATCACCAGATGAGAATCGAAACGTGATCATCGATTATATCATGGAGAAAAAGACCATCGATCCGGAAGCGGATGGGAACTGGTCCTTTACCCCTGTGAAAGGTAATACAAATATCGTTTTCGAAACGTCGCTGAAAGCCCAGAATTACATCAAGGATGCGAGAAAGTATAAGTTCCTCGGAGAACAGGACAGTGGGTTTGGTAAGTATTCGATCAAACTAAAAGAAAGCGATGGAACGAATCCCGGACAGGAAAAGAAAGAAAACCGCGGGTTCATCACAAACCTCATCTCGAATGTAGCTAATCTCTTAAAATAACCGGCAATTCCAGGAACCTCCAATTCGGGGGTTCTTTTTCTTATTTAAGGAGGAGGATCTTCCTCCAATAGACGGATATTCACCACTCCCAACTGAAACCATTTAACTTTCATGGGTTTTCGTCATATAATGGTGGGGTAGGATTGAATAGTGAAGAGATGAAAATTACTTTATAGGACTGATATAGAATGTACAATAAAGAAAAAGTGTTTGAAGAATTAACGAAGGTCATGCATTCGGACAATATTAAGCGTGACGAATTGTTACGGGATCATTTGTATACGAAGCTCGGGGGAAGAGCAGACTTCTTCCTTACCCCGACCACATACGAGGAAGTTCAAAACATCGTAAAGCTTTCGAATAAAGTCGATGTGCCGTTCACGTTACTCGGAAACGGCTCGAATTTGATCGTGAAAGATGGCGGAATTCGCGGCATTGTCCTTCACTTAAAGAACTTTAAGGACATTAAAACAACCGATCAGCTGATTGTGGCTCAAAGTGGCGCCGCCATCATCGATGTGTCGAGACGCGCTTTAGCCGAGCAGCTATCGGGACTGGAGTTTGCATGTGGTATTCCAGGTACTGTAGGCGGTGCCCTGTTCATGAACGCTGGGGCGTATGGTGGAGAGATCAAGGATGTCCTTGATTACTGTCATGTCGTCGATCGTGACGGCAACCTTGTGAAACGGACGGCGGCAGAACTTGAGCTTGACTACCGTCACAGTAATATCTCTGAAAAAGGGGATATCGTCCTGGAGGCGACATTCAGCCTGCAGCCTGCGGTCTATGAGGACATCAAGGCCATCATGGACGACTTAACGGACAAACGGGAATCCAAGCAGCCACTTGAATATCCATCATGCGGAAGTGTCTTTAAGCGCCCTCCTGGATATTTCGCAGGGAAATTGATTCAGGACAGCGAGCTTCAAGGGACGAACTTCGGAGGTGCAGAAGTATCCACCAAACACGCCGGCTTCATTGTGAATAAAGACAACGCCACGGCAACTGATTATATTTCACTGATTGAACATGTTCAGAAGACGGTGAAAGAAAAGTTTGATGTAGAGCTTGAACGGGAAGTCCGTATCATCGGGGAAGACCTGGATTAATGAAGAGTCGGGAATCAGTGGATTTCCGGCTTTTTTACATATAAACATAAAAAAACAGCCTAAACGAATTTAGACTGAGAAGGGGAATCTTTTTCAAAAGGAACCATCAGCTATTCTTTTTAGCAACAGGGGCGGGCTTGGTTCTGCGATATTCCCTCAGTCTTGTAATCTGGGATTGAGATACTTTCGCATCCAGTTCATAGGCTTCGCGAGCCTTAAAATAGAGCAGTGACACAGCTAATGCCCTCCTTTGTAAATAATTAGTTTCTTATTACCCGGACCACACGGGATAAAACCAATTACGTTAAAAAAGTTTTGTTTCCATTTATTACCTTAGAAATGATAATTCCACAGGATCCTCCATTCATCCTCTTCTAACGCTACGTAACACGTTTGAGTAATCATCAGCTCTCCGAATTTGCTATCGAAATACATGTTCACTTCCCCTTTCCTGACATTTTTGAACTGAAGCCCTTCGTCATTAAACGTAAACTCCTTCACCTTTTCTATGCTCCCCACTTCTACATCGAACTCATCTACCCCCATATGCCCCAGAAATACGTGATTCTTCGTTTGGATATAGGAGGACTTGGGAAACTTGTTTTTCATCTCCGAGTGAAAAAGCTCCCATGCATTGCCGAAGTCCCCATCTTTTTCAAAGTCATAAAACTCCTCGATCACTTCTTCAGGTGTATCAGGTTCCTGGCTTTTTCCGATAAACGCGAACAGAGCCACCAACAGGATGATTGCCCCGACTGCACCGATTATCAGAGGAACCGGGCTTTTCCTTCTCATACATCCACACCCCTCACCTACAGTTCATCTTATGAGGGACATGCAAGATGTATGAAAAATAAAAACGCTTCATGAACCATTCAAGGTGTCATGAAGCGCCAATGAGGATACACAAAAGGGGAACACACCCATTTCATAAGATTCCCAATTTACGAGAGATGTCTTCCCGCTTTTTTTGAAGGTATTGGTGGTACCGGTTATCTTCATACATGTCAAATATTAAAATGGATTTGTCTATAAATGATAAGGCTTTTTCCAGTTCTCCCTCTAGTTCATAATTGTATCCAGTATGATAATAAAGTTCGCCCAAACCAAATAAATGTTCCTCTTCCAAACACCATTTGATTGCCTGATCACAGTAGGAATTGGACTCTTTGTACTTCCCTAACCTGGTTAACGTTCTGGCGATATTATAAAGCAATCGTGTTTTAATCGATTTGTCATTAAGCTGGGTGCTTGATTGTATAGCAGATCGAACTTCATCATAGATAGCCAAAGACTCCTGCAAATTTCCTTGTCCATGTTCGAAAGCCCCTAGGGTCATTTGTATTTCGATTTCACGTTCTGTCATGGCCCGCTTTTTATTTGTAGTTAGTGAAAGTGCCTCTTTCAAAAGAGCCAGCCCGTTCTTCTGGTCTTTCTCGATTTCAAATAGATAAATACTTTTATGCCAATACAGCAATTGCAGATTGGTTGGATTTCTAAAAAAGAGAGGATTTTTTTCTTCTGCCTTTACCATCTCGATCATTTCATCATATTGTAATCTTACCCTGAAGTTTCTTAATTGACGCTCGACTTCTTTTACATAGTCCAGTCGTGGGGTTGTGCCGATTTCAAAGAAGTAGTTTACGTCCACACCGAGTTTTTCGGAAATTTGATAAAGAGCCGTAGCACTTGGGTAAATGTCTCCTTTTTCTATCCGGCTGACTAACGCCTGTGTACAGATTCCCTCCGCCAGATCCCCTTGCGTTAACCCAACGACCTTTCTTAACTCCTTTATCTTTTTACCAATGATTGAGTAGTCCACATCCCCACCTCCTCTAAATATTAATATCTTTATATTTTTAATGATAACATGCCATTTCTGCAGGGAAATCTGATTCTAGTCAGCCTCAATAGCCGAGAACAGAACTACATACATTTCTTCCTTATGATTTAATAAACCTAACGACAAATTACAATACCTTTTGATAGCCCTTCTCCTAGTGGGAAGTGCTCTTTTTTTTGAAAGTTCCCCTATTTACATCATCTATAAGCTTCTCCATTTTCCCTCTTATAAATCGGACGAATTCCATGTTGTTTTGGATTTCAAAAAAGGCGGCAGCTTTTTCAAAATAAGGTAATGCTTGTTCATAATCGCCTATAAGCTCAAGATTATATCCAAGATGGTAATGGAGTTGAGCAAACCCATACATATGCTCTTCTTTAATGATCCACTTGATTGCCTTTTGACAATATTGAATGGATTCCTGATAATTTCCAAGCCTTGTGTAAACTCTTGCCATGTTATAAAGGAGCTTCGTTTTGATCGATTTATCCTGCAACCACTCAGCTGTAGATAATGCAGTCTTTACTTCAGAATAATGACATAGAGACTTTTGATAATTTTCATTAGTGAAATGAAAAGCTCCCAGGGTGAGAAGGATTTCCATTTCTATTTCCGACAATACTTTTTTACTGTCAGCTGTCATTTGAAATGCTTTGTGTAAAAGGTCAAAAGCAGTATCTTGATCTTTTACAACTTCAAAATGATAGATTCCCTTATGCCAACAAAGGAGCTGAGCATTTGCAGGGTCCTTGAATAGTGGATTATTTTCTTCGTTTTTGACCATTTCCATCATTTCAATATATTGATGATTAATCCGCAATTTACGTAGTTGCCTTTCCACTTCTTTAATGTAATCGAGACAGGGAGTCATTCCGATTTCAAAGAAATAGTTTACATCCACTCCAAGTTTTTTGGAAATCTGATAAAGGGCAGTGGCACTGGGATAAATATCCCCTTTCTCCATTCTACTGATCAAAGCCTGAGTGCAGATTCCATCAGCTAATTCATCTTGAGTTAACCTAATAGCTCTCCTCATCTCCCTTATCTTTGTCCCAATAATCGAGTAATCCACCATCTATCCCCCCTAACTGCAAAATATTAATATATTTATATATTATCAGAATCCATGCAATTTTCTCAGGTAAAATACCTTAAATTCACTCACACAAACTCAGACCGCCAATACAAACATTTCTAATCTATGTTTTAATAATTGTAACGACAAATTACAATACCTTTTGACAGCACTTCTCTTAATGGGAAGTGCTCTTTTTTTTGATCTCCATCAGATTTCATATATCTCCAACGGCAGTCCATCCGGATCTTCGAAGAACGTGAATGATTTATGGGTATACGGATCTAGCCTTATTTCTTCGGTTTCAATCCCCTTTTGATTTAACTCTTTTACAGACCCTTCTATATCTTCGACTTCAAAGGCTAAATGGCGCAGCCCTTGAGCTTCCGGATAACTTGGCCGTGTCGGGGCGTCAGGGAATGAGAAGAGTTCGATGATATACTCTCCGTTTAACGTGAGATCGAGTTTATAAGAATCTCTTTCTTCCCTGTATATTTCCTGCTTTATATCCAACCCGAGTTTGTTGACGTAAAAGTCTTTGGATTTGGTATAATTCGAGCAAATGATGGCGATGTGGTGGATTTTTTTGAAGTTCATGTTGGACCTCTCCCTTTATTTATATAAAAAAGAAGCAGCCAAAAGACTGCCCCTTCCAATTTTTCCTTATTTCATCGCATCCGTCAACACAGGTACAATCTGCTTCTTACGGGACACCACGCCTTTTAATAAAGCCGTGTTGTTTTGAAGTGTAACGTTGAACGCTTTCTCCACTTCAGCCGATTTGCTTCCCAGGGCAAGAGCTGTCGAATCGTTTTCCAGAATGTCCGTCACGACAAGAAGGAATAGATCCAGTCCTTTTTCCTTGATCATCGTTTCCATGGCCGCCTCGACTTCTGCCTGACGTCCGAATACGTCATTCGTATCCACAACATTGATTTGAGCCACTTCCACTTTTGCGTTACCCATGGAGAATTCTTTTGCATCAAGGGTCACAAGTTCCGCGACTGATTTCGTGCTCATGTTCGCACCGGCCTTCAGCATTTCCAAGCCGTACACCTGTGGGTCGACGCCTGCAATTTCAGCCAGTTCATTTGCTGCTGCTACGTCTTCGGCCGTGCATGTTGGAGATTTGAATAATAGGGAATCCGAGATGATTGCTGAAAGCATGAGTCCAGCCATCTCCTTCGTCACTTCTACTCCCTTTTCCTTGTAGATCTTGTTTAGGATTGTTGCCGTACATCCAACCGGCTCGGCGCGGTAGTACAATGGATCAGCCGTTTCGAAGTTTGCGATACGGTGGTGATCGATGACTTCAAGAACGCGTACTTCCTCGATGTCCTCAGCACTCTGCTGGCGCTCGTTATGGTCAACGAGGATGACCGTATCCGTCTCAGCGGCAACCTTTTCTACTAAGCGCGGTGCATCGACTTTAAAGTAATCAAGGGCATACTGTGTTTCACCGTTCACTTCACCTAGACGAATCGGCTCCACGTCCATCCCGATTTTTGATTTCAAATCAGCATAAACCAGTGCCGATGTGATCGTATCTGTGTCCGGATTTTTGTGTCCGAAAATTAGTGTTTTACTCATTGACCATTCTCCTAACTCTATGTAATGTGATTCGTTTGTTATCTCTCTTTACATTTTCTTATATTACCATATTTAAAAGCAAAACCGTATCCGTAAGGGTGGATTTTTTCCAGTGATTGTGAAGGTAACATTCCCAGATTCTGTGTTATAATAATGCACAAGGAGGTGAAAAATGCTATGGATCAGATTTTACAAGCCATAAGAGAACTTCAAGGACAAATGACTCGTTTTGAAAACAACATAAATGAGCGAATGACGAAAATTGAAAATCGCATGGACAAGCTCGAATCCAGAATGACCGTACTCGAAGAAAATCAGCAGGATACTCATGACAATATCGCTATTCTGGTTAAAGAAAACTGGGATCAGAAGAAAGACCTTCTTAAGGTGAAGCGACGAGTGGGGATGGAGCAATAATACTCATAACTAACCCACTCTCTGCTTTTAGTGATCATTTCCTCAGGTTGGATTCCTATACCCATGCCTTCAACCCCATTTCATATTCCCCTATAATATAAGAATGATAACCCAAGGAGGAAACGTATGCTGAATCGTGAAGATCTCCTGCAAAACCTCATCAATAAACTGAAAACCTCAGATGAATACCGTGTATTGTCACCACACGATCAGAAAAGACTCCAGTCTGCTCTTATTGAACAATTCCAAGCACTCGACTTAATTCAATTTCTCCCTAGCCGTACTAACCCACAGATAGAAAGAGAAGTAACATAGCCAACTGATCAGTTCGTTCAGAAAATTCAAAATCTTAGATGCTGATGCAATCGGATTGGAGGATTGCGTTCAGGCACTGGAAGAAGGGGCGAAAACGAAAATACCAGTGGCCGTTGCCTGCGGTGCAGTCGGTTTTGCCGTATTCGTCTTTGTTCTGTTTTGGAACTATCAGGGAAAGGGTAAACCGATGAACAAAGAGATCAATATTCCCAATTAAATGAGGTGGATGGAAATGGATTTCGGATTAAAAGATAAAGCAGTCATTGTAACGGCTTCAAGTAAGGGTTTAGGAAAAGCCACGGCACTGGAACTGGCAAGAGAAGGAGCACGCGTGCTTATTTCCAGCAGACATGAAGAAGAACTTCAAAAGACCGCAAATGAAATCATTGATTTAACTGGGAATCAGCACATTTATTTCACGAGATGCGATATGACGAAGCCGGAAGATATCCGGTCCCTCGTTGAGACAGCGGTATCGAAACTGGGTGGAGTGGATATTCTCGTCAATAATACTGGCGGTCCACCAGCGGGAGGATTTCAAAAATTCGAGGATGACGATTGGCAGTATGCTTTTGAATTGAACCTGCTCAGTTATATTCGAACGATCAGAGAGGTTCTCCCCCATATGAAAAGGAATAATGGCGGACGGATCGTGAATATTGCTTCATCTTCCACGAAGCAAGCAATCGACGGTCTGATTCTTTCCAATACGTTCAGGACCGGAATGGTCGGGTTATCTAAAAGCTTATCAAGGGAACTCGCCCAGGATCACATTCTCATCAACACGGTCGGTCCCGGAAGAATTGCAACAGACCGGGTGGCAGAGCTTGATCAAATAAACGCTGAGAAGCGGAATATGACCGTTGACGAGCTAAGAAGTATGAGTGAGAAGGCGATCCCTATAGGGAGATATGGTGAGCCGGACGAGTTTGCCAGGGTGATTGCCTTCCTTGTTTCAGACGCAAATACCTATTTAACCGGTCAATCCCTGGTTGTCGATGGTGGAATGGTTACAGCACTATAACGCTCTAATCCCCAAAGCATGCCTTTGGGGATTTTTCACTGGAACATAAAAAAGAGAGGAGCATCTGCCCCTCTCTATGCTATTTCCAGCTATCATAAAACTTCTTCGCCACTTGAACGGTATGGGTGCTCCCGCCTTCCCCCTGCACATTTTCAAGGAGCATGGCAAGAACCATGGATGGGTCATTCTGATCATAGGAAACGAACACTCCATTTTCTGTGCCTGTTGTCCCCTGTTCAGACTTGATCTCTGCCGTCCCTGTTTTACCGGCAATCGCTTTTCCTTCTACACTCGCTTTTCCAGCGATGCCTTCTGTGACCACTTTGCGAAAATTCGTTTTCATCATGTCTGCCTGCTCTTTCGAAAGCAGGTCTTTCTTCCATACTTTTGGTTCTTCTTCCTTCAGGAGTTTTGGTTCCATCATGGTGCCATCATTGATGATCCCGCCGTATGCACTTGCTATATGAACGATACTCATCAGCACCTCCCCTTGACCGAAAGCCGAATCCGCCAGCTGTACTTCTTTGGAGATTTTGCCGTCGTTCGAAACCTGTGACTCATAAATAGGATACGACATAGAAATTTCTTCGCCAAAACCGAAATCCTTCAAACCGGCAATAAACGTCTCTGCACCCATTTCTAATCCGACTCGGGCAAAATAAATGTTATCCGAGAATTTAAGGGCGCTTTCCAGATCCACTTTGCTCTCATTGTCAAAGACACGGACCACTTTATAATTCCCCCATGATTTATCTTTTTGCCACTTCTTCCCGGGGATATCATAGACCTTGTTTGGATCCAGCTTGCCGGATTTCAGACCGACGGATGCCGTGATGCCTTTCATCGTCGATCCCGGTGAAAAAGCAAGTGGGAATCGATTCCGGAGCGGCTTGTTCGGATCATCCGCCAGTTTCTTATATTGTTCTGAAGACATCCCCAATACGAACTCATTCGGATCATAGGCAGGTGTGCTCACAAGGGCAAGCGCTTCTCCCGTTTGGGGGTTGATGGCGGCTGCGGTCCCTGGCTCATCCTTCATTTGTGCGTATATCTTCTCTTGCATCTCGGCATCGATGGTGAGAGTGATATTCTTTCCGTCTTCAACCGTTTGCTCGGCTACGGTGAAGGTGTCTTCTGAATCTTGTTTCTTCAGATAGATGCGCTGTCCGTCTTTGCCCCGCAGCTGATCCTCATAGACTTCCTCTGCTCCACTTAAACCCATCAATGATTGAGAAGTATAGCCTTTGTCCTTCAGCTTCTCCAATTTCTCTGCCGTAAGCTTTCCGATATAACCGGTGAGATGGGCAGTGGCTTCTCCGTATGGGTATTCCCTGGCAGGCACCCGCTTGGAATAAAGCCCGTCCAGTTCAATTACGTCCAGTGCGAGAGGACGCTCTTTTAAGGCGATTTTTTTAATTGGGACGAAATAGTCAGGCTTCACCCAGCTTGCGTCCAATTTATTCTTTATTTGTTCGGGTGATAAATCCAGTAAAGATGACAGCTTGCTCAAGTCATTTTCATTGAACTCTTTCGGGACAATCCCGAGCTCAAATGCCTCCCCGTTGACAGCAAGGGGCTGCTGATTCCGGTCGAGGATCTCCCCACGTTTGGCCGAGATGCTCTCCACTCCGACTTTATCATCCTTTTCCATTTCAGGCAGGATGAACGAAGGGTCCCAATCCACGAACCAGTTTTCATCGTCGTCTTTCTTTTCTTTTGTCAACGTGACATCTTTTTTATACGAAACTTCACCGGCGAGGGTGTTAAATGAAATGGTCATGGGAAACTCCGCTTTCGATTCTTTGTCCCATTCGACTTCTTTGTCCGGCTTTTTAAAGGATACTTTGACATCCTTCACTTCCAGATCTTTATAGATATCTTTGTATCTCGTGACGAAATCTTCTTTTTTGAATGTTTCTTTGGTAGAGGCGTTCACATAGTCTGAGAACATACTATCAAATTTTCCTTTATTCCAAAGATCCACGTACTCCTCTAGGCGATCATCCGGCTGAGCCTTTTCCTGACATCCGGCGACCATTAGACTGAGAGTGACGAAGAGACAAAGCAGCATGATTTTTTTGATCATATGTAGTGACAACCCCTTATTTATTCTTATATTCATTGTTTCAAATCGTATCCAGATTTACAAATTTAATGTATTTATTTTCTTTATTTTAAACCAATTTTCGCCACCATTTCCTCACAATCCCCAGTATTTCTCACTCTCATATGATGCAATTTCGTAAAAATTTGTTATAATAGTACATCGTAAGAGTAATAAGGAACTGAATCCTAAGATTATATCTTGCAAATATATATCGATAGGTGGAAATAAACATGAAAGATTATCGAGTACTACTGTATTACAACTATGTTGACATCGAGAACCCGGAGGAAGTCACTGCCCAGCACAAACAAATGTGTGCTGATATCGGCCTTATGGGACGCATCCTGATTTCGTCTGAAGGAATCAACGGAACATGTTCCGGGACGATCGAGCAGACGGATGCGTATATGGAAGCAATGAGACAGGATCCTCATTTCAAGGATACTGTATTCAAGATTGACGAAGCAAACGGTCATGCGTTCAAGAAATTGAAAGTGAAGCACCGTCCAGAGCTTGTCACTCTTCGTCTTGAAGATGATGTGAATCCGAATGAACTTACAGGTGAATACCTTGATCCAAAGGATTTCTTTGAACAGATCCAGCAGGAAGATACGATCCTTCTTGATGCACGTAATGACTATGAATATGAACTTGGACACTTCAGAGGAGCCGTGAAGCCGGATATCAAAAACTTCCGCGATCTTCCGAACTGGGTCCGCGATAATAAAGATATATTAGAAGGCAAGAAAATCATTACGTATTGTACAGGTGGGATCCGCTGCGAAAAATTCTCAGGCTGGTTAGTCAAAGAAGGCTTTGAGAATGTTGCACAGCTCCACGGTGGAATCGCAACCTACGGAAAAGACCCTGAAGTAAAAGGTCAACTGTGGGACGGTCAGCTTTACGTATTCGACGAGCGTATCGGTGTTCCTGTCAACCAGACAGAACACGTTGTCGTAGGGAAAGATTTCTACAGTGGCGAACCTTGTGAGCGCTACGTAAACTGTGCTTACCCGCCTTGTAACCGAAAGATCCTTTGCTCCGAAGAAAATGAGCATAAATATATGAGAAGCTGCTCGGATGAGTGCCGCAAGAGCCCTGAGAACCGCTATGTCATGGAACATGGTTTGACGGAGGAAGAAGTGGCAGAGCGTTTGGCAGTGATTGAGAACGAGAAAGAAAAAGCGACGATATAAATTGCATAAAAAGCACTGGCTGATTACTCAGCCAGTGCTTTTTTTAATCTTCTTCCGGAATTACGGTCTGCCACATAATCCAAATAATGTACATAACCAATTCTTTAACTTTTTAATAAAGTCGAAGAAATCGTCTTGCCAGCCACCATCTCCAGAATCATCTTGTTGTTCTTCTTGAATGATTCTTCCTTCAACCTTTGGAGACACATTTTTGTGCTTAGCCAAATAGTCAGTGAATACTTCATAATCCACTTGGAATAGTTCCGTCATTCGACCTTCATCTTTAGCTGCTTTAAACATGCTGTAACCGTCACCGCCATCAGCTGTAAAGGCATTGGTTGCGACTGTGTACATCTTTTCAGGGTCAATTTCCTTAAATCCTTTATCTGTTTTCACTTCTACAAACCATACACGCTCACCAACCGGTTTGTTAATGTCGTATTTGAAGTTGATTCCAGATACTTGAAGGAAACGGCCTTCCCCGGTTTCGATTGCACTTACACTGTGCTCCAGGGCATCCAGAATCTCCTGACCAGTTAAATCAAGGGTTACCAGATTATTACCGAACGGCATCGTTGTTAAAACTTCACCCAAAGTGATTTTCCCTTTATCGATGGAAGCACGGATACCGCCGCCGTTTTGAAGTCCAATATGGGTCTTCACCGATTCATTTGCCTTTTCTACCATGGCATCTGCAATCAGATTTCCTAAGTTGGTTTCTTTCGTACGGACATCTGCGCGTTCCCCGTTTAAAGCTACTTTTGTTTTACCTACGACTTCGTTTTTAATTTCTTCCAAAGGTGCTTTGAACTCATTTACTTTCGCAAGTGCATCAGGATCTTCTTCGTATTCCTTGAGGTCAAGTACCTCCCCCTCATGACTTGTTATGACACCTTCAGAGTCGAACGTGACGTCTAATAACCCAAGAAGATTTAAATACTCTCCTGCTTGTACGATCAAAGTAGGTTCTTCTTTATCGATGACTACCGGCTCATCCAACACAGTATGGGAATGGCCTCCGACAATAACGTCAATTCCATCAACTGCTTCAGCAAGTTCCAGGTCATGTGAGTACCCAAGATGAGAAAGAACGATAATCTTGTTTACACCTTCATCTTTTAGCATGTCGATTGTAGCAGCTGATTTTTCGGCTGCATCTTCAAAAACAATATTTTCTCCTGGGCTTGAGAGAAATTCTGTTTCAGGAGTTGTCAGTCCGAAGATCCCTACTTTTTCCCCGTCTACTTCTTTAATAATGGCAGGGTAGATGTTCCCGCCTTCACCCGGAGTTCCCACTTCATTTTTCTTAAGTGGTTCAAGGTCAGCATCTCCTGTCACTTGGACATTTGAAGAGACCATTGGAAAATTCATTTCCTTAATAAAGTTTGCTAATGTCTTAGAGTCTTTATCGAATTCGTGGTTCCCTAGAGTCATAGCATCATAACCCAGTTCATTCATGAACCATAGATCCGCGAGACCTGAGTATTGGCGGAAGTAGAGTGTTCCGGAGAATACATCCCCTGCATCCAATAAGAGAGAATTCTCTTTTTTTGAACGAACATCTTTCACCGCTGTGAATAAGCGTGGGTACCCTTCCACGTGTGCATGCGTATCGTTCGTATGCATAATGGATAATTGGAAATCTTCATTTTCTTCAGGTGCTGCTTCTTGAACGATGCGTCCTTCCACCACTGGTGAAACCGGATTGTTCTTCTCAAGATATGAAGTGAACACTTCAAAGTCTGCTACAAACAGTTCCGTTTGACGACCTTCTTCTTTCGCTTCCTTGAACATCGTATATCCGTCTCCACCATTTGCCGTGAATGCGTTAGTGGCAACAGAGTACATTTTTTCAGGGTCGATTTTTTCATATCCATTGCTTGTTTTCACTTCTAGATACCATACCCGTTCCCCGGCAGGCTTATTAACGTCATACTTATATTTGATTCCTGTTACTTGTAGGAATTCCCCTGGTGCATCCTGGCCTTCAACTCTTGATACACTGTGTTCAAGTGCGTCTTTAATTTCCTGACCAGTTAAATCCAGCGTGACAAGTTGATTTCCGAATGGCATTGTTGTTAATACTTCTCCAAGGGTGATGTCCCCCGCATCGATAGAAGCACGGATCCCCCCGCCATTTTGAAGTCCGATGTACGTTTCGACGGACTCATTGGCCCTTGCAACCATTCCATCAGCGATTAAATTACCTAAGTTCGTTTCTTTTCTGCGGACGTCGGCACGTTCTCCATTCAGAGCTACCTCTGAGTTTCCGACCACTTCACTCTTCAACTCTTCAAGGGGAGCTTTGAACTCTTCCACTTTTGCAAGTGCATCAGCATCTGCCTCATAACTTTCAAGGTTAAGCACTTCACCTGAATGGTTCGTGACAACACCATCATCATCGAATGTAACATCCAATAAACCAAGCAGATTCAAGTACTCTCCAGCCTGCACGATTACAGTCGGTTCTTCTTTATCAATCACAACTGGTTCTTCCAATACGGTATGGGAGTGACCACCGACGATCACATCAATACCATCTACCTCTTCAGCCAGTTCCAAATCTTGAGCATAACCCAAGTGAGATAGGGCGATGACCTTATTGACTCCTTCATTTTTCAGCATATCAATTGTTGAGGCTGCTTTTTCAGCAGGGTTTTCAAAGGAAATATTTTCTCCTGGATTAGAGATGAATTCAGTATCCGGAGTGGTTAATCCAAAGATCCCTACTTTTTCCCCATCCACTTCCTTGACCATAGCAGGGTAGATATTTCCACCTTCACCTGGTGTACCGATTTCATTTTTCACAAGTGGCTCTAAATCTGTATCACCCGTAACCGATACATTCGATGAAACCATTGGGAAATTCATTTCCTTAATGAAGTCTGCTAAGGTTTTTGAATCTTTATCAAATTCGTGATTACCAAAGGTCATGGCATCATATCCAAGCTCATTCATGAACCAAAGATCGGCAAGACCTTTATATTGACGGAAGTAAAGTGTTCCCGAGAATACATCACCTGCGTCTAATAATAGAGAGTTTTCCTTTTCAGCACGAACCTCGTTCACTGCTGTAAAGAGTTTAGGATAACCTTCCACGTGTGCATGTGTATCATTTGTGTGCATGATGGAAAGGTCGAACCCTTCTTTACTCTCCGGTGATAAATCAAACTGCCCGATATAGGCATCATGATCGCTCGCACGTCCATGTTCTTCCATGTAAGGAGAGTTAAAGTTGACGATATCATATTCTGCACCCGCAGCTAGACGGTTTGAAACCAGCATATGATCCAATACTTGTGCATTCCCTTGGTACGTATACGTGTATCGTTCGCTTGCAGGAAGTGTCTCAACAAGATTTGTCAACTCTTCGCCCTTCAGTTTTTGTAAAGGCGCGGAGAATTCAAAGTCGTTTAAGTCTCCCATTACGACTACGTTAGCGTCTTCATTCTTATCCTCAATATCAGAGACGAATGAATTCACAATTTCCGCAATTTGCAGACGCTGTTCTTCACTTCCCAGTACAGGTGGCTGATTTTTACCGAATACGGGTTGATCTCCACCTTTGGAGTTAAAGTGATTGTTCACGACGATAACGTCTTCGCCTTTAAAGTTGAACTGTGCCGCTAATGGCTTGCGGCTGTCATCGAATGCTGGGTTCATCGGGTCGATTCTTCCCGGATTCAATGTCAAAGATCCGTTATCATAAGCTACAGCTGTTGTAGCGTCCCCCTTTGTACCTTCTGTTAATGACACACGGTCAGGATTATAGAGGAAGCCAACACGGATATTCCCCCCAGGTACCCCGCCATCTTCTTTATCTTGAGGAGCTATTTCTGTCCATGAATAGGTAGGGCCTCCGAAGCCTGCAATGGCGTCACTCAGTGCTTTATAGTTAGCATCAGCCTTCACAACTCCATCATCCGTTGTACCGCTTTCATCCAATACTTCCACTAAACCGATGATGTCAGGAGAGTTCAAATTCTCCACCATTGATTTCGCAAGCTTATCCCGCTTCGCTGTATCGGATGCTGCAAAGTTCTCAATGTTGTAACCTGCTACGGTTAATTTGTCATCTTCCTTTTCAATCGTTGTCACTTCCGGAGTGAATTCACGCTCTGTCAATTCCGGAAGACTTTCTTCATTTACAAGTATTTTAAAATTACTGAAGCTGTAACTGACTACTCCTGTTACTGTTCCATTAAATTTGTCACCTGTTTTCGTAACGAAATCCCGGTTATCAAGTAAAAGGAACATCCTTTCAGGGTTTTGGTTTTCTTTTGTTAATAGTGGTGCGCCTTCTTTTGTATACGATTTGTCTTCCACTTTCTCAGTGATGACAGGGACTTCCCCATATTTCTGAGGACCTGTCACAGTTGGATGATCAAGTGAAACACGCATTCCTTCAAGGCTTTCGTAAAAATCGATCGCGTCCTGTTCTGGATCAAATTCCCCGAATTGATCGTTATCGACAACGATTGTAGGAGGATTTACGTATTCCCCCATCACCAGTGCTGCCGGGAGGTCATTGTTACCTGAATCAACGATTACATTCCCATACTGTGCGTTTAATTCGGTCATCGCAAGATCTGTTTGTAATTTTTCGTTATATCCATCCAGTACCCATTCTTTCACCTGACCATCAACAGCCACTTTATCGCCAAGCTTCACTCCATGAGCCGGCTTATAGACAAGTATTGCTTCTGATGTTTTATCATTATCATCTGCTTGGGCATCTTGCATGTAGAAATTGCTGGCATCCACGACGTGAGTGACGATCCCCTCTACGCCTTTTACTTTTTCTGTATTGTAAGGCGATGTATGTGCTTCACCTTGAATATCATGAATCCGCAAGCCTTCAATACCATCATATGGGGTTGGTTCATCCGGATCTTCCCCTTCAAAGGACATGGCTGTAGGAGATTTTAGTCCTGGTGCGGTAAAGTAAGCTTCAAGACTTCCTGTAATGATGACTTTTTTCCCTATGATATCCGGGTTTGATTTAAGCCCGAATTCTGCTCGGAAAGCAGTTGGCAGCTGAACCGGAAGAATCTTGGAAGCATCCGTCTCATCGGGACTGTCTGCAATGGCTAAATTGTAATCATTTCCAAAAGGGGTTTCGAAATTATAACTTTTGTTACCTGTCGTGTGGGCAACAATATAACCCGTGACGGTTCCTGTTCCTGTATTGTTTTCTATTGCTTCCTGGACCGTTAAATAGTCTGCTGCTGAAGCCATTGAGCCAATCGGAACAATATAACTTACAAGCATGGCCAAGATCGTTGTTACGATGAACAACTGTTTCTTCAAAATCTTCAACCTGGTTCCTCCTCAAAATGTGTTCGAATAGTGAGATAAGCCTATGTATCTGTTCCTACATGTTTTAGCTATATCCCCCAGCCCTTTGTCTATGGCATAAATACCTTCTAAGGATTTGTAAGCGCTTTCTTTATAGTATAATCGTTTCCCTTGGAAAGCATCGATTCATGCCAAAAATACGTAGATTAATGAATGATATTGACTACAATCTACCTATTTGGAAACACCCCCGCTTGTTTATTTCACCTGGTTCACATTCTGTTGAAACTTGTAAACCAAGTACTCTATAAATATATCATTTTTTTGTCGAGGATTATTGAATTATATAAAAATTTACAAAAATGGGACAATTGATTCATATTATATTAAAAAAGGATGTCGAATAGGAGGGACATCTGTCCTCCGGGAGCTCTTTAATAATATATAGAATTCGACTGCAGTTTGGATTTTGACCTTTTCCTGATTTGAAGGCTTTTACTTAATGTCAGTGGACCGGTATAAAAGTCATTGGTAATATCCCTTTCCTGTATCAGCCTCTTCAGTTTTCGTTGCATTAGCATCTGAGCTACTTGTATGCCGAGGTCCGTCCCTCTTCCCTTTTCCCCTTCCACCCATTACACTTAAGGAAAATATCATGATAGAGGATGGTTGGATGAGTCGTTTTGTTGAGAGAGTAGAGCCTTATTTTTTGAGTGAGGATCCGTTTGTGCAGAGGTATGCGATTGAAATGTTGGAAGGTTCCTATTTGGTTGATGGTGATACCTTTTTAACCGGGTTAAAAGCCCATGACCGGGGACAGGTTTCGGAATACTCTTCACCTGTACTTCCTTACTTAATGTACATGCCGTTGAATGAGGAAGGGATGAAGGAGGCACTCAATCGGTTGAAGAGTCTGAGCAAAAAGGATACAGACGTACTCTTCTACATTCAATTACTAGCGAATTCCGATACAGATTTACTGATTGCATACAGAAATGAATTGAAGCCTTTTGTAGATGAAGAGCAGCTAAAGAAAATTGCGATGCTTCCCTCATTAAAAGAAGAGGAATTATTCATGGAGCTTGCTGACGTCATGTTTAACTTGAATACGTATGATTATGATCAAGTGTATTTTGACCATGGGAAAAGGATCGTTTACGAGCTGGTTAAAAAAGGCGAGATTAGAAGCTTTGACGCACAGATTGAGGAAGATGAGTTAGTCGGCTTCGAGCTCATATACACAGTGTATATGTCTGGGGAAATCCGCGAAGAGAGCGTGATTCCACAATTGGTGAACCTTTTCAAAAACGAGGAAGCAGAAGATTTACTGTTGGAGGAAGTGGCCAATGCCCTGGTGAAGATAGGAACAGATCAGGTTGTGGCTGAGGTTGAAAAAGTGGCTCTCTATGGTAATACCTATTTCTATACACTGGACGTATTAGGGAGAATAAAAAGCGCGGAGGCGGAACAAGCACTGTTGCGATTATTTGATCAAACAGATGACATTACCGCTAAAACGCTGATCTCGGATTATTTATGTCAGCAGTTATCAACTGAAGCGATTCCCAAAATCGCAGCGTTCATTGAAGAAGGCTATGATGAGAATATGCTTTGTCTGGAAGAATCCATTTACGTGAACTCTGTCATGAACGGAATCGATCATCCTAAGCTCATTAAATGGCGGAACTTCATCGAAGAAGTGGAACGCCAATCACTGGATGAACAACCGATCCTCGTGACACAACCCGTCCAAACAGGAGACAAAGTCGGACGCAACGACCCCTGCCCGTGCGGAAGCGGGAAAAAGTATAAGAAGTGCTGCCTATAAGTGAGGGACGGACCTCCGCATTTTCATGCGGAAGCCCGTCCCTATCGTTCTGCTGTTTAATTTCGGTGAAATTGGAGGTCCGTCCCTCTACTCCATCCACTCCGGTTTGCCGAAGCCTTTGAATTCGGTGTCTATGACTTTCTCGAATTCATCTGCTTGGACGACGGCTTTGATGTCTTTGGCAAGTTGTGAGTCGACGTCTTTTGTGTTCACGACTACGCGGTTTCGGTATTGATCAGGCATGTCCTCCAATTGCAAGGCATCGAGAAGGTCCATATCTGCTGCCAGTGCATAGTTCCCAGGTACTGCTGATAAATCGACACTGTCGACAGCCCTTGGAAGCTGTGCGGCTTCGATCGGTTTGAACTGCAGGTTTTTCACGTTTTCATCAATGTCTTTTTCGGATACGGTCAATGGATCCGTGTCCGGTTTTAACGTGATCAGCTTGGCATCTTCCAGGATTTGAAAGGCACGTGCCGCGTTCGTCGGATCATTCGGGATGGCGATGGCACTGCCTTCTTTGATGTCCTTGATGGAATTGAACTTCTGTGAGTAGATCCCCATCGGCGCCGTCGGTACGACAATCACTTCAGATAGGTCCATGTTATGCTGCTTCGCGAAGGTTTCCATGTAGATTTTGTGCTGGAAAAGATTCGCATCCAAATCTCCTTCTGAGAGTGCGTTGTTCGGCTGTATGTAATCACTGAATTCCTTCACTTCCACCGTGTAGCCTTTTTCTTCAAGTCCCGGCTTGATCGCTTTGGTCACCATGTCACTGTAAGGACCGGATGTCGCTCCGATGGTTACTTCTTTATTATCTTCAGAGCTTGCCTCTTCTCCGCCGCAGGCAGCCAGTAAGCTTACTGTTACCGCTAATGCTACAAATAATATCCACTTTTTCACTTGTTGTTCCCCCTAAAGTTCGTTATCGTTTATCCACCAATCGTGCAAACACATCACCCGTATACTGGATGAGTTGAACCAGGCAAATCAGGATGACGACGGTGGCGATCATCACCGTGTTATCGTACCTGTAATACCCGAAGCGAATGGCCAGGTCCCCGACTCCGCCGCCGCCTACGATGCCGGCCATGGCGGAATAGGCGACTAAACTGATCGTTGTAATCGTGATCGCCTGAATGACGGCAGGCCGTGCTTCCGGCAACAGCACGTCTTTGATGATCATCCATGGACTCGCCCCAACGGAAACCGATGCTTCAATGACTCCCTTATCAATTTCCCTCAAAGACGTTTCTACCATTCTTGCAAAAAACGGAATGCCCGCCACCGAGAGTGATACGGATGCCGCTGTCGGCCCGATCGTCGTCCCGGTCAATAGTTTGGTTAATGGTAAGAGTGCAACTAATAGAATGATGAACGGAACCGAGCGGACCATGTTCACGACGAATCCCACCACTTTTTTTATCACGCTATTTTGTAAAAATAAGCCTTTGTCTGTCACGAAAAGCAGAATCCCAAGTGGCAATCCCACTATAATCGCCACGGCTAATGAGATCCCCACCATATACACCGTTTCAAAAAAGGCTTTATTCAATTCTGGCAGTATAGCAGTCAATGAATCAGGCAGCATCCTCTAACACCTCCAGGCTCTGTGTCTTCGCTGTAATATAACGGATCGCCGCTTCGATTTCGTCGGGTGACCCGATCAGCTCCATAATGAAGATTCCAAGTGGGACATCCTGAATATATTCAATTTTGCCGTGCAGGATATTCCCCCGCACCTTGTACCGTTGAAACACCTCTGATACGACGCTTTCCTCTGCGATCGACCCTTTAAATTGAATCTTGATGAGTTTCCCTTTTCTCGATTCCACCAGGTGCTGCGGCAGTTCGAATTGGAGTATCGTTTCGATGAACTGCTTCGTCAAAGGCTGTTTCGGTTCGGCAAACAGGTCATACACGGGACCTTCCTCCACGATCTTCCCGTCCTGCATCACGGCCATCCGGTCACAGATTTCCTTCACCACTTCCATCTCATGGGTGATGAGGACAATCGTCAATCCCAGCTCCTTGTTGATTTTTTTCAAAAGCCTCAGGATCGATTTCGTCGTATTCGGATCCAACGCCGATGTTGCTTCGTCGCAAAGCAATACCGATGGGTTATTGGCAAGTGCCCTCGCGATTCCGACTCTCTGCTTCTGTCCGCCGCTGAGCTGGGCCGGATAAGCGTCGGCTTTGTCTGAAAGACCGACCATCTCCAGGAGCTCGACGACTCTCGGTTTGATTTTCGCTTTCGGTACATGCGCCGCTTTCAAGGCAAATGCCAGATTATCAAAAACCGTCTTCGACTTGATCAGGTGAAAATGCTGGAAGATCATGCTCGTTTTCTGACGGGCAAGCCTCAGCTCCTTGGACGAGAGTTTCGTGAAATCCTGTCCATCAATGATGATCTCCCCTGATGTCGGGGTTTCAAGTAAGTTCAGGCAGCGAATGAGTGAACTCTTCCCCGCTCCGCTGTATCCGACGATCCCGAAGATTTCACCCTTTTTGATCGTGACAGAGACGTTGTCGACACCGACCACCGTTTGCTTTTTCGTTTTGTACGTTTTTACCAGATTCCGAATCTCGATCAATGTGCACACCCCTTTTTCTCCAATAAAAAATGCCTCTTTCAACTGAAAGAAGCATCGCCTGTTTATCTCGACTTATCTCTCAGAATGAAATCATTCTGCAGGAATTAGCACCGTTCCATTTCTGGAGGTTGCCGGACGTCATAGGGCCTGATCCCTCGGTCACTCTGGATAATTGAATGTATGTAATTTTCGAAAATTTATCTTATAGAGGATAATACTGGGTATGGGACGTGAAGTCAATAGGGGATTTCGGGGATGGTTTTGTGTAAGCGTTATCTTTACTGTCATATCAAGGAAATATTTTTGTTCATTAAAAAACCCGACCTTTCCCACACATCCGGGAAAGATCAGGCTCTCACACTCGTCTACCGTTTTTTCACAGAATCCCTTTCAACAAGCTCCGTTGTCAGCTTGTAATACGAATCGACCTTTTCCTTCAAGAGCATCTGAAAGATAAGGTGAACAGCCAGGGCACCGGCTTCATATTTCGGCTGCCTCATGGTCGTCAGTGGCGGGGATACGTATTCTGACAGCTGGATGTCGTCAAAGCCAATGATGGAAATGTCCCCTGGAACGGAAATGTTTTTTTCGTTCAGTGCCTGCAAGCCCCCGATGGCCATTTCATCATTCGCGTAGAAGATGGCCTGCGGGACATCCCGCTGGGCGATCAGCATTTTCGTCGCCTGATAGCCCCCTTCACGGGTGAAGCCCCCGGAGACTTTCCATTTGGATTTATAATCGATGCCATGTTTGTCCAGTGCCTCCCGGAAGCCCTGGAAACGAAGCTCGTTGTCATGTGAGTTGTAAGGTCCGCTGATAAAAGCGATGTCACGGCTTCCTCTTTCAATCAAGTGTTCAGTGGCGACAAATGCTCCGTGCACATTATCGACTTCGATCTGGGTAACGTAATCGCTTTTGATGCTCCGGTCGAGGACCACAATGGGAAAGCCTTCCCTTGCCGATTCCAGGATGGTCTCATCATTGATATTATGGGCAAGGATAATGACGCCGTCGACGCGTTTTTCTTTTAAAAATTTGACGGCTGTGGACTGTGCTCCTCCGATGGAACTGCACGCGATCAGATCATAACCGTTCGTGGAGGTCACATCCTGTACGCCCTTGATAAGTTCTGAGTAATAAGGTCCTGACAGATCGCTCAGAATCAAGGCGATGGTATTCGTGCTTGTCCGCTTTAAATCCGAAGCTAGCCCGTTTTTTTGGTAATTCAATTGTTTGGCTGCCGCTAAAACTTTCTGTCGTGTTTCTTCACTGACTTTCTTACTGTTGTTCAATGCATAAGAAGCGGTCGAAACGGCGACACCGGAAAGCTTAGCCACATCTTTGATGGTTGCCATAAGTTCACATCCTAATTGCTAAATAAATGAAGGCATCCTTCTTTACTGTTTTCATCTGTTCATTATACATGAAAGCGCTTCAAGTATTGGGTTATTATTCTAATAAGTATACGATCGCTTCGTAGGGACGAAGGGTGTTGATGTCTGATGGCCGTTCACTGGAATCCGAATAGTTGCTAATGAGGATTTCGGTATGGGCATCATCCACTGCTTCCGGCAAATGGAATTCACTATTTCCTCCGTAGAAGTTCGCGACGACCAACAAGGTTTGATCTTCCCATTTCCGTGTGTACGCCATGATTTCGGGATGATCCCCCAGTAGTAACTCATACTCCCCATAAACAAGGATATCCAATCGCTTCCTCAGTGCAATGAGCTTTTGATAATGATGGAAGATCGAGTCCTGATCCTTCATTGCCTGTTCTGCGTTGATTTCTTTGAAATTGGAATTCACTTCAATCCACGGATTCCCCTCGGTAAAACCGCCATGATTATCGTCATTCCATTGAAACGGTGTCCTGGCATTGTCCCTGCCCTTCGTCCGGATCGATTCCATAATCTCACCCTCTAGGACACCTTCTGTTTTCTTTTCATGAAAATAGTTAATCGTTTCAATGTCACGGTATTGGGTGATATCGTCCCAGTAACTATTCGTCATCCCGATTTCTTCACCTTGATAGACGAAAGGCGTCCCCTGCATCATGTGAAGGACCGTTGCCAGCATCTTGGCGGATTCTATCCGGTACTCTTGATCGTTCCCCCACCTGGATACGATTCGGGGCTGATCGTGATTATTCCAGTATAAACTGTTCCATCCTTTCTGAAAAAGGGAGGTCTGCCACTTGCTCAGCACCTTTTTCAGCTCCACGAAATCCAGTTCCTTCAACGCCCACTTCCCTTCCCCTGCCCGCTCGTCCAGGGACATATGCTGGAAGGTGAACACCATGTCCAGTTCATCCCGCCCTTTCCCTGTATAAAGCTGAGCCGTTTCAGGGGTGGCGGATGGGGTCTCACCGACCGTGACAGTCGGATAATGAGAAAGGACTTTTTCATGCATTTCCTGTAAATACTCATGAAGCTTCGGCCCGTCGGTCAGTACGTTCTCATCGACTTCTTTCCCGATTAAATCGATTACATCCATGCGGAATCCGCTGACCCCTTTAGCGAGCCAGTAGTTCATCATCTTGTACAGATGTTCCCGGACTTCAGGGTTATGAAGATTGAGGTCCGGCTGTTTTTTACTGAAGAGATGAAAGTAACACTCGCCTGTTTGTTCATCCCATTCCCAGGCAGATCCACTGAAGACGGACTGGATGTCACTCGGAGGACCGTCCTGACTTTCCCTCCAAATATAGTAATCGCGATAAGGGTTATCCTTTGATTTCCTCGATTCTTCAAACCATGCGTGCTCATCGGATGTATGGTTGATGACGAGGTCCATCATGATGTGGATGTCCCTTTTCTTTGCTTCTTCTATTAATCTTTCCATGTCTTCCATGGTACCGAAATCGGGCATGATGTCATAGTAATTGCTGATGTCATAGCCGTTATCGTCATTCGGGGATTGATAGACCGGGCTCAGCCAGATGATATCGATGCCGAGAAGTTCGAGATAATCGAGCTTTTCGATGATGCCGGGAATGTCACCGATCCCGTCCCCGTTGGAATCATTGAAGCTTCGGGGGTATATTTGATAAATCGTGGACTTCTGCCACCATGCTTTTTCCATCGTTTCACCTCATAAGCTTTCTTTTAAGGAAATATACCAGGTACATCCATAAAGCTCTGTACCTGGTACATGTTGATTATTTGATGCCTGACATTGTGAATCCTTCGACGATGTATTTCTGGAAGAAGGAGAAGATGATGATGATCGGCACGACCATGAAGGCTGCGCCGGCCATTTGCAGGCCGAAGTTGTTGGCATATTGGCCCTGGAGCAGTGAAAGCCCGACGGATAAGGTGTAGAGACTTTCGTCGTTGGCGATGATCAACGGCCATAGGAAGCTGTTCCAGGCTCCGATAAATGTGAGGATTCCCTGCACGGCGAAGATCGGCTTCGCAATCGGTACGATCAAGCGGAAGAAAATGTAGAATTCCCCTGCCCCGTCAAGCCTCGCTGCTTCGATCAGGTCAGTCGGGATCGTCGTCATGAACTGCCTGAATAAGAAAATACTGAAGGCAGCGGCCAGTCCCGGCAGCACGATCCCCGTCATCGTGTTCGTGAGTCCCATTTCATTTAAAATCAGGTAAACTGGGATCATCGTTACCTGTGCAGGGATCATCATCGTTGCCAGGACGATATAGAAGATCTTTTCCCTGCCTTTAAATTGATACTTGGCAAATCCATAACCGGCCATGGCATTAAAGAATAGACCGACAAAGGAAAATAAAACGATGATGAGCGTATTTCGTAAATAGACGCCGAAATTCATGCTTTCAAATAAATTCACGTAGTTTTCGAGTGTCGGATTCTCCGGTATTAAGCTTGGAGGTATTTGAAGCACTTCACTTTCAGGCTTGAATGAGCTTGAGATCATCCAAATAAAAGGCACGGATACAATGATCCCGCCGAGAGCAAGCAAAAGGATGATAAAGAGCTTCTCAGCCTTCGATTTCGTTGTTTTGTTTTTCATATTATTCAGCCCCGATACTGTATAGTTTCATTCTTAATATTCTGTATCAGATTTTCTCAATTTAAATTGAAGTAGCGTGATGATAATGATGATGATGAACAGGATGAATGAGCCTGCTGCTGCATATCCGAATTCACTGAACTGGAACCCACGTTGATAGATGAATAACGCCATGGAAATCGTTCCATCAAGGGGACCTCCGTTCGTCATGACGAATGGTTCTTCGAAGAATTGGAGCCATCCGATCAGTGTTGTGACGGTGACGAAGAAAGTGGCGTAGCGCAGTAACGGGATCGTCACATTCCTCAGTACCTGCCATCTGTTGGCGCCATCCATTTCCGCTGCTTCATAATAGGATTTTGGAATTCCCTGCAAGGCAGCAAGGAATATGATCATATTGATCCCGACCCCTTTCCATACGGCTAACACAATCAACGATAGCTTGGCGATCGTTGGCTCTCCTAACCAAGGAATCTTCTCGACATCCAGTAATGATAGTAAGTAGTTAAATAATCCGTATTCGGTATTGTATAAGAACCCCCATATCACGGCAACGGCAATGATATTGGTGATGGAAGGCATGTAGTATACTCCGCGGAATACGGTAAACAGCTTGCTTGTCCCATAATTCAACAGCAAGGCAATCCCTAATGAGAACATAATCACAAGAGGAACACCGATGATCACATAGAACAATGTGTTGAATATCGCCTTGTGAAACAACTCGTCCGACACTAACGCTGAGTAATTGTCCATTCCGATAAAGCTGACATTCGACCAGTCGGCAAGCCCTTTTAAATCAAGGTCGGTGAAACTGATCAAAAAAGCTACAATAATCGGAACAATACTGAAAACAGTTAAAATGATCACTGCAGGAGCAATAAACACATAGGGATGCTTATTTTTGCTCATACTGTTTTTCCATCCATTGCTCATGATATCCCACCTATCTAAACGCACGCAAAATGATGTTAAAAATGGAGTTCAGGCTGCACACCTGTAACTCCATTTTATTCTTATGCCAAGCGTCAGTTTTGTTTATTTAGTCTCTCTTACTTCTCTACGATTTCATTTGCTTTCTTATTGAATTTCTCAAGCTCTTTGTCCACATCTGCTCCACCTACCGTGACTTTTTCAATGGTAGAAAGGAACTCCTGTGCAATTACTTCGAATTCCTTGATTTGCGGAGATGCTTTTGTATCTTCCAGTTGTTGACCGAAGACAGACAGCATCGGATCTTCTTTCAGCTTCGGTTCTTCCCATGCATCCACACGTGAAGGAAGCGTATTCGATACGTCCAGCCATTCCATTTGCGTGTCCACTTTATTCATATATGAAATGAATTTCAGTGATTCGTCCACATTTTCAGAATTATGGAAAACAGATAGATTGGATCCACCCATGCTTGATGTGTTTGTTTCTTTCTTAGGCATAACGGCTACAGCCCATTTATCCTTCAAGTCAGGTGCCTGGTCGTTGATGATGTTGATCATCCATGGGCCACTGAAGAACATTGGCTTCGCACCTTCTTTAAATGCCTGTACGATATCGATTCCTTCTGTCGTAGGACTGATACCTTCTTTAAAGTAGTTTGTGTAATACTCCATTGCTTCCTTGAATTCAGGAGAATCGAAGTTCATCTTATCTTTACCTTCAAATTCGTACCCATTCTGCCACGCAAAGATGAAAGGTGTAATCTGGTCATTGCGGTCGATATCCAACCCGTACACGTCGTCGCCCCGGTCGTTCAGCTTTCCTGCGGCATCCTTCAGTTCATCCCAAGTAGCAGGAGCCTTGTCATATCCGACTTCTTTCAATAGATCTGTGCGGTAGTATAGTACGCGAGTATCGATATACCATGGAACACCGATGACTTTGTCGTCATACTTCATAGAAGTGACGGACCCTTCAAAGTAATTTTCAGGTTTGAATTCCGGGTAGTCTTCCAAGTAAGGAGTCAGGTCAAGCAGTGCACCTGCATCTGCGAATTCCGGTACCCATGTCGTTCCTAATTGAAGGACGTCCGGGCCATTTCCTGAAGCGACTGCCGTAAGCAGTTTATCATGAGCATTGCCCCAAGGGATCGCTTGGATCTTAACAGAGATATCTTTGTTTTCTTCTTCAAACTTTGAAGCCATTTCCTTCAGCTTCTTACCTTCTTCACCCATCGCCCACACGGTAATTTCTTTCTTTCCATCCTTCGATTCTCCATTGCCTCCGCAGGCTGTAAGAATCGTGGATAAAGCCAAAATACCGATTAGTAGTAAGGACCACATTTTCTTTTTCATTTCCCCATCTCCATTTCCATTTGATTTGAACCCTTTAAAAATGGTAAAGCGCATTGAATGGTTCCTCATTTCATAGAAGGAATGATTCTGACATGAAAAATCACTCAAGTTATTGAAACGTTTCGATGATTATATTATAATCAAACGTGAATACGCTTTCAACACTTTTTTCGAAATTACTTAATTCAACCTATTTCAAGGCTGGAAAAGGCACCTATAATACAAGACAAATACTGGTATGTCGCACCAAAAGGTAGTTTATGGATAAGAATGGACGGGTTGACTATCCGCTGGAACCCGCTTATAATTCAACTCAATTGTTTATCGAAACGTTTCACCTTAAATGAAAAACAAACGATAAAATTCGAATACGGAGGATCTATTAATGAGGGAGAACAAGCTGCTATCACTATTGAATCAAATGACATTGGATGAAAAAATCGCCCAGCTTATGCAATTGGCCACACCTTTTTTCAAAGGGGCAAAAGAACAGGGACAAATCACCGGACCCATGGCTGAGATGGGAGTGACCGGGGAAGTTGTTCAAAACAGCGGTTCCGTCCTCGGGGCATCGGGAGCGAACGAAATCATCAACATCCAGCGAACGCATCTGGAAGAAAACCGGTTGGGGATTCCTTTATTATTCATGTCCGATATCGTCCATGGCTATAAAACGATATTCCCTGTGCCACTCGCCATCGGCTGTTCCTGGGATCTGGAGTTAACTGAGAAAAGCGCGGAGATCGCAGCAAAGGAAGCTTCTGTTTCAGGCGTCCATGTGACGTTTGCTCCGATGGTCGATCTTGTCCGGGACCCTCGCTGGGGAAGAGTGATGGAATCGACGGGAGAAGATCCTTTCCTCAATAGTGAATTCGCACGTGCCTTCGTCCGCGGATTCCAAGGTCAGGATTTGACGACGGAAGTCGAACGGGTGGCTGCTTGCGTGAAGCACTTTGCGGCTTACGGGGCACCAGAAGGCGGACGTGATTATAATACCGTCGATATGTCTGAGAGAGAGCTTCGCGAGAATTATCTGCCTGCCTACCAGGCTGCCCTTGAAGAAGGCTGCGAAATGGTGATGACTGCCTTTAACACCGTCTTCGGCATCCCGGCAACCGGAAACAAACGGTTGATGCGTGATCTTCTCCGGAAAGAAATGGGGTTTGACGGCGTTCTTATTTCCGATTGGGGAGCCGTGAAGGAAATGATCCCCCATGGTGTCGCAGAGAACGAAAAGGAAGCTGCTTATAAGGCGATCACGGCAGGGGTGGATATTGAAATGATGACAACTGCCTATGTGAATCACTTAAAAGAGCTTGTAGTGGAAAAAATGGTGGATGAGTCGATCATTGATGAGGCAGTCTTACGGATTTTACAGTTAAAAGAAAAGCTGGGCTTGTTTGAGAACCCGTATCGCGGGGCAAACGTGGAACGTGAAGCCGAAGTCGTCATGAGCGCAGAACATCGAAACACTGCTCGGGAGCTCGCGGCCAAATCCTCCGTCCTTTTGAAAAATGAACAGATCCTCCCTCTTCATAAAGAACAAAAAGTGGCCCTTATCGGACCATTTGCAGACAGCGGGGACATATTGGGACCATGGTCATGGCTCGGATCCAAAGATGAAGCCGTCACTGTGAAGGAAGGATTCCTTTCGAAAACGAGCTCCTTAACCGTCGCCAAAGGCTGTGACATCGAAACCATCACAGACCTGCAAGTGGAAGAAGCAATGAAAGCTGCCAAAGACGCGGATGTGATCGTATTGGCATTAGGAGAAGATTCGGAAATGAGCGGTGAAGCCGGATGCAGAGCGAACATCCAGCTCCCTTCTGCTCAATTACAACTTATCGGGCATCTGAAAACATTGGATAAGCCGATGGTTGCTGTTCTGTTTAACGGACGCCCCCTTGACTTACACGGAGTTGTAGACGAAACAGACGCAGTGTTGGAGGCCTGGTATCCAGGTACGGAAGGCGGGAGTGCCATAGCCGATTTGTTATATGGAGACGTGAATCCTTCAGGACGTTTAACCATGTCCTTCCCTTATCATGTGGGACAGGTTCCTGTTTATTATAACCATTTCAATACAGGAAGACCCCAAGGGGCACCCGATGCACAGGAACGGTATGTATCGCAATACCTGGACATCCCGAACGATCCGCTCCTGCCATTCGGATTCGGTTTAAGCTACACTACCTTCACGTATGCTGACTTGAAGCTTTCCCGGGAGACGATGACCGGCGAACAGTCCCTCGATGTTTCCATTCAGGTGACGAATGACGGAACGGTCGCAGGCGAAGAAGTCGTTCAGCTTTATATCCGCGATCATAGCGGAGAAGTGATCCGCCCAGTGAAGGAATTGAAGGATTTCAGGAAAATCAGCCTGAAGCCTGGAGAAACGAGAAACGTAACGTTTACCATTTCGGAAGAACAACTAAGATATCATCATTCAGACCTTCAGTATAAGAGCGATCCGGGGACGTTTACGGCTTATATAGGAAGAAACAGCAAGGACGTCATCGAACGCACATTCATTTTGAAAAAATAAAGGAATCGAGGGGAACACGATGCATACACATGTTCAAGTAACATCAGGAGATCTACAATTTGAATTTTTAAAAAGCGGCGATCTATTCGCCGTCACACATAAACAGAATATGATCAATCAGTTAATGACGAATCCCATCGACGGCTCACTCAATAATCTGTATTTGCGCATCCATGAGCCTTCAGGAATCCACTCCATCCCTCTTATCGGGGTGAAGTCATCAAGCAACGTCCAATTCGCTGAATCACAGGTCAGATGGACGGGATCCTATGAAACGATTTCATACGAAGTGACGTTCACCTTAACAGAAAAAGGCGCATGGTTCTGGGATGTGTCCCTTGATGGGACTAGTGCTGAAGTGGACGTCATTTACGGACAGGACCTCGGTCTTGCAGATATCGGGGCCGTCCGCTCCAACGAAGCCTATATGTCACAGTACATCGACCACAAAGTGTTCCAGGATGAAGAGAAAGGCTACGTCCTCTGCTCCCGGCAGAACCAGCCCCAATCAAGCGGGTTCCCTTATATTCAACAGGGCTCCCTCGGCAAGACAAGCGGCTACTCCACGGACGGATTTCAATTTTATGGACTGACATATAAAGATACAAATGAGCCCGAAGCGTTAAAAAGCGCCTCCCTTGCAAACGAAGTCTATCAATATGAGTTTGCTTATACAGCACTTCAATCGGAAAAAATCCGGCTGAACGGGTCGACGCATGTTGTTTTCTACGGCGCCTTCAAAGAAAATCATGAAGCCGCCATTTCTTCACTGGAGTTTCAGGAAGAAATAGAACCCGCATGGGAAGAAGCGGCACAGGTTCAATCTGATTTCGCTCCATTAAAAGAGCAGGTACGTTTGAACCCGGAATTCGGTGATCCACTTTCTTCTCTATCCTTAACCGAGGAAGAAGTCGCCGCCTATTTCCCTGTCAGGCATAATGAAGAGCGCGAAGGAGATTCACTCCTCTCCTTCTTCACTGAAACCCATGAACATGTCGTACTGAAAGAAAAAGAATTGATGACGGAAAGACCCCATGGGCATATTCTGATGTCGGGAAACAACCATCAATTGAAGGAAGATACAATTACCACGACTTCATTCATGTATGGATTATTCAATTCACAGCTCGTTGTCGGCAATACTTCGTTCAACAAAATGCTGACGAATCAGCGAAATCATCTGAATGTCATGAAAACGTCCGGTCAGCGAATATACATCGAGTTGGGCGGATCGTATCGATTACTCGCCATGCCGTCCATGTTTGAACTTGGGTTCAACTATGCCCGCTGGTACTATAAAACGGCTGATGATACGATCATCGTCACCAACTATACAGTCGTCGATTCACCAGAAGTCACGCTTCATGTTGAATCAAAAAAAAACCGTCACTACCGCTACCTTGTCACGAACCAGGTAACGATGAACAACCACGAATATGAAGTCGGGTTTCATGTGGAAGAAGGGGAAAATGGGTTGAAAATAACGGCTGACCGTCAATCTGAGAGCAGCGGCATTTTCCCGGAATTAAGCTATCGAATGAAAGTCGATGGTGCCTCCATCGAGGTCGGGAATGAAGAAAGAATCGCACAACATGTTGAACAATATTCCGCATCACTGATCGTGATGGATGTAAGTGAAACAGCCGAGTGGAAGATGACGATCCAAGGGTTGATGAATGGGGAAGAACGGCCGTTTACAAAACGGGATATGCCGGACGAAATCGAAACGCATCGTGCCTATTATCATCAGGTCATGAACGGATTCAAACTCTCTTTAGGGGAGCAAGTACCCGCGGAATTGGAAAAAGTGAACGCACTCGCCTGGTGGTACACCCATAATATGCTTGTGCATTATTCCGTCCCCCACGGACTGGAACAATACGGCGGCGCTGCGTGGGGTACCCGCGACGTATGCCAGGGGCCGACAGAATACTTTATGGCCACCCAAAACTATCAATCTGTTAAAGAAATCATCAAGACCGTCTACTCACATCAGTATGAAGATGACGGAAACTGGCCGCAATGGTTCATGTTCGACCGTTACTACAAGTTCCAACAGGATGACAGCCACGGGGATATCATCGTCTGGCCGCTGAAAGTCGTCGGTGACTACATCGCTGCGACGAATGATTATGACATTCTCCATGAGAGAATCCCTTATACGGAGCGGAACGGTTTTGGTTTTACAAAAGGAAAAGAAACACTGCTTCACCATATTCAAAAAGAAATCTCCTACATCAAGGAGAATTTCCTCCACGACACCTTCTTATCTTCCTATGGTGATGGAGATTGGGACGATACCTTGCAGCCTGCCAACGCTCAATTGAAGAAATACATGGCAAGCAGCTGGACCGTCGCCCTGACGTATCAGGTGCTTGTGAAATTGGAAACGGTCCTTGAAGGTACATTCGAAGAGGAGGCACAGGAAATCGGTGCACTGGCACGTGGAATACAGAAGGATTTCAACACCTATATTCTGAAGGATGAGGTCATCCCGGGATTTGTTTATATGGAGGAGCCGGGTAGCCCTGAGTTCATGGTGCATCCAACAGATACAAAGACCGGTATTCATTACCGCCTGCTGCCAATGAACCGGAGCATCATTTCAGAATTATTCACCCCGGAACAGGCAGACACACACTATCAGCTCGTCAAAGAGCATCTGTATTGTCCCGACGGCGTACGCTTGATGAACCGCCCGGCCAAGTACGAAGGCGGTGTCAGCACCCACTTCAAACGGGCCGAGCAGGCTTCGAATTTCGGTCGTGAAATCGGTCTTCAATACGTCCACGCCCATATCAGGTATGTAGAAGCCATGGCGAAGCTCGGTAAAACCGATGAAGTGTGGCAAGGATTACAAATCATCAATCCGATTGGTTTGAAAGACGTTGTCCCGAATGCGGAAAGAAGACAGAGCAATGCGTACTTCAGCAGTTCTGACGGGAAATTCAATACCCGCTATGAAGCACAGGAACGTTTCAACGAACTCCGTGACGGAAGCGTACCAGTCAAAGGCGGATGGAGAATCTACTCCAGCGGGCCGGGAATCTATATGAACCAGCTGATTTCAAATTGTTTAGGCGTTCGTCAAGAAGCGGGAGATTTGATCATCGACCCGGTGCTGCCAGACAAGCTGGACGGATTGAGAATGGACTTCGAGATCACGAATCGTCCTGTCACCTTCGTCTATCATCTTGGCAACCCTGATTCAAAACGGGTTGTGGTGAACGGCGAGGAAGCACGATTTGAATCCCTATCCAACCGTTACCGTTCAGGCGGGATCAAATTGAAGCAGCAGGAACTTGAGAAATGGCTTCATGAGGAAGCAAATACGATTGAAGTATACGTATAAGATCAAAAAAAGGGCAGCGGGAACCGTAATGGTTTCCGCTGCCTCTTTAAAATTCCCTCAACTAAATTACATCACATCATAATCCGTCACATTACGTTCCACCACGCGGGCACCTTCCACGCTTACAAATGCACCCGTCGAGCTTGCGAACACATTGGTCGTGATCAGATTGTCCATCGCTGCTTTAACAGCCACCGTATCAATCGGCTCGATCGGGTCATTGATGGATAACTTCGCTGACTTCCCCGCTTCGGTTTTAAATTCCAGTTCCAATACTTTTGCCATCGTTTATACCTCCTTCCCATGTGATATCACTCACTTTTCATTACTCATTAATGTCAAAACTCTGGAGCTTCTCAACGTTGAATAGCGCTTTGGATGAAAGACTTGCGATGGATAACGCCGCACTGTTCATTTCATCGGCTGACGCCAGGGCATTAATGTAGCTGTACGACTTGTACGCGAACTTAGGCTTTCCTTTCTCATCCTGGCCGTCATTGTAAGCGAGACGAATTCTCGTCGACTTCAGATCCGCTGTTGCCATGTGCCTCACCTCCTTTCACCCTTTATATAGGGATTGGGGAAATGATAAGACACCCTTTCACGAAAAAAAAACCGGAGATCAATGTCTCCGGTTTTCATCAGAACCTGGGACCGCCAACCGAACCGCTCCCGCTATAACAGAGGGACGGACCTCCACTCCTAGCACCAGCTCCTAGGAATAGAGGTCCGTCCCTCAAATGGTTTATGCTTCTATTTCCCGATAGTGCTTTCTGCGATGGATGCGAAATCTGAATGTGAGATAAAGGATGGTTCCTCCCATGGAAACGAATAAGAAGATGAGGGTGAACATCACATTATACCACATGAACGCATAATCCCCTGTGGAGATGATGGCTCTGAACGCATTGATCGTGTACGTCATCGGCAAGAATTTTGAGAAATGCTGCAGGAATTCAGGGACCAGTTCAATTGGATAGGTACCTGCACTGCTCGTCAATTGTAAGATCAATATGAGAATCCCGATGAATCGCCCTGGATTATCAAGGGATGTCACCAGGAATTGGACAATCGATAAGAACGTCCAGCTCGCCAGGATACTCATCATGATAAAGAGCGGGATACTGGTCACTTCAAGGCCGAGTCCCCATAAAAGAATAGAATCTGCCAGCAGTGCCTGGAAAACCCCTGCAAACATGAGAACACCGAATTTCCCGATGAACCATCCGAATCCGCTTCTCGGCGTGACAGCCGGTTCCCGCATCGGGAAGATGATCGAAATCACGAGCGCCCCGACAAATAAGCTGAGTGACAGGAAGTACGGGGTGAAGCCCGTTCCATAGTTCGGTACATCGTGGATCGGTTTGTCTGTCAAGGTGACTGGTTTTGCGAACATTTCATAGATGTCGTCATTGGCGTTGACGTCATTCGCATCCTCGGCGCCGTCCGCAAGCTTGTTTTTCAGCTCGGATGATCCATCCGTCAGTTTATTCAGGCCGTCTGTCAGATCCGTTGAACCATATGAAAGCTTCCCAAGACCGGATGATAAGTCTGTAGACCCGTTCCGGAGTTCTCCCAGGCCGCTCATAAGATCCTTGAACTTGGATGAAAACATCCCCAGTCCTTCTGACAGGTCATTCGATCCTTGTGAGAGCTCTCCAAGTCCGTTATACAATTTCCCGGATCCGTCATATAAGCCGCCAAGACCATTGACAAGCCGATCGGAGCCTGAAGATAATTGGCTCGTGCCATCAGCCAGGTCTGATGATCCTTTGGCGAGTTTCGCGGATCCTTCTTGTAGGGCATCGGTTCCATCGTCGAGTTTACCGAGGCCTGCCGTTAAGGCGGTGCTTCCGTTTTCGAGTTGCTGAACCCCTGTTTGGGCCTCACCTAGTTTTTCACTGAATTGAGAAAGACCGGCAACGAGTTGATTTTGGCCATCAGCCAGTCGATCTGCTCCATCTGCCAGCTTCTGCTGACCGTCTGTAATCTGACCGAATCCGTTTAAGATCTTTGACTGGCCATCAGATACTTCTTTCGCACCCGATGAGAGGTCTTTCGATTTGGACTGCAGCACAGTTGCATTGTCTGAAAGCTGCTGCAATCCTCCACTTACCTCCTGGCTTCCTCCCGTCAATTGACCTAGAGATGATTTAAGTTCTTGCAGTCTTTGCTTTTGAGCAGGATCCTGTTCCTGTTCAATCAGGGCATCGACATTGGCCGTTTCTTCCTGAAGCCCTTGACTGACCTGATCTGATCCTGCTTTTGTATCGCTGGCACCGTTTTTGAAATCAGTGGCTTTGCCAGATAATAATTCTGCCCCATCTGCCACCTTTTTTGACCCTTCTGCCAAAGCTGGTAGATTACTATTCATTTCATTTAAACCGGCCAGTGACTGATGAAGGCCACCTGCAAGATCCTCTGCGCCTTTCTGTGAGTCCTTCGCCCCGGTCAGAAGTTTTTGATTCCCTTCTGTCATTTGCGTGAGGGCTGCATCAAAGGATTGTAGGCCGTCCGACACTTTTTTAGAGCCGGCGTAAGCTGAATCGACACCTGTTGAAAAAGCAGTGGACTTCCCGGCGAGTTCCTGGAGCTTTTGATTTAACGTTTGAGCTCCGCTATTCACGCTGTTGATTCCGCCGTTCAGGTCCTTGGCGCCGTTTTGGGCTTTGCCGATGTTTTCTTTCAGTGCGCCTGCTCCGCTTTGGGCCGAGTTGACTCCATTTTCAAGCTTATTCGCACCCTCTGCAACGGATCCGACACCGTCATCGAGTTTATTCGCTCCCGATTCGGCATCTCCCAGACCGCCCGACAGTTTATTGGCGCCTTCATGAGCGGAATCGATCCCGTCATGAAGGTCATCTGACCCTGTTGTGGCGTCGCCAAGCTTATCGTTCAGTTCCCCGGCTCCATCGCTTGCTTCAGTCAGTCCGTCCCCGACCTCCTTGATCTGGTCAAACATCGATTCGGCATAGGTTTTGGTAACCGCGCCGGATACTTCTTCCTTAATCTTCTCAATCGCCGAGTCTCCTATTTTAGAAGAAAGATAGTTTGAACCCTGATTGGCCGTATAGACCAATTCCAGTTTCTCGGGGTGGACGTCCTCGAGGGTCGTCGCATGCTGAGAGAAATTCTCGGGGATTTCGATCTTTAAATAATAGTCCCGGTTCTCAAGTCCCCGATCGGCTTTCTCTTCATCTACGAATCTCCAATCAAATGTGTCGTTCTCTTTCAGGTCTTCTACAAAGTCTTTTCCAATCGTCAGTTTTTCACCGTTGAAATCGGCACCTTTATCATTGTTGACGACGGCGACAGGGAGCTGATCCACCTGGCCGTACGGATCCCAGAATGCCCATAAGAATGTTCCGCTGTATAACACAGGGATAAACAACACTGCTAAGACGGCAATCAACAGGGTCTTATTCGTAAAGATGTTACGAAATTCACCCTTAAGTGAATGCAATCCTTTCATTTTATCATTCCTTTCGAATATATGACTATTTTCACCATTCGGTCATAAGAGTCTAAAAAAAGAAAGGACCATTTACGTGGATAATCCTTTCAGTAAATAATCCTCCATGATTGCGGCAATTTTTTCAGATGATAGGGGTGGATGATTCCGTTCCCAATCAGACACAAGGGAAATGTATACTTTCAACAAGATAAATGAAATGATTTCCGAATCGCAAGGCTTGATCTGCCCACTCTCCATAGCCCGATCAATCTTGCTCTTTACATAGGCGATCAATTCATTTTCAATATGATGAAGCATTTCCTCCACGGCACGGGTACCGATTTGTTTCTCTTCCTCGATCAACTTCAGCATCAGCTGATGATCGGTCCGGTACTCAAGAAGCGTAATCAATGCCTCGTGGACATTTTCATAAAAGCTGTTGTCAGGTTGGATGGCAAGATCTGCTGACGATTTCATTTCCCTTACCATGCTATAGACGATTTCTTCGAACAGTTCATCCTTATTCTTGAAGAACGTGTAGATCGTCCCTTTCCCGACATTCGCAAGCTTCGCTACCTGATCCATCGTCGTCGCCTTATATCCAAACAGCGAAAAAGACTTCGTCGCCGCTTCCACAATCAACTCTCTTCGATCAATAGACATCCTTTTTCATAACCCCCTGACCAAACCAGTGTTTCGTTCAAACCCATTCTAAAACCCACTATAACATCTCCACGGAATAGATTCAAAGATGAAGAAAGTAGGAGGGACGGACCTCGACTCCTAGTACCAGCTCCTAGGAATAGAGGTCCGTCCCTCAAATGTTAATACAGTTTTCCTTGTCTATAGAGGACCGTCGATAGTTTCATGACGGAGTGGATGTAGCAGTTCTGTCGGAGTGGGAATGGATCTCCGAAGAATAGGGGCAGGACGGTGTCGAGGGTGGTTTTCATTTTGTCGTAGAGGAGGTTGAAGACTTCTTCCTCTGTGTAGAACTGGGTCTCCCTGCCCTGCAGCCATTCGAAGTAGGATACGATGACCCCACCGGCATTGGCGAGGATATCCGGGATGATGATGACCCCTTTTTCACTCAAATATGTGTCAGCTTCAGTGGTGATCGGTGCATTCGCTCCTTCGACGATGATCCTTGCTTTGACTTTCCCTACATTGTCCTTGTGCACCTGATCTTCAAGGGCAGCAAGCATCAGAACGTCAACATCCAGATAAAGGACCTCATCTCGCTCTTGAATTTCCGCCGTTACGCCTATTTTCTTCAACTGGCCGTCTTCAGTCGGCAGGTCACCCTTATTCTTCATCGTGAACTCGACCAGAGCCGGGATGTCCAAGCCATCTGCATTGAACAGCGTCACATTCCGGTCACTCACCGCCACCACTTTATTTTGCAGATGAGTGGATTTGTGGGCTTCAAGGGCTGCTACTGATCCTACATTACCAAATCCCTGCACAGCAACTGTCAAAGGCCGATCTTCATAATCAAGGGCCGTTTTCGCGAAGATATTATCCGTCTTCGTCAGCAGGCTCTTCTGCTCCTTCACGAAATTATGGACCAGGTAGCGGAATGTAAAGAACACACCTTTGCCCGTCGCTTCCCGTCGGCCAAGAGACCCTCCATTCACGACGCTTTTTCCGGTAAAGCTCCCCCTGTAAGGCATACCTGGACGAATGCTCTTATACTCCGCCATCATCCAGTCCATTTCACGTTCGCCGGAGCCCATATCAGGAGCCGGGATATCCTTGTCCGGTCCAAGGATATCACTGAAGTACTGCACGTATTTCCTCGCGATGAGATGTAACTCCTTCTCTGAGTACTCACGGGGATTCAGGATGATCCCGCCTTTCCCGCCTCCGAAAGGTACATCATGAAGGGCATTCTTAAGGGTCATTAATGATGCCAGGTTCACGACCTCTTCTTCATTCACCGACTCATGGAAACGGATCCCGCCCTTATATGGCCCGAGGGCATTATTATGCTGAACGCGGAACGATGGGATCCGGACGACTTTCTCATCATCGAGGGGAATCCGCAGATACGATTTATGTACGTGATTCGGCGTAGACAGGATCGACGTCAACGACGTAAACGCTTTCTTTCTGTTCTCACCTTTCACTTCCGGTAAAAATGACTGGTCTTCAAGTAACGCATTTAATGATTTCTGGACAATATCTCTTGTTTGGCTGATCAAATTCGGTCCCTCCTATTTGGTTTAATGAAAATTTTGGTATTTAGTATAGGGTTACCCTTTTTGGGGTGGTTAAAAACGACTATTGGGAAAGTCTTGAATTCAATTTTTTTCATTATAAAAGCTATTTTCTAAACCTTTCCTCCCAAAAGGCATAAGCGGGAAAATTTCATGATAAAGGAAACCTTGACAACCTCACCCAATATACTATAATTGTATTATTTATATTCCGACTAAACTAATAAGAATTATAAGATAAGGGGTGATGAGATGTTCATTGAGATCAACCGTTTAAATAAGCAATATCTTGATAAGACGGGGAAGCCCACTGAAGTGCTGAAAGAGATTAATCTCGAGATTGATAAGGGTGAATTCGTATCCATCCTCGGTCCATCGGGTTGTGGGAAATCCACCCTTCTTTCAATTGTGGCAGGATTGACGGATTCTACATCCGGAGAAGTCCTTGTAGACGGAAATCCGATAAAGAAACCCGGAAAAGACCGGGGCATGGTCTTTCAGCAGGCCGCGCTGTTTCCGTGGCTGAATGTCCGGGACAACGTTACTTTCCCTTTAAAAAAAGAAATGTCCAAGAAAGAAGCAAGAGCCCAGGCCGCCAAATACTTACATATGGTCCAGCTCGGAAACTATCAGGATCATTACCCTCACGAACTCTCAGGAGGGATGCAGCAGCGGGTGGCAATCGCCCGTGCTCTCTCCATGAATCCGGAGATCCTGCTCATGGATGAACCATTCGGCGCCCTGGATGAACAGACCCGCTCCCGCCTCCATCATCAGCTCGAAACAATCTGGATGGAAACGAAGAAGACCGTCCTGTTCGTCACTCACAGCATCTCGGAGTCTATCAAGCTATCAGACCGGATCATCGTCATGGGGACCCGGCCCGGAACGATTTTGGCAGATATCAAAGTGAATCTCCCTCGTCCCCGGGATGCCCATAAGGAAGAAATGGTGAAAATCGAAGAACATATCATGAGCTTTTTAAAGAAGGAAATCGACAAAGTAATAAGTGAGGAATTGGCCTATGAACACAGCTCTTAAACGCATCATCTTCTTTGCCCTCATCATCGGCCTTTGGGAATCGGGGTCACGATTGGGATTCTGGACGGAAATCGTCCTTCCTTCTCCGACTTCCGTTTTCCATGCACTCTACACAGGCATTGCCGATCAGACCCTAATCATTGATTTGATCGCGAGCTTCAAACGTCTCTTTATCGGTCTTGGGATTTCATTAATCATCGGCACAAGCATCGGCGTACTTCTGGCTAAATCCAAAACCGCCGATGATACGCTCGGGTCATTGCTTCTAGCTTTCCAAAGTGTACCGAGCATCGTCTGGCTGCCCTTAGCGATCATGTGGTTCGGACTCAATGAAAAAGCCGTCATATTCGTCGTCATCCTCGGGGGAACATTCGTCATGGCCCTGAATATCCGTATGGGAATCAAAAACGTCTCTCCCCTCTTTTTAAAAGCCGCACAAACGATGGGCTCGAGAGGATTGGATTTATTCATCCGGGTCATCTTCCCGGCATCGATCCCTTATGTAGTCACCGGATCGCGCCTTGCCTGGGCATTCGCATGGCGGGCACTGATGGCAGGCGAACTCCTCAGTACAGGTCCGGGGCTTGGATACACGCTCCGCTACGCCTCGGATTTCGGTGACATGAGCCTTGTGATCGCCGTCATGATCATCATCGGCGTCATCGGGGCCATCGTCGATCAGTTACTTTTCCAGCGAATCGAGAAATCCGTGATCAAGCGCTGGGGATTGGAATCGTAAAAAAAATTTGCGGGTTCACCCGCCATTAGGAGGATAAATAATGAAAAAAACATTTTTACTATTCACGATTTTCTTCACATTCCTTGGGGTTCTCTCAGGCTGCGGAACAGAAAAGAGCTCGGGAGATGTCAGCAAGAAAGTCGTCATCGGCTACTTCCCGAATATTAACCACGTCCCGGCCATGGTGGCGAAAGACAAAGGATTTTATGAAAAAGAGCTGGGAGACGGCACGAAGGTCGAGTACAAAACGTTCCCGGATGGTTCTTCGTTCATGACCGCCTTGAAGACGGGTGATATCGATGCGGGGCTTGTTGGACCAGGGCCTGCCATGAATAACTATATGACCGGTGCTGACGTGAAGATCATCGGAGGCGGTTCAACGGGAGGTACCGTGGTCCTTGCGAGTAAGGAAAGCGGCGTGAAATCCGTGGACGATTTTGCAGGTAAATCCTTCATCACTCCGGCAGTCGGTTGTACCCATGATGTACAGGTGGAAACGTTCCTCGGCGAGCATGGGATCGAGTCCCAGCGCATCGGAGGCACCATGAAGCACGTAACAGGGAATCCTGCCCAGTATGCGAATATGTTGAAATCAGGGAAAGTCGACATCGCCGTCGCTCCTGAACCTTGGGCCGCGGTGATCCAGCAGGAAACCGGAGCGAACATCATCATCGATCATGATGAAATTTCCTTCGGGGAAACACTTCCTGCTTCCGTACTTGTGGCCTCAGGCAAATCGGTAAAAGAAAATCCGGACACGATTCAAAAAATCGTGGATGCCCATAAAGAAGCGACTTCATTCATTGAGAAAAACCCTGAAGAAGCGAAAGAAATCACGATCAAAGACGTAAAAGAAGTCACCGGACAGGAACTGAGCAAGGAAGTCGTCGACCAGGCTTGGGAACGAATCGGATTCACGTACAAAGTGGATTCAAACGCCGTCCAGGCATTCGCCGACTCCTCCTACGAACTCAAATTCCTGAAAGAAAAACCAGAATTCACCGATCTCATCGACAAACAATTCATCGACTAACGAACAAGGTCCGTCCCTCCACGTTTGAGGGACGGACCTCTATTATAGAAGGAGGTAGTTTGCAGTGGGTGTGAAGTCTATGGTTTCTATTTTCGCCTTGTGTTTGCTGTTGTTGGGCGGATGTCAGGGGCAGGATGTGGAGGAGTCGTTTCCGATGAAGGTGGAGGTCGGGGTCCTGTCCGCCGTTGATCAGGATGGGGAGAAGACGTCGCTTGCCGCTCTCAATAAAGGGAAGATCATCGTAGCCGATTTTATTTTTACAAATTGTGATACGGTCTGCCTGCCGATGACGGCGAACATGGCTAAACTTCAGAAGAGGGTCGCCGAGGCCGGGTTGGAGGATGAGGTCCAATTGGTTTCGATCAGCGTCGATCCAGAGCATGATACGCCGGATGTGCTGAAGGAATACAGCGGCCGGTATGAATTCGATGACGGGAACTGGAGCTTCCTGACGGGATACACTCGGGATAAGATTGAATCCTTCGCTAATGTATCGTTTAAAACTCCCGCCGCTGCGGTCGAGGGTTCAGACCAGTTTGTCCACGGGACCTCTTTTTATCTTGTGAGTGAGAACGGCGTTTTGTTGAAGCAGTATGAAGGCGTGTCGAATCCTCCATATGAGGAAATGATTGAAGATATTAAGCGATTGAAGTGACCTTTCCGTGTGGTTCTAAGGGGTTCCGTTTAGGGAGAGAAAATAGCAAATAGCATTATAAATAGCAGGCTAATTCGCATATGAAATAGACCTGCTTTATTTGTTGTTATAACAATGTTCTCATTCGTTTTGGGAGTGAATTAGCACATCAAATAGCACCTTAATTAACAAGCGTACAATAATTATTGTCCAGCTTAAAAATGAGGTGCTAATTAGGGTGTTAAATGACTTGTCAATTCACATCCTGTTCTTGCGGATATGAGCCTCTATTGAGGAATTGTGTGATACAATTGTAAATAATGGATATTCCATTAAAGGGCAGGTTAGTTGAACAAGAGTGAAAGGTAACATCATTTTATTGAGGGGTGAGATTTATGGGCTTTTGGTATTTCTTAATATTGTTTGTAGGAATATTTTTAGTTGTTAAAGGTCTACGTGGGAATAAAAAAATTAGCTTGATAATTGTAGGGCTTTTATGTACTGCGTTCTCAATATTTATGTTTTCTCCAGGGAGTGCTGAAATCATTTCGGAATTGTTTAATTTGGATTAGAGTGAACACCTACTGTGGATTTTTACTAACGGGGGCAATAACTGAAGATCAGCTAATTGATCGCCGGCTACTGCCCTTCTTCAATTAACGGGGCAGGATAATTGAAGACGGTGCTATTCTATTTTGAGAATAAAAGGAACAGGAAATGTAAATAAAGTCAAAAACATTATTGGAAAAGTAGGTGCGCTAATTGTCTGATATTGAAAAAATAGATGAACTGTTAATATCCCTAATTAAAGAATCTCCAACCTTGAATAATGGGTTCAACATAATTGAGAAGTATGCAAAAAGTATAGATGATTCAGCGGATTTAAAAGACTTTAGGAACCAACTAACTGATAGCTATAAACAATTTGAGGATTGGCTTAATTGTTTGTTTGAACAAGAGAAAGTTCCAAATAACATACTTGCTTTTAATTTTGGTCTTTTTGAAAGTGAAGACGGTATTCAGCTTTATATAACAGGTTCGACTGAATGGGAAATTGATGATGAGGAGTGGGCGAGTAATAACGATTATTTTCTTGAAGGAAGGTATGCTAATATAACCCTATATAATGATTTGTATAATTTTTGGGAAGATGATTTTTATTTAGGGTTATTTCTAACGATTTCATCAACAATCACTCTTGCAAATAACTATTTGCTTTCTCACCCTTCACGATTCTCAAAAGAAGTGGTATTTGCAACGGGATTTGATGATGGTGACTTATATAACTTTGCAAAAAAAACTGATGAAAAAGTAACGAGTTTGTTCAACTAACGGGGGCTTTAACGGAATAAGAAGTTAATAAAGACATAAAAACCCAGAGTACTCTGGGTTTTTTACTGTTAAATATAGTGCTATTTACATCACTATTTCTGCTGCTAATTGGGGGTGAGATTTAAGGTTTTCCCTCCCTCAACGGGACCCGTTAGTGTGGTTCGGGGAGGTTTTTTTATTGTTTGAGGACTTATTGGGAGTAAGGGAGGTTATTCTTCCATAGAACTTGGACTTTTTCCTATCCTTCTCACGGCTGCTTTAGGAATCATGCGTCTTTTTGGGGTAATCAAGCGGGAATTCGGCTTTTCATGCGGAATAAAAATGATTCATGACCCATACACAGGAATCATGCCCCATTTCAGATAATCATGCCGGTTTGTCGAAAAATCTTTAAGCGCTTCCCCCTCCCTTTTTAGAAATTCCCGAAGTAGTAATTCTCTCCTTCAACCCCTTGTCGATTATCAGAAAAAAACATGAAAAATAAGAAAATTCCGTCGAAATACATGATATACTGTTAGAAATAGGTATTTTGACGGAGGTATAAATGACTGATATTCTAGTGGTTTTTATTAATATAACATTGAGTGTCCTATTATCGGCCGGCTGTAGCTATTTGGCACTGAAGGAAGCGTTCAAGCGAAACGGCCAGAAACAATTAGTGAGCAAAAAGGAGTTATGGCTCCCTTCCTTTATTTATACGATTTTTTACTGCCTGCTTCACGCTTCCGTGATGTGGATGGTTTCATATGATATTTTCATCGAGCGTTTCATCTATTTCGCTCCGATCTTTTTGGTGATTTGTTTTTTCAGTATTTATCTGTCTTTACGTCTATTTCAGAATGTGAATACGGATAAGGTTCACTTTTTCAAGGGAGGGTTCATCTTTTCCCTGATCATGTTGGCGGGGAATTTCGCCACGTGTACCGGGCTGATTTATCCTTATGTTGAATTAAAACCGATGTACATAGGGCTGACGATCTTGATGACTCTTGGTGTGACGTTTCCTTTTTTCCGGATGCTCCTGCAGCTCAACAACCAGGAAAACAGTTCCTATCGAGGGAAAACGCACGCATTTTGGAGCTTCATTATTGGCCTTGGTTTCTCAGGGATAACCTATCTCACGGCTTATTCCCTTCTTTCACCTGAGAAATATGGACCGCAGCTTTCCCGGGTGGAAAACAATCAGATGCTTCCTTTTATCATTGAGATGGCCATCCTGCTGGCACTCTGGTTCATTCCGGACCAATTGGCCAATGATTTACATAAAAAACAGATGAAGAATATTTACGAGAAGGAACAAGAATACAGGTCATTATATCAGAATAATCTTTCCGCCATTTTTACATATAATCGGAATGCCGTCATCATAGAAGCCAATAATAGAGCTGCGGATATGACGGGCTATCCTATCGAGATGATGATTGGTCGAGTCTTCCAATCGTATGTCATGAAGAAGGATCTGGACGAGATCCAGACCGCATTCCAGAAATCCTTGATCGGGGAGCCCTCGAAGTTCGAAATGAAGTTCCCCCACCGAAAAGGGCACATCATGTCCATTCAGGTCATCGTGGTGCCGATTCATCTCGATGGGGAAGTGACAGGTGCCCATGTCCTGGCGACAGATATTACGGAAGCGATCCGGGACAAGGAGCAAATCCAGTACCTCGCCTATCATGATGAACTGACCGGATTACCGAACCGGCGCCATTTTAATGAAGAATTCGAGAAAAAAGTACAGGAGGGTCATGAGCAGATGGCTATCCTGCTCCTCGACTTGAACCGATTTAAAATCGTCAATGACACACTGGGACATGGATACGGGGATGAGCTGATCTCCCGTGTAGGAAAAAGATGCGTAAAAGTGCTGGGCACGAAAGGCTTCATTGCACGGATGAGCGGTGACGAGTTCATCGTGCTTCTTCCTTCCATCGGATGCCGGAATGACGTCCATAGGGTGGCGGCTGCGATTCATGAAAGCCTGGAGACCCCATTTGATATCGGGGGCCATGACATCATCACTTCCACTTCCATCGGGATTTCCCTTTACCCTCAAGACGGACATGATCTTTCCACCCTGTTGAAAAAGGCAGATATCGCCATGTATACGATGAAAAAGAGCGAAGGCGCGTATCAGCTTTTATTTTCCGATCAGCTTGAGGAGAAAGGGATCAACCCGATTGAGCTTGAGGAAAACCTGAGAAAAGCACTGATCAATGAAGAGTTTGAGCTTTATTATCAACCTCAACTTTCCTTGACGACAAACACGATCGTCGGGGTGGAAGCCCTGGTCAGATGGAACCATCCTGTGAAAGGATTGATTTCACCCGTGGACTTCATTCCTTTGGCTGAAGAAACGGGGCTGATCATTCCACTTGGACACCGCATTCTGATTGAAGCCTGCAAGCAACTGAAGATCTGGATGCAGGAAGGTCATGAGTTCAAGATTTCCATCAATGTTTCTTCCCGTCAATTTCATGATGTCACATTTGTCGATATGGTTAGGGATGTTCTGAACACATACGACGTCCCCCCTTCCCTCATCGAACTCGAAGTAACGGAAAGCACGACGATGCATCATGTGGAAGAAGCCCTGACGAAACTGACGACCCTGCGGGAAATCGGCGTATCCATTGCCATTGATGATTTCGGCATTGAATACAGCTCGTTAAGCTACCTGCAGAAATTCTCGATTCAGACCCTTAAGATCGACCGCAGCTTCATCATGGGACTGGATGATCATGAGTCCAATAAAGCCATCGTTTCCGCAATTCATGCCATGGCCAAGCATTTGAATCTGACCATTGTGGCAGAAGGTGTGGAAACCGAATCACAGCTGGCATGGTTGAAGGAATTGCAGTGTGAGTATGCTCAAGGGTTTTACTTCAGCAGACCTGTGCCGGCTGGGGAGCTGAGTGACTATATTGATGGTCGGGAAACTGAAGTTGTGATCGTTTAACAGTATAATAAGTGAAGTGGGTCCCGGAGGATTGCTGTCGGGACTTTTTTCGTGAAATAGGAAAGGTTTTGTAAAGACAGATGCTACCCTTCACACTAATATCATGTAAATTTTTCGTAAAACCAGCCTTTCCCAAAGGATATCCTTCTCCCTCGTCTGATAATATAGAAGAAGATACATATTTTCGGAGGTGTAAAGAGTGAAGCAATCCGATCTCTCCTTATTATTAGCATCATCCATTCCCAAGAAGAAGAAAGTAACAAAAGCCATCATCCCTGCAGCCGGACTCGGCACACGATTTCTCCCGGCCACGAAGGCCCAGCCGAAGGAAATGCTTCCGATCGTAGATAAACCGACCATTCAATACATCATTGAAGAGGCCGTGCATTCCGGGATCACGGATATCATCATCATAACGGGCCGGGGCAAAAGGAGTATCGAGGATCACTTTGATAAATCATATGAATTGGAAGCAACCTTGGAGAAAAAAGAAAAATGGGATGCCCTTGAGGAAGTGCAGTCGATTGCGAATCTGGCAAACATTCATTATATCAGACAGAAGGAGCCGCTGGGGCTGGGCCATGCCGTCCTGTGTGCCCGTTCCTTCATAGGGGATGATCCGTTTGCCGTCATGCTGGGGGATGATATGATTCTTTCTGACCAACCATGTGTCAGCCAGCTGATTGATTCTTTCAATGAGTTTCAAGCACCGATCATCGGGGTTCAGGAAGTGAAGGAGGAAGAAGTATCGAAGTACGGGATCGTCAGTCCTTTCCCAACGGATAATTCGAAAGATGACCACCTTCACCGAATCCGGGGACTGGTTGAAAAACCTCTTCCACATGAAGCTCCTTCAAACCTGGCGATCATGGGCCGATACATTTTAACCCCTGAGATTTTCTCGTATTTAGATCGATTATCCGTGGGTGCGGGTGGAGAATTTCAGTTGACCGACGCATTGAACCACTATAATCAAGAACACTTTATGTATGCGAAAGTTTTTGACGGAGACCGCTATGACATAGGAGATAAGTTCGGATTCATTAAAGCAACGATTGAATGTGCGATGAAAAGGCCGGAACTCCAATCCTCCTTAACCTCATATTTGAAAGAACTGCTTAAAAAGGTGGGAACCGAATGAATATTTCAGTGATCGGTGCCGGCTATGTTGGTCTTGTCACAGGGGCATGCCTGGCGGAAATCGGGCACCACGTTATATGTCTGGACGTAAACAAAGAAAAAGTGGAGATGTTAAAGAGCGGGAAGTCCCCTATCTATGAACCCGGGATAGACGATTTATTGCAAAAGACCACCCAGTCCGGCCATTTGTCCTTTACCACAGACTATCCCGTTGCCTGCGAAAAGGCTGAAGTGATCATCATTGCCGTGGGAACCCCTTCCCGTCCGGACGGCTCTGCCGACCTGTCCGCCCTTCAGGATGTGGCGGAGAAAATCGGTTTCCATGCCAGGCACGATGGACCGATTATCGTCACGAAGAGTACCGTACCCGTTGGGACCAATCGCAAGATCCGCTCCTGGTTGAACACCCATCAGACCGGTAAGTTCAGGATTGCTTCAAATCCCGAATTTCTTAGAGAAGGATCCGCCATCCATGATACGTTCAACGGTGATAGGATCGTCATCGGCGCGGAAGAGGAAGAAACAGCTAAGAGATTAGAAGAAATGGTCGCACCGTTTGGGGTGCCGATTTTACACACGTCAATCGAAAGCGCCGAAATGATCAAATATTCCTCTAACGCCTTTTTAGCAACCAAGATCAGCTTCATCAATGAAATCGCCAATTTATGCGAAAAGCTTGGGGCGAACGTTGAAGATGTGGCAAAAGGAATGGGCATGGATCAGCGAATCGGTTCGTCCTTCCTTCAAGCCGGCATTGGCTATGGGGGATCATGCTTTCCGAAAGATACGAACGCCCTCGTCCAAATGGCCGGGGAAATGGAGCATGATTTCGAATTGTTGGAATCGGTCATTCACGTCAATGCCAAACAACAAGTAAAATTGGTTCAAATGGCGAAAAAGCGTTTCAAGGACCTGAAGGGTAAGCGGGCAGGACTATTGGGCCTCTCCTTCAAACCCAATACGGACGACATCAGAGAAGCGGCTTCCATGGAAATGATCAATCTGCTGCTGGATGAAGGTGTCCAGGTTACGGTCTACGATCCGGTTGCTCAGGAAAATGTAAAATCCATCCTTGGTTCGCGTGTGATATATGCAGACCATTGCTTTGAAGCCATCGAGGATCAGGAGATGTTATTTATCGCGACCGAATGGGAGGAATTTAAGGTCTTACGATTGAAAACCATCTCCAAGCTTATGGAAAACCCTATACTATTTGATGGCCGTAATTGTTTTTCCGTTGAGGAAGCTGAAGGTGCGGCCATTGATTATTATTCGATCGGCAGACCTGCCGTCATCCATTCCGTATTAAAAACACCTCATTCCGAGTGAATGAGGTGTTTTCATTACATCACAATGTTTGATTCCACAGGGATGCCGATCGTAAACGTTGTCCATTCTTCATTAGAATGACAGCTTATGTTGCCACCATGCTTTTCAATCAGCTTCTTACAAATATACAGACCGATCCCGGTCCCAAGGTCCTTCGTCGTGTAAAAAGGTTCAAAGATCGCTTCGATGGTTTCTTCTTTGATCTGTGGGCCATTGTTGGAGATGACGAGATTCGTCCTGCCTTCTTTTACATTACAGGAGACGTTGATATGCCTGTGCCCGTCCACTTCCTGTAGGGCATCGATGGAGTTCATGATGAGATTGAGAAATACCTGTCTTAATTCATCCCGGTTTCCGAACACCTTGATGTCGGCATCACATTTAAACTCGATTGAAACATCCCCATCCAGCAGGGTCGGGTACAGGAACTCGATCGTCTCTTCCAAATGATCGGACAGGATGATTTCTTCCCTTGTACTATCGATCAGGTCTTTTCTCGATACGTGGAGGAACTGGGAAATGCGGTAATTCAATTGTTCCAGCTCATGCTGCATGATATCCAGGTAAGGGAGGTCAGGATAGCCGTTCTGCAGGAGCTTGGTAAAGCCGATGATGGACGTCAGGGGGTTCCGGAATTCATGAACGAAGCTTGAACTCATCTGACCGAGGATCGTCAAACGTTCCTTGTGGGTCTGGTCGATATACAGTTCCTTCTCTTGAAGCTGCTGCTCTTTGATTTCCGTATATTTTCTCACGGCGAGATAGGAAAAGCGGTCAAACAGGGAATTGATATCTTCAATCAATGGCTGCAAATCCCTCAGTTCGATTCCAGAATTACTTACCCATTTGATGACGATGCTCTTGCCTATATTCACATTGTAAACAAATTCGCTGATATTCACGTTGGCATTGACCCGTTCAAGGGCCGTCTTGTGAGCAAGTGTGGTGATTTCATCTTCCGTGAGGGGCTTCACGATCGCACGCTTCACTAATTGAAACATTTTCACACCATTATTCAGAACTTCTTCTTTATATAAATCGTTATCTGAAAGCACGATACTTTTGCGCCAATTATGTAGAAATTCGTCTGAATGATCCTCCAGGTATTGTATCAGCAAGGTTGAAGCACTAGTCATTGATTGGCATTCCCTTCATTCCGGTTATTGTCGAAATATTCGTTGATAATATCATAACAGAAAAAAAGGGCAATTTAATGAGTATATGTAAAAATGTCATGAAAAGAAGACATTTGAATCCCTTGTAAAATGAAAAAGAGCATGGGGATGTGCCCACGCTCTTTTCGCTACTTTTCAAAAAGGTCCGTCCCTCTGATCACTCGAAGCTTTTGGCCCGGTTGAAGCCATTCTAGTAAAGGAAGATCTTCGTCACATACTCTTCCTATAACATTGACTGCGGGGTTACTTTCTAAGTCACGTCGAACAATCTGCATTTCCCCTCTATACCGCCCATACAGATCATTATCCTGTGTAAACGTGCCCCGTGGCCGATCCACTGTATCAAGGGGAGGCACCTCATCCTTCGTCCTTGTATCAAGCAACCTGAGTACGTCCCGACCAGGATCCGGCCGGAGCCGATACTCCCCTTCGATTTCACCGCTACCCTTGTACGAGAGCTCGATGACATTTTCCTGATCAAAGTGATGGAGCTTTCGAAGCAGTTCCCCCGAACATCCGGGATCACCGACAAAGACGCCGGTCACACCCCACCGCTTCAACTGGACGGCGCTGACATAAGGATTTTGGCCGCGATGATCTTCGAGTGTAGGCAGCCCTAGATGGAGGGGACCCCGCTTTTTTTCATCTCCCGGTATAAATGCATAGACAGGAATTCCGAGCCTATCATACAAGTCTTGCTGCTTCAGGAAAAACTCCTCATCCAGCCCCGTTTCCGGTTTCGGGTAAAAGTTATGCCAACTAATCATGTTTCCTGTTTCCAGGCCGCAATCGATCCACCGTTGCAGTTCTTTTTCTCCAACGGTACTGGCATTGATGGCGATCCGAAAATGACGGGATAACCCGAGCATTTCATCCGTCGTGAATCCATCATCCAGTCTCAGGGACGTGACACCCAATTCTTTCAGTTCTTCAAAATGATGAAGACCGAGAAGAGCGGGCGTCTTCTTCGAAACATCGGCAAACACCTGGAATCCCTCCCTTTTAAAAAGGGATAGGAGACCCTTCACCCGCTCGGAACTTATCCCTGATTCTTCCGGGATATGAAGGGAGGTAAAAGCGAGTTTGACACCTGATGCCGAGGCACGAAGAATTCTCGCTTCGGCATCTTCATCAGACAGATAGACTGAAATGCCGATCATTCAAACTCACTCGCCATTTCATCCTTGAACCCGAACATGTACGTCAGAGCGAATCCTGCCGCATAGGCAATCAATAGTCCAAGAGTATAGTAGAGGATCTCCCCAGCGTTGACTAAGAAGATCAACGGCAGACCGGATACCCCGATGGCAAACGTCGCCACATCGAAGTACGCCTGGAAGGCTCCACCGAACCCTGCTCCTAAACAGGCCGTCAGGAATGGTCTTCCTAAAGGAAGAGTGACACCGAAGATCAGTGGCTCACCGATTCCAAGCATCCCGGCAGGAAGCGCCCCGCCGATCGCCCGCTTCAGCTTCTTCTTTTTCGTTTTCATGAAGATGGCAAATGCAGCTCCAACTTGACCGGCTCCACCCATGGCAAGGATCGGCAACAGCGGGTCGTCCCCGATTGTATTGATCAGCTCCAAATGCACCGGCGTCAATCCTTGATGCAAGCCTGTCACAACGAGTGGCAGGAAGGTAGCGCCAAGTACGAACCCGGCAACAATGCCGCCCATGTCAATAAGAGAAAGAAGACCATTTGTAATAATATCTGAAATAAAACCACCCACCGGCATAAATACCGTGTATGTCAATAAACCTGTAACAAGCAACGCAATCGTCGGCGTCACAATAATGTCGATCGCCTGTGGAATGACTTTTCGAACATTCTTTTCAACAAACGCCATGAAGATGGCTGCAATCAGAACACCGATCAACCCGCCCCGTCCAGGCAGCAGATTTTCCCCAAACAGTGTCACATCACCAATGGCAGGATTGATGATCAGAATACCGGCCAAACCTCCAAGTGCAGCCGATCCGCCGAATTCCTTCGCTGCATTCATCCCGACAAGGATACCAAGGTAACCGAATAACCCGCTTCCGATGATGGAAAGCATCATGACAAGCTGGGATTCCCCGTTCAGCCAGCCTGCCTGTACGAAGAACTTCGTGAACCCGGTGATCAATCCTGATGCGATCAGTGCAGGGATCAAGGGTATGAAGATATTCGCCACGCGTCTTAGAAGCAGCTTGAATGGCGTCGCGTTCTTTTTCTTCAGATCAGCCTTTTGCTCTGCTGCCCGTGCTTTCAGGTCAAGATCCCCTTTTGTTTCAGCAACGAGCTTCCCGAATTCTTCCGTCACCTTATTGACTTTTCCCGGTCCCAAGATGACCTGGTACGTTTCATCCTCCACGAACCCGAGTACCCCTTCTATCTTCTTGATCTCGGCTTTCTGGACAAGCTCTTCGTTATACACCTTCACTCTCAATCTCGTCATGCAATGTTCATAGCTTGCGATATTATCAGCACCGCCAAACCGTCCCAAAATGACTCCAGCCAATTCTTTATTCGTCACATTCACCTTCCCCTTTCGTTCCTTTGTTCTATTGATTGTCCCTCCCATTCTATTTCTATGAACGGATGGGGACAGGTACCCCTATACGATCAGCCTATTTTTCAATCGCCAGCCGGACATATCCGTTGGCATCTTCCAGGCGGCTCTTCGCTTCTTCGTACTCACAGCCGAGTGTGATCATCACGATCGAAGGCTTCACTTCATTATTCGCCTTCTTCAGCGTCGCTGCTGCCGTTTCTTTATCAGCCCCCGTGATGCTCTCGATGATGCCGATCGCCCGCTGCTCAAGCTTATAATTGCTGATATTCACATCGACCATCAGGTTACCGTAGGCTTTCCCTAGCTTGATCATGCTTGCAGTGGAAATCATATTCAGCACCATTTTCTGAGCCGTACCCGCCTTTAAACGGGTGGATCCCGTCAATGCTTCGGGACCTGCATCCACTTCGATTGCATGCTCTGCTTCGGCAGAGATTTTCGACCCTGTATTGCAGGAAAGAGCCACGGCTGTTGCCCCTACCTCCCTTGCATACCTCAAACCACCGATGACATAAGGGGTACGCCCGCTTGCTGCGATGCCGACAACGGTGTCCATAGGAGTCAGTCCGATTCCTTTCAGATCCGATACACCTAATCCTTCATCATCCTCGGCTCCTTCTACCGCTTTCACGAACGCCTTCTCACCGCCGGCAATCAAACCGACGACGACCTCACTACCCACGCTGAAGGTCGGCGGGCATTCCACCGCATCCAGGACACCGAGCCTGCCGCTTGTACCGGCTCCCATATAAATCAGCCTTCCACCTTGAGAGATGGATGTCACGACCTTATCGACCACTTCTTCTATTTGAGGGATGACGAGCCTTACCGCTTCCGCCACCTTCTGATCTTCCTCATTCATCATGTAAAGAATGTCGCCGGTACTCGCTGTATCGATCCCGAGCGTATTCTGATTCACCTTCTCTGTTGATAATTCAAAAACATTATCTTCTTTCACAAGTCATTCCTCCCAGAAATCTGTATGCGTTTTCATTAATTCTATTATAATCGTTTTTAAAATAATATTTCAATTACATTTTACATTATATGAAATTTAATTTTAGAATAGACCGGTGTTTTTGGTGGGAATAGCGGTGGATTTTTCTAATTTAATCGTTATTTTCTTATTAATAGGAAGAGTGCTGGTTGATTTCCGCTGCAGGTGCTCGCTTTCCGCGGGGCTGGCGGTGAGCCTCCTCGGGCTTTGCCCTGTGGGGTCTCACCTGTCCAGCATTTCCCGCAGGAGTCGAGCACCTTCCGCTCCAATCAACTTCATGGGCATAAAAAATATATCGAAAAACACCACACGTTTTAGAGTTCACTCAATCCATACTAGTTAATAGAGGATTATTAGATTCAATTATTTAACAACCTCATTAAATAGACACGATACATTCAACCAACGACAAATAGGAGTTGGAACACGTTTCCTACTCCTGTTTTTTGAGATTCAGTTCGAGGTCCGTCCCTCAGGAATCGGCGCCGAATTCGTCCGGGTTCTGGAGGTGTGAGTGGAATCCTGGGAGGTAGAGCCCGGTTTCGTTGCGGTTCATGGATGAGATGGTCGGGATGGTGGAGAAATGGGTCATGGTGACGGCTGCCCTCTCCCTCTGTTTGGTGATGACACTTTCTGAACAGTTGATTTCAAGTTCTTCGCCGTTTGTAAAATGCACATAGGTTTTTCCTTCTCTGGTGGAGGTTGACTCGATATGCTGGCAGAACAGCCACATACAATCATAATCGGTTGGGGCCATGGTGGGTATCGCATAGATGTATTGCTGCGGGCAGATCATAAGAGGTGTTTTTCTAAGGTAGTCGAATGCATGCCGGACGGCTTTGATCCTTCCATCGTATGTGGACCTGTACACCATACAGGATTCGTCCAGAATTTCCATGGAGGATTTTTCACTGTAAGTCTTTCTCCTATCAAAGTCATGGACCACCGACTGGTGAACCCCATCATACGCCGGACAAATTGCCACAGTCCTTCGAGTAACCATCTCTTTTAAACTTTTCAAATCTAACACCTTCCTTTTTCCCTTTTTGTCATAAGCCCCTATTATCAGATTCTTCTTAGATATGAGACTTTATTACTATTATATACCAATACCAGAATATTTCCATTTATATTTGTTGTTTTTGAGAAAAATCTCATAATTTGAGGAAATGAGTATTTTTTCGTCGAAAACACTAGCCAGTCCATTCCATTTTGCAAACTTATTATGGTATATTTTTCATAGTATATTTGTAAATTCCTTTGTGTTGAAAGGAAAAAGGCTTGTTAAATGTTATTAATCTTCTAAGAAAATTGCAAAGTGATTCAGTGGATGACGAACATCTGATGAATATGTATGAGTTGTTGTTCCATCACTATCCTGCTGGATGTTGACGGCAATATTATCGCGTCCAATGTCGCATCCGATTGTGGGTGGGAAAAATAAACCCTATATTTAAGGCAGATAAACCTCATGTTTATCTGCCTTTTACAATTTAAATTGATGCCATCCCATCAAGAAGTTTTCATTCTTGACCTGGGTGGATTCTTTGTGTTTGCTATTTTGTCATCCTTCAATCGAAAAAGTCTTTCGAATCGCATCCTCATACTCCGAATGCTGCACTCTGGATTTGGCATATTTTTTCGTTACATTTATATCCTTATGACCAGCGAGCTTAGAGACCACTTCCAGGCCCACACCCTTATCGATTAATTGCTGACAGAAGGTATGGCGTAATTTCTGAGCATTCACACCGTATTTCTTTAACATATACTGCACAGCTCTCTCTGTTAGTCTCTCATTGGATTTTGATACAAACAACGCCTTCTCCGTAGGATTAAGTGGTAAATATTTCGTGAGATGATCTTTCAGTTCATCAGATAAGGGGATGACCCTTTCTTCCCCATGAGGTGACATTACCTTTAGATTGCCTTCAAGAAAATCAAGATCAGACTGATTCAATCCACAAAGCTCAGACACTCTTATCCCTGTGTGAAGAAGCATGTATACAATGGCTATATTTCTTTCATTCTCATGCTCTCTTACTTCCGATAACAACATCTCACAATCTTTCTTCATAAGAACATCTATTTCATCATTCTTATCAGCCTTTTGAATTTGGATACCCAACGTGACTTGTGGCTTCTTTAAATATTTTGAAAAAGTTCTGATTGCTCCCAGAATTTTATCTGTTGTAATTGGGCTCTTTCCCTTTTCTTCTAAAAATAGGATGTAGTCCTGAACATCTGTCTGAGTTACCTCTTCGAGTGTTTGCTGATTTTCCTGAAGCCAATGTTCAAATTTCTTAAGTTCTTGATGGTAAGTTGAAATGGTATTTAATGATTTCCCTTCCTGTTCAAGCCACTTTAAAAACGAATCAATCGAAGTACTAGAAGAACTTTGCAAGAGTACCACCCTTTCAGATCAAACCTCTATTTACTTAATATCGTAGAACGAATGGAAGAAGAAGTCAACTTCTCCGAATATAAGATATTCTTTCTTCACCATTGCCTGACAACTGGTATGGAGCATATGGTTGGTTTTATGAGTGATGTGAGTTAGATAGTCTACATGTCGGGTTTTTAATGGAAAATTGCAGATTATGAATGTATACAGGGGATTAGATTCAATCAATTGGCCTTATTGGAGGGAGTATGAACTTTTCACGAGGAGTCTGGTCCTGGGATTTAGGGATTTGGCTGTTATTACTCAGATTATGAACTTAAATATGAACGTGGGTAGGAGGGTGTTGGAATACTCTTGATTGAATCACCTAACCTGGGTGGAATCATGCGTCATTGGATGAAGTTCATGCCGGTATTTCAATAATCGTGCGGGAAAAAGGTTTTTCAAGCTGCGTCGGGATTTATCATGCGACATTCCAATTATTCGTGCCAACGTGTCGAAATTTCTTTACCGCGTCCCCACCAGTACACTAATTCCTCATTCGCCCTCCCTCTTCCTCAACAGGTAGATCCTCCGTTCCTCAAACAGACTCTCTTTCACTATGTTCTTCGAACAAATCCAATCAAAACCAAAAAAAGAGTAACTCCTAAG
>NZ_LIXZ01000061.1 GCF_001305855.1 Rossellomorea vietnamensis | reverse complement strand
CTTCCTCGCCAGCCCAGATATCCACTCGCTCGCGTTGCGAATCGACGTTAACCAACACAGCACGGCACGGGAACAGCACGCCATGGGCGCCCACTCCCTTGCGCTCCAGGTACGACGAGGCACCCTGCTCGTTCAGATGCACCTCAAGTACCCGCTGGCAGGCTTCCGCCACCGCGAGCTGCATACGCTCGAGCTTGGCTTCGTCTGCCTCCACCTTTTCGGCGACCAGACGGCGACGCTCTTCTGCCTCAGCTTTCAAACGTTGCTTTTCTTCTGGCGTCAGTTCGCGCCGCTCGCGGCGCCAACCAGAATTGCGGGCGAGCTTGTCCAGATAGCGGATGCTCACCTTCCCTGGCTTCAACGACTTCCATTTCTTCCAGGCGTCGCCCGCCTTGTACTTGTCGCTCGACTGGCTCCAGCTGTCCCAGAGGTCCCAGCCCGCATCATCGAATTCAGTCTTCAAAGCATTGCCGATGTTGATCCACACTTCTCGATCATCGGCCGGGATGAATAGAAGCGCCTGGCGAACTTCGTCAAGGCCCAGAGGAATATATTCGCGCTTTTGGCCCATCACCGCCGCCCCTCCCTGGCCGCCTGGCACTCCGTGCAATACCGGCACCCCGGCACGCTCAAGCGCCGCGCCGTCGGGATCGGCTCATCGCACTCCACACAATTCGCCGGCCCCTGCATCGCCTCGCTCTGCTGGCTCGCCCGGCGGGCATCCAGCGCATCCTGCATGCGCTGA
>NZ_LIXZ01000060.1 GCF_001305855.1 Rossellomorea vietnamensis | reverse complement strand
GCCCAGGAGAGCGCCAATCAGGCGCTGGCGCACTATCGGGAAGAGGCGGACCGCAAGATCGAGGAGGCCCGTGAGGCTGCCGCCGACTCCCACCGCCAGGCCGAGGATGCCAGGCAGCGCGAAACGGCATTGGCCAGCCACCTGGCCGGCACCGAACAGCGACTCGAGACACTCAGCGCTGAGCTGGCCACCCGTCAGGCGGATAACGAGACCCTCCGCAAGGCCGAGCAGCGCCTCGCCACGCGGCTGGCGGAGGCGGAGTCCCTGCTGCAGCGTCATCGGGACGAGGCGGCCCGGGTGGCGGACGAGCATCAGCAGGCCATGCAGGCTCGGGAAGCCGAGCATCGCGAGAAGCTGACGCGAGAGGAGCAGCGCCACGAAAGTGCCGAGACACGCCTGATGGCGCTGCTCGACCAGGCGCGCCAGGAGCGACAGGCCCAGGAGAAGGCCGCGGCCGGCCGTGAGGAGCAGCAGGAGAAGCGCCTCGCCCGCCAGGAGTCACAGCTGCAGGAGGCGCGTGCCCGGCTGGCCGAGGAGGAGAAGCGCCATCGCGAGACCGACTGGGCGCGGCGCCAGGCCGAGTCGCTGGCGGACACTCGCCACCACGAGCAGGCGCTGCTTCAGGCGCGCATCGACGAACAGAAGCGTCATCTGGAGGACCAGGCCCAGCGCGTCAGGAGCCTGGAGGAACAGCTCCATCGCTGCCTGTGGCAGACGCCGACGACCAAGGGTAACGAGGCGGAGGGTGATACCGATGATGAA
>NZ_LIXZ01000059.1 GCF_001305855.1 Rossellomorea vietnamensis | reverse complement strand
GGTGGCAGCTGGAGCAGTTCATGTCGTTGAAGACGTTCTTGCCACGCAGCTGCTGGGTGTTGGTGAAGAGGTCGTAACCGCGGCGAATGACGGCCTTGGTTTGCGGCTTCATATCGGCGGCTTCGAGGTCCGCCATGGTGGGCGGCACATGCACCAGCTCGCCCTCCTGGGGGGCCGGATAGCCCATTTCCACCAGCTTGTCGTAGGGATGGCCGTCGGTCTCTGCCCAGGCGGCCAGGCTTGCGCTGGCGGCCAGGGTCACACCGGCCAGTGCCAGCGTCTTCCTGCGATTGATCATTGTCTGTTCCCCCTTACTCGTCGGTCGCCGGCTGAGTGGCCAGCCAGGCCGCCACGGCGGTGATGTCCTCGTCGCTCATGCGCTGGGCAATCGCCCCCATCAGGTTCTGAGGGTCGTTGGCACGACGCCCCTCCTGCCAGGCGCGAAGCTGATTCTCGATGTAACCAGCATGCTGACCGGCGATCCCCGGGAAGGTGCTGCCCACGCCCTGGTTACCGGGACCATGGCAGCTCTTGCAGGAGACGATGTACTCGTCCCAGTCACCGCGCAGGGCGAGCTGCTCGCCGCGGGCCAGTACCGCCTCGTCGACGTCGCCGCCGTCGCCCTGAGTGGCGGGCAGCTGGCTGTAGTAGGCCGACACGTCGGCGATCTGCTGGTCGTCGAGCATGTTGACGAAGGGCATCATGGTGGGTGCCTCGCGACTCCCTTCCTTGATGTCATGCAACTGCTTGGCCATGTAGTCGGCGTCGAGGCCGGCCAGGCGCGGCCAGGATTCC
>NZ_LIXZ01000058.1 GCF_001305855.1 Rossellomorea vietnamensis | reverse complement strand
TTCATGTCGAGACCGACGAGCGCGTCGAGTCGCTGGGCGCGGCCAAGGCGCTGGCCAAGCTGGTGGAAGAGGAGCAGCCGGGTCTGGTGATCCTCGGCAAGCAGGCCATCGACACCGACAACAACCAGACCGGCCAGATGCTCGCCGCCCTGACCGGCCTGCCCCAGGGCACCTTCGCCTCCGCCGTGAATATCAGCGGAGACGGAGGGGATGGAAAGATACAGGTGACCCGTGAGATCGACGGCGGCCTGCAGACCGTCGAGCTTTCCCTGCCGGCCATCGTCACCACCGACCTGCGCCTCAACGAGCCGCGCTATGCCAAGCTGCCCGACATCATGAAGGCCAAGAAGAAGCCGCTGGACGTCAAGAGCCCGGCGGACCTCGGCGTCGAGGTGGCCTCGAAGGTCAAGCTGCTCAAGGTCGAGCCGCCGGCCGAGCGGCAGGGTGGCGTCAAGGTGGGCTCGGTGGACGAGCTGGTCGACAAACTCAAGAACGAGGCGAAGGTGATCTCATGAGCATCCTGGTACTTGCCGAACATCACGACGGCGCCCTGGCCGGCGCCACTGCCCATGTGGTCGCGGCCGCACAACAGATCGGCGGCGATATCGACGTGCTGGTGGCCGGTGAGAATGTGGCCGCCATCGCCGAGGCCGCGGCCAAGCTCGACGGCGTCAGCAAGGTCCGCGTGGCCGACAACGCCGCCTATGCCCACCTGCTGGCCGAGCCCACTGCGGCGCTGATCGCGGAACTCGCCGGCGACTATACCCACGTGCTGGCGGTGGCCTCCACCACCGGCAAGAACGTGCTGCCGCGGGTCGCCGCGCTCAAGGACGTGGCGCAGATC
>NZ_LIXZ01000057.1 GCF_001305855.1 Rossellomorea vietnamensis | reverse complement strand
TCTCCTATGCCGAGATCGCCTTCCGGGTGATGAAGCCCTTCGTCAACGGCGAGATCGACGACGAGACCTTCCGCGGCATCGTCGAGGAGGCCTACGCCACCTTCAGCCACGACGCCGTGGTGCCGCTGAACCAGCTCGATGCCAACCACTTCCTGCTCGAGCTGTTCCACGGCCCGACCCTGGCCTTCAAGGACGTGGCGCTGCAGCTGCTGGGCCGCATCCTCGACCACTTCCTGAAGAAGCGCGGCGAGCGGGCGGTGATCATGGGGGCGACCTCCGGCGACACCGGCTCGGCCGCCATCGAGGGCTGCCGCCACTGCGACAACCTCGACATCTTCATCCTCCACCCCCACAACCGGGTCTCGGAGGTACAGCGCCGCCAGATGACCACGGTGCTGGCGGACAACGTCTTCAACGTCGCCATCGAGGGCAACTTCGACGACGCCCAGGCGATGGTCAAGGCGAGCTTCGCCGACCAGTCCTTCCTGAATGGCACCTGCCTGGTGGCGGTCAACTCCATCAACTGGGCGCGCATCATGGCCCAGATCGTCTACTACGTGGCCTCCGCCGTGGCGCTGGGCGCGCCGCAGCGCGAGGTGAGCTTCTGCGTGCCCTCGGCCAACTTCGGCAACGTCTTCGCCGGCTACATGGCCTACCGCATGGGGCTGCCGGTGGAGCGCTTCGTCATCGCCACCAACGCCAACGACATCCTGCACCGCACCCTGGCAGCCAACGACTTCTCGAAGCAGGAGCTCAAGGCGACTCTGGCGCCCTCCATGGATATCGTGGTGTCGTCCAACTTCGAGCGGCTGCTGTTCGAGGCCTACGAGCGTGACGGCGCCGCCGTGGCCGAA
>NZ_LIXZ01000056.1 GCF_001305855.1 Rossellomorea vietnamensis | reverse complement strand
CTATGAGGGACTCCTCGACACCCTCAACGCCGAGCTCGACGCCCTCCAGGCCAGCGCTCGGGCACTGGCGGCGCTGGACGTGCTGTGCGCCTTCGCCGAGCGCGCCCGCGCCCTGGAGTTCGTGCGCCCGCACCTGGCCGAGACCCCGGGCATCGCCATCCGCGGCGGTCGCCACCCGGTGGTGGAGCGAGTCTCCGACGCTCCCTTCGTGCCCAACGACCTGATGATGGGCGACGACCGCCGCATGCTGGTGATCACCGGCCCCAACATGGGCGGCAAGTCCACCTACATGCGCCAGGCAGCGCTGATCGTGCTGCTCGCCCACACCGGCAGCTTCGTGCCGGCAGACGAGGCGGAGATCGGCCCGGTGGACCGTATCTTTACCCGCATCGGCTCCTCGGACGACCTGGCCGGCGGACGCTCCACCTTCATGGTGGAGATGACCGAGACCGCCAGCATCCTGCACAACGCCACCGATGAAAGCCTGGTGCTGATGGACGAGATCGGCCGCGGCACCAGCACCTTCGATGGCCTGTCGCTGGCCTGGGCCAGCGCCGAGCACCTGACCCGCACCCGCGCCTTTACCCTGTTCGCCACCCACTACTTCGAGATGACGGCCCTGCCCGAGCAGGCCGAGGGGGTGGCCAATGTTCACCTCACCGCGGCGGAGCACAGGGATGGCATCGTCTTCATGCACCGGGTGGAGGAGGGTCCAGCCAGCCAGAGCTACGGCCTGCAGGTGGCGCAGCTCGCCGGCGTGCCCCAGGGAGTGATCGCCCGAGCCCGGGAGAAGCTCGCCCAGCTGGAACAGCAGGAGGTCGACCAGGGCAGTCGCCCGGCGCGCAGCGATGGCGGTGCAGTGGCGGCACCGCTGCAGAACGACCTCTTTGCCAGCACGCCGCACCCGCT
>NZ_LIXZ01000055.1 GCF_001305855.1 Rossellomorea vietnamensis | reverse complement strand
TCTCGGGCATGGCCTCCTCGGCGGTAGCCGCGGTGGGCAAGATCATGATCCCGCGCATGGTGGAGCGCGGCTACGACCGCGGCTATGCCACGGCGCTGGTCTCCACCTCGGCGGTGCTGGCGCTGCTGATCCCGCCCAGCGCCTCGATGATCATCTACGGCTGGGTGTCGGGCACTTCGGTCACCGCGTCCTTCCTGGCGCCGGTGCTGCCTGGGGTGTTGCTGGTGCTGCTGTTCTGTTTCTGGAACCGCGTGCTGACTCGCCACATGCCACTGGAGAAGCCCGAACCGGCTCCGCTGCCGGTGGTGGTGCGCGATATCGCCGGTCAGACGCGCCGCGCGGCGCTGGGCCTGGCCATGCCCATGATCATCCTTGGCTGCATCTATGGTGGCGTGACCACGCCCACCGAGGCCGCGGCCATCGCCGTGCTTTACGCCATCCCCATCAGTATCTGGTACTACCGTGAACTGCGCCTGGCCGACCTGCATGGCGTGCTGTGGCGCGCGGGGCAGACCGCCGGCACGCTGCTGGTGCTGGTGTTCTTCTCGGCGATGCTGGCGCGCATGCTGACCATGGAGAACGTGCCGCAGATGGTGCTGGAAGGGTTTCTTGGCGTCACCGAGAATCCGCTGTTGTTGATGCTCTTGCTCAACCTCTTCCTGCTGCTGATCGGCATGTTCATGGAGGATGTCAGCGGCATCCTGCTGGCCACGCCGATGCTGATGCCGCTGGTGCAGGCGCTGGAGATCGACCCGGTGCAGTTTGCCGCCATCATCGCCACCAACCTCGGCATGGGGCTGATCACCCCGCCCACGGCGCCGATCCTCTACTTCGGGGCGCTGGTCGGCGGCAGCAGCCTGAGCCGCATGCTGCGACCCACCCTGGTGCTGCTGCTGGGGGCCTACCTGCCGGTGGT
>NZ_LIXZ01000054.1 GCF_001305855.1 Rossellomorea vietnamensis | reverse complement strand
CTTAGGAGTTACTCTTTTTTTGGTTTTGATTGGATTTGTTCGAAGAACATAGTGAAAGAGAGTCTGTTTGAGGAACGGAGGATCTACCTGTTGAGGAAGAGGGAGGGCGAATGAGGAATTAGTGTACTGGTGGGGACGCGGTAAAGAAATTTCGACACGTTGGCACGAATAATTGGAATGTCGCATGATAAATCCCGACGCAGCTTGAAAAACCTTTTTCCCGCACGATTATTGAAATACCGGCATGATTCCCCTCGAATCTTGCATAAATTTTTCCCGAAGGTGATCTTAACCAATCAATCTATAACGTTAATAACTCTTTTTTCATAGGAAGAAGGAGTAAGAGGGTAAAAATATGGACTGGTAATCTTAAAATGTGGACTCGTCATGGGGGTTTAGCACGGTTTTTACCCAATCTTGGCGCAACGAATCAGCAGCGACCACCTGTCGCAAGGGAATGCTTATTTTCTTTCTCAATATTAAATAGAATGAACAACCTATTAAAATAATAAATCATTAACAATTAAACATCTGAAAAATTTTAAAATAGATATTGCTATCAAGTTATTGTTTGTGGTATTATTGCTTTTCCGCCTTTTATAAGAGACTAACTAACTTAACTCTTTTAGGCTCTTTTAAGTGATTAATAACTTATAAAGTTATTAAATTTTTGAAAAGAAGTTGACTTCTACGAAGTTAACTGGTAAAGTGTTATTTGTTGCCGCAAACAAGCAACACAACATGAAAGACTTGAGAAAAACTTCTTTTAAAAAGTTGTTGACAACAAGTTAACAATCATGTAACATAGTAAGGGTCGCTTCAAGAGAAGCACTTACACATTGAACCTTGAAAACTGAACAAAACAAGACAATACGTCAACGTTAATTCTAGATTTATTTTTAAAGAGCTATTCAAACTTTTATCGGAGAGTTTGATCCTGGCTCAGGACGAACGCTGGC
>NZ_LIXZ01000053.1 GCF_001305855.1 Rossellomorea vietnamensis | reverse complement strand
ATGCCAACTGGCATCGGCCCGTTCGCGTTATGGGGCTGTCCCCGTCAGGGGCGCACCACCCGGGCGTCGCTGACGATGGCGTCCAGCGGCACGTCCCATGGCTCCGCCGGCAGCGAGTCGACCCGCTGACAGTCATGGGCCAGGCCGACCAGTCGCGGGCGTGGCCCCGGGTGACGGGTGAAGGCCAGGGTGCGGTCGTAGAAGCCGCCACCCATGCCCATGCGCTGGCCGGCGTCGTCGAAGCCCACCAGCGGCAGCAGGATCAGGTCCAGGGCCCAGGCCGCCAGGCGCCGGGCGCGATGGGCGCCATGACGGGTCTCGGGCTCGGGGATGCCGAAGCGGTTGCGGACCATGGGTGTATCGGCATGGTAGTGCACGAACCACAGGCGATTGCGTGACAGCGGCTTGAGCACCGGCAGATGAACCCGGGTGCCACGGTGCCGGAACCAGTCGATCAGGGGGGTGGGGTCGATCTCACTGTCATTGGGCAGGTAGAGTGCCACGCGTCGGGCACGCTGCACTTCGGGCAGGCGGCGCAGCCTGAGGCACAGGTGTTCGCTGGCGCGTCGACGCTGTTCTGGCGTCAGGGCGCGGCGGCGGCGGCGCAGTTCGCGACGCAACTCACGACGTGAGCCATCGAAGCTCTCGAGAGAAAGGGGTGCGGCGGGTGTCGGCATGAGAGGTGTCATGTGGACGAGGTTCCCCAGAGTGCCGCTGTCGTTCTGGCCCTTGAACCCAGTGGTTCAAGGTGGGTGGCCGCAGCCGAACCGTCAGGCTTTCCGACGCACGGACATGCACACGGGTCCGGCTAGCATATGGCCCCCTGGGTACTGCGCATAGGCTCGAGGGACGATAACGACTGGCAAACACCCCAGGGAACGACTTCATCGTACCAGAGCCGGTGAGGGGCGGCCAATGGATTCCGGGGACCGGGCTCAGCGCGGCTCCGGGGTGCCGGCCAGGGCCCGTTCCAGG
>NZ_LIXZ01000052.1 GCF_001305855.1 Rossellomorea vietnamensis | reverse complement strand
ATAGATTGCGTGATTTCTTATTATTTCTATCGTTTCATGTAAAGGTTCCGTGACTAGATCTAACGTGGGACGTTTCCTGATTCCATACGCGATGATTTCTCCGTTATAGAGGTCAAGAATGGGATTTAAATATAACTTCTCTTCGTTTAGACATTTAAATTCTGTAACGTCAGTTACTAATTTTTGTAGAGGGACATGCGTGTTAAACCGGCGTGATAATCGGTTCTTCGCTACCTTTCCAACGTTCCCCTTATACGAATTGTATTTACGGGATTTCCGCATGAATTTTACACATTTCAATCCGAKGTCTCGCATAATACGATATACTTTTTTATGATTGATATGATGACCTAATTTCTTTAATTCCTTCGTAATTCTTTTATATCCATACCGTTCATGAAATTTTTYAAATAAGGAAGTAATGAGTTCTTTTAATTCTGTATTCGAATCCTCTTTGTCAAAACCCTTCACATGATAGTGATAAGTTGCTTCGGGAATCCYCACTACTTGGAAAATATCTTTTAATCGGAATCCTTCTTCTTTAAGTTCGAATGCGAGCTTGGCTTGTGCTTTTCGCGGAAGGCATTCGAATTCTCCCGAAAAGCTCTCAACTTTTTTAGGTACGCATTTTCCAATCGCAGTAATTCATTCTCGCGTTCTAATTCCTCTTCGCGTGTTAACTTTTTCTCTTCCTTCTTCTCCGATTTACTAGGTTTCTTAGACATAGAAGGTCTCCCCTTTAATTTAGGTTTCAGGCCATCTACTCCTTGTTCATTAAATATTTTCGTCCAAGAATGAATTAATGAAGGATTGTTCAGCTTAAATTGTTCCGCAGTTTCCTGATAAGAAGCGCCTGTCTCTAACATAAATAGTATCGTATCTAATTTAAATTGAACAGAGTACGCTTTGTTTATTTCTCTTCGCTTTATACCTTCTATTCCTTGTGTTTTATAAGCTCTTACCCAATCTTGTAGTGGTGTCTTAGAGGGTAGGTTATATTTTT
>NZ_LIXZ01000006.1 GCF_001305855.1 Rossellomorea vietnamensis | reverse complement strand
CCATCTATCCGCCTCATTTACTTTCTGCACCTTCGACAGTTCGGACTTCATCTTGTATTGCAGACTTATCCAGTGCAACAAGCCTTATATGAGATTCGTGTTCCTCGGACCGGAGGTTTGCCGCCCGCTTCCTTCAGATTCCGGGTCGCCCCGGACACCCTTGCGTTAAGCTAACCGCTACAACTGTCTTCACGGCTCGGGACTCTCACCCTATAGATCACACCCATGCCGGGCGCACAATAAAAAAAGATCCCAGGTGAAATCACCTGAGACCTTGGAGTTATTGATCTTTATTCAACACTTCAATCGCTTTTTTCAGTTGAGGGTCGTTTTCTTTCAGCTTTTCCCTTAGGTCGGTCATAAGCTTTAAGATGGTTTCCCCGTTTAGTGTACCTGTCACTTCCAGATCGTTTTTCCCTTGGAACTCTTTAACGGCTGCAGTGGTTTCTTCATCATAGTAGCCGTCTACTTTTCCTGGATTTAAGTCAAGGGCTTCGAGCATTTGCTCTGCTGTTTTCACTTGTTCAGATAAGTCTTCTTCCTTTAGTTCCTTTTCAGGATTGATATAAGGAAGCTGAGCGTAATCAGGCATTTTCACTTCAATATCAGGCTTGATGCCTTTTTCATGGATCCAATTTCCCTTGGGAGTCAACCATTTAGCGGTAGTGAACTTCATGTTTGAACCATCCTTGAAGGTTTCAGCTGTTTGGACGGTCCCCTTACCAAAGGTCTTCGTTCCAATCAATGGTATATCGTTGGATTCGCTTACGGCTGCTGACAGGATTTCTGCAGCACTTGCACTACCTTCATCAACCAGAACGGCTGTCGGCACGTCCACCTTCTGACCTGATTCTGAAACATACTTTTCCACTTTCCCTTTACTGTCTTTCACCTGGAATAAGACTTCACCCTCCGGTACAAACAGATTCGAGATCTTAACCGCTTGATCGAGTAATCCACCAGGATTCTGTCTAAGATCCAGAACGAGTTTCTTCATGCCTTTATCGTTCATTTCATTTAAAGCTTCCGTCAATTCTTTATACGTATTCTCTGAGAAGCTGGTGATTTGGATTTCAGCTACACCATTCTCTTTCATTTCTGCATAAACCGTTTCAATCGGAATCTCGTCTCTTGTGATGGTGACCTCCATCGGTTTATCCTGACCTGCCCGTTGAATGGTCAACGTTACCTTAGTTCCTTTTTCACCACGGATAAGAAGAACGGCATCCGTCACAGACATACCCTGAATGCTTTTGTCGTCTACTTTAGTGATGATGTCGTTTGGCTGAAGGCCGGCTTTTTCTGCCGGAGAACCTTTAATTGGAGAGACGATGGATATGTAACCCTCTTTCTCCTGGATTTCTGCTCCGATTCCTTCAAATGAAGAAGAAATACTTTCCTGGAACTTCTTCGCTTCTTCCTCGTTCATGTAATCGGAAAATGGATCCCCGACACTATCTATCATCCCGTTGATCGCACCGTTTACAAGTTTGTCCTGATCGAGGTCCTTGTAATAATTCTGATTCAATTTATCATAGGCTTCATACAGCTTCTGAAACTCCGATCGTTCTGTCACCCCTACGTTGACTGCTTTTTCGTCGCCGAACGCAAGTGCAAACGTGGTAATTCCTGCAGTTAGGAATACAAGGAAAAAAAGGAGCATGACGAATTTGAATTTTTTCATTTTTATAAAACTTGACTGGGTCTCTTGTTGTGTCTGTTCTGTCTTATCTTGTTCCAAAGCTTCCACCACTTTCGTTGCTATGTATCTTGTGTGAATTTTCGTTTAGAATATCATGAAACATTCCGCTGAGCAATCTTAAGCTCATAACTTCTTCATTCTATCAGCTTTTCCATGTTAGCGAAAGGAAAATCCATCTTCTTCATTATGATGTGTCAAAATCGTCGTAAAAAACCCCACCGTGCTTACAGCTAATAAAGAATATAAAAATGCTTCGGTTCCAATAATGGGGAAGCCCGCCATAAGCACGACACTATCAAAGGCAAAAATCAGCTTACCGACATTCCATCCAAAACTCTTTCCAATTAATTGTGCCAATAAGTCAGATCCACCCGTAGCAGAATTTCCCCTTAACATAAGGCCGATGCCTATCCCGACAAAAGCACCGCCAAAAAAGGCACTCATTAGTGGAGGAAGATGTAAGAGGGTATTCCAATGATAAAAGTAATCAATCATCAAAGAGGACAACCATAGCCCGTGAATACTGTTATAAAAAAGGATTCGATCTTTAAAGAATGCAAGCAGATAAAGGGGGATACTCAGGAGAATGATGGTAAGACCTGGTTTCACACCTAGCCAATAGTGGGCAATCAATCCGATTCCGATCATACCGCCATCAAGAAAATGATGGGGGACGAAAAATAGATTGATGCCTACCCCGACGAAAACACTGCCAATGATGATTATACTAAACACCCTCATCATACCGTCCACCCACCCATCCCAAATTGGACATCCCTTATTACTGTTGTATGTGGAAATACAAAAAAAGAGAACAAGGCGGAAGGGAATTCTCCCCTTATCCCTGAATCCCCATCAAAAAAGGGTCAGGAACGTAGGCCCTGACCCTTTATCATCATTAAATTTTCTTTACATTATTAAAGTACTCTTCAAGTGTCCAATCGTTTTCATGAATCACTTTAGCGGCTTCCTTCCCAACATATCTATAGTGCCAAGGCTCATATTGATATTGGGTAATGGATACCTTATCTTCGGGATAACGAAGAATGAACCCGTACTTATATGCATTCCCTGCCAGCCATTTTCCTTCTTTCGTATCAGCAAATTCTATATTTACTTGAAATTGGTTGCTTTGACTGGAAATATCCATAGCGAGTCCTGACTGATGCTCACTTTGTCCCGGAGGCGCTACGGCCATGACTGCCTTTTCTTCACCGAATTGGGCGATTTCCCTATCGAGGAGCATTTTTTGGTACTCGTATGAGCGGTAACCTGAAATGGCTGTCAAGAATACCCCTCCAGCTTTGGCATCAGCGAACATCTTTTCCAGCTGCTCTGCCGCTTCTTTACGGAGATGCGCTTTTTCAAGGTCCTGATCCCCGAATACGAATGGAACGTTTGGACGGACTAGATCTGCAGGTTTGTATTCATCTAATGCATATTCCTTATTTACCAATGCTAATAGATTGGACGGGTTTTGAATCACCTGTTTTCCGTCCACGACTTTTACGTCATTGAAGTATTCGGACTCTAATTGCAGCTCTTTAGGCACTGCTTCTTCGGACGGCACCTGTTCAGGCTTTGCTTGTTCATCCTGTCCATTGTCAGGTGTCTGCACCTTTGGTTCCTTTTCCTGTGTCTCTTGCTGTTTTTGGCCAAATAATTCGTCTGACCACTCTTCTACTTGCGAACAACCTGATAACATAACCAGGGAGGCAGCAGTTACGAAGATGATCTTTTTCATACTTTCACCTAGTTTCTCTATAATGGTTCCATTCTCCATCTTACCATGTCCAGAGCTATATGTAAGCAGGAGAAAATTCACAAAAGGAAAAACTGCCTATCAACCCGATTCGGGATTGTAAGCAGTTTTTTCCTTTTGCATCTATAAATTATTCTTGAATTGCCGCTTCTAAAGCCACTTCGATCATTTCATTAAAAGTCGTTTGACGCTCTTCTGAAGAGGTTTCTTCCCCTGTCAGGATATGGTCGCTTACAGTCAGAACTGAAAGTGCATTTCGACCATATTTGGCTGCCAATGTGTAGAGGGCAGACGTTTCCATTTCAATGGCAAGAATACCATATTGAGCCCACTTTTCATGGTCCGCATTGTCATTGTAAAACATGTCAGCAGTGAATACGTTTCCGACTTTCAGATTAAGACCTTTTTCTGTCCCTGCATCATAAGCACGTTTTAGAAGATCAAAGTTCGCAGTCGGAGCATAATCGATCCCATTGAACGTTAGTTTATTCATTTGAGAATCAGTGGATGATGTCATTGCCAGGATGACGTCACGTACTTTCACATCCTTTTGAATGGCCCCACATGTACCGACGCGTATCAAGTTCTGAACGTTATAACTTTGCATCAGTTCATTAATATAAATTGAAATCGACGGGACACCCATTCCGGTTCCCTGCACCGAAATTCTTTTCCCTTTGTACGTTCCCGTGTATCCAAACATATTACGGACTTCGTTGTAGCAGGTTACATCTTCCAAGAACGTTTCTGCAATGTATTTTGCCCGAAGTGGATCCCCAGGTAAAAGAACTGTTTCTGCTATTTCGTTTTCTTTCGCATTAATATGTATACTCACTAAACTATTCCTCCTATCAAGACTGTTGAAAGACCATTGTAATCCTTTTCCCGGACATATGCAACGCTAGGAAATGGAAGGATAGATTGCTGACAGAGAGGTCAAAATAAAGGCAGAAGGAGTGATAAAACATGGCTAAAGAACAAATGAGCAAAAAACTGAAGCAGGCAGTACAACATGCAAATGAAACCAATCCTTCTACCCGGTCGGGGACACAACCTAATTCTTCAAGAACCGAAAAACTCAAATCTTAATAAAGGGGGACGCCCAGATGGGAAAAAAACACCGAAATAGAATCAATGCCCCTAAGAAAAATAATCATATCCCCAAAGAAGCATTAGAGGCCGAGCATAATGCACATGGGAAAGAGAACACAGGTCTAAATAGAAAAAATGGTCCTGGACATAACATGTAAGGACTCATAAAGAAAGGAAAGAATCCAGCCTTTGAGGCAGATTCTTTCCTTTTTTCGAATGAAGCTTTATCTAATGGATGACGATCCGGTTCACCCTCTTCCAGCCGTTTGACTGGAGACGATAATAAAAATGGCCCCTCCGTCCTTCATCAATGAAGACGATGTCACGTGTTGCGATATATCTGCCTTGATAATCCTTTGGAACTAAGTCTGGTACATTAAACGTTCTGAATGTCTGATACAGGGCTTCTTCATGATTATTTGCTTCTACCGAGATACGATAAACCTTTTCATACCCTTTTTCCTCCCCATAATTGGGGGTTTGGAAGATGGTCACGTCATAGGTCGATCTCAAAAGCTTTGGACGAATGATTTTTTCAAGTAAAGGCATGAGCATCCCTCCGTCAATATGTTGTACTCATACAATTACACAAACAGCGTGTCGATTCCTTCCCAGAATCACAGGAATCTTTGTCGAATGGAATATATTTACGCAAATTTGTCGATGGCTTGTTGAAGTTTCGATGCTAATTGAGGAACATCGGAAGAACTTATGGTCACCCTGACCATGGATTCATCCATTTCGAGAGCTTCCGCCAGGAATCCCCCCAGTCCCCTCGCCCGTCTGTCCACTTCCAGAAGCATTTCTACCTGGTCTTCCGATTGATTCAGGAACATCAATTCAAGTTCATCCAATTTACGTTGATATGGTCCATTCACCGGGACAAACTCAAACTCCTGAATGAACGGATATCTCCCTCTGTAGCGTCTTGGTGCCTCTTCACATTCCACTGTGCGAATTCTGAAGCCGAGCTCCTGTACAGAAGTCAGGATGGCATTCGTCAAGTGATTCGGCACGATTTCAATATAGTCTTTGTCTTTTGGATCTACTGAATTTTTGATATCCACCCCCGTTGCTACCCACACCCTGGTGTTCCCATATGTGATCGGGGTCTCGAAGGGCAGGGTGAAGGTAAATGGAAATTCCTTTTTTTCATCTTCCAAAACGGTGAATGGATTGGATATTTGCACCTTTTGAATCGGGGCGTAATCTGTATGTTTCTTGTCATCCGATTCACGAATATATGTAGTGAAAAGTGTTAAATAGATGGCATCGATACTCTGCTCCGTACTTCCCCCCGTAATTTCCACCACCCCGTTTACCGTCTCCCCTGCAACGTAGCTCGATTTCTCCAATTTAGTATCCACTGTGGCTGCTCCAATACCGATTGAAGCAAATACTTTATTAAAAAATGACATGTAAATATTCCTCCTCGTTTATTTTAAATCCAGGTGTACATACCTTTTTTGATGAATGAAGTCCACTAATTTCAGTACCTGCAAACCTAGTTTAAGGATTCTTTCTCTGCATACTTTTTTCCTTCTTGAAAAATCAATTCCTCAAAGGTACGCCCACTCGTTTTTTCATGACAAGATAGGAAATCGCCTTATTCTCGCCCGCCATCAGGAATTCAGGGAAGTGTGGTTGAAAAAGTTTACAGTTTATCCCTTTCATTCCGGACATATTGGCCCTGGTTAGAAAATAACTTCTTGTAAGGGTGTATTCATTTCAAAAGGATTCGTTTCCCACAAATTTTTCATTTATTTGAGAGGTGTGATTACTTGGGTTATTCACCGTTTCAAATCATTTCAAACCTATTCAAACCGGGGCAACGGGAAAATAGGTCCCCCCTTCTCGATGTTCAGGCGGTTTACAGGCTTTACGCCGAAATGAAGCAGGAACCGGTCCCTGATGTCTATTTTCCTGAAGATAAAGCTTTGTTCAAGAAAATTTTCATCAAAGTGAAAAAAGGGAATGTCAATAACCTGACAAGAACTTCTGCCTATCTTGATTTATTCAAGAAACATCCTGAACTGCACTGGTCTTTTCTCGCCCACATGGTATCGAGAAATGCCGGTTACCATATGACAGATATCAAGAACGAGTTGCTCTCACACGTAATGAGTGAGAACGAACAACAGTCTCTATTTGAGTTTCTGGAACGCTGTAATGCTGCTATCTTTAACGATGCTTATCCTCAACTATTACTTTATGAAAACTGGAAATTAACCGGCCGCCATCCCTTTCACCTACTGAAAAAGTTCAACGTTTCGGTATTCATGAGGAGGATATGGGCTGACTATCTCAAGACGGGGGATGACCCTGTGTTGACGACCGCACTCATTATGAATGAGCAGCACCTGATTCAAAACGAAATATTATCCAGTCCCACCCTTAATATGGGAATTGAAAAGTGGAAGTTCTTCCTGCAGGACCGTATGGAATTCACTTCCATACTCTTCCCTTATGGCAAGCACACCCCATACTCCCTGGCAGGACTTTCCGTTTCTCACTTTGAGAAGGTGGATCGCAGAATTCAATTAGGAAAGAAACTTTATAGAGTATTATTCCATCCAATTGTTTTTCCGACTGCATATTCTTTCTCCCTTCACCATCCCCATACGGGATCCAGGGAGGATTATTGGCCGCATATTTACTCGAGGGTAAAAAAGAGAAAGCATCTATTCAGCCCCGAACTGGGAGCTGTCTGGGAAACTATCACTTATGCCGATCCACCGTCGACGGATTGGTTTAGAGAGCAACCGATTGAAGTGATGTCGCCGCTTCTGACGTTGATGGTCCCTCTTCATTTCTCTATGACCCGGAAATGGAAAGCAAGAACGACTATTCTTCTGAAACTAAAGAGGGATTGACTCAAAATGATGTGCCCCCCGCTTCCTTCATAAAAGAAGGTATGAGGGACACATCAGAGTCAATCCCCGTTATATGATTGGTCGTTGACATATTAAGTGAAATCCATATCGATGGGTGAAAAGAGTTTAACCCTCATCTTCCCATTCCTCATCAATGATACATTTGGCAATCAGATACTCGAATGTGATATCCGCTATTTCTTCCAGCTCATCTTCTGATGGTGCATACCCTCTTTGGATCAGTTCTTTCATAAAGAACTCAGCAATTTCCTCGGTGTCGATAAAGACTTCTATCTCCCGCATGTGATCGCCCCCTTTGATTCTCAATTTATGACAATACTATCCCGGTTATGCCAGGAGAAAAAAGTTTTCATAACACTTTAAAGACAAGCATAGACTTTATCATCAAAGGTAGAGGAGCGATAGTATGTTACATACATTTACCCAAAAAACGAAAGCGATGGTAAGAGACCTGGAAAATGGAGAAGGGATCATCGTTTCAGGAATGCAATGGATCCTTCGTGCCATTCTAGTATCGTTTCTGGTCTTAAGCGTTCCCGTTTTTCTATATATTATGTGGCTTATTCCTTCTCTTTAACGATAGACTGTGTGTTTGTATGTTTTTTTAACTGTTCTAACACATATTCCATTTTATTCTTGTATTTACCATCATTGAATAAGAGGTACAGTGTTTTGTAGTCATTGTAATGATCAAGGAGCTGATCAATCCAGGTTGGCTTTGGAAAAGCAGGGGAATGGAGCGATTTTGATTTACCTTCTTTTTTTTGAGGGAAGACGAATCCATATTTCTTTATGAAAGCTTCTGCCTGCTCTTCATCGGCAACCAGGGTGATTTCATCTTCGTCTGCCTCCAGCCATTCACCGTCCGTGATCCTCATTAATTCATAGATTACGTCTTCCCACGCATCATCTTTATATCGCCATATTTCTGTTCTGAAACCCACCACTTTAAAGAGATCCTCTTCGTATCCCTTCACGATGACAAGGTCTCCAAACAAAAATTTGTATTCAATATCGATCTGTTCCTGTTCAAATATATATCCATCATAAGAATCAAGCAGTTCTAATGCTTTTTCCTTGAATAACCCTTCACTTTCGTTAACCTCATATAAAAACTCTCCGTCAATCTTTTTGATGTCGGTGATTTTCCCGACGGTACCATAGATTGTGACAACTACCGTTTCCCCAACTCTGAATCTAGGCTCTTTTCGTTTCTTCATTCTCCCCTCACCCTTAATCGCCTTTTTTATATGATATGCAATAACAATCATATCGGTATACACGAAATCCCTGACTATCTTTTCTTTAGGGTAAGAAATGTTTCATGAATTGGCCAAAAAACGGATCAAACAGCTTGCCGTGGGAATTTATAAAAAAGGACCGACGTTTGCAGGATACAAATGTCAGTCCGTTGGCTTGGAGATATGCATTACTCTTTTTCTTCTAATTGGTACTGGTCCCAGGCTGTGTCGAAGATGGACATACTTTCAAGATAGTGCCCATTCATTTCGAGATAGGAGCTGATTTCATGGTATTGCCCGGACTGTTTCGGAAAGCTATGATCATCGTATGCTGAATTCGCAAATCGGGTTATATCATCCTTGGCAGTCGGTTGCCTGTATTTCATTAAGTAATGATAAAAAGATTTTCTCATCTCTTCCACCTGCCCTTGTTCTATCTTTTCTAACAGGATAGCGGAAGAAGATGATTTCGTAAAGTGATTGCTTCGAATGAGAGGAAAATCCGGGCCTTCACCTGCTAAAATCGAAAATAATTCTTTTTAAGTAAGCGGGGAAGCGCCATTAAGTCTTCATAAGGAATCACTTTATCAATTAACCTTGTATCGATCAGCATCAGTTGATCTTCAATCTCATTGATGATGGTTTCCTCCTGGTAGTCCATCCCGCAGTGACTGCAGCAGAGACTCGGGACATTCGCAATCTGAATTGCCCGTGAGCCATCAGGCAGCTCCCAATACACACTTGATTGATGAGCATGAGCCGCGTTCTCTTCACACCATTCGCATACCTTTTCCGAATTTTTAGCCATTGATGGTTCCTTCCTTATCATCATTTTTGTTCTGATCCATTTTTGAAAGCATTGCTTTATGCTTCTTTTCCTTAAGCTGATCCCTTTTTCCCCTGAAGTCCTTGAGGGAATTGTGATCCGGATTCTCCTGATATTCCTTGCGACGCTCCAGGCGCTTGAGACCAGCGGGCGTAAGAGAAGAATGGGTTTGATTCATCAATCCGGCAATACCTATGGTCGGTTCCTTGATTTCTTCATCGTGATAAACCTCTTTAAAGTATTCATCTGCCCTTCCTGATACGTATTCCTCCGGTTCAGGATAGGTGGAGATGACGCCTTCGAAATTCCTTACGACCACTTTCGAAGCACTTTGGGATATCAGGTAATTCGGTTGCAGGGATATTTTCCCCCCGCCTCCAGGAGCATCAAGGACGAAGGTCGGGACGGCATAACCGGATGTGTGTCCTCTCAATCCTTCAATGATTTCAAGCCCTTTGCTGACAGGTGCCCTGAAATGGCCGATCCCTTCCGATAAATCACATTGATAAATATAATACGGGCGCACGCGAATTTTAACCAGGTCGTGCATCAACTTCTTCATGATCGGGACGCTGTCATTGATGCCTGCCAGGATCACAGCTTGGTTTCCTACAGGAACCCCTGCATCGACAAGCATCTCACATGCCTTCTTGGACTCTTCCGTAATTTCAATGGACGTATTGAAATGTGTATTTAACCAAACAGGATGGTATTTCTTCAATATATTACACAGGTTTTCAGTGATCCTTTGCGGAAACACGACAGGTGCCCTCGTTCCAATCCGGATGATCTCGACATGCGGTATGTCCCTCAAGTTCTTTAATATATACTCGAGTATTTGATCATTGATCAAGAGACCGTCCCCGCCGGAAAGCAGTACATCCCTTACGCTCGGCGTATCCCTTATATATTCAATGGCCGCATCAAGCTGCTTCTTCGGGACGCCCATTCCGATCTGTCCTGAAAACCTCCTTCTCGTACAATATCTGCAGTACATGGAACACTGATTGGTGACGAGAAATAACACCCTGTCCGGATATCGGTGCGTCAACCCAGGGACCGGTGAATCCTCATCTTCATGCAAGGGATCTTCCAGGTCATACTTTGTTTTATGGATTTCCTGTCCAATCGGTACGGACTGCATCCGGATAGGGCAGCGGGGATCTTCCTCATTCATCAGCCATGCATAGTAGGGAGTAATATTTAATGGAATGGTCTTGGTTGAAATTTTGACCCCTTCTTCTTCCTCGGGCGTCAAGTTCACCACTTTCTTCAAGTCATCAAGGGTTCTGATTGTGTTTGTCAGCTGCCATAACCAGTTATTCCATTGTTCATCCGTGACATCCTTCCAAAGCTCAATATCCTTCCAATCCCTTTTTGGTTTATAGAGATTCATTTTCATCTACTCCACCAACTTTCCAAAAAGTTTCGTTGCAGAAGACTCTCTTACCCTCAATTGATTTCTTCTACCCCTCGCTTAAATCCTTTTCCCAAATGTTCATATCTTCCATTTTGTCAAAGATGATGCAGTTATTCGCGAGTCTCCCACCATACTTGTATCCAAGCTGATGGAATGCTGCATTCATCCCGAATGAAAGAGCCCTGGCAATCGTATAAGCGCAAAAAATATTCTGTTTCACCAATTCATCTTCCAATTTCCTTAGCAGATGCTTCATGTACCCGCCTTTACGATGAGAAGATCTCGTAGCACAATCCGTTAGTTCAGCATTTTTGTTGGAAAAAGATATTTCAGCAGAAGCGGCACTGATCAACCTTCCATCCTCCTCGATGTACACAAAGATTGTCCCATTTTTCATGGATTCTTTTATATAATCGGGATCTTGTAATGGTACAGGATAAAGCGTGAACACTTCTTGATACAAATCTGCTAATTTCTCTGCATGCTCCCCTCCTGCTACAGATATGAACCCTGACCCTTCCATGGTTTGTTTATCAAGCTGTTGAACCGCTTGGATAATGTCATCCTCTTTTCTCCAATAAGAACTATTCCTTCTATCATCCGTCAGAAATTTACTCATAAAGAAAGCCCTGTCTCCCCTAAAGTAACCGTTTACTCCCCCCTCCACAATGAACCCCTTTTCTACAAAGTGGGAAACCTGATTTGACTTTGCCTTCACAATGATCTTTTCGAACCGATTGGTTTCAGCCGCATTCACGACGTATTCCAATAGACTTCCTGTGCTCCCCCTGAATTCATCCACCCGGAGTCTACGATTATAGTCATCTTTATAAATGGTCGCTTCCACTTTTGGTTGTTGTATATATTCATATGTTTGCATTCTTCTAAGCCCCTTTTTAACAAACATATGAAGGTATGAGATAAGTTATGAAACAAACCACCATAAAAAGGGAACAACCTCATACTTGAATCAAGTGAGTTGTTCCTGTCTAAAGTTGATGAAAGGGATGATCATTTTTTTCGGGGAATGCCCTGGTCATCACCATCCTCTCTCGTCGTGTGGGTCTGCACCTTTTTACCTTCTGCCCCATTCAGATAAAATCATGAGGGTTTATTACACCAATCGACCATGAAGAGAGAAAAAATTTCAGCCGATTGGTAAACCCTCTCTAGTTCAATGAATTCATTTGCATCATGGGCCACTTCAGTTGTTCCCGGTCCAAAAATCACCACAGGCATATTGCCTCCTTGAGACAGGATCCCTCCATCCGTTCCCCAAGGTGAGGCTTCAATGATTGGATCAGACTTCATTACCTGTTTGGCATGCAGGGAAAGGGTGTGTATTAATTCATGGTCACTTGGAAGGTTGCCCGGCTGCCAGCGTCCGCCAAACCATTCCACCTCAACCGGGTGTTCATCAAACCATGGATCGATTGACTTCAGTTTGGAAATTCCGGTTGAAAATTCCTGTTCGACTTCCTGGAGGGTTTCCCATGGTCCGACTCCTATCCTGCCTTCAATGACAGCCGTATCCGGAACGGAAGATGGCCATTTTCCACTTTCGATTCTTCCAATATTAACCGGTAACGGAATCGGAATATTTCTATATAAAGGATCATCCACCCTCGCGTTACGTTCATTCTCCAATTGTTGGAGAGCTTGAACGACCTTATACGCTTTCTCTATTGCATTCACACCTTCATACCTGGTTCCCCCATGGGCAGATTTCCCCTTTACCTTTAGACGAAACCACATGGATCCTTGCTGTTTAGGGAAGATCTTCATATTGGTCGGCTCAGGGATGATGACAGCATCCGCTTTATAGCCTCTGATCAATGCGGCTAAGGTTCCCGTTCCCCCGCTTTCCTCTTCAATGACACTCTGAAAGATGACATCCCCTTTTAAAGGGATATTCAACTCCTTTATCACTTCAATGGCGAGAAGCAAAGCAACCGAACCGCCCTTCATATCCGTTGCTCCCCGTCCGTAAAGCTTTCCGTCTTTGATGAGTCCGCTATAGGGATCATGAATCCAATCTTTTCGATCCCCTTCCGGTACAACATCAATATGCCCATTTAAGAGAAGGCTTTTTCCCCCGCCTGTCCCTTTTAAGACCCCTACTACATTGGGATTACCTTTAAAGTTATTCCGGTCACATTTGTAAAAAGGATGATGCTTTAAATCACTCTCCTTTATTTCCCAAATGTCCAGCTCCAAACCAAGCTTTCTGCATTTTTCTATCATGATCGCCTGCGCCTTTGATTCGTTTCCCCTGACACTATCCTCTTGGACCAATCTTTGCAGAAGCTTGATACTACTTTTCTTTTTTTCCTCAATTATTTCTTTTATGAGGCGATGAGTGTCCATCAGATTTCCTCCCCTTATCCTATAAACTTGATATCAGGGCTTAAAGTGTAGCGGGCTTCTGTCGTCTCCTCTATATCCTTCAATGTGTAAGGATTGAATATCTCACGGAGGATTAGTTGATCATCTTCAAGTAAGAATACGGCTCGGTCAGTGATGATCATCGAAACACAGCGGCCCGCCGTTAATGGAAGGGTACATTCCCTCACGATTTTGCTGCCGCCGTCCTTGTCTAAATGGGTCATAAGTACAATGACTTTCTTTGCTTTGGAGGCAAGTTCGGTTGCTCCTCCCATTCCCGGGACCTTTTTGCCCGGGATGATCCAATTGGCAAGATCCCCCGTTTCGCTGACCTGAAGGGATCCAAGTATCGTTAAATCGATTTTGCCCCGGCGGATCATGGCGAAAGCGATGGAGCTATCTGTATAACATCCCCCCTCCATCAATGAAACGGGAAACCCTCCTGCATTACACAAATTTTTATCTTCATTGCCTTCCACTGGTGCAGGACCGATGCCAATAATTCCATTTTCAGATTGAAATATGACCGGAAATCCTTTAGGAAGATGATTTGGAACGAGAGAGGGAATCCCAATCCCCAAATTGACGATCATATTTTCTTTCACCTCATGCGCCGCACGTTTTGCCATCTTATCCTTCAATTCGTTTCCCAGGCCCATTTCCAATCGACTCCTTTAGACAAGACGATATGATCCACAAATATCCCTGAAGTGACAATTTCCTCGGGATCCAGTTCTCCGTAAGCAACCACTTCCTCCGTCTCGACAATCGTAATATCCGAGGCCATCGCGATAAGGGGATTCGTATTCCTAGCGCTCTTGTCATAGACAAGATTTCCGAATGTATCGGCTTTTTTTGCATAAACGATACCCACTTCAGCAACCAATGCCGTCTCGAATACAAAGCGATCACCCTTTACTTCAACTAAAGTCTTTCCTTTGTTCAAATAGGGATCATCCACCCCTATGTCGCTTATGATCCCCTTTAATCCCACTCCACCTGCCCTGATTCTTTCAGCTAAAATACCTTGCGGAGAGAATTCAACTTCAAGCTTTCCTTCACTCATTAACCTTCCTGCAATCGGATTAGAGCCAATATGTGAAGCAATCACCTTCCTCACTCGATTCTCTGCAACCAATTGACCGATGCCGATGTGGGGGAACCCTGTGTCGTTTCCGATGATGGTAAGATCTTTCACACCCCATTCGAGAATGTGGTTAATTATGGTAGGCGGTGAGCCAACCCCTCCAAACCCGCCAAACATCATCGTCATTTCATTATGAAAAAAGGGACGGATGTCTTCATAAAGCCTCATTTTGTTGTGATGTGCGCCCATCTACGTCACCTTCCAATTCTCTGCTGCCATTTGAAAAGTCCTTCTCAACCTTTTAACCATTTCCTCGAGCTCCCTTTTCGTACTGTTCAATGGAGGTGCAACCATGACGGCAGAGCCCTTCCTTCCATCAATTCCGGCTGAGGCTGGATATAATAAAATTCCATTATCCACTCCATTCTGAACGATGAAAGACGTAAATCCCGCACCCCGCTCATCAAATTCAATTCCCCACATGAGGCCCCTTCCCCTGATGTCCTGTATAAAGGAAAATTCCGTTCTGCATTTTTCAAGGAGATTCTTTAAATAGGTCCCTTTCTGATCGACTCCTTCAATGATTTTTTCTGAATCTATCAGCTTAAGAACGGCCAATGCCGCAGTCGCAGACATGGGATTCCCACTGTAAGTATGGCCGCTCATGATCACTTTACTTCCATGTACGATCGGTTCCATGATCTTCTCTGAAATGAGGGTGGCAGCGATGGGGGCATACCCGGCACTCAGGCCTTTACCAACCGCGACGATATCTGCCACTACTCCCCATTGTTCTAACGCTAAGAAGGTTCCCGTCCTCCCGCATCCGGTCATCACCTCGTCTGCAATGAACAAAATATCATGGTCTTCACAGATTTCCTTGATCCGTTCGTAATATCCCTTTGGAGGGGTGATTGCTCCCCCTGCTGCTCCAATAATCGGTTCTGCAATAAACGCAGCTATATTTGCAGCGCCTATTCTGCTTATCATGGTGTCCAGTTGGGACGCGCATGCCAATCCGCATGAAGGGTAAGTCTTACCAAATGGACAGTGTGCACAATAAGGGGGTTCAATGGTCGGCCAGTCTCCTAAAAACGAATCAAACCGTTCCCTTCTTGATGGATGCCCTGAAGCAGATAAGGCCCCAAAGGTGATTCCGTGATAACTGAGCCACCGTGATAATATCCTCCTCTTCAGCGGCTTCCCTTTCTCCTGCCAATGTTGAATGGCGATCTTAATGGCCGTTTCCACTGCCTCAGATCCACTATTTACAAAGAAGGTCCAGGGATAACCCGTTTTTTCATTTAAAAAGGAAGCTAACTCCTCTGCCGGCTGATTGCTGAACTGAGATCGATACACAAACGCCACTTTGTTTCCTTGATTCACGATTGATTGGAGAATTTCTTCCATACCATGTCCCAAATTTGCCGTCACCGCTCCGGAACAGGCATCTATATATTCCCGGCCATCGGTGTCATACAAATAAACACCCTTTCCATAATCAATCGTTGGATATTGCTCCCCGATCAACGGTTTTATTAAATGCGAATGAGGCATTGTTCCCCCTCCTGAAAGAATCAGATTCGTACTCTCTTTCGATTCGCTCATCTGGATGCTCTTCAAGATTTCCCATACATTATTCATATGTGTGAAAAGCCAAATCTTTCATTTTTTATTAAAAAATCATCTTATCAATGGATTTCCCCTGGAATCAGGCAACGATAGAAAGAGAGTTTACTTTTTTTCTATGATTGAAATATACTAAAATTCTCAAAAATTCGACAAAATTTCTCCGAATTGACTAGATATATTAGGTCGATATGTATAAAATAATGGTAAGTTCATCCTTTGATGTTACTTTTTGCTTATCTTCAGGAGGGGGAAACGGTGAAAAAAAAGAGAGAAAAATGGCTAAAACAGCCAAAAAGAAAGAAAATGAAAAATGAAAGACCTAAAAGTATCTTTGGTATCTTCTCTTACTTTCGTACGATCAGAGGAAAAGTTATCCTGTCATTCGGTCTTTTGACCATTGTCCTGTTGGTCCTCGCGTCTACTTCTTACATCAATATGATGAAGCTTAAGAAAGAGATCGACACGTTGATCACATATGATATGAAAGTCGATACCACATTGAAAGATCTTTCAAAAGTATTAAATGATATCGAAATCGGGGAACAAGGATTTGTTATTACAGGTGCGACAGGTTTTCTGGCACCCTATCAAAATGGAAAAGAAGAAGTGGAAGGTCAAATCAAAGACTTACATTCGCTCTTGAAAGATGACCCCGAACAGCTTGAAAAGATGGGGAAAATTGAAGCCCAATACGGATTCTGGATGCAATTTGTCGACCGGGTGATCGAGACCAGGAAAGATAAGGGTCTCGAAAAGGCTGCGAACCTCGTCGAAACAGGAGTGGGTAAAAAATATCTGGACGGCATTCGTTCATATGTAGATATGATTGTCATGGACCAGCAAAAAGACCTGGATGACCGTATCGACTCCCTGACCAGACAGGTCCAGCTGTCGCAAATCGTCACCATCGGCTTATCGGCATTCGCCGTTCTGTTAGCGGTATTCTTTGGAATAATTTTATCTCATACGATTAAAACCAATACAAAGAAAATTAGTGCATCCATTTTAGAGATTGCCAATGCTGGTGGAGATTTAACGAAACGAATCCATGTAAAATCAAAAGATGAGTTGGCTGACCTGGCCTCCGATACGAATCAGCTTATCGCCGGGATCGCCATTCTTGTAAAGCAGGTTTCTGAGATGGCAGAAAACGTATCTGCAAGCAGTCAGGAACTTCTCGCATCTGCAGAGGAAACATCTCGCACGATTACGTCCATTGCGGAAACATCGAGTGAAATTGCAGCAGGAAGTGACCAAACGACACATCGCATGTCCTCTTCATTAGAAAAAATGAACAGCCTGGAGGAGGCAGCACGTTTCTTATTCAATCAGGCGGAACTTGTAAGACAAACCGCTCGCGATATGAGGGCCGTTGCTGAAAAAGGCGGAAAAACCGTCCACGCCTCTTCAACTAAAATGATGAGCATTGAAGAAACCATGTCCAATACCAGTGAAACCGTTGAAGCCTTGGGGCAACGTTCAAAGCAAATCACCACTATTATTGGCACCATCACTGATATTGCCGAACAAACCAACCTTCTCGCACTGAATGCTGCCATCGAAGCAGCCAGGGCCGGGGAACACGGCAGGGGATTTGCAGTCGTAGCAGATGAAGTCAGAAAGCTTGCTGAACAATCCCGACAGGCTGCCAAGGGTGTAACGGAGATCGTCCACAGCATTCAGGAAGAAGTCAATATCATCATCAAGCAAAATTCTGACGGAGTGAAGGAAGTCATTGCAGGTGTTGAAATCACCAATGAAACCAATGCATCCCTTGAAGATATCCTGAGTCAAACGACGAAAACAACGGTTGTCGTGGATGAAATGGTCGACCATATTCAAGAAACATTGAATCTCAGTCAAGAGGTGGCCACTTCATTTGCCCATGTAAATGAAATTGCAGAAACGACCGCTTCTAACACTGAAACCACAGCAGCTGCATCAGAGGAAGGATCTGCTGCCATGGAACAAGTCACGGCAAGTGCATCCGAACTTTCCCAGCAAGCTGAAAAACTGAAAGAGTTAGTTTCGAGCTTTAAAATATAATCCAAAAAGAGCTGTCTTAGGGACAGCTCTTTTTTTCATCATTATTTTCAAATATCCCAGAAAAGGATTAATGTCCGCAGTAACAAACGGCTCCAATAATAATCAACAGGATGAATAATACAACGATCAACGCAAAACCATTACCGCCACAACCGGCAACCGGATAAGCATACCCACCTTGATAACATGGATCACAACCATATCCATAGTTCATACCTATCACTCCTCAAAAAATTATTTAATTTACCTTATACTCTATGTCATTCACCCAGAAAGTGTTTGTGCATTCGCCCATTTATTTGAAGGCACCTTTTTACGAACTGGTTTTACAGGGAAGGGAAGGGAAAAAGCAGGGGAAATTTCACACCTTAAAAATCATCACCATTAAAAAAAGACCGGCATATTCGCCGGTCTTTCCTATCATCATTATTTTGAAGAGATCTCCAAGACTTCTTCCTGTCCCGCCGTTACACTTGTCACGTCTTTTTTCACAAGATTTCCCATGTCATCGCCGTTGGTGATGATGATGGGTGTGATGGTGCTTTTGGCTTTTTCTTTTACAAGGTCCAGGTCATACGTGATCAGTGGATCCCCGATACTCACCTTTGATCCTTCTGAAATATGCGCCTCAAACCCTTCACCGTTCATTGAAACCGTTTCAAGTCCGATATGAATCAGGATTTCAGCGCCGTTTTTCGCTTTGATTCCAACTGCGTGTTTTGTCGGGAAAAGCTGCATGACTTCACCGTCTACAGGTGAAACGACTTTACCTATTGTCGGCTCGATGGCGATTCCATCCCCCATCATTTTTTGTGAAAATACGGGGTCCGGCACTTCTTCAAGTGACTTTACGGTACCTGTTAAAGGTGCCACAGCATTGACCGTTTTAGGTGTTTCTTCTTTTTTACCAAAAAGCTTTTTAAGCATCATCATTCACCTTCCTCTTCATATTTTTATATACACATATGTAACTCATCGTAAACATGAGAAATCTATTTTAGCACATATGTGAATGTTTTCACAGCAATTCATTATGTTAGAATAACTTATTGTACAGTCCATACCCTTCCTCTTCCAATTTCTCTACGGGGACAAACCTGAGTGCGGCTGAATTGATACAGTACCGTAGTTTTGTCGGACCGGGTCCATCATTGAACACGTGGCCCAGATGAGAATCGGCTTCCTTGCTTCTTACTTCTGTCCGTACCATAAAGTGACTTCTATCTTCTTTTTCTAAAACTTCTTCTTCTTCGATCGGTTTGGTGAAACTCGGCCAACCACAACCGGCATCATACTTGTCCTTAGAGCTGAAAAGAGGTTTTCCGGAGACGACATCGACAAAGATTCCCTCATCGAACGTATTCCAATACTCATTTCTAAACGGCGGCTCCGTCCCATTGTTTTGAGTGACATCATATTGCTCGGGTGTTAACTTTTTCTTTAGATCATCTTTACTCATTCTTATCCCCCCAATGATTTTCAATAAAAGCAACTCTTCCAGATCCCCTGCTGTATCGTTGATAATGACCGGGATTCTTTTTGTAATAATCCTGATGATATTCTTCTGCAGGATAAAATTCCTTGGCAGGTAAAATCTCTGTGACGATGGGCTTGGAAAAGATTCCTGACTGCTCCAGCCTTTCCTTGGATCCCTCGGCTAGCCTCTTCTGCTCGTCATCATGGTAAAAAATGACCGACTTATACGATTGGCCCCTGTCAAAAAACTGCCCCCCTGGATCCGTAGGGTCGATTTGCTGCCAGTACAACTCTAATAACTTCTCATAAGGAAAAACAGATGCGTCATATTCGATTTGAACCGCCTCATAATGACCTGTCGTTTCTGAACATACTTCTTTATAAGATGGATTTGGAACGTGTCCCCCTGTGTATCCGGATGTCACACTGCCAATTCCGGGCTGTTCATCAAATGGTTTTACCATGCACCAAAAACACCCTCCGGCAAACGTGGCTTTTTGATACGTTTCAGTTCCTGACATGCTCATCATCCTTTCCATAACATTCTCTTTCACTATTCCCTTTGTATGCGATTTTAACGCATTCCTGTTAAAAAGGGAAAGTAATTAGCTTGGATCAGTTCTCTCCTTAACTAAAAAAAGAGTGGCCAAAGGGTCACTCTTCTCATCCGTTATTTAAGCTTTCTCTGCTTCCCGATGTTCTTCCATTTCTTGCGTTCCAAAGATTCTAACCGCTTATTTCCCCGTCTCTCCATATATGCGATTTCCCTTTGGAGCTTCTGATAGTGTTCAAACCTCTCCTCTGAAAGGCTTCCCTCTTCAATCGCCTTGCGGATCCCGCAGCCTGGTTCATCCTCATGCTGGCAGTCATTGAATCGACAGTGAAGGGCTAATTCTTCAATGTCGTTATATTGAGTGGATAACCCTTCCTGCCCCTGCCATAATTGGATTTCTCTCATCCCCGGTGTATCAATGATCGCAGCACCATTTTCTAACAAGAACAGTTCCCGATGAGTCGTTGTATGGCGGCCCTTGTCGTCGGATTCCCTTATTTCCTTTGTCTTCTGGACGTCATATCCTACAAGCAAATTGGTCAATGTGGATTTTCCCACCCCTGAAGAACCAACGAGGGCGACGGTTTGCCCTTTATCTAAATAAGGCATCAGGTCCTCTATCCCTTCCCGACTGACGGCGCTTATGGTAACGACTTTCACCCCAAGCAAAGTATTCTCCACTTCTCTTTTCTTTTCTTCTATATCTGAACACGTATCCGATTTTGTCAGGACGATGACAGGATTTGCACCGCTTTCCCAGCATAAGAGTAAATAGCGCTCCATCCGCTTGCTATTGAGATCATCATTTAATGAAGATAGGATGAAGACTGTATTGATATTTGTAGCAATGATTTGCTCTTCTGCTTCATTTCCTGCTTTTTTCCTCGAGAATTTACTAGTTCGTGGCAGTACCTTTTCAATGACTGCCCCTTCCTTGCTTAGAAGTACCCAGTCACCTACGGCGGGTAGATCTTCGCGCTGAACGGTGTCAAACCTGAGTTTCCCTGAAATCTTACTTAACACTTCCCCTGTTCTTGTCATGACCATAAAGGCACCCCTTTGTTCGGTCACAATCCTTCCCAATATAAAGCCTTCTTCTGTCAGGTGGTTCATCATTTCAAAAACTGTTTCTTTAGTATTCAACTTGTTTCCTCCCAAAATAAAAAATCCGCTGCGTGGTTCGACACGTCAACGGATTTTTCACGATAGAAGAAATGAAAAAATCAAATAATCCCGTTTAAAGTGAGTTGACGTGCAGAACCGATATAATACGTAATTAAATTAGCCTTTTGCTCAATTAATGATAGGTTCATATGACATCACCCACTTTCTCAATTAGTACTTCCATTATCCAATATTTTCATCCGGATTGCAAGCGAATTTCTGATTTTTATAAAAATAGGTATTCTCACCATTTTTTCTCCCCGGCATATTCTATTGTGTTAATACTGTTAAGGGAGAGATACGGATGAGCCAACATGATTATTTGACGAAAGCTGCGATGTATGACTTGTTATCCGGTTATTATAAATATTCTGATCCGTCCATGCACGTTCATTACTACCAGAAACACCTTAAATATATGAGGCTTGCCATGCAGGCGCAGCGAGCAGATATGACCACCTCTGCTCAGCCATCGTACGTCCGCGTATTACATGCCGTCCCCGATGCACCGAATGTAGATGTATACGTTAACGGAAATCGTGTATTACGGGATGTAGCCTTTAAAGATGTGAGCGATTATTTAACATTGCCTGCCGGTAAATATCATATTGATGTATACCCTGCAGGTACAAGTGTGACAACGGTCATTAGTAAAAAAGTGAAAATCGATCCAGGAAAAATTTACACTCTTGCAGCTGTCGGAACACTTAATAAAATGCAATTACTTCCTTATCTAGATGATCCAACGGTGCCAGTTGGAGAAACAAAGGTAAAGTTCATTCATCTTTCCCCTGATGCCCCGGCAGTTGATATAGCTGTAAAAGGCGGGGATGTTATATTCCCTGATATCTCCTTTAAACAAGCGACCGATTATCTCGGGTTGACTCCAATGACCGTCAATCTCGAGGCAAGGGTAGCCGGAAGTAAAAACAGTGTATTGAGCGTTCCGAATGTAAAGCTGAGCCCGAATCAGGCATACACGATCGTTGCAGTGGGATTGGCCAATGGAACCCCGGAACTGGAAGCTCTCCTGTTGAAAGGATAGAATCATAGCACAAAAGTAAGTGCACAATAAGAAAAAGGTGACTCTAAGAGGAAGCCACCTTTTTCTTATTGTGCACGGTCAACAGGGACGAGTAATCTGAATGAAATATTATCTTCTTTCAAATCGAATTCGTTTGCCCGTACTTTCACATCACTCTTCAGTTTCATGTCCTGGAGTGAGACGTAAATCAATTCATCATTGGGTTGAATCTTTACCCAGTCCGGAAAATTATAAGAATCTCTGATCACTTTCAATACATAGTTGACAGGGAGATTCAGGGCACCGACTGAAATGGATTTTTGTTTCAACAAAATATCTCCATTATCCAATGCCTTCGGTTCGAAATTCAATTTAAAGTCCAGATTTGAAGTAAAGACAGGGACCGACCCGAGAAGTTCAACATCATCCTTCAGCTGAACATCGTAATCCACCGGACCTTTCATCCCTTCTTCTTCAATATAATGTTCAATAATAAGATTTAAATCTTTTTTGTTGGTCTCTACATTAAATCCTACTTGTCGATCTGTATTTTTATTGTCCTCAGGCAGTGCATCATCCTTTACAGGCATAAAGATCATGGACACAATGATGACGAATCCCAGAATGATCATACCTAAAAGGACAAAGAACCCTACCTTCCATTTGTTCTTCATGACGGCTGCTCCTCTTCCTCAACAGAATCTTTTCTATCTGTCAATGTAGCTAATGTTTTCCCTTTTGCAAGATCCGTAAACATGCGGTCTGCGATCAATTTGTACCCATCATCATTGGGATGAAAGTAGTCTTCATACAAAAGAGTATCTCCTGCATCAATAAATAAGTCCTCGATTTTCACGAATAACGTCTTATCATAACCCGTCAGTATCTGTATGCTTGCTTCATTCCAATCATGAATCACCTGATTGACTTCATCAATATTCGAAAACCAAGTATTAAAAGGATTATACAGACCGACCAGGACAATGCCTGCATCGGGGTTATAACTTCTGATCGTTTCAATGATTTCTTGTAACCGGAGTTGATATTGTCGTTTCTCCTCCTGGAATACCTCTAACTTCAAGTGTGATAAATTTTCACGAAAAATTTTCATAACATCGTTACCGCCGATGGTGATCATCACTAAATCAGACTCTTCGATGGAAGATTTCACATCTTCCTTCTTCAGCCTTTTCAATAATTGATCGGTACGGTTTCCCCTGACTCCGTAGTTATGAAACTGGGCATCCTTTACCCCATCCAAAGATTCGAGGCTCTTTTCCAAATAAGGAACATACCCACCCTTTTTCGTACTGTCACCGACACCTTGAGTCAATGAATCTCCAATTGAAACCACCTTCAAGTTCTTCGGTATAAATGTTTCATTGGGACTTTCTTTATCCCAGTTGGATACTTCCCTTGTAATGTGATCAGCAGCATCTTCTAACGAACACCCTGCCAGGAAAAAAACAAAAGCGAGCATGAGAATGGACATTTTTTTCATATATGTCACCTCGCTTTTACTCTTTTTGTTATTATATCACGGTTCTTCATCTGTAAAACATTAATACACTCATCTATCTGTCATCCCCATTCCGGACGGCTCGGTCCCGATTGCAATGTAGAAAACACTTCCTTAATAAATTGGCCGTAATGGAATTGTTTTGCAATTTTATGGATTCGCCATGGTTCTTTATCCGTTGACTTCCTAAAATCACCGATACTTTGGCCAAATGTACAGCCCGTATTGACAGCAACCCGTATCGGGACTTCCTCGAATACCATCTTCCCACCATCAGCAAGTGCCCACATAGCCACTAAATCATGGAGGGGACTTCCAGTAATATCTGGATAGGTCTTCTTATAAAACCCGTAATAATAATCAACCATTGGTTTAATGATCTGGCCAACCTTATCATTTGATTTCAGATAAAATTCATGGAGTTGATCGATCATGAGGGGAGTGATGAGTGCATACATTGTAACATCCAATGGAATGAGGTGAATTTTCTTCGGGGCAAGCTGAATCAGGATATTCGCAGCATAAGGATCTCCATGGAAATTGGCCTCTGCGGTCGCGGTAACATTTCCGGGAACATTGAATGCCCCTCCCATCACATAAAATTCTTTCACTTTCTTCATCGTTTCAGGATATAAAATAAAGGCTGTAGCCAATGAGGTTAATCGACCTGCACAATAGATATAGAGTTCCCCTGAATATTGATTAATGAGTTCCTTGATTTGATAGAAATTTTCACTTATGTCTGAAGCATTGAAATCAATTTCATCAGGTATGATCGGCCCGAGTCCAGCCACACCATGAACTTCCGGATAGAATGTCGGCCGGGTACCCGTCAAGGCAGAGACCGCACCACCGATAACCGGGATATCTGTTATCCCCGTAATGCTTTGCAGGTATTTTACATTTTTCAATGCAGATTCTCTGGAAACATTCCCATAGTCCGAAACAATCCCAACGACTTCAATCGTATCGCTATAGTAAGCATACAATACAGCAACGATATCATCGATTCCGAAATCTGAAAACACCAACACTTTCTTTTTATCAGACAAGCACATACACTTCCCTTCAACAAACATCCTCTATAATAAGGAGGAAATGCTGTATTTCCCAATTCTATTTGAGCCTTTCTTGCCTATTATATTTCTATGATATGTTGGTTGTAGTTATGAGGTGGCAATAATATTCATAAAATCAACAATAACTGGGACATACCCGTTATGATGACCATGGTACAATACGGATATATCTAAAATGAAAGGTGATTGGTATGAAGAAAAATATCTTTCTGTATTTCACATGTTTGATTGGTTTATTAGGGTTACTTGCCGGATGCTCCAGTGATCAGAATGAAGATGCACACAAAGATCATACTGCTGCTAACGGGGACATTAGAGAAGAAACCGCTTCCGTCGAGACCCTTCCCTCTTTTCTTGACGATAAGGATGACAATATGAAACTAATCTATTCCTCCGCAGCTAAAAACCCTGAGCTCCTAAAATATATTCCTTGTTATTGTGGATGCGGGGATTCAGCAGGGCACGAAAGCAACCTGAATTGCTTTGTTTATAAAACCGAGGGAAACAAAGTGGTTTGGGACGACCACGGTACCAGATGTGAACTTTGCTTAAAAATCGCAGCTGAATCCATCGTAAAATATAAGAATGGTGATTCCATCAAACAAATCAGAACATATATAGATGAACAATATAAAGAAGGATACGCTAAGCCCACCCCTACTCCTATGCCTTCATGATTTCATCCAAAAAAAAGACGAAAGGATTGATTCCCTTTCGTCTTTTATTCATTAGTCTGTGTAATACATGAAACCGATGGCCCCGATACCTGTATGTGTGCTGATAATAGGTGTTGTGGGAGCGATATCAATTTGATCGTATCCCGTTTTCTCTATGATCTTGGCTTTCAGGTTTTGAGCCAGATTCATTCCATCCGCGTGGACGAGTCCAACTCCCCGTATGGTCTTTCCTTTCACATCATCTACAAATTGTGTCGTTAAGTACTTCACTACCTGTGAATGACTTCGTACCTTCGCAACGGGAGTATACTCAGCCCCTTCAAGTGATGCAATCGGCTTGATATTGAGCAGGGAACCGATCATGGCACGCCCTTTTCCGATCCTGCCACCTTTCACAAGATTTTCAAGGGTGTCTACCACGACAAACAATTTTGTCTTCGAGCGGATCTCATCGATGGCCGAAAGAATTTCTTCCATGGACTTTCCTTCTTGAGCAAGCTTAGCGGCTTCAATCACCTGGAAAGCCAGTCCTTTTGAAATGAAACGTGAATCTACGACTGTCACATCTGCTGAAGACATGTCTGCGGCAGACTCTGCCGATCGAACGGTCCCACTCATATTACCGGTCATATGTATGGATAAAACGCGTGATCCATCTTTACCTAATTCATCATACAGTTCAACAAATGACCCTGCAGGCGGTTGAGAACTTTTTGGTAATTCTTTCGAAGCCTTCATTTTTTCCAAGAAGCTTAACGGTGAAAGATCCACTCTATCTAAGTATGTTTCTCCATCAATCGAAATGGACAGAGGAACCACATGAATATTCAAGTCTTTTACGATTTCATCAGATAAATCAACTGTCGAATCTGTTACAATCTTTATTTTGGTCAATTTTGCCACATCCTATCTCCCATATCATAAGTATTATATCGTTAATCGCTGAAGATTTAAATAGATAGTAAGCATTTAACTCAATGGCCCATTGTATCAATGGATATATGCTAATGATATACCCCAAACCGGATGGAAGTCATACAAAAAGGTCTGATCCCAGGCAATCTCTATGCCTGAGGATCAGAACCCCGTAAAACTTATGCATTATTCTTTAACTCTTCTGATTGATAAATCTCTTCGTACTCTGACCATTTCGTCGTTCTCTTTAAATGTTCCCTAAAGCTGAAGATTGTCTTAGGTTCATTATGATTCATCACTTTAGTAATAAATTGATGCAGCCTAAGATTAACCCTCAGGTAGAGAGGGCTGTCTTTCTTCAATACAGGAACTTCTGAGATTTTGACCTTCCGTCCATACTTTGATTTGAACTCGATGGTTTTTGTCAGCAAAGTATCAATCCTCTTTTTCGCCCGTTTATTCTTCTATTATACCCTATTTATAACCGCATAAAATGTCTAATCATGCGAAAGTGTCAAAATTTTTATACTCCTGTTGAAACCGGGACTAAACATTCTGCAGTATCATGTTTGGGGGAGTTCACGACACTGGATACCTGGTACCCTTTCATCCATTCATCAGGGATTGGCATTAAAACGGAAGCAGCCTGATCAAAGGAGTATTCCTCTGTGTTGAGCCATTTCTCGATATCCTCGCTGTTTGTGAGCATCACCGGCATTCTTTGATGAACATCTCCCACGAGGGAATTCGCTTCGGTAGTCAGAATGGTCGAGGTGGTGACCCCTCCATTCCTGTCCCATAACCCTGCAAATACAAATGGATTTCCTTCATTCAATTGGAACCTTACTGGAATCTTCCCTGACTCATCCTTCTTCCATTCATAAAAACCATCGGCAAAGATCACCATCCTTTTTGAATGCACGAGGGATTTGAAACTGGGTTTATCCAGGAGCGTTTCACTACGGGCATTGATCAATGGCTTCCACTTAGTGGGGTCAGCCCACTTGGGAACAAGCCCCCAAGTGATTTCACCCGCTCTCCGCTTTCCCTTGTGAGAAATAAGGGAAAGGATATTCTGAGATGGAGCGATATTGTATCTCGGCTGCCATTCTTCAAGGTATTCATCAATCAAATAGTGTTTTACCAATTCTTCTAAGGGGGTCGTCAAAGAAAATCTTCCGCACACATTTGCCACCTCACCATCGTTTCTTTACTTAGGAATATACATCATTCCGCACTCGAATCCAACCATTACACTTTACTCCTTTACTATGTTGATGATTGCACAATAGCTTAAAGAGGATTATCATGTATATAGATGAAAAACTCGTTAAGCGATCAATCAGACGATCGCAGAAAGGATGAAACCACTTTGACCTATGATTTCGATTTTTCCAATTGGAAAGAAGAAGTTGCGAACGCCATCACCCATGGGATCGGATTGATCCTCAGCATTCCGGCATTAGTGATGTTAATCGTTTTTGCCGTACATGAAGGATCTGCCTGGCATATTGTCAGCTTCTCGATATTCGGAGCTTCCATGATTCTTCTTTACTTATTTTCGACACTCCTGCACAGCTTTAAGCCCTCAAAGGTTAAAAATCTATTTGCGATCTTGGATCATTCGGCCATTTATGTGCTGATCGCTGGGACGTATACGCCATTTATGCTTGTCAGTGTGAGAGGTGCATTAGGATGGACTTTATTTGGGATTGTGTGGGGACTTGCCATAGTGGGGATTGTGTTCAAGTGTTATTTTGTTCAACGCTATCAGGTGGTATCCACCCTATTCTATCTTGTGATGGGCTGGCTCGTCATCATCGCGATTAAACCGTTATATGCGAGTTTGACAGGAGCAGGATTCGGGCTTCTCTTAACAGGAGGGATCATGTACTCCGTCGGTGCCATCTTCTATGTATGGAATAAACTTCCTTATAATCACGCCATCTGGCACCTGTTCGTCCTTGCCGGCAGCGGATTTATGTATTTCTGTATCTTGTTCTATGTGTAAATAATTCATTCGAATGTGTAAAGGGTCCAGCTAACGGCTGGACCCTTTTTTATTATGATGATTTCCACATCTTTCACCAAAAAAAGGTGAAGCCGATTATGACCTAGGCTCCACCCTGTACTTATCATTTCTTTCTTTCATAGATCTTGAATTCATAGTCGTAAGGATTCTTCTCGTCCCTGACACCCTTTTCCGATGAGATACAGGTGAATTCTTCCCATGGAATGGAAGGCATGGTCGTGTCCCCTTCAAATTCATGATGGATTTCAGTGACGTAGAGTTTCTCTACATGGGGAATAAACTGTTTGTATATTTCTCTGCCACCCATGATAAAGATTTCCTCATGTCTTTCTTCTGACCATCTCACAACTTCTTCAACGGAATGTAATACGAGACAGCCTTCCTGCTCGAAATGTGTGTTTCTCGTCAAAATGACATTCTCACGATTTGGAAGGGGCTTACCGATGGAATCGAACGTCTTTCTCCCCATTACAACCCCATGCCCATTTGTCGTCCTTTTAAAGAATTTCAGGTCCTCGGGAAGTCTCCATGGCAGCCCATTATCTTTCCCAATCAGCTGATTCTGATCCATTGCCCATATAAATGAAATCATACGCTTACGACCCCTTTGATGTGAGGGTGTGGATCGTATCCTTCGAGTTTGAAGTCTTCGAAGCTGAAACCGAAGATGTCTTTCACTTCAGGATTGATCGTTAGCGTCGGCAATGGTTTCGGATCTCTTGATAGTTGTAACTTTACTTGATCAAGATGATTTTGATAGATATGCACGTCGCCGAATGTATGAACGAACTCCCCCGCCTCTAAATCGCAAGCCTGAGCAACCATCATCGTTAATAGAGCATACGAAGCAATATTAAAGGGTACCCCAAGGAAAACATCCGCAGAGCGTTGATACAACTGGCAGGACAACTTCCCGTCAGAAACGTAGAATTGGAACAGGCAGTGACAAGGAGGCAAAGCCATGTGATCCACATCAGCTACATTCCAAGCACTCACGATCATTCGTCTTGAATCAGGGTGATTCTTGATGGTGTCGATAAGGTTCGAGATCTGGTCGATGGTTTCACCATTTGCACCGGACCATGACCGCCATTGATGCCCGTATACAGGCCCCAATTCACCGTTTTCATCAGCCCACTCGTTCCAGATGCGTACACCGTTCTCCTGAAGATAAGCTACATTCGTATCTCCTTTTAAGAACCAGAGTAGTTCATGGATGATCGATTTCACATGCAGCTTTTTCGTTGTCACAAGAGGGAATCCTTCCTGTAAATCAAAACGCATCTGATAACCGAACGTACTGATCGTACCCGTTCCCGTCCGGTCCTCTTTCTTTGTCCCATTTTCCAGTACATGTTTGCACAAGTCTAAATACTGCTTCACCTTGACCACACCTTCTATAAGTTTATAGTTCTTTAAAAAATTGATATGTTGCGGGTGCCTTTTGCTTAAGTAGATTCCTAGTTTCGGGATTCAAATAGTACATAGCAAATGTTTCAGCAAAATATTCTTCTTTATATTGGTTGAAGTAGGGTTCATCCGGGAATAAAAGTGGTGCCTCCCTCTTCCAAATGGGCAGGAAATCAAGCTTATAATATAGATCGGACAGGACGTACCGGTCTATGCTGTGGGCAGTCTCATGTAGTTCCAAGTTATATGAGTTGTGCCCCTGCCCCTTCTCACTATGACCAATCTTGACCAACACAAGTTTGGAACCACCAATTCCGGGGACATCATCCCACGTAATACTTTTATTAGTGTACCCTCTCGGAGTGACTCCTTTCAAGTGACTTGTCGTAGAAAAATCGGTTAATTTATTTTGGAATAATCGAATTTTGATATCCTGGGATTCGGCGGACTCCAACAGAGATGTCGGAATATGATCCAGTCTTTTGATCATTTCACCGGCCTCTTCTTGATCAAACGTCGATTCTGGTAAGAGGATCATATTTTCCAGCTGATTACTGGATTGAAGGTTTATACGCGTTTTAAGGGGAGAGTGTTTTAAGAGGGTACCATCGTAATTGGCATTTGTATGGGTCCAGAGAATCACAAGAGTTACTGTAATCAGAAGGATGATGAAGGTACGTTTCACTTTAATCCCTCCTTTTTCTAATGATGCACCGATGATACATTTATTACTATTTTACCATAATAAAAGACTTTATTTCAGAGAGTATTATTTCCATTTCTTAAAAATGAGCAAAAAAACAAGCACGTTCATCACCGTGCTTGCTTTGATCCTATTTGATATATGTCAGTCAGGATACGCTCATCCATTGAGGAGGAGTGTTTTTATTCCAGAAAATGCTCCCGAGTTCATGGTGTGCCTGGAATTGATCATGTACCGTATGGTAGTGAAAGTTGAAATAATAGCCATCTTTTGGCGGATGGTCTTTTCTTACATGAAATCGAATGATATCTTCACCCGAACGCTCGTCATATATATGAAAGATCTTTTCAGTTTTGGCATATTGAGGTACTTCTGAAATGGTAAGGGACGTTAAGTCTTCTTCCGGAAACTCTGCTGCTGTTTCCGCTATCGCTATTTCAATCTTAGGAAGGATTAACGATTTGAATTCATCCTCTATGACAGGCTTGATCTTGGTCCCGAATTTTTCATATGCATTTTTTTCTGCTTGCACCAGCATGGTTTCTATAAATACATCATGGGTCAGGCCAGCTTCTTCTTCTCTTGTTTCCTCTGGAGTCGATTCCACGGTGGAAGGCTTGCCATTATTCTTGGCAAGGGCATGATTTTCTTCATTCAGAAAGGCTTGTGATGGTGAAACAAGTCCAAATGTCAGGATGGATAGTAAGATAAAAAACGATTTCTTGAGCCAGATCGACATAGATAACGTCCTTTCCTATGTATTACGTCTATTATTATACTACTTCTTACGTTTAAAAAGTGAAAAAGGTTTCATTTTTTTGTAGGATATAAAAATCTTTATGTGGTAGTATATTAATGAGGATACTTTGTAAGGAGGATAACTAAATGGATACTGGAATTATGATCAATATCGGATACATACTTCTGTTAGGTTATTTTATTGTACTAGGATTCACTGATTAATATGTATGAGATTAGACAGGCTATGGATGCCTGTCTATTTTATTGTTTTTTCTTAATCATTGTTGCATTTTGATGGAGCGAGTAGTGGTTGATTTCCATGCATATGTATTTTACTATAACCGTGCAAATGTCGGGATTGCTTACAACCAATTCATTTAGATACTAAAGCGAGCTTGATAAATAAAATAAGCGGAGAAATTTCTTTTAATTTGGGTATGGCACTTAAATTCGGATTAAAAAGACGGAAAGATTCCGACTATTTCCTCAAAAAACCGTGAAAATGGTGAATTTACTTTGCTTAATTGGAAAATCTCCGCTTTTTTTATGAAAGATACCCATTAATAGTAATCGCACACCCTACTCCACGTCCAAATAACAAAAAATGCATAGCCCTTACAACATTCAAATCGAACATAGCCATTTATAACCGGATGACTCCAAAATGAAATTTGGCTGATGGTCTTTTCAAGACTTCAAAGCCCATTTCTTCGAAGAGGGGTGATTGATAGTGTTCTTTTAATACGACCCGCTTTTTGGCCACTCTTTTCGCTTCTTCTATTCCTTCTTTTGTGACCCCGGTATAGCTGGCCCATTGTCTGATGGGATTGATCCCATGGGAGTCGGTCAATGCTTCTTCAAACATGGGATCCATGTAAACGACGTCGAATGCGTCATTCCGGAATTTCTTGAGTTCTTCGTCAAAATGTCCATTGACGACGTTTATTCGTTTCATTGCCTGATTTAACGAAGTAAGCGGGGAATTCCATTCTTTAAGACCATGAAGAAGGATATGGGCAATAAATTTATTTGCTTCGATCCCAGTGACCTTCCCTTTCCCCCCAACGATATGACTCGCGATGATACTGTCTGAAGCAAGTCCAAGGGTGCAGTCCAGGAAGCTCATGCCTTCCTTAAGATCTGCCGCTTCTATGAGTGGATCTTTCTCTCCCCTCATAAGCCTCTTGATTCGAAAGGATGCGGAATTTGGATGGAAAAAGAATGGCTCCCCCCTCCCTTCCCGCGTATGAAGTTCCAGGCGTTCTTTCCCGATGACGAGGCAGTCCCCATCAGTTTTTTCCATATGGTGACGGATCGACCTTTTTTCCCTGGGGATATAGGGTATAGAAAGAAGATCGGCAGCCTCATGGGCTTTATCTATGACGTTCTGGTTGGTTCTTCCACAAGTGGTGACAAACACGTTAATGATTCTCCTTCGGATATTCGTTTTTCTATCATCTTTTCATTATCCTACCACAAAAAAAGAGCGGATGACTCTGTCATCCGCTCTTTTTTGAAGGACTGTTAGCAGTTTTCATTAAATGCAGTCACCAGATTCGAAATAATCGAGGATACGTCGTGATCTTCAATTTCTTCTCTAGGAATGAAGTGAACGACTTTATTTCCTTTAAGTAGAGCCATGGAAGGAGAAGAAGGCTCGTAACCGTCGAAGTATTCCCTCATCTTGGCAGTCGCTTCTTTGTCCTGTCCTGCAAAAACCGTAACAAGATGGTCAGGGGTCTTATCGTTATTCATGACGGATTGAGTTGCAGCTGGTCTTGCAAGACCTGCTGCACACCCGCAGACAGAGTTAACGACAACCAGCGTCGTCCCTTCTGCTTTCTCCATAAAATTCGTGACTTCGTCTTCAGTGCCAAGCTCCTTGAATCCTGCTTGTGTCAGTTCCTGCCTCATCGGCGTCACCAACTGTTTCATATATTCTTCATATGCCATAGACATGTATCATCATTCCTTTCCTTTTTATTGGTTGCGTGCTTCAGTCATCTGTTTCCAAACCGATCCTTTTGCTTCTTCGCCGCCTTCGATTCGCTCAATGGCCATTTTCACCTGTAGTTTCACTTCGAATTCCGGGTCATTTTCTGCCTCTTTTAAACCTGGCAAGGCAGATTCATCACCGACTTCATAAAGGAACATGGCCGCGCGCCATCTAACCAGTTTACTCTTATCCCTTAAGGCTGTAACCATTTCCGGGATGGCAGCTTGAAAGCCCAGATCAGAAAGACAGTCACCCGCCGTCCTTCTCACGGTTACGGACTTATCATGCAGTCCCTTGTACAACAATGGAAGAACTCTTTCATCTTCAATCATTCCAAGGTACACGACGGCTAATCGGCGGATCGATACTTTCTCGTCCTCAAGCGCTTTCTCCAATAGAGGTAAGTCACCCAATGTAGGATCTTCCATCGCATCCAGTTTCTGATACCTTGTTTCCCATTCCGGCGCTTCAAAATCCTCCAGGGTCACCTTTTGCTTTTTCTTATAAATGAGGGGTCCTTTTGCATCGGTTGTTTCCTGTGCTTCCACGACAAGCCTGGAAAGCCTTTCAGAAGGATAGGCTGCAACCAATTCTGCCGTCACGTCGCTGCCGATCTCATCCAGATCACCGTAACGGATGCCGTAATCTTTCCACTTTCTAAGGAGGACGACATTATCCCCCTCTTTTTGAGCCTGACCAACCGCTTCAAGGAATGAAGAAGGCAGGGAAAACCGCTTTTCTTGTTCCCCATCTGTCACCTTTACCTGCATCGGGATTCCTTTGAACATCTGCACACTGACATTCACTTCACCGAAATGTTCCTCCATGGGGGATTTCGTTTCCTCACCAGCTGTATCTTCACCGAATGCTTTTCTCACCTGTGGCAAAAGCTCCTGCCAATCGAATTTAGCGTTCCGTTCGACGGCCAGGAAGTCGGCAACATGGTATACCCCTTTAACACCTTCGATCGCTAAGATCTCTTTGATGACGGGAGGAGCCCCCTCTGCTTCATCCTTTTTATAATTGTTGCTCTTCCCGGCCTTCATTTCCTGATCGAGAAGAACCTTCATCGTATTCGGACTTGGAGTAGGTTCAATTGAAACGATCCTCAAGATTGTTACCCCTTTCTCTAAACGGTTCATTTACTTTTCATTTTAACACAGTATCCTTGTTGCCTTAAAGAAAGAGACTTATTCGGCAAATTCAGAGAGATAGGTCCACCTCTCAATGAGCCTTTCCAGTTCTTCGTTAAGCTTTTCACTTTCATTCATCAACTCTTGTGCCCGCTCGAAATTGCTGCCGACTTTTTGGAGCTCGGTATCCGCTTTTTCTATTTTAGCTTCAATGTCTGCCATCTTATCTTCCATTTCATCCCACTCTCTTTTCTCCATATAAGAGAGCCTTTTTTTCTCCTTCACTTCTTTAACAGGGATGGGTTCTTTCACTGAATCTGTCGGCTGCTTCTTACTTAAAGCTTCACTCTTCTCCAGATACTCTGTATATTCCCCGTAATAGAAATCGATCTGACCGTCCCCATTGAATATTAACAGCTGATCAGCTGTTTTATCCAGGAAGTACCGGTCATGGGAAACAGTGATCACTACACCTGAAAATTCATTGATATAATCCTCAAGCACTGTCAGGGTTTCTGTGTCTAAGTCGTTGGTAGGCTCATCCAGCAGAAGGACATTTGGTTTTGACATTAATAGTTTCAGGAGGAAGAGCCTTCGTTTTTCTCCGCCGGACAGTTTTCGGATCAATGTCCCATGAGTGCTCATTGGAAAAAGGAATCTCTCGAGCATGGACGTAACGGAAACCTGTTCCCCCTTATCCGTGGTTATATATTCTCCCGCTTCCCTGATATATTCAATCATTCTCATAGTTTCATCCAGTTCTTCATGCCCCTGGGTATAGTAGGCGATCTTGACGGTCTGCCCTTTGATCAATTCCCCATCTGTGAGCTCATCGGTTCCTGCAAGGAGATTAAGGAAGGTTGATTTTCCGCTCCCGTTTTTCCCTACTATCCCGATTCGGTCTTTCGGCTTGATCAGAAAAGAGAATTCGTTTAATATCCGCTTGTCTTCAAATTGTTTTGACGCGCTCTTGAACTCATACACCTGCTTGCCTAAACGATTTCCTCCAATCGACATATCTACTTGTCCATTGGACGGTCCGGTTGACATTGTATCTTCCAGGTGTTCAAATCGCTGGATACGTGCCTTTTGTTTCGTTGACCGGGCTTTTGCTCCCCTTCTCATCCATGCAAGCTCTCTCCTGTAAAGATTTTGCTGTTTTTCGGATAATTGGCGCTCCACTACTTCACGTGAAGCTTTGGCTTCTATAAAGGAAGCATAATTCCCTTTATAGGCATACAGGCTGCCCCCATCCAGTTCAAAGATCCGATTTGTCACTTTATCAAGGAAATACCGGTCATGTGTCACGAGTAATACTGATCCGTTATACTTCCCTAAATAGTCCTCCAGCCACTTTATGGACTGATAATCCAAATGGTTGGTCGGTTCATCCAGAATAAGCAGGTCTGGAGTTTCAATGAGGACCCCTGCCAGTGCCACTCTCTTCTTTTGTCCACCGGATAATTCATTCATCTTCTTCCCGAAATCGTGAATGCCGAGCTTCGTTAATATGGCTTTAGCATTTGCGCTTGCGTCCCAGGCATTGAGAAGATCCATTTGCTTTTGTGCCTCAAATAATTCACCTTGTACCCTTGGACTCTCCGGGTTCTTCTCCATCTCCATGAGAACCGTTTCATAGTTTCTCATAGCCTGGATGATTTTCGCTTCTCCGCGGAATACTTGTTGAAGCACGGTCAATTCCCCATCAAATGCGGGTTCCTGCTGGAGATAGGCAATATGATAGTCGTTCGGCCTTGAAAGCTCACCGGTATCATATTCTTCCATTCCTGCAATCAGCTTCAACAGACTTGATTTCCCTGTACCGTTCACCCCGATCAGTCCGACCCTTTCCTTCTCGGTAATGGAAAAGGATATATCTTTAAACAGAGTTTTCTCTCCATATGTTTTGGAAAGATTCTCAGCTGTTAACATTCTCATTCTTGACCAGTCCATTCTTTATTAAATTGCTCTAGAAACCGGAGCATGAATTCATGGCGCTCTTCTGCCAAACTCCTGCCGGTTTCCGTGCACATTAAATCCTTCAACTTCAGTAATTTTTCGTGAAAATGATGGATACTGGAGCTATCCCCATTTCTGTATTCCTCTAAGGTCATGTGTTCCCTCACTTGAAAATCAGGGTTATACATCGCTCTGCCTTTCCTGCCCCCATATGCAAATGTCCTGGCGATGCCGATCGCCCCGATAGCATCAAGGCGATCGGCGTCCCGGACGATTTTCGCTTCTATCGTAGTCAATTCCGCTTCATGACCACCTTTATACGAGATGGAATAGATGATCGACTTCAGTAACGCCCTTTCATTTTCGTTGAGTGTGAGATTCATTAGGATATGATCCAGTTTTTTCTTCCCTTCTTCTTCGCTTACGAATTTCTCGTCCGGCACATCATGAAGCAGTGCCGCAAGCTCAATGATATACGTACGGGAAACCTGCTCTCTTTCTGCGATTCTAAGAGCCTGTTTTCTCACTCGATCTAAATGATACCAATCATGTCCGGTTGATTCACCTATGTACTCTTGTTTTAAATAGTCTATTACTCTGTCCAGCTCTTTACGCTCCACATTTTCACCTTCTCTTCCATTGTACCAAATGATGTTCTACTTTCAGAATAAAAAGGAGTGGATGCCTGAATCAACACATCACTCCTTTTTGATTTTTCATTTATTTTCCGAAAACCAGCTTATACCGATTGTGTTTTCGCCAGCATGTACACCGATCACTGCCCCCAGGGGATATGCCCCAAATTCAATTTCCGGATAAGCCTGTCTCAACTGTTCCATCCATTCCAAAGCATCCTCCCGATTTAACCCGTGTAATACAGAAACTTTCCCTATACTCCGATTTGCGAGAGCGAGATCCAACTGGTGACTCATGCTGCTCAAGCCTTTTTTAATGCTTCTTACCTTTTCCTTCACTTTAAGCTTACCATCTTCAATGGAAAGCATGGGCTTTATCTTCAGGACGCTACCCAGAAAGAATGATAGACCGCCCATCCTTCCACTTTTATGTAGCTGTTCCAGGCTCCCTACCATCACATATGTCTCACAGGAGTTGATTCTTTCTTCAATCGCTTCTTTTATCTGAATCGTATCTTTTCCTTCCTCCGATAGACGTTGACCGTACTGGATCAATTCCGTCAACGGATTGGAAAGGATCTTCGAATCAATGCAACAAATATTCGGAATGGTCTCCTTCAGTAGTTCCGCAGCCTGATAAGCAGAAGAATAAGTTCCGCTGAAATGAGACGAAACATGGATGGAGAAGATATAGTCATAGTCCCTTGACAGTTGTTCGAATAATTCCTTAAACCTTCCGATTGAAGGCTGGGAGGTTTTCACTTCCACCTTTTCGTTCCTTAATTTAGCGAATAATTCTTCAGGGGACAGGTCAATGCCGTCCATATATTCCTTCTCTCCGAACAGGATACTCATCGGAACAACATAGATGTCATTTTCCCCACTCTCTAATTGATTTGGAACAAATGCAGTACTATCAGTTACCCATGCTATTCTCATGAAAAATCCCCCTTTTTTCTATTTATATGAGCTCAACTTAGGACTAGAAGTCCATTCGGTCCAGTTGCTTCAGTGTGTCTACAGAGAACGAAATCATCTGTAATACATCATCGACCATTTCCTCCGTAATCACCCGATTGAAGGATAAGATCCCCTCATATGAGGTCGGTTTAACGGAAGACTTCACTTCTTTCCACTCCCAGTGTTTATCTTCCCCCCAGGCCTCTTCAAGGGTCTCCAAGTGACGTTGAAGTTTTTCATCGCCTTTATAGACGATGAGGATGTCCGCTCCCGCCGTATTCTTTTCAGTCATCATCTTTCTTTCTGCCAGGAAATGCCCCATATCCGCCTTCAGATGAAATTGGATTGAAAGTGATTTTTTATATGGGAGGGAATAATGAATTTGATAACAGCGCTCATAGTGAGCAAAATCAAACAAATCCTTCCGATCGAGTATCTGAATATCCCCTGTCAAGTCAAGATCGTAGACTGCTCCTTCAAAGATGACCTTTAAGTTATCAAATGCAGTTGGGTCAAACATTTTCGCCCCTCCTTTCCATTCTTCATCGTTAAAACAGTCCGATTGCCCTGCCGTCTTCATCTACATCCATACCGAAGGCAGCCGGTTTTTTCGGCAGTCCGGGCATCGTCATGACTTCCCCCGTCAAAGCAACGATGAAGCCTGCTCCGATCTTTGGCTTCAGTTCGCGTATCGTGATGGTGAAATTCTCCGGACGGCCGAGTTTAGCCGGGTCATCAGAGAGGGAGTATTGCGTCTTGGCCATACAGATCGGGAGAACGCCCCAGCCGCGTGTTTCAAACTCTTCCAACTGCCTTCTTGCTTTGACCGTGTACTCCACCCCACTTGCGCCATATACTTTTTTGGCTATGGTGTCAATTTTCATTTGCAGGGAATCACTCAGCTCGTAAAGGGGAGCGAACTCCTTAGTATTACTTTCTATTTCATTTAATACCTTTTGTGCTAAATCGATTCCACCCTCTCCACCTTTAGCCCAGACATCGGTCAGTGAAACCTCAACTTTTTGGTTTTCACACCATTGGATGAGGGTCTGGATTTCCAAATCGCTGTCTGTCACAAACCGGTTGACAGCAACGACAAACGGAACGTTGAAATGTTCCAATGTTTCCATGTGCTTTTTCAAATTGGATAAACCTTTTTGCAGAGCTACTGAGTCTTCTGATTGAAGTTCTCCTTTAGGTTGCCCCCCGTGCATTTTCAAAGCACGGATGGTCGCAACAAGAACAACGGCATCAGGAGCTATGTCTGCAGCCCTGGATTTGATATTCAGGAATTTTTCTGCTCCTAAATCCGCCCCGAACCCGGATTCTGTCACCACATAATCCGCAAGCTTCAAAGCTGTTTTCGTCGCCATGACACTGTTGCAGCCGTGAGCTATATTGGCAAACGGACCTCCGTGGATAAGGGCAGGCGAATGCTCGATCGTCTGGACAAGATTAGGCTTGAGTGCATCCTTCAGCAATAATGTCAAAGCGCCTTCGACTCCAAGGTCCTCCACGGTTACAGGTTGTTTTGCAGTGTTATAGGCAACCACCATCTGTCCCAGTCTTGTTCTTAACTCTTCAAGACTCTCCGACAAACAAAGTACGGCCATTATCTCTGACGCCACAGAGATATCAAATCCGTCTTCCCTTGGAACCCCTTGTAAAGGACCGCCCAAGCCAACAATAATTTGACGAAGAGCACGATCATTCATATCGATTGCCCGTTTCCATACCACCCTTCTTTGATCGATATTCAACTCATTACCTTGATGAATATGATTGTCCATTAACGCAGCCAGTGCATTATTGGTTGTAGAAATGGCATGGATATCACCAGTGAAGTGGAGGTTAATGTCCTCCATGGGAAGCACTTGTGAATAACCGCCACCCGTTGCTCCTCCTTTAATCCCCATCGTCGGTCCCAGGGAAGGCTCCCTCATGGCGATGATGGCGTTCTTATTTAGTTGGTTTAGCGCATCCCCAAGCCCCACTGTCACCGTAGACTTCCCTTCACCCGCAGGCGTTGGATTGATCGATGTGACAAGGATCAATTTCCCCTCTGAGTGCTCTTTCAGCTTATGTATCGCTTCAAAGGAAATTTTCCCTTTGTATTTGCCATAAAGCTCAATATCATCTTCTTCAAGGCCTACTTTCTTTGCGATGCCCAGGATCGGCAGCAATGTTGATTGTTGAGCTATTTCAATATCTGATAATACCTTTTTCTTTATTGTAGTCATGGAAGTTCACCCTCTTAGCTTCAAATTTAGAGTAGCTTGCCTTTTTCTATTGTAACTTTATTTTACACTATAAATGAATACTTTTGCTCTTCTCTCATTACCTCTCTCATCCGCATCCATCCAAACTGATGGTAATGATGGGGAATAGCAAAACATGATCGATTCTCAGAAGAATGAGAATCGATCATGTTTTATTTTTGAAACATAAACAATGTCGTAAATGTCAAAGCCTGCCTTAATTCATTTGAGAGATTGTCTGTGTGTGAAGGTTTCACGCCTTTTTTGTAGATCCAGTCTTCACCGACCTTCTTCCATCCTTTGTCTTCTGAGAGCTTCTCCAATTCCCAAGGCATCATGGTATTACAGATGACCTCCTTCCCTTGAAGTCGGGGGTAGGCATTTTCCCTCGGATGAGCAGTTGGTCCCAATAGGCCGATGCAAATATAACCGCCCTTACCCACTACCCGTTCAATCTCATTCAATGTGTGTAAAGGGTTTTCAGTCCATTCCACTGAATTGATCGCCATTACAGCATCAAATTGGCCATCTTGAAATGGAAGGGAACGCAAATCCCCTTGAACGAAGGCCAGGTTTTCCCTTTCCTGTTCCTTTGCAATATCAATCATATTCCTGGAGAAATCCATGCCTGTGACCACATATCCTTTTTCATACAACAGGTAGGACCCATATCCATCGCCACACCCTAAATCCGCAACGGTCCTTGCTTTCCCTGCATGATCATGAAAGAAAGGGATGACGGCCTTTCTGCTTCCAGTACTCCACATTTCGACGCTTTTTGAATGCCAATGATCTGCATTATCTTCCCAGCGGGTTTTGGCGCTTGTATGCCATTCTGAACTTTTCATATGTACACCTCAACATTTTTTCTATACTGTTCTATATTCTCACTCCATCGCCTTATTTCCTGCATGAATGAAGAATGAAATTCATCTATGTACATAATATTATTATGTAAACTTAAAATTATCCTACAGTTAGAATTATGTTTTCTTCCTGATTTGTTCATACTAATTTTAAAGTATGAACAGAAAAGGTGATAGATATGGAAGAAATATCCAAAGTGCAACGGAATTATCATGGAGACATTATAAGCTTCCAAACCTCTTCCGGCCGCATCATTTCCTACCGTAAAGCCGTTTTGGAAGCATCCGAAGGTTTACTCCAAGGCGTCACACTCAATGAGAACGAATGGGGAGAAGCCGAGTTATCCAGTCTGTCAGTCGAGGATGGAACATTTAACGACTACCCCCCTATATTTTGATCTCCGAACCGCCCATGCAAAAAGGACTTTCATTTAAAATGAAAGTCCTTTATCCTTGTCTAATGTTTTATGCCGCATCAGTAAATGGGTAGGGTCATTATTCACTGCGGTTTTGAATCGTACGCAGTCCTTCCACCCGGCTCTTTTCTTCCTCGAAGAATTGTACGAGATCACCGATGCGATCGATGGAATCCCAGCTTAAATGATGTTCGATTCCTTCCACATCTTCATAAATATGTTCTTCTTTCACTCCAATGACACGAAGGAATTGTTCCAAAAGCTCATGTCTGTATACTAAACGTTTTCCTACTTTATTTCCTTTTGGAGTCAGAACAAGACCGCGGTATTTCTCATAAATAAGATAATCGTCCTTATCTAACTTCTGCACCATTTTGGTAACTGAGGAGGGGTGGACGGATAAAGCTTCTGCTATATCCGATACTCTGGCATAACCTTTGTTCTCAATTAACATATAAATCTGTTCTATATAATCTTCCATACTTGGTGTAGGCATTTTTTACCCTCCAAATTCCCGTAAATATCATTAAAAGTTTACTATAACTACCGGCTGAATACAACCCGGACAGGGGACTCCGCTCTACTCACCATATCACCTTCATCTCTCCACTACAGACTAAACCCTTAATAAAAATGACGAATGTTGACTCGAAAAACGTCATATTGTATAGTAAAGACATCATTGAAATGAACGATACTTAAGCTTATTCTAAAAGCTATAAGAATCATTCATTTCGTGAAAACTATTTTCCAGAGGCACAACAGTGCTTGAACGATTTAGGAGGATTCTAACATGCAAAATGGTAAAGTAAAATGGTTCAACAATGAAAAAGGTTTTGGATTCATCGAAGTTGAAGGTGGAGACGATGTATTTGTTCACTTCTCAGCGATTCAAGGTGAAGGATTCAAATCATTAGAAGAAGGTCAGGAAGTTTCTTTCGATGTTGTTGAAGGAAATCGCGGACCACAAGCTGCAAACGTAGTTAAATTATAATCGTACAAAACAATAGATCAACATGATAAAGGGCGGCCCCTGAATGGCTGCCCTTTATTTTTGATATGCATCGTTCTTATTTAAACATTTTCCGTAGTGACGGATTTGTTCCCCGATGGTGCATTGTCCTATACAAAAGCGGTGAGCATACGTTTTGCCATACTCTTTGCGAAAGTGTGCTTTCAGAAAGCAGTCTTTACAGTAGGTGTCTATAAGCTCATCCACTTTATCCACCACTTCTTTTCGATTCATGTGATCACTCCTAGATTTTTTCGCGCCCAGCAAATCCTCGTTGTATTAATAGAGTATATAATACACAGCAGAATTATTCTAATCGTTTGTTACTGTGAACCTTAGTGCCTTCCAATGCCTGGTTGGCAAGCTTATCGGCTTCTTTGTTGTCTTTCCTGTTCAGAACGATCAGATTGGGTTTCAGCCCAAGCTTCTGTATCAACCCTTCAATCCGATCAAGCCACCTCTTTAATCCTTCTTCATAGCAGGGCCATTCTCCCCCAAGTTGTTTTATCGCCACCTGGGAATCGCCTTTGATTGTACAAGGTACATTTTTAACCCCGAGTTCTTCAAGCAAACCGATCGCGATATGTAATGCAGCGTATTCAGCTTCATTATTATTTTCGATTTCCTCGAGTAGTGCATTTTTTCTGATTCGAAATGATTCTCCGCCTTTATCGTAATAGATGACGATTCCGGCACCCGCATAGTTCGTTTCCTTATCAAATCCGCCATCAAAGAACACAACAATGTTTTCGGGTTCCTTTTCTAATTCCTGATTCAAGCGGATGTATTCTTTCCTTGTCCAAGAGTTCCCCATTTCATCAATGATTTCAAGCTCAATGACTCTTCCTGTTTTCATTAAATCATCTACATGGATCAGTGTTTCTTTCCGCGGGAAAAACCCGGATTCAAACCATATATCGGAAGCCGTTTTGCTTTTATATTTAAATTTTATTTTCATTTCCATTCTTCTTTCACTCCCTTTTATTCATATTATTGTTCAAAATCATTTTTATTTGTATAATGAGGACTATTGTTTCATTCACTTATGAACGATTGGAGGACTTTTTATGTTTAATATATGGTTTGGGCTGATTTTTGTACTCATTACATTCTCATGTTTACTAATCATGTATCGAATGTTTGGACGAACGGGACTCTTTGTTTGGATAGGGATCTCGACAATACTTGCAAACCTTCAGGTTGTCAAGACGATTGAAATCTTTGGTCTGACGGCGACACTCGGGAATGCCATGTATGGTACCGCTTTTCTGGTGACCGATATCCTGAACGAAAAGTATGGTAAAAAAGAGGCACAGAAAGCGGTTTGGCTTGGATTCTTCACGTTGATCGTAATGACTATTATTATGCAACTGGCGCTCTTATTTCAACCACATCCTGACGATTTCGCCCAGGAATCCCTAGCGACGATCTTTGGCATCATCCCGCGGATTGCAATTGGCAGCCTTGCCGCTTATCTTGTAAGCCAATTTACGGACGTGTATATCTTTACGTATCTGAAGAAGAAATTCCCTTCTGATTCCCAATTCTGGATCCGCAATAACGGAAGCACGATGGTGAGTCAACTATTGGATACGCTTGTCTTCACAAGCATCGCCTTTCTTGGTGAATATCCGATGCACATTTGGTTCGAGATTTTCATTACAACCTACCTTCTTAAATGGGTGATTTCCCTTATGGATACCCCGTTTGGCTATATCGCAAAACGATTCCCTAAGAATATGGGATGACCGAAGCCGGGTGTATGCATTTCACCCGGCTTTTGCTATGTATAAAGAAAGGATTGAATGAAAAGGATCGAGCATTCCTCCTTCATCCTTCTTTATATGCTACTATATTTATATTCTGAATGTGTATGAGGTGAATACGATTGTTGGAAGTATATATTGATGGTGCAAGTGCCGGGAACCCCGGACCAAGTGGAGCCGGTATTTTCATCAAATACAACGGTGAAGTGGAAAAACATTCGATTCCTTTAGGGATCATGGACAATCATAAAGCCGAATTCCTCGCCTGCAAAAAAGCACTTGAAATCTGTTTGGAGAAGCAGACCGATACCGTATGGTTGAAGAGTGATTCTCTAGCTGTCGTTCAAGCGATCGAGAAAGAGTTTGTGCGTAATGCACAATATAAATTATTGCTCGGCGATATATTGAGCTTGACGAAGCAAATCAATCTTTTCTTTGTCAAGTGGATACCAAGCAAGGAAAATAAAGCAGCCGATGAGCTGGCTCGTAAAGCCATCCATCTGAACTAAAGGATATTCCGTTCGACAAGGGCTGCCTACTCCTTCCCTAACACTAAAAAAAGACCATCAGAAAGGGTACAATGCCCTTACGATGGTCCCTGGTTTATGCCAATCCCTGTTTCTCCATCCACCTTAACGCTTCTTTTCTAGAGGGGATTTTCTGGGAATGGAGCCTTTCCAATATAGACATATAGAAACTGCTGTCAAATTGTTTCTGTGCTTTCAAAGTAATTTCAATGGCACTATTGACCAGTTCATCCGGGGCGTCTGTGTATTTTTTGCCGAAATAGATGAAGCCAATCGCGTCTTCCTGAAATTTGAAGCCTTTGTTTTCAAGATCTATGAGAAATTCTTCTGTTGTCTTTTTCACGTTTCTCCTCACCTTATCGCCACTTTGTCTTCTTTTATCTTACAGAAAATTTTTTCTTTTGCCTATCCTTTTTGGAAAACAAGAAGGCAATGAAGCCAAGAAGGGAACCAAGCAATGCGCCGCCGACCACTTCCTGGGGCTGGTGTCCGAGCATTTCCTTCAGTCTCTTAGGTTTCTTTTCTTCGAATTCAACGGTTTCCTTTTCATGCGCCTTCCTGACAAGCTCATCGAGACTATTTACTTTAAGGGTCAATTCACCGGTTTGGCGGCGAATTCCCTGGGCATCATACATGACGATCAGCCCAAAGATGAATGAAAGAGCGAAATCAATCGTTCTTACCCCTCTTTTTAACGCAATGAATGTTGTCAAAGATGCCACTCCGGCACTATGGGAGCTCGGCATTCCACCTGTCTGAAAAAACAGCTCAGGCTTCCACTCCTTCTTTTTCAAAAAGTGCAGCGGAATTTTCAATCCTTGCGCTAACGCGATACTAATCAGTGCGGTAATGATTCCTTTATTCACCCTAACACCTCCCTTATTCGTAGTGTGTCCTAAAATTTTCTGTACATGGGATATTTGTATGTAACAAAGACAAAATAGTAAGGATCACACTAAAGGAGGGTCTTATGTATGACTAAAGGCAATAATAAAAACAAAGGGAAAAGCGCCAAAAGCGTAAACCCGCAAGGAATTTCAGAGGATGCTGAATTCGCCATCGAACCGAAAAGCGCTTTAGAAAATGCAGCTAAAAAAAAGAATAAAAAATGATCCACAACAAAAAAGTGTCAGGGCTGGGTTCCTGACACTCCTATCACGTTCAGCTCGAAGCTGCCAACACATTTGAACCTACTAAAAACCCTCTAAGAACTTTTAGCTCCAGTTCGTCCACAAGCGTAAGTGTATCATGTGATACATTATCCCATCTGGCTTCTTCCACTGAAACAGAAAGTGGTACTTCACAATGGATTTCAGCCAGTTTCCTTGAAACATGGAGCATGTCCAGATCTTCCTCAATTTTCTTACGTTGAGAAGGCGTCAATTCATGTAGATTGGCCAGTATACCCGATATATCTTGATATTGTTGAATCAGTTTCATGGCTGTTTTCTCCCCGATCCCTTTTACCCCGGGATATCCGTCACTTGTATCTCCCATCAGTGCTTTCACATCGATGAATTGCTCCGGAGTAATGCCTTTTTCTTCAACAAAGATGTCTTTCGTATACGTCTGATAATTCCCAAAACCTTTTTTCAGCAGCATGATGTCGATGTTGTCATCAAGAAGCTGCAGGAGATCCTGGTCTCCGCTTAGAACGGACACTTTGCGCTCAGAATGATGGAGCTTTGCGAGTGTCCCGATACAATCATCTGCTTCATAGCCAACCACGCCAACATTGGAGAGATTAAATCCTTCGGCCACTTCTTTTGCAAGGTCGAACTGAGGGATCAGTTCAACAGGCGGTGCATTCCGATTCGATTTATAATCGTTGAACACTTCATTACGGAAAGTCTGGCTCCCCATATCCCAGCATACAATGATATGTGTAGGCTTCACATGATCCGCTGCCATCAGGAGGTGCTTCATGAACCCCTGGACCCCATTGGTGGGGAGGCCTTTTGAGTTCATCATGAACTGGCCCGTTACGGCTGTTGCAAAGAAAGATCGAAATAATAATGCCATTCCATCTATTAATAATAAGTGCTCATTTTTATTTTCCAAGTCATCCACTCCTAAACACGTCGTTTCGTACATACCATTTAAAGTATAACATATCAGCATAAATAGCTAATTGGAAAAGTGATGAACCACTTCCAATTAGCTACGCGGCATTATTCTTTATCCACTTTGTGTTCTTCGTATGAAACCCAATCACTATAGCTTCCTACATACAATTTCACATCGGTAAAACCAGCTTCCTTGAGTGCTATGAAGTTTGGGGTTGCTGTTACACCAGATCCACAATAGACAATGACGGGGTCATCTTTTTTAAGCATCGAGAAACGTTCCTTCTGCTCAACGGGTCCAAGGAAATACCCATCATTCATACCTTCCGTCCATGGAAAGTTGATCGCACCAGGAATGTGGCCCGGTATCCGGTCAATCGGTTCTTCCCGACCAGAGAACCGTTCCCTGCTCCTTGAATCAATCAACGGGATGTTCCTATCTCCATCTGCAATACATCGTATCTCATCCACAGTGGCCAACATGTCGTCATTAACGCTCGGACGATAGTTTGTGGGTGGATAATGGGGAACGGTGGACTCCGTCTTTCCGGAACCTTTCTTCCACGCGGCAAATCCACCGTTGAGGATATGGACATTTTCATGCCCGATATAATGGAACAACCACCAGCACCTGCCCGCTAATGCCCCTTCCTTTTCATCATAAATCACGATGGTTGTATGATTATCGATCCCGGCATCCTCTACTTTGCGCAGGAAATTCTTCATATTCGGGAGCGGGTGTCGCCCCCCGTGTTTTTTTGCATACCCGGATAAATCCTTTTCAAGGTCAAAAAAGACGGCACCGGGAATATGGCTTTCATTGTATCTTTCCCGGCCTTCTGCTGGATCCCCTAAAGAAAAACGGCAATCGATGATTCTTACATTCCCATCATCCACGTGTTCACGAAGCCAATCTGCATCTACGAGCACCCTCATGATTTCATCCCCCTCTTTTTCATCAATTTCACCACTTCATCCTTCGGTTCCCAACAGGAAAATTGATAGGTGGTTTTGGTCTCATACCCAAGTCTTGAACAATAATAGGAGGTCTTCTGCTCTTTCTTCACTCCTTGAATGTGAATACAGGTAGCACAGCAATGATAAGGATTCACAGTAAATGTCCTCCTTTTTTCTTTAAACCTGCTCGAGCTTTTTTAAATCCAGCTTCAGCTGATCCAGGTCCTTTACGGTCTCTAGGGCTTCCAGATAGGATGTAATCTGATCGGTCACCTGATTTTCCAGCTCTTCTTTAAGCAACTTGAATTCTTCTTCCAGATAGGTTTGCCCCCACGTGTCCAACCTTGCCAGTTCCTGTGTCAGGTAAGCGTCCGCAGGTTCTTGGAGCAAAGCCTCCAATTTTTCCTGAACCACTTTCTTTCCGCCTTTTTCAAAGAATTGCTTCGGATTCTTGAATGTTGAAAAAGCTTCTTCGAATGGTCGAAGTTCCGTTTGGTTAAATGCACTATCAAATTCGATGGTCGTTTCATTTTTATAATCCATCGGGGATAGGACCAGATCTTGTTCAACCCGCTGGATTTTTTCTTCCAGGGCACCCCATTGATCCCGGAGCTGCTTCTGAATGAACTGCTGAATCCGAAGGGAGGTAGCCCGCATTTCCTGAGCCAGATCAAACCCGATACTTGATAAAAATTCCTTTAACCCTTCACGGATTGCCTGGGATTGGGATGGATATTGGAGAAATAATCCGGAATGAAATGCTTCCTTATAGAAATCCGAGACCCTGAAAAACGCTCTTTGTTTCACATAGTGGACGAGCTCCTTTGACTCCTGCATCATCTCTACTGTAAGTGGTTCTCGAGATACGTTATCAATAAGGGATATAACCTCGGACTTCCGCTCCACCAGTTCCTGCTTCCTTGATTGTTTATACTTCTTTTCACTTGAAGCCGAGTGGAGATATTGCTGAAAACGTTTCAACCCTCTTTCCCACTCACCAGTTGCGGATTCGATACTCATGCTCACTAATTCATTCTGTATGAAGGTTTGGAATTCCTTCTTGAATTCATCCATTCCAGATTGTTGCGAGTCGGTTTCTTTAAGTGCCTGCAGGGATGATACTCCGAAAATCCTTGGAAAACGGATCCCATATTGAATCAATTGATCTTCCACATATTCAATGACTTCCTTTTTTTCCTTTTCATCACTTGCGAGGTCGATGGCGTTGACGACAAAAAACATTTTATCCATTTCGAAGGTGTCTTTCACACGCCCCAATTGAATAAGGAATTCCCTGTCTGCCTTGGCAAACGCATGATTATAATAGGTCACAAAGAGAATCGCATCGGCATTCTTGATATATTCGAAAGCAACACCGGTATGTCGGGCATTGATGGAATCAGCTCCCGGTGTATCGACGAGGGTGATCCCCTGTCTTGTAATATCACAATCGAAATAGAGATCGATCGACTCCACAAAGCAAGCTTTCGCCTCATCTGCTACATATCCTCTATATTCTTCAAGATCGACCTTCCTCTTCCTCCCGAGAATTCCCTTAAATAAAGGATATCCTGTTAAAAAGGCTTGAAGGAAAGAGAGGTGGACATTTTCTTTCCCGCTCCCATCAGTCGATAAATCAGGAATCAGTCCCTTGGCATCTTCCAAGGAAGATGCATGTTGATTAAAGAACGAAAGGGAATGATTGATGTCTGACAATAGCTGTTCATCGGATTTGATTTGTACATGAGCCGTTTCGTGCTCACACCCCTCCGATACCGGATTGATCCTGTTGATGGACGCGGTAGTGGGATTCGGGCTCACCGGAAGTACTTTTCTTCCCAACAGCGCATTGGCAAACGATGATTTACCGGCACTAAAGGCACCGAATAATGCAATCGTAAAGGATTGATTCAAGAGGCGCTCCCTCTTCCCGTCCAATAGATGGGCCATTTTGGCAAACCCTTTGTACTTACTGAATACATTTGCCATCGTTTCTAACCGTTGAATCGCTTCTTCTATTGACGTATCCTGATTCCTTGTGTCAGGTGATCGGTTAATGTCACGTTCCCGACCCGTATCCTCACTACGATCCAGTACAACGTCCGTCGCAAGTGTATAGTTTTCTTCCCTCTCTTTCCATTTCACGGTCCATTCTGAAATAATCTTCTCCGTACGCTTTGGTTCAACTTCAGGTTTGTTCAATTTTCGGATTTGAGCATCCTTCTCTTCATCCAGTGAATTCCATTGATAAATGATGCCTGTTTTTTTCTGAAGCTCCTCCAGTTCTTCCTCCATGCCGGCATGCTCTTCCGGCGAAGAGTGTGCAATTTCGGTTATCAGTGTCTCAATCAACCCGTTTGTTTCATTTCTGGCTTTCCTTTTTAACTCCTCTGAAAGATCATCACAGTACTGAAGTACATAATCACTCGAGACTCCGGCCCCCTGTTTAATTAAACCCACAAGGAAATGATCGTCTACTTCAAGGTTTAATCGATCCCATTCCACGCGTTGATCCGATGAAGGGATAAATTCTTTCACTATGTTTTTCCCGAGTGTCTTTAAGTGCCATTCGAGTTGAGATTCGATCCGGGAATTGATATCGTCTTTGAATTTCTGAAGTCTTACTGCTTTTTCTTCTTCTGTCTTTTGCTTTGAGAACAGGAAGCCGACTCTAAAGTCCTGTTGTCTGCTTTCCAGAAATCCCTTCGCTAATTCTCTTGTTTCAAAAGGCATTAAATAGGCATTTTTAAGGATTTCCCTACGCTCTTCTTCGAAATGATCTTTTATGGAAGTCACATTATTTTTAGCCAGTGTGTCAACAAGCTTTCTTTCTTTTTGAAGAATAGAATCTTTATTTTCCCACTCTTCCTCTGTAAAGAAATCCAGGGCTCTATCCTCGAGTTTTTCAAGCTCTTCCTCATACCATCTCTCATGTTCAGTGCGCAATTGTGATATAGCGGAGATCGCCGAACCTTCGATCAATTCACCCTTCTTTTTTACCTGGCTATCAATCAGTGCTTGCAATTTTTCAAGGTCATTGTAGGGATGGTCGGGATTTTTCAAACTTGTAAAAAACGTCCCATCGGGTACTACACCCCAAGAGGCGAATGAATTCCTGACGCTTTCCTGGAACTGGGTGAAAGACAATTCTTCCTCCTGATGCTTATCGATCTGATTCACAATCAGGTACAATTTGACCCCATGACGCACCATTTCCTTGGTGAACTCAAAATTCACCTGTGATTGGACATGGTTATAATCCATTACATAGAAGACAGCGTCAGCAAGATGAATCGCCGATTCCGTAGACAGCCTGTGGGCATCGTCCGTACTGTCGACTCCCGGGGTATCCAAAACAGAAACCCCTTCAGGCACTTCACTTCTCTTCCGTCCAATTTCCACAGAGTATACATCTTCACCGTTTTTACAAAATTCCTTAATAGTCTCAAAATCATACGGTGCCTTAAAGTATAAAGGCTTGGATTGATGATAATGAATCTTTGCAAAATCCGTTTGTGCATGATGCACCTTCACCAGATTCGCACTGGTTGGAATCGGACTGGACGGCAGGATATCTTCACCCATCAACCGGTTGATCATCGTGGACTTGCCAGCGGAAAAATGGCCGCAAAAGGCAAGGATCAATTCATGATTGTTCAACTTTTCAGCCAAACGTTCAACCTTGGAAGCCCTCTCCCCATCCCCGTTCTGAAGGAAAATGTCGTAGTAAGCCGTAAGCTGTTTTAACGTATTATGTAAATGTGTATTTTTATGTTCAATCTGACTCATAGTCTAATCTAATTCCTTTCTGCACTTAAGAAGAATGATAACGTTTTTATTTTATCGTATTTGAATCAAATTCTCTATGAAATCATATCCGAAAGCGGGATTTAAGAATGATAACAGTATATGCGAAGGAGAAGATGAGGGATAGGGTCAAAAATGATACTACCAATTGACCAAGTCAAGGTTAAACCGGTAATCAGTCCAATCATTATTGACTAACATCCGAAATTACTCAATCTGAACCGAACAAATTATTACAAAGACCTTTATTAGTGTTTTTTTATTCTGAGCTGACAAATATAGAAGCACAGAGTGGATTGGAGCGGAAGGCACTTGACTCCTGCGGGAAATAGAGGAAAAGTCGAGACCCCGCAGGGCAAAGCCCGAGGAGGCTTGACTTCCTCCCCGAGGAAAGCAAGTGCCTGGAGCGAAAAGGAACGGTCCAGTTATAATAGCTGTCATTTTAGAAAAAAAGGCAATAAAAAAAGCCTCTTCCGAAGAAGAAGGCTCTGTTTATCGTGTTGTTTCGGTTGCGATTAAGTTTGATCGAACAAAAGATTTTGAGTTCGTCTGGTATGAAGATATGTTCTTCCGCTGTGCCGGATTCTTCATTACATTAGATAAGACATACTTCATCATGAAGCCATACGCTACTACAGTAAACAATATCAAAAACCATACCATTCTTGTCCCCACCCTTTTGTAAAGATACTTGTACTTGAGAATAATTTTCATCTTCAATTAGAATTTTATCAAAACTGATAATCATTTTCAATAAGAAAATCATTTTTCTTTTTTAAATAGGGGAATCCATCCCTTCGTATTGAGGTGGACCTTCCCATACTCCGTCTCTTCCTTTAAGGCGTGTTCCTCTAGTGGTATTCGGATAGAAAGAATGAATTGGTTTAATAATGCAAAGATGATAAGGGTCCAATAGGCTTGAAAAAGAATTGGAACAATCAGAAACTCTAGCGTTACGATCAGATAGTTCGGGTGCTTCAAATATTTATATGGGCCTTTGGCTACGACTTGAGCCTCCGGGAGGACGATGATTTTAGTGTTCCAATACTTCCCGAGAGAAGCAATCGACCAGATCCTCCCGAGCTGAGTCAGGATAAAACCACCAAGCAATAGCGGCCAATAGTGATTGACCCCGGAGTGAAAGATCCCGCCTTCAATGAGCAGGGAAATGAAAAAGGCAATATGGATGATGACCATCAGCTTATAATGAGACTGTCCGTATTCTTTGGCCCCCCGCTCCTTCATCCACTTTTCATTTGATCTTGCAATGTACAGTTCCACCAGTCTTTGAATCATCAATACCGAGAAAAACAGGACAAAATATAGCATCATTCCCACCTCATCAACAAAAGCTCCGAGCTGAACCCTGGTCCCAAAGCAGTGCCGAGACCGATATCCCCCCGTTCACAGCCTTTTTCCATAAATTCTTTGAGAACATAAAGAATCGTGACGGAGGACATGTTCCCATATTCCTTTAGTACCCTCATCGATTCGGTTGTCATCTTTTCTTCCATCCCTAAAGCATCCCTGTATGCTTCAATTACTTTCTTTCCACCCGGATGGGCCACGAAATGCTTAATGTCCCGTAACTCAACACCGTTCGTTTCAATGAATCCTTCTACATTCGGGCGGAGCCAGTTTTTCACGAGTGTCGGAATATCCTTTGAAAATACGACATATAGTCCATTTTCCTTAACTTCCCATCCCATCACATCCAATGAGTCCTCAAGCAGCGTCGACTGGGTGGCAAAGATCCTTGGTAATGGATACACGACACCCGCCAATAAAGGACTTTCATCCCCGCAAACAAGGGCACATGCCACACCATCAGCGAAAAGGGATGTCCCGATCAAATTGCTCTTTGATCGATCCCCGTGTTGAAAGGTCAATGAACACAGTTCGATTGAAAGAACAAGAACATTTGCCTTCGGAAAGGCTAAGCAGTATTCATACGCCCGCGACAATCCGCTGGCTCCCCCTGCACAACCCAAGCCCCATATAGGAATTCGTTTTATATGGGGAGAAAACGGGAGCCTGTTCATGATTCGAGCTTCCAGACTCGGGGTTGAAAGACCCGATGTTGATATGGTGATGATGGCATCGATATCTTCCAATGTGAGCCCATGACGTGAAAGGCTCTTATGGATCACTTTACTCCCCAATTCTACGGCATGATGGATGAATTCATCGTTCTTTTCCTTAAATGTATGATCTCTGGAAAACCACTCCAGATCCTTCACAAAATAACGACTTTCTATTTCACCGTTTTGAAACACATTAATGAGACGTCCAATATCCCTGAAATTCGAAGAAAACAATTGCTTCGCAAATTCTGCCGCTTCATTTTGCGTGATTTTCACAGGTGGGATTTCAGTTTCAACCGAAAGTATTTTCGGCATGCACGACCACTCCTTACACTTCCATGTAAGGATAGCTTTTCCACATAGACATAAATCATGTATGAAGTATTATTTTTGTTTTATTCAAAAACCTCATCTAAAAATAGTACTTTAGTCGGTATATCGTACGAAAATACCATCCTTTACTCCTAGTTCATATGATATGATTATAGTGACAAAATACTGGAGGATACGACATGATTTTAACTAAAAGTGTCACCGATATACTTAATAGTTCAGTAGAAGCCATTAAAGGCGTCATCCCTTTGAGTGTTAGTGTTTTAAAGCCCTCATTGCTGACAGAGCCGTTTAGTCAGCATAAGATCGGTGTACTCATCGGGTTCACGGGTGACGTTAGGGGAAGAATGATCATTGATGGAGAAGAAGAAAGCTTTCAAGGGTTGGGAGCATCCATGTTTGGAATGCCCCTCGAAGGTGAAATGCTTGAATCTTTCGCGGGAGAACTTGGAAATATGATTGCAGGGAATCTTGCTACCCTCCTCGCACAAGCCGGCCATTCATTAGACATTACACCGCCGACCGTCATTGTGGGGCAATCGAAAATGTATGGTTTTGACAAAGCTTTGAAACTACCGATTTCCATTGAAAATGTCGGCGATTTTTTAGTGATACTGATGATTGAATAGAAGATAGCTAAAAGGCTAACCTTCAGAGCGAGGTTAGCCTTTTATCATGGGAGTATTCAAAAACCATTGATTGTCATCCCACCGTCTACATAAAGGGTTTGTCCGGTAATATAGTTTGAGGCATCCGATGAAAGGAAGACCGCCGGACCCACCAATTCCTCGAGCTCACCGATCCTTTTTAAAGGAGTCACTGCCAGAATATCGTTTACATATTCTTCATCTTGCAGAAGTTCCTTTGTTAAAGGTGTCTTGAAATACCATGGTCCGATACTGTTCACATTAATATTGTACTTTCCCCATTCCATGGCTAACACCTTCGTCATTTGAATCATGGCTGCTTTCGTGGAAGCATAGACAACCCCTGTCCTGAGGGCAACATGGCCGGCTACGGATGCAATGTTAATGATTTTTCCCCGTCTCCTTTCTTTCATATGCCTTCCTACTTCCTGGCTCATCATAAAGGCTGATTTCAAGTTCGTATCCATGATTTTTTGCCATTCATCATCCGTTACCGAAAGCGCCTCTGAACGTATATTCATCCCTGCATTGTTAATTAAGATATCAATGGACAATCCATGATTTTCTATGTAAGTGATCACTTTGTTTATTTCCTCACGTGATGTCACATCTGTCGGGATGATATGAGCCTTCCTTCCAAGCTTCTCGATTACACCTGCCGTTTCTTCTAAATCATCCTTCGTTCTTGACAACAGGACTACATCGGATCCTGATTCCGCTAACCCGATACTAATAGCCCGTCCTATTCCCCGGCCTGCCCCCGTGACAACGGCCAATTTACCTTTCAATGAAAATGAAGGAACAAACAAATTCCCCACCGCCTTTTCTATTATTCGAATCTTCTTTATATTAGCACAGCATGTCTCCAAAGTCTCACCGATGATCCTTTTTCCCCTGCTGATGATGGACCTTGATGTGTATCTTCGCTTCCACCGGCATCTGACATAGAGGACACACCGTTTTATCAGAAAAGATTTGACAGCACTGTTTACAATAATACTTTTCCATTTGATCGTCACCTTCCTCTTCATTCCTACACTCTATGCACCTGGTTCACACAAATGAACACACCCGAATGCCTATTTTTCAATCCCTTCACATTTTCTTCACAAACCACCCTCCAGGTGTGACATTTATCACAGATTCAAAGAAGTGTACCCGCTTATGATTGAAGTAACAAAAGAGTGAATACTTGATGAAAGGAATGAGAGGAATGGGGAAACCGGAATTACATCACAAAACGGAAGTCAAAGTGAAGGAATCCACCTCATTAAAAGGTACATTTACTTCGGTTTTATTTTTAGGAGGTTTTTTAGTCCTTACATGGGTCGGGGTATTCTTGCTATTTCTGAATCGTTTTTAATTTAAGGAGTGATTTATATGCATATGCATCGCTATGAGAAATGGTGGTTAACGCTAGGAACAGGGTCTCTTATCTTATTTTTAATCATATTGGGAATCAGTGCTTTTCACCAGGGGCATCAGCCTCCAAGTGCAAAGGCATACGTCAATCCGGAGCAGGTGGACAAAATGGCTCCGTTTAACGAACCAGGACTTAAAAAAGTGGAAGGAAAGGCTTGGGATTATGAGTTGGTATTTGTAGCCTCGGCTTTTCTTTATACCCCCGGGGAAATTGAAATCCCTAAAGGCTCGACACTGAAAATCACGGCTACAACCAAGGATGTTGTTCATGGGTTTGAAGTCGCAGGTACCAATATCAATATGATGCTTGAACCTGGTTATGTCAGTGAATTTACAACCACACTCGACAAGACTGGAGAGTTCCTCATCGTCTGTAATGAATACTGTGGTGTCGGTCATCACACGATGAAATCTATGTTAAAGGTGGTGGAGTAGATGAAACCATTTGTAAAAATTGATAAAAAGGATGCTACACTGGCCATGGCCCATATTTACGTTGGATTTGCCGCGCTTGCATTAGGGGGGCTTGCCGGCCTGTTACAGGTTTTGGTCCGTTCAGGCAGATTCACTCTCCCTGCAGGAATCGGTTATTATCAAGTATTGACTGTTCACGGGGTCTTACTCGGGTTGGTACTGACGACATTCTTCATACTCGGATTCCAGCATGCTGCCATTTCCAGGACTTCAGGGACTTACTCTGGAAAATCCCGGTTTATGGGGTGGTTGGGATTCTGGGTCATGCTTCTTGGAACGATCATGGCAGCAGTCATGATTCTATTAAATGAAGCTACGGTCCTTTATACATTTTATGCTCCCCTGCAGGCCCATTGGATCTTCTATTTAGGATTGACGTTCGTAGTGGTGGGCAGCTGGCTTGGCGGATCAGGAATGATCATGAAATATATGAGCTGGAGAAAAGAACATCCTGGACAACCGAGTCCTTTGTTAACCTTCATGAGCATCATCAACATCGTCTTATGGATTGTTGCCACTATCGGCGTTGCAGGAACTGTTCTATTTCAGCTCCTCCCCTGGTCCCTTGGCCTGGTGGACAGGGTCGACGTTCTTGTCAGTCGTACCTTGTTCTGGTATTTCGGACATCCACTCGTCTATTTCTGGCTGCTGCCGGCATATATGGCATGGTATGTGATCATTCCGAAAATCATTGGCGGAAAAATATTTTCAGATTCATTGGCACGACTATCCTTTATCCTTTTCCTTCTGTTCTCGATACCGGTCGGTTTTCACCATCAATTGGTGGAGCCGGGAATTGATGCCAATTGGAAGTTCCTGCAGGTAACCCTGACGTTCATGGTAGTCATCCCTTCCCTGATGACAGCATTCTCTTTATTTGCCACTTTTGAAATGTACGGGAGATCCAAGGGAGCTACGGGGTTATTCGGATGGTTCAAGAAGCTGCCATGGGGTGACGCCCGCTTTACAGTACCGTTCATCGGAATGGTTGCTTTCATTCCTGCAGGAGCAGGCGGATTGATCAATGCATCTAATCAAATGAATCAGGTGGTCCATAACACGATTTGGGTCACCGGTCACTTTCATTTAACACTGGCCACATCTGTCGTCTTGACTTTCTTCGGAATTGCTTATTGGCTTGTTCCTCATCTGACGGGGCGTGTCTTAACGAAAGCGATGAACAAATTGGCCATCGTGCAGGCCATCGTATGGGCGGTTGGAATGAGCATCATGTCCGGCGCCATGCACGCGGTTGGTTTACTTGGTGCACCTAGAAGATCTTCCTACTCTACTTATGGGGATGCACCGCAGGCAATCGATTGGATTCCATACCAAATCGCACAGGCGATCGGGGGCACGATCCTTTTCATTGGTATCATTCTCGTTCTATACATCTTTATCAACCTGGCATTCTTCGCTCCCAAAGGAGAGGAGGAATTTCCTGTCGGTGAAACGGCTGAGACAGCCGAAAAAACACCAATGGCTCTCGAGAACTGGAGAATATGGTTAACCATCCTGGCCGCACTCATACTCGTTGCCTACACCGTCCCATTCATCGACATGATTCAAAATGCCCCACCCGCATCGAAGGGGTATCGTATGTGGTAAAAAGAAAAGCGGATGCTGCTTCGATTGAAGCAGCATCCGCTTTCTATTTCTGTTTAATTGGAACAAACAGCTCTAATTTCCTTCTATCTTCCGTTTCGTTGATTTCACGGTCCTGGGAGAGGTACTTCTCGACACTCAGTCTGGAGTAGTCTTTTTCAAACCCGTTTTCTTTAATCCAATTAAAGATGGCGAAATAGGCTTGTTCCACTTCCGTCGACAGACCTTCATATAGTGCGTGTGCGTATTCACCCGCAGGGAGTGACAGTTCCACTAACCCCGGTGGAAGCTTCTCGACACGATCAACCTCAACGGTACAATAGTACGTAAAATCAGTCGCCCTATCATGGAAAGGTGCGTATATGCATTCATCTCCATTTATATGATGAATGGATGGAATCATCTGTTGAAACTTGGTGAATAGTCTCGGGATCTCGGACCCTCTTCCATATGGACCTGTCCAGCCTATCCCAACCAGCAATTTATCCTCTAGTGATGCTACATTAATCTCCATGATTTTTGCCTCCAGTGTCTAATTTAAGGAATATACCTTTGAATACTTCTCCGTTAAATAATCGGCCAAGTATTGGGCATTAAGCCCTTCTCCAGTCACTTCCCTGATGATTTCAAGCGGTTTTTTCATTTTGCCCCATTGATGGACATGCTCAGTCAACCATTCTCTCACGGGAGCAAGATCCCCTTTTTCCAGGAGCTCTTCATAATGAGGAATATCTTCTAACATCGCACGCTTTAATTGTGCAGCATACATATAACCCAGTGCGTATGACGGAAAGTAACCAAAGCTTCCACCGGCCCAATGGACATCCTGGAGGACACCTTCTCCATTATGGGAAGGGCGGATACCTAAGTACTCTTCATATTTCTGATTCCAGATTTCCGGGAGATTCTTCACTTCAATCTCATCATTGAATAATCCTTTTTCAATTTCATAGCGGATGATGATATGCAGGGCATATGTTAATTCATCTGCTTCGATCCTGATCAACGAAGGCTTGGATTCATTGATCGCTCTGTAGAAATCGTCCAATTCAACAGAATCAAACTGTCCCGTTGAATACTCCTTCAATAACGAATAATTTCGCTTCCAGAAAGAATGGTCCCGGCCTACAAAATTCTCGTAAAAAAGGGATTGAGATTCATGGATGCCCATGGATGTTCCCGTACATAGGGGTGTGCCCATCAAATCCTTTGATATGTTCTGTTCATACAGGGCATGTCCACCCTCGTGGATCGTTCCGAAGACGGCTGTTCTCCAATCCTTTTCGTCATATTTAGTTGTTACCCTTACATCCCCAGGGTTCAAACCAATCGCAAACGGATGAACCGTTTCATCCAGTCTTCCTGAATTGAAATCATACCCCATTTGTTCAAGGACTTTTAAACTGAAATCTTTTTGACGTTCCTTTGGGAAATGTTCAAAAAGGAAATCCGTTTTTGGCTTATTTTCTGATTGGGAAATCTTATGTACAAGAGGGACGATTCTATCACGAAGATCACCAAATACCTTATCCAATACATCTACCGTGACACCAGGCTCATACATATCCAATAATGTATTGTATTTATTATCTTCGTATCCCCAATAATCTATGAAGCGTTTTGTGAAAGCCACAAGCTTTTCTAAATAAGGCTTGAACATGTCAAAATCCGCTTTTTCTTTCGCTTCTTCCCATTTACCTTCCGCTTTTGACTGTAATACCACGTATTCCCTGTATTCAGATGCTGGAATCTTTTTATTTCGATCATACTCTTTTTGACACTCTTCTATTAGTTTTTGTGTCATGGGATCCAGTTGATCCGTCTCTTGAGATAGTTTCGCTAAGTAAGCGGCCATTTCATTGGAAGTGGACATCTCGAAGAGTTCAGAGGAAAGCATCCCGATTACTTCTGATCGTTGTTCTGCGCCGTTTTTTGGAGCGCCTGTACGCAAATCCCAGAACATCAAACCAAGCGCTTCGTTGTAAGCCGACATCTTTTTAACATATTCATGAAATTGATCTTTTGTCTCTAGTACTGATTCTTTCATTTAAAAAGCCCCCTTTTTTTTAACATTCAATCTATTTTATCATATTACAAAAAAACCGCCCAATAAGGCGGTTTTCAACTTCAATTGACTAGGCGTTCAATACTTCAATCCCAACGGGTAAAACGGACTCTACCAATTCTCTATATGAGGTTTCGTCATCATTCAAAAGAACGTGGATGCTCCCCTTGTCGTCACTTGTCCGAATCAGACGTCCGATTCCCTGCCTCAAGCGAAGGATCATGTAAGGAAGATCCACTTCTTCCACGGAATCGGTGGCATGTTTTCGTTTCGCATCAAAGACGGGGTCTTTTGGCGGGAATGGCAGTGAGTATATGATCACTTGTGATAGGGACTCCCCTGGCACATCCAATCCTTCCCACAGGTGATAGGAACAAAGGACCGTAGACGTTTCCTGCTGGAACTGTTCTACCGTATCACTTATCTCACGGTCACCTTCATATATGACACTCCAGTTTTGATCCGCCTGTTGATTCTGATACGACCTAAAGGCGTTCATCTCATCCTTGGATGTGAAAAGAATCAATGATTTCCCTTGATTACTCTGTAATTTATCCCAAACATATTGATTTTTCGAATGGATACCTGAATTCAAAGAATGGATATGTGCTTTCATCATCTCTTCATATTCATAAGGAGATTCCACTGAAAATTTCTCATATTTCTCAATCCCCAGCGATCGTGACACATAAGAAAAGTCCCCGTTATAGGATAGGGTTGCAGAAGAGAAGATAAATGGTATATTTTGATTGAACACGTGTTCTTTCAGGATTTCCTCCACTAATCTCGGCATTACCACAAAGGTGTGTTCTTCCTCTGAAGTTTCCAACCAGTAGATTCCTTTTTCATCATCTATAAACAGCTTCAATGAATACTGAATCTGCTCCAGATATTCTTCCACTACTTTCAACAGGTAATCATCCATAACATACATTTCACTTTCAAAAACGAGTTCATTCAGCAGGTTCTCGATTTTTTCCGTAAGAGACCTGGCCTGTTGTAAAATCGCTTGTGAACGCAGGATGTACTGCCTATCGGATCCAGATTCCCCTTTGGATTCTTTCTCAAGAAGCTCGAACCACTTTTCATTGTCGAGCATGATATCTTCAATGATATAAAGGGTCTCCTCCCTCATATCAGATGATGACAGCTTTTCCAACAGTCCTTCAAGTGTCTCCATCCTCATCCGGTAGGTCATCGCTTTCTGTGAAGCAAATTCCAACAGGTGGCCTTCATCAAAGACGACTGAACTTGCTTCCGGAAGAAGAGGCAGCTGACCTTCCCGTTTTCTGCTGTCTTTCGTCCAGATATGTTCCATATAAAAGTCATGGGAACAGATGATCAAGTCAGCCGCATTCCGGTAGTGCTCACGATGAAGCGTAAGTCCGCAGCGATGGCGATAGGCGCAGGACATGCAGTCCTGAAGGGAGTCCCAGCCTACAGAATTCCATGCTTCATCTGACAACCCGGCATATTCTTTGCGATCCCCGTAATGACTGAAGCTTCTCATGGAGGAATTATCATGGACGAAGCCCGGCAGTTCTTCCCACATATCCTGATAGATGTCATTTTGAGACGCATTTTCTTCTAATTTCTTGATACACAGATATTGCTCCCTTGACTTTGCCAGACGAACATCTATGTCTAAATCGAGGGCATTCTCAAGCTTCTCAATATCCCCTTCTTTTTTGACGATCTGCTCGATGAGGGTTTCATCCGCACAGGCGATGATGGCAGGCTTTCCCGTATACCTTGCATATGATAGGGCATATAAAAGATACACAAGGGTCTTACCGGTACCAACACCCGCTTCTGCAAACATGACCTGCTTATTCTTATACGCCTGATTGAGCTGAAAGGCCATGAAGACCTGTTCATCCCGAAGATCAAAACCCTTATCTGGCAGTACATCATAAAAAACATCCCCGACCCAATCGGATAATGCTTCATAAAAGGATTGCTCCTTGGTTAATTCAAATGGTAATTTCCTTCTCATATGGACCTCCTGCGTAACGCAATATTTCTAATTTACTAGAATTCTTTCTGATTGAAAAGGGATAATCGATATTTTATTTCACGAGCTCTGGATCCTTCTACAACCAAAAGAAAAGAGACTCTCCATACAAAGGGTGAGTCTACCAGTTGTATGGATGTCCCTAGCTTTTCGAGAGTGCACTCAGTCGTATATTCTCTTTTTTTTCAATAATTCATATTGAAATGCCTGATCCAGGTTTTTTGAGGCTTCATGGAGGTTCATTTGTACGGCCTCCGCTTCTTCACCTGAAATGGAAGAAATAGAGCTTTGTAATGCCTGATAGATTTTGTGGAAATCGATGAAAGAATGGTCCATCCTCTTTCACTCCTCTAAAAATGATAGAACTATTATACGCAGGAAGTGAGAGGGTTATTCTGAACTTCAACATCTTTTTCCACTAATCTGATGATTATCACTTTCTTGGCGGACGTGGCCCGAAGAATTGATAATAGTCTGTCCGGATGAATCCATTGAACAATTTCCGTTTTTTTGTAGCCTGTTTTCCGTAGCATTGTTCAAAGTTCTCATGGGAAGTCAGCATGTATACAGACCATGTATCCAGTTTTTCAAAGGCCCTTCCCATTTCTTGATACATCTTCTCTACTTCTTTACGTTCACCCAAACGTTCTCCGTATGGAGGATTTCCGACGATGATGCCATATTCCAATTCCGAAGTAAAATCCCGGACTTGCATTTGCTTGAATTTCACCAGATCGCCAAGCCCCGCTTCAAGTGCATTCTCTTTCGATATTTCAATCATTCGGTGATCGATGTCCGTACCGAGTATTTCAAGTGGCTGGTCATAGTTAGCCAAATCCTCGGCTTCCAAACGTGTTTTCTCCCACACACCGGCAGGCATCAACGGCCACTCCTCTGACAGAAATTCACGATTGAAGCCAGGAGCAATATTTTGTCCGATCAACGCAGCTTCGATGGCAATCGTCCCGGACCCGCAGAATGGATCCACAAAAGGACGGTCAGGATTCCAGGTGGTTAATTGAATCAGGGCAGCTGCGAGAGTTTCCTTTAAAGGCGCTTCACCTTGTCCGATTCTATACCCGCGTTTATGGAGGCCTTGACCGCTTGTATCGAGGGTGATGCTCGCCACATCTTTGTGGATGGCTACCTCGATCTTGAATAGAGGACCGGTTTCGTCCAGCCATGAGGTTCGCTTGTAAGCGGTACGCAGCCGTTCTACAATCGCTTTTTTCACGATTGCCTGACAGTCAGGGACACTATAAAGTTTTGATTTAACGGATTTCCCCTGCACAGGGAACTCTGCGTCTACAGGGAGAAAGTCCTCCCACGGAAGCTTCTTTGTATTTTCAAATAATTCATCGAAGGAATAAGCCTTGAAATCACCTACAAGGATTTTGATCCTGTCAGCGGTCCTAAGCCACATATTGGCCCGTGCAATGGCCGTTTCATCTCCCTTGAAGATGACCTTTCCATTTTCGACCTGACATTCATACCCCAAATCCTTCACTTCTTTGGCAACGATGGATTCTAAACCCATGGCAGCCGTTGCGATCAATGTATATGTACTCATCTTTGTCACCCCGTTCATAAATATGCCTATATCGATAGTATGGTCCTGTTTCCTATAAAATAAAAAGGACTGATACAAAAGAGCAGTGTATTACCTGCATGTATCAGTCACTTGCATTATTTAATCCATATTGCTCTTATCCCGTAACAGTGTCCTGTAAGCCATGTTTTGTTCCGTTGTACTGCAGGCGACTGTTCGTCTCGTACTCGGGTGGTAATCATCTATCTACAAAGGAAATCCCTTTGTCCCTCTCTTCGTTCAATTCCTTTGAGAGGGTTCCCCTACCAAATTTGGGTTTCTCGCTCGTGGGGTTTACCTCGTTCCACTCCTGCCATTTCTAACAGGACTTCGTCACTGTGGCACTTTCAAAGTAGTCACACCATATCCGTAAAGGACGTAGGTGTTTTCCCTGCCGTCAGCCCGGGTTGGACTGCCCTAGCTTATGAATTGGCTAGGCACGAACACTACGTGCATCTCAGCACCGTGCGAGCATGGACTTTCCTCTACAACGAATCGTTGCAGCGATTACCCAAACACTATTAAGGATCAGCAATACCTAATTATACGGTAAATCCCCCAATTATTCAACTGGAAATATCAGTCGTATAATTTGTTACCAAAAACGTGTTTCTCTAAATTCGATAAACGCTTTAAAATATCGAAATTCGTAGTCCCGGTCTGTTGAGGGGGAGCAGCTGAACGCTGTTGCTTCAGAGCACCCTCTGCCTGCTTTTTGAGTCGCAGGTTTTCCTGCTGTAAGTCTTCTATCTCCTGATGAAAGGTTTCATAATCTTTAATAATCAAATCTAAAAATTTATCGACATCTTCCGGCTTATACCCTCGCATTCCACTTTTGAACTCTTTCTCGAGAATATCCTTTGCCGTTAACTTCACTTTATCTGAGATCATTCTATTCACCTCTATATTTATCAATATCATTTTTTCAAATAACCATCAATTTGTCAATCGCATTTCATACTTCAGTGATTCCAATACCTCTGAAAAGCCCGTTAAGTCACGAAATCTTCAGTCTGTCTTCCACTGTTCCTCTTCAACGATCCACTGTAAATCATGGAAGCTGATTGCCCTGAGATCAAATGAAGGATCGGACTGTTTCTTTTTTTTCGCTTCTTCATAAAAATATTTGGGCGAACCTTCTTTTTCCTCATCATATAGAATCACACACGAATGGCTTTTGTGCAAAAATAATTGATTCTTGTTGCGAAACTGCTGAGGATTCTTATAAGGGTCTTTCGAGATGGTTTCGACAAAATCGGCTTGAGAAAGAATCAGTTCATAGTATTCCTTATTCTGTTCGTTCCAGTTTTCCTCCTGAGAAATAAAAGGGGTCAGAACAGCCAGTTTAAGATCGGCGTAATCTTCCTGAAGTTCAAATACAACTTCTGCTCCCCACAGCTCTACACCAAGCTGCCCGCTGATGAGCACCCATTCCAATCCTTCATCGAGGAGAGATACCAGTTCTTTCTTCAATGCTTGCTTTATGTAATGAACCGCTTTGTCATCCTGCTTAAAAATTCCTAATTCAAAGGATTTATATCCAGTAATGCATGCAACTTTCCCCACATGGAAAACCCCTTTAATAATCTTTGGGCACCTTCGATTCTCTTTACTAGCGTACCCCAAACTTTCTCACTCTATTGTATCATATTTCACTGATTTCTGAGACGGGGAAATAACCATGTTGCGATTTCCCATCAGAAAAAGAAGAGATGACTCCATAAAAGACTGCGCTCTCCTTAGGAAAGTGATACAGTGCAGGGCACTGTATCACTGAATCCAGTCTTTAGAGTCATCCCTCTGACATCATTGATTTTATTATCTTCCCATACCGTATGGTCCGAATGGTGGTCTTGGACGAGGTCCGAATCCCGGGCCACCTGGTCCTTGAGGTCCCCCTGGTCCGCCACCACAATTAAACTGTTGGTGTGACACACTGTCTACTTGTGATTGTGTATGTGGGAAATAATGTTTATGTTGATACATAACATTATTCACATTGGTTGTGTGTGTCGGGTGAATATGAGGCACCTCATAGGTAGTCATGTTGTGATTCACACAACATTTTGTCGGGTGCATAACTGCAGGAAGCACTTGATTAGGTCTTGGTCTACAATACATCGTAACGCTCTCCTTTCATCTCTTGGTTGCTACATTAATAGCCTATGAAATAGAGAGGGTACATGTACTAATGAAAATACCTATTTTTAGGAAGTTATTTTCGAAGGCTTACATTAAGCTATATAAACTTTGTGAATAATTGGTAAAAACAAAGGCTGTTAAACCAATGACGACAAAGAACAAAATTAAGATTGCACGGTTCATTTCATCATTCCTTTTTTAGTTAAAAATTTTCAACACAATTATTCATTTTACATCTACTTTAGAAAATTCTCAATATAAAAATAAGGAGATGGAACCACTTTCTCACTATAAATTTTTCTCTTTGCTCCTCCGGGAAAGAAAACCTGTATTTTTGTCTAATTTATCCTCTATCCGTGACTTGCGATGATTCAGATTCCCTATTATTTTGAGGTGCTTATCTTTCGTTTCCACCGTTTCATCAGTCAAGGCCAAAAGTCGATTGCACATCTCCAGAGCCCGCTCTAGGTCTTTCGTTTTGTGCTCATACAATTTTGCCAATTCCAACAGAACAGCTTTCCGTATGGGAACAGGTGCATTTTTATGGATGCCTTCCCACAACTCAATTGCCTTTTCCTCCTGCTTTTCTTTTTTATATTGAAGGGCAAGCTGATGTACTGCCTTAAAGTTTGGGTCATGATCCTCTTTAATGATTTCCTCGTAGCGTTCCCTCGCTATTTTCCTGTTACCTGTATATTCGAGCCATCTGCCGACTTCGAACCGTTCATGCCCGGTCGCCTTTTCATGAACGTTCAGGAGTTGGAACGTCAGGTGAGTATAAAGCGTGATGAGGGATAAGATATCCAGTTCGTTGTGGGTCATGACCTTGAAGATACCTTCAGGATCTTTTCGCTCGATATAATCGAAATAAATCATCGGAGCAAGGTACCCGGGTACATCATCTACTCTATTAAACCCAAGGATATTCCGTTCGACGTTTATGAGCTTGACGGAGTCCAATTTATGTTTAAAGAGTCTTCTGGAACCGTGGTAAAGGTCGAAATGGCCAAATGCAGGCAGTTTTGGTACATGGTCTTTAATAAGGGTATGCCTTGTCTTGACCTGAGGCCAATCAAATGCCTTTCCGTTGTACGTGACAAGCGTATTGTAATCTACATTGCTCAAGAAGCTGTGATACAAAGGGATCTCACTTCCCGGCTGTGGCAGGAAGTGCTGGGTCACGATCACTTCTGTATCCGTTACCCTGCCATGTCCCAATAGAAAGATGGTATTTCCTACCCCTCCGCCGAGTCCGGTCGTTTCCGTATCGAAAAAAAACAAATCTTCATGGTGAAGCCCCTTAGAAGACAAGGGATGATCGCCTGTAAACCCCTGCCATGCCTCTACGGCTTTTATAAAATCTTTAAACGTGTAATCACCATGTTGGTGATGAATGGGATAACGCTTTTCCTTTACCAGGCAGAAATCATCATCAATATAATACGCAGTCGTTCCATTTTCTTTCCATAGATCCCAAAAAGGCAGATCCGATGAATGGTCTTCCGATTGCGCTGCAGGCTCCCCTTCCTCTTCCCGGATAATATGCTTTTTCATTCTTGTTAATTTATTTTTCAAAGACATCCCGGTTCCCTCCTTCCATTTTTCATTGAAGGAACTGACGAAGAAGTTTCAATGAATCGAGTTTGGCAGTCTCCATAGAATGCTCCATACCGATGCAGGACGGACAGCCGTTTTGACATGGACATCGTTCAATCATGGAAGATGTCTCAAGAAGAATCTTCTCTATCTGTTCATATACTTTTTCACTGAGTCCGATTCCGCCGGGATACCGGTCGTAAATAAAGATGGTGGGCAGCTCATTATGGGCGGCCTTGATTTGTGGCACAACGAAAATGTCGCTTGGGTCACACATGACAAATAGAGGGATGATCGATTTCAGGCTTTGGGAAACCCCGATAAGCCCCTCTTCAAGTCGTTCCTGACTGAAAGCGGCCGCGTCTTTTAACGATATCCAGCTTGAGCTCGTATGGAGCTCTTCTTCAGGAAGATGAATCGGTCCTGAACCGATATTTTCATGGGTGTCGAATTTTATTTTCTTGAATATCGTGGCCATCGCTTGAACGGTTACATCCCCGTACGCCACATCGAACATGTCCGATTCTCTCATTTTGTCGGTTTCAAGTACCCTTAATTGTACAGCTAGATTGGCATCCGTAAAATAATCGACATCGACCTCTCGTACAAACGCCTTCTTTTCTTCCCAATCGAGCTTTTCAACCTGAAACTGAACACCCTGATGTAAATATATCGCTTCATCATGCAATAACGTCATGGCAGAGAAACGGTCCATTTCCCCAATGACCTTCACGGATGAAATATCGGTTTGATCGATGATGATGACATTCTCCTGTGACGCCGAGCGAAGGCTGATGTTATGTGCCGGGAAAACATCGTTCATCCAATACCACTTATCACCATTTTTATGAACGACCCGCTCTTCTACGAGAAATTCCAGTATATCTTCCATTTCATGTCTTCCAAATTGCTCCCCTTCCCTGAATGGGAGCTCGTAAGCCGCACACTTGATATGATCAATGAGAATGATTAAATTATCAGGATTGATCCGCGCGGTTTCAGGGGTCTGCTCAAAGAAATAATCGGGATGTTCGATGATGAATTGATCCAGTGGACTGGAGCTCGCCACCATGATGACCAAGGACTCCCCATGTCTTCTTCCCGCTCTTCCTGCCTGCTGCCAGGCGCTTGCGATCGTCCCGGGATATCCAGTCATGATGCATACTTGCAATTGTCCGATATCGACACCTAATTCAAGGGCATTTGTGCTGACAACCCCGTATATGTCACCCTGCCTTAAGCCTTTCTCAATTTCCCTTCGCTGGGTGGGAAGGTACCCGCCCCGATAACCCCTGATGGATTTCGGACCTAATTGACCTTTCACCAACTCCTGTAAGTACGTAAGAATGATTTCCACCCTTACCCTGCTTCTCGCAAATATGATGGTTTGCACCTTATTTTTCAATAGTTCGCCAGCGATCCTCCTCACCTCGAGCGTCGCGCTCCGTCGGATATTGAGAGGTTTATTGACGATGGGTGGATTGTAGAAGACGAAATGTTTCTTTGCACTTGGCGCCCCGTTATTCTCTATTAAATTCATTTCCGTTCCCGTCAATTGCTCCGCCAGTTCTTTTGGGTTGGCGATCGTTGCAGATGTACAGATGAATACGGGTGAGGCCCCATAGAATTCACAAATGCGTTTCAATCTTCTGATCACATTGCTGACATGGGAGCCAAACACCCCTCTATATATATGAAGTTCATCGATAATGACATATTTCAGGTTCTCAAATAGGGACACCCACTTCGTATGATGAGGGAGGATAGCTGAATGCAGCATATCAGGATTCGTGATGACGATATGCCCCGCTTTCCTCACCTTTTGACGGATATTTGCAGACGTGTCACCGTCATATGTATAGCTGTTGATGGAAACCTCGGCTTCTGCGATGATTTCGTTCAGCTCACTCTTCTGATCCTGTGCAAGTGCCTTCGTTGGGAAAATGTATAAGGCACGGGAATCAGGATTATTCAAAATGGTTTGAAGCACAGGGAGATTATAGCAAAGCGTCTTACCGGAAGCGGTTGGTGTGACGGCCGTGAAGCTTTTCCCTTCCATTGCCAGCTGGAAAGCTGAATGTTGATGGGTATAAAGCTTTTCCATCCCTCTCTTGTGCAATGCTTCTTTAATTCTTTCATCTATTTCAAATGGCAATTCTACCAATTGGGCAGGTTTTTCATCAATGGTATGCCAATGAATTATCTGTTTATTGAAATCCGGATCGTTCTTAAAATATTCAATCAACTGCTGAAGGTTATTTCTCTTGAACACCTCTATCACCTCTACTACTCATTTTACCGAATCTATGTTCGAAACTAAAGTAAAAAAACCACCTTTCCATATTCATCCTTTTTCAAAAAAATGAAAGAGCTGAGCGAAGAGTCACTCTCCCCCCTTTTTTATCGATTGGTTTCATAGGACAAATGCACATTTTCTTTAGTCGGACATAGGCTAGTATGAATACGTTTCTTGTGAAAGGAGCATCCCCATGTCCAAGGATTCAAACAAAGGCGGTTTTGGTGACCTGATGCATACCATGAATGAATTCTTTCATGAAAGGCCGATGAAAGGAATGTTACAAAGTATCGATGAATTCTTCACGTCCTCTGCGAACCCTTTTGGTTCATTCCCGGTTGAACTGACTGAACTAGATGATCATTATCTCGTCACTGCGGAACTTCCCGGTGTAAATAAAGAGCAAATACAACTCGATGTGTTCCCACAGTACATCACGATTTCAGTGACCCATAAAGAAATATATTCAGAAGAAAATGAAAAGCACCAGACAATCAAAAGGAAGCAATCCATGAGAAAAAGCAGTAGAACTGTTTCATTTCCAAGGCTTGTTAATGAAAAGAATGTGAAGGCTTCTTATAAAGATGGTTTATTAACAGTAAAAGTGAACAAGGAATCAGGGAAGCGAATACCAATTGAATAAATGAAAAAGGAGCTGCGGGAGTGCAGCTCCTTTTTGGTCTAGAATTTAAATATCCCGCCTAAGCCTTTTACAAGAGAGGAAACCTGATTGATGGCACCCATCATTTGTCCTGTCGTATTCATCATTTTGTTGAAATCCAACGATCCGTCCTGCGACTTAAAGGAGTTCATGATCCCGCTTACCCCACCTGAAGAAGGTTTCGCCATAAAAGAGGCTTTCGGGTAGGGATTCGCGTATGACTGCTGTTCCATCGCTTTCATTTGATATGGATTGTATTCTTTGTGCTGAAGAGGATTTTCAAAATATGGATTCATCTGCTGAGGTTGATTCATCTGCTGATATTGGTTTATCTGCCCCCCGCCACCTGTGAATGGTCCATCCGGCTGTGGTAAATAATTGGGTTGATAAGGTCCATAATTCGGCGGTCTCATCCCGTGTAAAGGATAGTTCACCAACGGAACCATATTCTGAGTCTGAGAATGGTGATATGGGTATGGCTGATATCGCATCTGTCTCGAATAAGGTGAAGAATTCATACTTAGCCCCCCTACTGTTCGTGGTTACTATACTTTATGTACATACGGAAAAATGGTGAAAGAACCCATTAAGATCTTTCGACAACCCCTGAGAAAATTGTCGGAAGTTACACTATTCTTACAACTTAAAGAAAGGGTTTTCTATGATAGGATGAAGGTAGATAGAGAGCTATCATCATTCATATGAAATATGTGTATTGGGAGGAATCAAGATGGACCTTAACGAATTGCTGAAAAGATATGAAAGCAATAAACAGTATCAAGCAACCGACCAACAAGAACTTCTTACACTGGCTAAAAAACTTTATATTTCAAATGAAATCTCCTTTCATCACTACAAAGGGTTAGCGAAAGAGATCAATACACTAGAAGAAAACGCGATTTCAACTCCATAAGAAAGAGGCTGCCAAGGGCAGCCTCTTATTTTTCTTTCAGTTCATCGAGCTCTGTTCCAAGAACGTACGAAACAGATTGGTAATGGCTGATGAACCGGTTGTAACTGGACTCAGGAAAGAAGCAATGGACCGATAACATTTCAATATTGTCGAAAGTATTGATAATCTGAGGAAAATGGATATGCTTCGGTTTACACTCTTTAATCCAATTCAGGGACAAGTCCTTCCAGCGATCATTCTTTTCTTTTACTTCATCAGCAAAGGGCTTCACTTCACTGTAAAATTCCCCTTTTTCACCTGACTCGCGCCTGCTTTTATATTCATTCATCATCCTCTCGACCAGTACGAGAAGCTCTTCAGTTACTTCTTTCAATTCCTTCAAAAAAAGCCCTCCATGAAAAATCTAGACAAAAAATAAAAGTAGCACCATGCTACTTTCTTATAAAATCAGTTTAAGACGTCTTAAAGGATAATTCAAGTTTTTGTAAGACATAGGACTTTTCTCTATTCTTAAGGATGGATTTTGATCCTGTGTTTCTTTCCACAGAGCTTAAGTGATTGTCCATTTTCTGTATCTGATCGGATAGGGTACTCAATCCTTCATGCTCTTCAACTGAGATTCGGTCATGCAGGCTCTGTTCTAATTGATTGAGGCTCTCTTCGATTTCAGCTAACTTTAACATAATATCTTGTTTTGGAAGCATGTGAATCCTCCCACCTTTTTTTTGGATTAATACAGTAATTCTCCGTCCGCATTCCTTTCCCTTCCCCCCTGACAAAACTAGAAGCGTTTCGCCAAAGAAAGTGCAAAAAGGACATGCAGAAAATGATGTTTCGACAGCTCCTGAATAAAAGGTACCAAAACTCAAAATACTATGGGTGGAGGTGTTACTCAATGAAAAATCCTAAAAACAAACAAAGCAAACAACAAACAGCCGAAACCAAAGCATCCAAAGGCAACCCCAAACTAGAAGGTGAAAACAGACCTTCGACATAAGAAAGCGGAGGCGGCTTGATCAGACCCGACAAGCATAAGGCGAACCATCCGGAAAGGCGCCCTTTGCCTTTTTGGATGGTTTGACTTATGACCTCGAGGGTCTAGCCGCCGGAGCTGGACTACTAAGAAAGCGGAGGGGCTTTGCTCAGAGGCGACAAGCATAAGGCGAGAACACCGGAAAGGCGCCCTTTGCCTTTTTGGTGTTCTTGACTTATGACCTCGAGCCTCTAAGCCCCGGAGCTGGACTACTAAAAAAGCGGATGGGCTTTGCCCGGACCAATTCAAAAAGAAGATGCGGACATATCAAGATGTCCGCATCTTCTTTTTCTTTCGCCATGGCCATATCCTCTTGAAAGCCCTTTTTGCGACTGCCAGTTTTTTTAGCTGCCGTTGCTTATGGAAATACCACTTGGTCATGATCACCTCTTCCGGGAGACCTTGTCTTTTATACCATGTTTCCTCGATTGTTTTGTCCACGGACCAATCCGTGTGATGACCCCAATTATGTGATATTTCTCCGTATGCCTTTTTTAGAACAGGTGTATTCGTATCAGGTGCTCCATGGCAATATCGTTCATAATCCGTCCTTGAACCTGTATGCTCTACTTTCGATGCAAACTCAAGAAAAATACAATGGTAATCAGGATGGAATAATAGCTCAAATAAGATATTTCCCAACTTGATTCTATTATCAACTTTTCTGAAACCATGTACACTTGCTCCGTAAAGATCTCCATATAATGTCGGGAAGAGTACGGAACTGAAGTGCAGGTGATCTTCAATAAAGAAGAGCGACGTGCCAAACACCTTTTTCTTATAAATCCCATGTTCGATGACCGGTCCCTGTATGAGGTTCTGTTCATTTATGATGAGTGACTGCACCAATCTCCTTTCATCCCTCTCCTCCCAGAACCGATTCCATTCTTCTTCCATAAAATGCGAGATGTGAAAGTCTTTAAGGAAATGAAACATTTTCTTCTTATATAACGTCGAATAATGATAGAGAAGGAGTTGAGGAAAAGCATCCTGAAAGATGCTCCAATTCGCTCTTTCATAAGTCTTAAATAGAAGGTCGCATGTCTTACGGCTCAAAAGGCCCGGGAAGATCTCCCCCTTCAAATCGGTCATATTCCACCCTGCATTCCTTGATACCATAGCGGCCAGGAAAGACCATTTGATCTCGGGATGAAGGAGAAAAAATGCTTGATAAGCTTTGGTGCGCGATATATTATCCTCATTGTATTCATCCACCAGTTGATTTACACATTTAATCCAATCATTTCTACGTTTAAGTTCAGGTATATAGGGTAAAAAGCGATAAGTATTGCTGAATTTATTCATCCTTTTTATCCCTCCTTCCCATCTAGTCCTAGAGTGAGGAGATTTGTAAACAATTATTCACACAAAATGGAGTGGTTTCTGTTATGATATAGATTAGTCTGCGAGGTGAATTACCATGAAATTCCATTACCCCAATGGAAAGAAATATGTGGAAGCGACATTACCCTCAAAAAAGCCCAAGGCAAAACCGAAACAAATATCATATAGCAACAGGGGGATGACACTGGAAGAAGATATCAATGAAACGAATCAATATTACTTGACGTTTCAAAAAGCGGTGATTCATAAAAAACCCACCCCGGTTCAAATTGTGGATGTTCACTATCCTTCAAGGAGTGCCGCTGTCATAAAGGAAGCGTACTTTAAGCAGCCGTCAACGACAGACTATAACGGGGTCTACAAAGGAAGATACATTGACTTTGAAGCGAAGGAAACGAAAAATAAGACTTCATTCCCCCTTCAAAATTTTCATGAACACCAGATTCTTCATATGGAAAATGTCCATAAGCAGGAAGGCATCACATTCGTACTTATAAGATTCTCCGTCTCAGAAGAAGTCTTCCTTCTCCCCTATGAAGCACTGCGTGTATACTGGGATCGCATGGCAGGAGGCGGAAGAAAATCAATCAAGCGGGAGGAAATGGAAGAGAAAGGGTTTTCCATTCCATTGGGACTCCATCCAAGGGTCGATTATTTAAAAATAGTCCATCAGTTATATTTTTAGTTTAAGGAAAATGAGTTAATCTATATTTCATCTCATTATGAGTAGTATATTTTTAATCTTAGACAATACTAAAAACAGAGAAGACCTGAAAGTGAGGAAACAATATGGCTGGTCAATATAAGTCAAGGGAAGAAAAACGCCTGGCCCAACAGAAGTCTAAATCCCCTAAGGGCAAGAAGAAAGGCTCTATGGTTAAGCGCGTCATTATATCATTATTTATTATCGGGATCATCGGGATGCTCGCAGGTGCAGGGTTATTTGCCTATTACGCATCTAGCGCACCAAAGCTCGACGAAAAATTGCTGAAGGATCCGATCGCATCTGAAATTTATGATATGAACGGAGATCTGATCACGACTGTGGGAAAAGAAAAACGGGAGTATGCAAACTTCGACGACATCCCTCAGGTCATGCAGGACGCTGTCATTGCAACGGAGGATAACCGATTCTATAAACATAACGGGATCGATCTGATCCGTTTAGGCGGGGCAGTCATTGCCAATGTAACCGGAGGATTCGGTTCAGAAGGTGCTTCTACGATCACACAGCAGGTCATCAAGGGCTCTTTTTTAAGTCCTGAGAAAACCTTAAAGAGAAAAGCTCAGGAAGCATGGCTTGCTTTGAAACTTGAGCAGGAATATACAAAAGAAGAAATCTTTGAAATGTACTTCAATAAGGTATATATGTCTGACGGGATCAATGGTATGGCGACAGCTGCTGATCATTATTACGGGAAAGACATCAAGGATATCAAGCTGAACGAAGCAGCTATGATTGCAGGACTTCCTCAAAGTCCAAACAATTATAACCCTCTTAAGCATCCTGAAAGTGCTGAAAAAAGACGTAATATCGTTCTGTCATTAATGGCTCAGCACGGTAAGATTACTGAAAAAGAAAAGAAAGCTGCTCAAGCCGTCCCAATTACAGAAGGACTGGTATCGGCTGAAGATGTGGAAAAGAAAAATGGAGATAAGTATCCTGCATTTGTGGATGCGGTGATAGATGAAGTTCAGAAAATGGGAGATTACAATTTATTCTCTGATGGCTTAAAAGTCTATACTACTGTCGACCCTGATGCACAACAACGTTTGGAAGAAATCCTGGCGGGTGAAAATACGAGTTTCAGCTATCCGGAGAATGCGGATGAGCCGATGCAGGCCGGCGTAACCCTTATGGATACGAAAACCGGTGAAATCAGAGCCATTGGTGGAGGAAGAGAACAAGATCCCGAGGTCAAGCGTGGCTTTAACTATGCCATCGACTCAAAGCGTCAGCCGGGATCGACCATCAAGCCATTACTTGATTACGCTCCTGCCATCGAACATCTAAAATGGTCAACTTACCATATTTTAAAAGATGAGCCATATGAATATTCAAACGGAACGGAAATCAACAATTACGACGGTCAATTCAAAGGACCGATCACCATCCGTGAAGGATTGTGGGATTCCAGGAATATCACAGCTTTAAAAGCCTTCCAGGCAGTTGGTGCCGAGAAAGCGGCCGATTTCGTCAACGGACTCGGACTGAAGTTCGATCATTACTATGAATCTGCCTCCATTGGAGGGGTTTCACCTGGTGTAAACTCCGTACAAATGGCCGGGGCGTATGCTGCATTCGGTAATGAAGGTGTTTATAATAAGCCCCACACTGTAACGAAAGTCGTCCTGCGTGACGGTGAAACAGAAATTAAGAATGAAAACAAGCCAGAACCGGCCATGAAGGAATACACGGCTTATATGGTTTCCGATATGCTGAAAAGCGTCATCGATCACCCTCAAGGTACGGGTAAATTCGCTAAAGTGCCCGGGTTGCCGATGGCAGGTAAATCCGGTACGACCAACTATTCTCAAGACGAACGTGAAAAATACGGCATCGCTAAATCTGGTGCTCCAGATTCATGGTTCGTGGGATACACAACAAATTACACGGCAGCGGTCTGGACCGGCTATAAGACTCAATCCATCCCGCTTTCTCCTACTGATCGACATGTCGCTCAGTATATCGTAAGTGATTTGATGAGCTATGTTCACGATGGTGTCGATACAGCTGACTTTAAAAAGCCTGACAGCGTAGTGGAATCAAAAGTGGAAATGGGAAGCGATCCTGCGAGACTGCCAAGCGAATATACGCCTGATGACAGAATCATCACAGAGCTGTTCGTTAAGGGAACGGAACCTTCCAAGGTTTCCAAGGAATTCGATAAAATCGATGCTCCTTCCAAACTGAAAGGTAAGTTTAATAAGAAGGATAAAACCATCACCCTTGCATGGGATTACGGTAAAAAGAAAGACGTACAGTTTGAGGTTTCCGTATCCATCAATGGTGAAGCGAAACAAGTCTTGACGACTACAGACAAAAAAGGATTAAATGTCGAAAACATTCAATCCGAAGGAACCTTTACCTTTGAAGTTGTAGCCATTTCAGGTGATCAACGAAGTAACCCTGCATCCGTAAACGTAGAAGTAAAAGCGGATAAAAAGGATGAAGAAAAACCTGATGGAGATAACGAAGGTAATAATGGAAATGGTCAAGGAAACGGGAATGACCAAGGAAATGGTAATGAAAATGGAAATGGTAACGGTAACGACCAAGGAAACGGAAATGATGATAACTCCGGTAACGATGGCGGTACTACAGGTGACGAAGATGGCACCACTCCTCCTCCTGAAGGAGACGGGACAGGTGACGGTGGAACAGACGGTGGCGGTGACGCTGGAACCGGTGATGGCGGAACGACCGGAGATGGCACTGGGGGAACTGGAACCGGAGATGGTAGCGGGGCTGGCACTGGTACACCTGCTACTCAATCAGAACCTAGAAGAAATCAAGAATAAAAATAAGGCAACGGGAGACTCCTCTCGTTGCCTTATTTATTTCTGATTGATTTAAGCGCCTGATGCTTGGCATATTGTTTATATAGTTCTTCAAAAAGCTGAGACAGCTGAATGAATGAATGATAGAGTGCCGGATTATTTCTGATGAAGATTAAACGTTCAATGACATTAACAGGCTTTAAGGTAAAGTGTTCAATTGATGACTGCCAATTATCCAAATTAACCGGCTGCTTATTGCTCCAATACAAAAGCACATAAAACCTGCCGATACTTTTTCTCATCCACTCTAATAGGCCTTTTGAGCGGCTTTTGAATAGCCCTTTAAGATGGTCCTCTTCTTTTTCCCACTCCATGATGATATCTTTCACCCATTCCCCTTGAACCAGCCAAGGCAGGGAATCTGGACTCATCTCATTGTAATAAAGGATCTCATATGCAAAAACAGGATCACAAGGATCGATGTTGGACTCCTCTATCTTCACTCTATCCTCGGAAAAGAAAAAAGGATCTCTCAATTCTCTAGGGACATTGAATAAGGTACCACTCATATGCTGCCCTTTTTCTTCAATCTTTTTTGACCTTCCCTGCACAGGTCTACCAAGGGACAGACCTCGCATTGGGGAGATTGCGCTTTACAGTGATACCTCCCGAAAAAGATCAACCGGTGATGAGTTTCCGACCACTCTTCTCTCGGAATTTTTTTCATTAACGTTTTTTCCACTTCCAATACGCTGTCTTTCCACCTGCAGATCCCCAATCTTTTACTGACCCGTTCAACATGGGTGTCGACAGCGAGGGCCGGTTCTCCAAAGGCAACGGAAACCACGACGTTCGCCGTCTTCCTGCCCACCCCGGGAAGCTCCACTAACTCTTCATGGCTATTCGGTACTTCTCCCCCGTGCTCAGTAAGAAGGATTTCACACAATTTGCGGATATTTTTAGCTTTATTTCGATACAGACCGATTGAGCGTATATCTTGTTGAAGCTCTTCTAACGTGACCTCCAGATAGTCCTCAGGTCTTTTATATTTTTCAAATAAACTTTTTGTCACTTTATTCACAAGGACATCCGTACACTGTGCCGATAGAAGAACTGCTATGACGAGTTCGAAAGGATTGTCATGACGTAGTTCGCAATGTGCATCGGGGAACATCTTTCTCATTTCATCGAGACAAATATGTATTTGTTTTTTATTTAACATATATCCTGCTACCTCCAACCCAAGGAATGGTTTGTATCAAAAAAAGAGACCAACCCTAAAAATTTGAGAGTCAGTCCCTTTCATTGTTTTATTGCTCAAGCCAATTATAGAATGGTACTGATTTTCGTTTAGGAGAAGAAGCTGATTCATTCGAAGCAGCCGGTTTTTGGTGGGACCTGAAGCGCTGGCTTTGACTTCGTGCATCTTCAATGGTTTTCACACCACTCTTCTTCCATTCAAAAAGAATCCGATCGATGTATCTGAAGTTCAGTTTCCCTGAAATGACCGCTTCCCTCAATGCTGCTTTAATGATGATGGCATTGTGATCATCCTGATCAAGCCACATGGCCAGGGTTTCACATTCTAATGGAGACAGAGGACGACCGAATTCCTGTTCGAATGTCGTATAGATATCCGCTTCTTCTTCCATCGATTGCTGCATTTGTTTCATTTTCGAATCATGGATGACAAATTCTGCCATTTTTTCCCATAGTGGATTGAGAGAATACTTCTCAAACAGGATTCCTTCTGCTGATGAACCTTCTTCAATCGATAAAAATCGTTGTTGAATGAGCTTTCGTAATAGGGATGAGCAAAATTCACTGGAAATACTCATGGGCTTGGAAAGCTCTTCCGGTGTCGGAAAATGGTTTCCCTTTTCCAAATGACCGTAAATATGCAATACCAGGACAAACTCTGATTCATTTAAACCCAGTGTATGGTAATTTGATAATAATAATTGCGGGATGTTCAGTGTCCCCTCTTCGATCCAGGACACCATTAATTGTTTATAATCCATATTCAGTACACCTCACTCATTAGTATATCACGATTCAATATATGTGGACATGGTTATGGATTAGAAGAAAGTTGGAAAATGAGCGGTTCTTTCCGTAAACTTTGTTGCTTTAAAGAAGAGAGCAATGGTTGATTTCTGCGTAAGGTGCCCACTTTCCGCCGGGCGTGAGTTGAGCCTCCTGGGTAATTTTACTATTATGAGTGAAAAGAAAAGAACCGGCAAGGATTGAGTTTGCAATCCTGCCAGCTCTTGGCTGTTTTTATTAAGGATACAGACGGTTTAGTAGGCGTGGGAATGGGATGGTTTCCCTTACGTGTTCTACTCCGCTGATCCAGGCTACTGTTCTTTCAAGCCCAAGACCGAAGCCGGAATGAGGAACAGATCCATATTCTCTTAATTCCAGGTACCACTTGTATGCGTCTGAAGCCAGTTCATGCTCTTCGATGCGCGCTTTCATCAGCTCTGCATCATGGATACGTTCTGAACCACCGATGATCTCTCCATACCCTTCTGGAGCAATTAAGTCTGCACATAATACCACATCATCACGATCTGGATCCGGCTGCATATAAAACGGTTTTAGTGAAGTCGGATAATGGGTGATGAACACAGGCTTATCGTAACTTTCAGCAATGGCTGTTTCGTGTGGGGCACCGAAGTCATCTCCCCACTCGATATCATCAAAGCCTTTTTCATGCAATAATTTCAGGGCATCGTCATACGTGATGCGCGGGAACGGAGCTTTGATCTGCTCAAGTTTAGACAGGTCTCTTCCCAGGCGGTCCAATTCAAGCTTGCAGTTATCCAGTACGGATTGAACGATATAAGACACATATTGCTCCTGTACTTCCAGATTATCCTTGAAATCATAAAATGCCATTTCAGGCTCAATCATCCAGAACTCGATCAGATGACGACGGGTCTTTGACTTCTCCGCCCTGAATGTAGGACCGAAAGAGAATACTTTTCCTAATGCCATGGCTGCAGCTTCCATGTAAAGCTGACCGCTTTGGGAAAGGTATGCGTCTTCTTCAAAATATTTAGTAGCAAATAATTCAGTCGTTCCTTCCGGTGCGCTTCCCGTTAGGATCGGTGGATCCACCTTAACGAATCCTTCTTGATTGAAGAATTCATATGTAGCACGGATGATTTCGTTCCGCACTTTCATCACGGCATGCTGTTTACGGGAACGTAACCAAAGGTGACGATGGTCCATCAGGAATTCAGTTCCATGCTCCTTCGGTGTGATTGGATAATCCACGGCTTCATGGATCACTTCCACGCTTTTCACTTGCAGTTCGTATCCAAACGGTGAACGGGAATCTTCAGAAACCGTTCCTGTTACATATAGAGACGTTTCTTGAGTCAATGATTTTGCTTTTTGAAAGACTTCTTCTTCCACTTCACTTTTAACGACAACACCTTGAATGAATCCAGTACCATCACGAAGCTGTAGAAAGGCAATTTTTCCACTTGAACGTTTGTTGGCAAGCCATGCCCCGATGGTTACTTCTTCACCAACGAACTTACTTACTTGAGATATAGTAGTTTTCACGATTTTTTCCCTCCAAAAAAACTAAGACGCTTATGTATCGTTATTTATTATACATTTACCATTATCCCGTCGCAATAGATAGAGCAAAACGAGATGATTTTAAGGAAAAAGCAGACCGGCATACGGTCTGCGGGTCCCCTGTATTATTTGCTCTTATTGACCACGAATTTGTGCATGCGCTCGATTGCTTCTTCAAGAGCATCAAGACTTGTGGCATACGAAAGACGGATATTGTTGTCTGACCCGAAACCTGAACCCGGGATGACGGCTACCTTCGCCTCTTCCAGCAGTGCTTTCGTGAACTCATCTACGTTGTTGTAGCCAGTTTTCTCAGCAGCTTCCGACACATTCGGGAATAGATAGAACGCACCTTGGGGCTTCAAACAATGGAACCCTGGAATAGCGTTTAATTTATCAAACACAATGTTTAGGCGACCTTCGAATGCCTCTCTCATATCCTCTACAGGCTGTTGATCTCCAAGATACGCTGCAACGGTCCCGTATTGTGAGGTCGTAGTAGGGTTGGAGGTTGAGTGGCTTGCAAGATTGGTCATAGCTTTGATGACCGATTCGTCTCCTGCCGCATACCCGATTCTCCAACCTGTCATGGAATGGGATTTGGAGACCCCATTGATCACGATGGTTTGGTCTTTCAATTCCGGGGACAATTCTGCGATGGAAGTATGGGTGTTCCCACCATAAACCAGCTTCTCGTAAATTTCATCCGACACGATCATGATACCCTTTTCCAAGCAAACTTCCCCGATAGCCCGAAGCTCTTCACGGGAATACAGCATACCTGTAGGGTTGCTTGGTGTGTTGAGAATGACTGCCTTCGTTTTCAAAGTGACTGACTCTTCCAGCTGCTGTGGAGTGATTTTGTACTCATTCTCTTCTTTTCCTTCAACAATAACAGGAGTTCCACCGGCGAGCTTCACCTGTTCAGGATAGCTGACCCAGTAAGGGGTAGGGATGATGACTTCATCCCCTTCATTTAATAGTACTTGAAATAATGTATATAGAGCATGCTTGGCACCACTTGTCACGATGATCTCAGATGGTTTGTATGTCAGGTGCTGATCGGTTTCAAACTTATGGATGATTGCTTCCTTCAGTTTGGCCATCCCCCCGGAAGGAGTATATTTCGTATGCCCTTCCGTCATGGATTCATAGGCTGCCTTGATGATGTGTTCGGGTGTATTAAAATCGGGTTCTCCGGCACCCAAACCGATGACATCGATTCCCTTTGACTTCATTTCCTTCGCTTTAGCCGTGATCGCTAACGTCGTGGATGGAGTTAGTGCACTGACTCTATCAGCTAATGTGAATTTCATTTGGCGTGTTCCCCCTGATCATAAATTTTCAATTTTTCTCCACCATTCCCCTGAAGAAAACAGCAGATAATAATAATTTAAATTGTCTTGCTGATCTAAGTAGGTCATTTCCCATACCGGACCGACAGATTCATACCCTAAACGGACCGATAATAATTCTTTCGGTTCCTTTTCATCATTTAGTTTATTGATCGCTTGATCTTTTGTAATGCCATTGGCCCATTTTTTATCAATAATTTTCCCTTTCTTATTGGGAACCCATGCGACCAGCTTTTCCCTCTGTTCATTTTCACCCGTTACCACTACATAGGATTTAGAACCATTATAGAAGCTCGTGTCCTCCACTTTCACGATGGCTGTCTCGTCTTTTACCCGCTTCAGGGCAAGGTCTCTCTGATGATCGAGAGGATTCCGGGAAACCTGATACAACAGGACGGAGGCCGATATTCCAATGACGATGAACAATAGTACGATGATGGTTATCCATTTTTTCATTACAATCACTCTTTATGTACGATAAATTGTTAATACTGCTTGATTCTGATCTTCCGGATCTAATGCTAAACCAAACATATAATCATCTTTTTTTAACGTTCTATTCAACGTATCAACCACTTTATATAAGTTATCCGTATATTCGATACGAACGGTGGAAAGAACTTCAATTCGACTTTCCATGTTGCTCCTCCTTTTAACTACTACCCTAATTCGAGTAAAAAACTCTACACATATTATAACAACATAAGGGGCCACCTTGGTAGGGGAATATCATAAAAACACCAATGAATTCACACATGGAAGCTGAACTGTCAGCCTCCCTCCTTGAATACTCCATCTTCCTGATCAAACGTGAGCACCTCGTAGTTTCTCTTGTTAAATTTCACTGCTATCAGCCCGTGTTGACCCGTTAAGTAAAGATCGATCCAAGCTTCGTTGATGGCTTCAAGCATTTCACTATTCAGGAGCCTTTCTTTGGAACGATAAAGAATGGCTGTTTGAGGGTCAACATGCTTAAGAAGCTTGTGAGACATGCCTTCTGTTTTGGCATGGACAGGCAGTTTAACGATGTTGACATTTTCCAGTGGTTTCCTGAGTAATATTCCTTCAGCATGAGAGGATTGAGAACTCAGCCAGAGAAAGCGATGCTGAAAAAAGGTAATGGAAAAGTCCAATCCTTCTCTCTTTTCATTTCCTTCGTGCACAGCCCTCATGGTTAATTCATCAGAGAATGGAAAGGTCTGGTCCTCTTGTATGGTATGAATGAATTGTGAGACTTCTTTCGGCATAAACGGTTCGAGGGATTTCCCCGCCACGATTTCTTCAATGCCGAACTTTTTCACCAGTTCAGCAATCATTCTTCCATCAACTTCACTCTTCTCAGTGATGATCAATCCCTTGATGTCGTCTATATGAATTTGATTGAAATAATAATAAAGTTGCCTGCGGTCCTTGTATGATCCCGTATTGATCAAATAATGATTTCCGGATGCCAGGTGAAGGACAGCGACCTCCCCATTTTGAACAGGGAGGAAACTAATCGCATACTCCTCTTGGGATACGTTTAAATCCACCTTGGGGACTTTCATTCCATAGGCATCTGACATCATCAGGAGAAAAGACAGCATAACCAGTAAAATCACTCTCATTTACAATCCTCCAGTTTCACATCTACCCTTTAGATTGTGTTAATGGAGAGATTTTATCACTGAAATTTAAACGGATTCAGAGCCAATCTTCAATCCAGGAAACCAGATCATATAAATCTCCTTCTTTGACTTCCATTGAAGGAATCGATTGCAGGAATGCTTTACCGTACCGTGTTGTCTTGATTCTCCGATCATACACAATCACGATTCCCCGATCGCTGCTTCTTCTGATCAACCTTCCTACCCCTTGCTTGAAACGGATGATGGCTTCAGGTAGAGAGTGTGAAGAAAACGGGTTCTTCCCCTGGGCTTTCAGGATATCCGATTTCGCCTGATTAACCGGCTCATCCGGCGGGGAAAACGGAAGTCTCACCATGGCAAGGCAGGACAGGTCCTCTCCCGGAATGTCCACCCCTTCCCAGAAACTGCTCGTCCCAAATAATATCGCCTTATCGAAGCGTTGGAAGTTCTTGGTCAACCGGGTACGGCTCCCTGATGTGATGCCCTGCGCCATCAACACATATTCTTCCAATAAGCCACTTTCTTTCATGAGCTCATATGTTTTCCTCAGCATATCGTAAGACGTGAATAATATGAGCATCCGACCTTTTGTCGCCTGGGCGACCCCTATCAAATGGGAGCTGATGGCTTCTATATACTCCTCGCTTTGAACCTGTTGAATTTCAGGTACATCCGTCGGAACGAAAAGCCTTGAGACCTCATGATAGTCGAAGGGTGAAGTTAACTGCAACTTTTTCACATTATCTGTAAGTCCGATTTCATTCAGGAAATAATGAAATGATCCGCTGACGGTCAACGTGGCAGATGTCAACACCACACTTTTCTTCTTGGCGAAAATCTCACTCTGGAGATTCCCGTCGACTGTGATTGGCTGAGCCTGGATAATCAGGCTGTTCGGCAGTGACCTTGTGTCTCCATCAAGCCAGAGAACATGGTTGTTCATGTCTTTAAGAAAGACGGTTTGAAAGTTTGTTCTCACTTCGGTCAAATCCACCAGGAAGCTATAGAATTCTTCAATGAGTGCTTTTTCCTTATCAAGGAGTTTGATTTTCTTTTCCTTGATGGTATCCAGCACCTGCTGAAACTCCCTTTCAATATGCTTCATTCCTGAAATCACACGCTCCATTGACATGATGACAGGCTGCCAATAACTGCTGTTTTTCATGTCATCGGTAATGCGCAGCTGGATCTTCTGAATCCCCGGTCTCTTTTTCGCCTTTTTATAGAATACACTTGTCAATACGGAAAAGGCTTCTTCCAGATCCATATAAAATTGACCGATGATTTTATCCAACTCAAAGGGATGGGTAATCAACTCCACTGAGTGATTCGAAAGAAGTTGATCCAGCCGGTAAAACAGCTGTTTGTGATCCAGCATCCCTAATTGTGATGTACTGAATTTAATGGAGAGATAATCCATGATTACCCCCAGATGCTGTCGTGCTGACTTTTCCAGATGATGGGCCTCGTCGATCACTAAATAATCGTAGGGAGGAAGCATGCTGCTCTCCCTCACCATATCGGTTAAAAGCATCGAATGGTTTGTGATGATGATATCTGCTTCCTGGGCATTCTTTCTTGCAGCAAGATAGAAATCCTTTCCGATCCATGGATCTTTTGAATGGGTGAGATGCCAGCCGTCATGTTTTAATCGATTCCAAAACAACTGCCCCCCGGAAGTGAGGTTCAATTCATCCATATCCCCGGTCTCTGTACTTGTCAGCCATACAAGAATCTGCATCTTTGTCAGGACCACATCGTACTGGGACTCATCTTCCCTGAGGGACTGCTCGAATTTAAACAGATTGATGTAATGATTCTTCCCCTTCAAGAGGACCGTCCTGAATGGGGTTGGACTGATTTTCTCCAGTAATTTAATTTCTTTATGGAGCAGTTGCTCTTGTAATTGAATGGTATATGTACTGATGACCACTTTTTCGCGAGTACGTTTGGCAAACAGAACGGCCGGCCATAAATAACCCAGTGACTTTCCAACACCGGTACCAGCTTCGATGACCACATGCTGTGATTCATCAAATGCATGTCCTATTTCTTTCATCATTTCCATTTGCTGCTCTCTTTTTTCGTAGAAAGGAACATGTTGCGCCAGGTGTCCTTCTATATCGGATATATTAAGATCAATCTCTTCATCGGTTGTCAGAAGCTGCTTTCTCTTACGAAGGGCTAGACCCCGGTATACTTCTACTTCTTCTGAGAGATCCTCTACATGTTTCTGTTTCTTTGTCACGATGCTGTCAAATAACAAATCAAGATCACTTTTCAAGTGGTTCGAGAGTTTATGAAGTTTTTCAAGGGTGACCAACGGCAGCTTTGAAAGTTCTTCGATAAAATAAAGAAGGATTTCAGCTGTCACATACGCATCACTGTCCGCTTGATGGGGCCTGACATGGCTCAAATTCAATGAATTGGAAAGCTCCGTCAATTTAAAGCTGTCCGCCGACGGCAAAGCCACCTTTGCAAGTTCCACTGTATCAAAGGCAGGTCCATTAAATGGGTTATACCCTGCTTCTTCCAGTTCTGCCTGAAGAAATGAAAGATCAAATTGGACGTTGTGGGCCACAAAGATACCATGATCCAATAATTCGAGGATTTTCGGTGCAATTTCATGAAAGGACGGAGCGTCCTTCACCATATCATCGTTGATCCCCGTTAACTCCTCTATAAAAGCAGGAATTGGTTTTCCGGGAGATACAAAGGACGTAAATTGATCGATGATTTTACCGCCCTCTATTATAACCGCTGATAGTTGAATGATTTTTTCTCCCTTTTTCGGGGAATTTCCTGTTGTTTCCAAGTCGATGACAACCAGTTTAAATGGGTACATGTTATTCACTGCCTTTATATAGATCCTACTCTTATGATTTTCTAAATAAGTGTACCATAAACAAAAAAGCAAGTCTCCTATTCCTAAATTAGAAGACTTGCCCATTTTTTATAGTATTGTCGCTTCCGGTTCTGTTCCGATCATATCGATCACCCTGTTATTTTCCCCCATGATCGCAACTTTCGGGAGATGGTCATGAACCATTTCCTCAGCAACCAGCTTATACGATATGATGATGACGATATCCCCTTTTTGTACGAGTCTTGCAGCCGCACCGTTCAGACAGATGACGCCGCTCCCTCTTTCACCCGGTATGATATAGGTTTCCAGGCGTGCGCCGTTATTGTTGTTGACAATCTGCACCTTTTCATTAGCCATCATTCCGACAGCATCCAGAATATCCTGATCGATGGTAATGCTCCCGACATAGTCAAGGTTTGCTTCGGTTACAGTCGCTCTATGAATTTTTCCACTCATCATCGTTCTAAACATGGTAATCCTCCTCCGGTTGTACTCTGATGATTATATTATCTATTAATCTGGCCTGTTGAAATTGCACGGCTATAGCTATGATGATGTCACCTTCCAGCCGCTTCATTTCCTCAAGCTCCGGGTATGAATACACTTCAACGTAATCAATGGTACCAGAAGTGTTTTCCTGAATGATTTTATACATTTCCCCCGTAATGACAGACGGAGTTCTCTCTCCGTCTTCAATACGGTTAGCCGCTTCTTTCAAACTTCTATAAAGGATAGGGGCAACTTGTCTTTCCTCTTGAGACAGATAGACATTTCTCGAGCTCTTGGCCAGTCCGTCCTCTTCCCGGACGGTCGGGACACGGATGATTTCAACAGGAAAGAAATAATCGCTCACCATACCTTCCACCACTGCAACCTGTTGTGCATCCTTCTGGCCAAAGTAGGCCCTGGTAGGCTGCACAAGATGAAACAATTTCGCAAGGACGGTCACGACTCCATCAAAGTGACCTTCCCGCTTCCGGCCACACAGTACATCTACACGCTCTTTCACCCTCATAGTCACTGACTGACTCCCCCTGTACATGTCAGCCGCTTCAGGAATGAAAAGGATGTCCACCCCTGACATCCTTGCTAACTCCGTATCTCTCTCCACATCACGGGGATAGCGGTCAAAATCTTCATTCGGCCCGAACTGCAGGGGGTTTACGAAAATACTCATCACGACGATTTCATTGTGGTTTCTTGCTTCTTTCGCCAGGGTCAAATGGCCCTCATGAAGAAATCCCATTGTAGGAACGAATCCGATCGTTTTCCCTTTTTTCTTCAAAGATTCTATACTCTGTCTCAAATCACTTATCTTTGTTATAACGTTCATTTCTTCATCCCGCCATAGAGAGAATGAAGTTCCTCATCCCGCATAGTAAAGGAAAATTCATCTGTCGGAAAGCTCTGATCCTTTACTTCACCAATATAACTCTTTAGGCTGCCATGCATGACGTCGGATGCATTCCCATATGGTTTGACAAACTTAGGCACGCGGTTCACACCATAAGTCACAAGGTCATGGAATACTAATACCTGACCGTCGGTGTTGACTCCGGCACCGATCCCGATCGTTGGAATCGTTAAGGCCTCTGATATCTCCTTTGCGATTTGCTTAGGTACACATTCCAGTACCAGGGCGAAGGCACCTGCCTCTTCACATTTGATACTATCTTCGATCAATTTCTTTGCTGTGTCTGCTGTCTTCCCCTGAACTTTATACCCTCCAAGTATCCCGACGGATTGAGGAGTCAATCCCAAATGGGCCACCACGGGAATTCCCGCACCTGTAAGGTCCCTTATTCGATCGATGACGTGGGCACCTCCCTCGACCTTTACGGCATGGGCCCCTCCCTGTTGAAGGATGTCCGCAGCTGTTTTAAGGGTTTCTTCCCTTGATAAGTGATACGACATAAACGGCATATCCGTCACGATAAACGTGTTCGGCGCCCCTCTTTTTACGGCCTTCGTATGATGAATCATATCGAATACCGTCACAGGTACCGTGGAGTCATATCCTAACACGACCATCCCCAGGCTGTCCCCTACCAAAATGACATCGATTCCCGCTTCCTCTGCTACTTTCGCACTTGGATAGTCATAAGCTGTAACCATGGCAATCTTTTCTTTTTCATTCTTCATCTTAAGAAAATCTGTTGTTTGTTTCATGTGATCCTCCTTCTTTTCAGTCAGAGGTGACGAAACGAAATGAAAGCACTTTCATATTGAAAACAAAAAAACCTCCTGAAAAAAATGACAGAAGGATCATAAGTGTTTTATATCATTGTTTCGACCCTCTGTCCCAGTCCACAATGGATCAAGGCAGAAATAGTATTGAAAATTGAATGTACGTTCTTTCGAGGTGCAGTTCCTAGGATACTGCCCAATTGGATTATACCATAAAAGAACGGGATGGCTACACAGATTTCCATCCCGCTACTCGTTCATACATTTACTTCAATATCGGCAGAGTAGATCTGATGGATCGTCCCTCCTGAGTCTTCGATCTTCAGAACTCCTTCATCCGTGATTCCGAGTGCCCTGCCTTCAATGGTTCCATTGATGGTCCTTGCCCGGATCTTCTTCCCGATACTGATGGCATAGCTTTCCCATAAAAGCTTGATCGGTGTGAATCCTTCTTTCATGTAGAGTGAATACAACGCCTCGATCCGTTCAAGTAATCTTTGGACAATGACAGATCTTGATAATGAACTTCCTTCCTCGATGGCTAGCGACGTTGCAATCTTCTGAATCTCATCGGGGAAGTGGTCTTTCGTCTGGTTGACATTCATCCCGATCCCGATGATGATGGAATTGATTTTATCCGATTCAGCCTGAAGTTCCGTCAGGATGCCCGTCACCTTTTTCCCATCAATGAGTATATCGTTTGGCCATTTAATCTCTGGATGGAGGCCTGTAACCTCCTCGATCGCCTGAACCACGGCCACGGCTGCAATGAGTGTAAATTGAGGGGCCTTTTGAGGCGGCAGATGCGGCTTTAAGATTAAGCTCATCCAAATACCCGTACCTTTTGAAGAATGCCACTCCCTCATCAATCTGCCCCTTCCGGCAGTCTGTTCGTCAGCAATGACCAACGTACCTTCTTCCGCTCCATCACTTGCAAGGGTATGAGCGATCCGCTGGGTGCTTGGAACAGATTCTTCATAATGGATCACGGATCCTAACGTATTGGTTTGCAGGCCTAAACGTATTTTACTTTCTGTGACACTGTCAGGAGTCTCAATGATCCGGTATCCTTTTTTTCTTACCGCTTCCAATACAAAACCTTCTTTACGAAGCTCTTCGATATGCTTCCAGATCGCAGTTCGGGAACAACCCGCAATATCAGCAAGGGCTTGTCCTGATAAAAATTCCTGATCCGATTCGAATAACGCTTGAAGGACTTTTTTTCTTATAGTCGATTGCATGTTGCGAGCCACCTCCTTATCTCTTCTTTATCATTTGGGATACTTTCATTAATGATAGCTGATTCAATTTCAAGCAATCGTTCTTTCACCCATGGACCACCCTTTTGGCCGGACCATGCCATTAAGTCCGTACCTGTTACATCGAGTTCCTGCCTGGACGAGATTGCGAGCTTCCGATATTGCTCCATTACTCTTTCCACCGAAACGGCTGATGACGGTTCCAGGCAGCCGTATACCTTCTCGACATTAAGTGCAGCTTCTAGCCCGGCATGATATAGCAAAGTCTTTGTCCATCCAGATTTACGTTCCTTTAAAATTTCAAGCTCTTTGGATCGGCTCCTGATCATTTTGACAGGAAGTCTCCACCCTTTCAGAAAGCCCTGCACATCTGCCTCCCCTATATATGTCAATAAGAGAAGCCAGGCTTGATCGTTATTTAATATGTCCAAACCAGGGAGGTCTGCCAACGCTTTGAGCTCTGCGCCGTATCCACTTAGAAAAGGAAGCTCCTTATACAAATTGGTGTCCACAAGGAGGTTCAGCCCTTCCTGTTTCCATTGGCCAGCCAGTATTTTCTCGAATTCCATTGTTTTTCGTTCGACTGCTATATGCTCGAGCAGCCGCGAGTGCTCCCTAAGGCTTGTTAATGTAGAGGGTTCGAGACTGAAGCCGAGCTGACTGACAAACCGGACTGCCCTCATCATGCGCAAGGCATCTTCAGTAAACCTCATTTCCGGTGAGCCTACGGTCCGTATCAACCGATTATGTATATCTTCTTTACCATGATAAGGATCAATGATCAAGCCATCCCCGTTCATGGCCATGCTGTTCATGGTGAAATCCCGGCGCTTCAAGTCCCCGTCTAGTGAACGGATAAATTCCACCTTATCAGGTCTTCTATAATCCGTATAGGCAGACTCGGTTCTGAACGTGGTGATTTCATATTCTCTGCCCCCTTCCAAAACGAGGACCGTTCCATGTTCAATACCGATATCAATTGTTCTATGGAATACCACTTTTACCTCTTCCGGATAGGCAGAAGTGGCGATATCTACGTCATTGATCGTTCTGCCAAGTAAGTGATCCCGGACAGATCCTCCAACGAAATAGGCTTCGAACCCTGCCTTTTCAAGCTTTTTTAATACGGGAACAGCTTGTTGGAATATGGTCGGTAACATTCTTAACACCTGCTTTTCTTGAATCGTCTTCACAGATCCCTGGCTGTTCACAAAAGATTCTTATAGATTCGTTCATACTGTTCGACTATTTTGCTCGAGTGAAATTTCGTCCGTGCCGTATGGAGGGCATTCTTCGATAGTTCCATATGGAGCTCCTCGTCCTTCAGCAATTGCAATGCCTTTCCGGCAACTTGTTTGACGTTTCCGATTTCACAAATAAAGCCGTTGTATCCATCCTCGATCACTTCAGGGATACCGCCAACATTCGTTCCGATGCTTGGAACACCACAAGCCATCGCCTCGAGTGCGACTAAGCCGAAGCTCTCTTTTTCTGAAAGTAATAGTTTGATATCGCTGATCGAATAAAGTTCTTCCAGATTATCCTGTTTCCCAAGGAATAAAACCCGGTCTTCTAATCCAAGCTCCTTTACCTGCTTGCATATGAGTGTCATTTCAGGTCCGTCCCCTACTAGGAGAAGCTTGGATGGAATTTCCTTCTGGATGAGATGGAAGGAAGCGACTACATCGGTCACCCTTTTCACACCACGGAAGTTTGATACATGGATGATGACTTTTTCATGATCCTTAATTCCATATTCGCTTCTCAGATGGCTGGAATCCACTTCCCGGTATACCCTCTCATCAATGAAATTATAAACTGTTTGAATCTCTTTATCAGGCTGGATCAAATCATGGGTTTGTTTTACTAAAGCAGAAGAAACCGCGGTCACGACATCCGACTTTTCAATGCCGAAGCGGATGGCCCCTGTCAGAGATGGATCGTACCCAAGAACCGTAATATCCGTGCCGTGTAATGTGGTGACGATCTTTACGTCTTTTCCGGACATTTGTTTCCCCAATATGGCACAGACAGCATGGGGGATCGCGTAATGAACGTGGAGGATATCCAGGTTTTCCCGGTCAGTGATTTCCGCCATCTTATTCGCCAGCGCGAGATCATAAGGAGGATATTGAAACACTGAATATTGACTCACTTCCACTTGATGAAAATAAATATTGTGATACATCTTGTTCAATCTGAACGGGATGCTCGAAGTAATAAAATGTATTTCATGGCCCTTCTCAGCCAGTAATTTCCCGAGCTCCGTCGCTACTACCCCTGATCCTCCAACCGTCGGATAGCAGGTAATTCCTATCTTCAACTTCTTCATACACTTAATCTCCTAACAAATCATTATGCAAGATAAGGGTGTTATAGGAAAAGAATCCTTCTGCATAGCGGAGTCCGGCTTCTTTCCCCATCATTCTCTCCCTTGCTTCGACGGCTTCGATGTATCCGTCTGTTAAAGGTGTCGACACCCCGCCGGATCCTTTAGAGAATTGGCTTCCGTATGCTTGAAGGCTGGCAATCTTTGCTTGCATATACGGCTCGATATCCACGACAAATTGAGGTTTATGAAACCCGTTGATCATATAGAAATAGAGGTGATCCGCTTTATGGACCGGGGTTTCGGAATGAAACTTCCGGATTCCCGCAGAGAAAAATGCCTCTTTCACCAGTCGGGAAGCATTTCCATGATCAGGATGGCGATCTTGGTCAAATGGCGCAAATATTGCTTTCGGTTTATACGTTCTAATCAAGTTGACGACTTTCTCAATGTGTTCGTCCGTTATGTATATTCCCCGATCAGGTATATCGAGGGTCACTCTCTTATATGCCCCTAATATATCTGCTGCCATCAGCGCTTCCTCTTTTCGCAAGGAAACCGTCCCATTGGAAGACAGCTCTGCCTCTGTCATATCGCAGATGACAATATTCTTTCCCGCAGCAGCATATTTCGCCAGGGTCCCTCCCATACCGATCTCCACATCGTCTGCATGTGCCCCGAACGCAAGTATGTCTATTTGTTGATCCACATTATTCCTCCTTCTCTTTCACTACACTCCGCCACGCGATGTCCCCTCTGTCAAGACCCCTTACCAGTACTTCAGCAGTACCCATATTGGTCGCGAGCGGTACGGCGTACACATCACAAAGCCTGATCAAAGCGGATACATCCGGTTCATGGGGCTGTGCGGTCAGGGGATCCCGGAAGAAGAGGATAAGGTCCATTTTATTATTAGCGATGTAGGAACCGATTTCCTGATCCCCTCCCAAAGGACCCGACCGGAATCGATGGACGGATAAACCCGTTTCTTCCCCGATTCTTTTTCCCGTTGTACCCGTGGCAAAGAGGGAGTGTTTCTCTATGATTGATTTGTATGCAAGCACAAAACGAATAAGATCATCTTTTTTCTTATCATGAGCAATCAGCGCAATATTCATAACACTCACCCTTTAGTCTAATATATTTTCAAGTCCATACACTAATGTGTCCAGTTTCATGACAGTGTCTACAGACACCTTCACTCCCGACATGAAGCTTCCTCTGTTAAAGGAATCATGACGTATCGTCAATGTTTGTCCTTCCGCTCCTAACATCACCTGCTGATGGGCGATTAGGCCAGGAAGTCGGACGCTGTGAATATGCATCCCATCTACATTCGCTCCCCTGGCACCGCTATGTGTTTCCTTTTCATCAGGATGTCCCTGCTCCTTCGATTGTCTTACTTCCCGAATCATTTCCGCTGTTTTCACAGCCGTACCCGATGGCGCATCCAATTTTCGATCATGATGCAGTTCAATGATTTCCACATCATCGAAATATTTTGCTGCCATCTGAGAGAATTTCATCATAAGCACAGCCCCAATCGCGAAATTGGGAGCAATGATGCATCCAAGCGACTTGGATTCTGCCAGTTCCCTCAATTCTTCCAGTTCATCTGCAGAAAAACCCGTTGTCCCAACAACCGGTCTGACTCCATATTCCAGGGCCGTTTTAGTATGATGATACCCGACTTCAGGTGTCGTCAAGTCAATCAACACATGTGGCGCCTCATGTTGAAAGCATGCTTCTATATCTGTATACACCGGCACATCCAGATCCGCTTCCTTCTTGTGATCGATTACGCTAATAAGGTTAAAATGTTCGGTGTCATTCACCAATTGAACAGCTTCCTTCCCCATTCTTCCTCTTGGTCCTGCAATCGTGATGTTAATTTGCTCCATCTTCATCCCCACTTTCAATTCTGGTCCATCGATCTTTATCTCTTGTATTAAACTTATGCATTACCGTATTATGGGCTTCTTCAAGACTGATATCCAGGGAGTTGGCCAAACAGATGACCACAAACAACAGATCTCCCAGTTCTTCCTCGATGGTGTTTTCTTTTTCTGTATGTTTCTTAGGTTTTTCACCATGGTAATGATTCACTTCTCTCGCTAATTCACCAAGCTCCTCGGTAAGACGCGCCACCATCGCCAATGGACTGAAATAACCCTCTTTGAATTGACTTATGTATTGGTCCACTTCATTTTGTAATTGATTCATCGTTTTATTTTTATCCATAAGAAGCCTCACTCCTTCATTATCTCCTATCATGTTAGCTAAATCCTTCCCGTTTGACAAATATTACGTTTGATTTCGAAAGTCTCCGTTGCCAGTTTGTTTTTCTTCTTATATAATGTCTCTGTCTACGAGATAATACTATAAAAGGAGGGAAACACAAATGTTGGGATTACGTATTAAAAATATATTGTTCATCTTATTAGGTTCGGCTATATTTGCTTTTGGACTCGTACATTTTAATATCCAAAATAAACTGGCTGAAGGTGGATTCACGGGAATAACGCTCATCCTTTATTTCTTATTCGATATCGATCCGTCGTACTCCAACCTTGCCTTAAATATACCCCTATTCTTCCTGGGATGGAAGCTCCTCGGAAAGAAAGCTTTCTATTATACGGTGATTGGGACTGTAGCTCTATCCGTATTTCTATGGATTTTCCAACGGTATCAAATGACCATCAACCTGGAAGGGGATCTTTTTCTCGCGGCCTTATTTGCGGGTGTCTTCATTGGAATTGGACTGGGGATCATTTTCAGATACGGAGGAACGACAGGCGGGGTGGATATCATCGCCCGACTTGCTCATAAATACATAGGATGGAGCATGGGAAAGACGATGTTCATGTTTGATGCCGTCGTCATCGGCGTCTCACTCATTACGTATTTGGAATACAGGGAAGCGATGTACACGCTGGTTGCTGTATTTGTGGCTGCAAGGGTCATTGATTTCATGCAGGAAGGGGCTTACGCTGCCAGAGGGGCCATGATCATTTCAGAACACAATGAAGAAATCGCCACTGTCATAAATGAAAAGATGGACCGGGGAGTGACCGTATTACGCGGCCACGGTTCGTTTACGAAACAAGAGCGGGAAGTCCTTTACTGCGTAGTCGGGAAAAATGAAATCGTCAGACTGAAAAACATCATCACAAGCGTTGATCCTCACGCCTTCGTATCCGTCACTGTGGTCCATGACGTTCTCGGCGAAGGTTTCACGCTCGATGCAGATAAAAATCCTATACTGGACTAGAGAGAATCAAACCAAAAGAAGCCGGACTAAAGGGATCCCTTTAGTCCGGCTTCTTTTATTGTATTCTTAATCGTCACCATTCATGCCGGTGAAAATAAGTACCAGTCTTAACAGTTCAATGATTGCGACTGCTGCCGCGGCTACATAAGTCATTGCTGCTGCGTTCAGCACTTTCCTGGCATGACGCTCTTCTTCATTGCGGATCAATCCAAGGGAAACGATTTGATTCATGGCCCTCGATGAAGCATTGAACTCAACAGGAAGCGTGATCAATTGGAACACAACCCCTGCAGCCATCAATATGATCCCGAGCAGGAACATACCGGATAATTGAGTGAAAATACCGATCATCAAGAAGATCCAGGACATATTAGAACCGATATTCGCTACCGGTACGAGGGCATGGCGGAATCTTAGAAACGCATAGCTTTCAGCGTCCTGTATGGCGTGCCCCACTTCATGCGCAGCCACTGCCGCCCCGGCTACCGAGTGCCCGTGGTAGTTATCAGGTGATAGGGCAACCGTTTTGGTCATAGGATTATAGTGATCACTCAGAAACCCTCTGCCTTCCACGACTTTTACATTATGCAAGCCATTTTCATCAAGAATCCTTCTGGCCATTTCCCTGCCGGTCATACCCGAAGTGGTGGCCACTCTTGAATATTTCTTAAACGTACTCTTTACACGCATTTGTGCTCCTATCGGAATAAGAGCAATGAGTAAAAAGTAAATCAAAAATCCTGCCATTATCGCAAAAACCTCCAGATGTATAGATTAACTAAATTTTATAGCGCCATCATCGTACTGTCAATTTTTTTGACGTTCGGACTTTTTTACTTCACCCTGTCCCTTATATTTTCTCCAACCTACATAAGATAATGTAGAAACAATGATACTGCCAGTCGATATGATGACCCACCAAAGGGAAGGATCCGCTTCATCCTCTGTCATGTTCTCGAATAGTTTTTGAAGATCCGTTTCCAAAGCCGTCAGCTCGCTCATCGTTTGCTCCCCTTCCAGCACATCCTGACGATAATGATCCAAGTAAGTGATCCTCGCATCCAGTGATTGAGCCCGCTCAACTGGAATATCCAATTTAATACTCGGTTGAATGATATTATATTTTGATAAAAATACATTCAATGTCGTTTGGTATTCATCAACGTTTCCATTTTCCGCCGCAACCTTTACACCATTAAAGGCTTCCATGATCGGGTCTTCCATTTCGACCCATAAAGGCTGATGCTGACTGTTTAATGCATCCATCACCAGGCGGAACTTCGTAACGGCATTCACCTTTTGCTCAAGAGCAAGGGAGGATTGGTTGATACTTTCCAATGCAAGATTATGTGAAATGGTAAGAATTCTAAGCTCATCCATCGAGAAGGACTGTTGGGCACTCAAAGAGGCAAATTCTTCGGAGAAATAAACCAACAGATGCTTGGCTTCTTCATACCGGCCAGCCTTTGTCATCTGTAAAGCCTGATCTGATATATCATCGAGCTCGTTGATTGGAGACGGAGATTCTACTGCGATTAATGGGTGAGGTACTAAAATGAGAAATAAGAAAAGCGTGATAAAAAATTGGATTAATTTCATACTTGTCCCCCCTAAAACTACTAATAGAGTTTATGAAGGGGTGGACAAGAGTAGACCATAAATCAGTCAAACTTATAGTCAAGTGAGAGACGATTTGTTTTCTGGGTGAAATAATACGCAATGGCGATGGAGATGATACTTAACCAGAAAGTGAAATATCCAATATTCTGGATATACATATAGAGTCTTGAATAAACAGGAAACTGCATATAAACATAATCGATGATATCATTATGGACGGTCCAGACTGCCCCTGCGGCAATATGCCACAACTTCACCCGATAAAACGAGGAATATAGGATACCCTGCACGGCCATTGCCGCGTGTGAAGCCATCAGCATATACCCTTCCCAAGGCAAATCTCCCGATACCATGAGGGTCAACAAGTTCATGATCACTGCCCAAACACCGTATTTAAACAGGGTGATGATCGCCAGCACTTCGAAAATCGGCCAATTACGTTTAAGTATAAATGCGATTAATACGAAACAAAAAAACAAACTGGCTGTCGGGCTATCAGGGACAAACAATAAAAACTGGGGAGGAGTATTTCGGAGTTGTGGAATATACCATATGTATCCATAGATGGTACCGAATACATTCACTAAAAGCAGCAACCATAAAAACATTTTATTTCTTAAAATCGTCATGAGCCAGAGCATGTATTGCACCTCACTTTAAAGTAGAAAAAAAGGGCCAACAGCAGCCGGCCCTTTCTCAAACATTATTCTTCTAAACCAGAGATGAATTCAGAGAGTTTCTTCAACTCTTCATCTGTCCCTTTAAATAAACCTGCAGGCATGCCCGGTGGTTTACCGTTTTTAGCAATTTTCGCAATTTCTTCAGGTGCAAGACCCGTTCCGATTAAGGAAGGACCCGCCCCACCTTGCAAATTCTCACCATGACAGTTGATACAACCATTCTTCTGATCAGAAAATATCTTATATCCTTCAGATTCTTTATCGATATCTACTTCAGCACGGATCTTTCCTTGTTCCTCTGCCGCTTCCCAGTCATGAGTCGCAACGGATTCCCAAGTCAGGAAGTACGTAGCTGCCAACGCCAATAACATGAATCCGACTGCAAATGGACGTTTTGTTGGACGGCGTTCAGGTCCTTTATCGATGAATGGTGCAAGTAAAAGTGCCCCAAACGCGATTCCAGGAACGACGAACGCTCCGATAACATTATAAGGTCCAGATGCATATGTGTACTTAAGTAATTGGTATAAGAATAAGAAATACCAGTCAGGTAATGGAATATATCCAGTATCCGTTGGATCGGCTATACGTTCTAACGGTGATGGATGAGCAACCGTTAAACAAAGATAACCGATAAGGAAAACAGCTCCTACCAGCCACTCCTTCAATAAGAAGTTCGGCCAGAAAGCTTCTGTTTTACCAGGGAACTCCGAATAGTCTTTCGGTATATTCGGCTTTCTGTCTGCAGGAACCCGGGAGTCCCCTACAAACTTCATCCCTTTTCCTCGATGCATAGTGTCCCCCTCCTTTTATTAGGTTTATCATTTACAATTGTTTCTTATAGTGGTCCGGAAATACCTTGCTTACGGATCATCAGGAAGTGAGCTCCCATCAAACCAAGTAGAGCAGCAGGCAGGAAGAATACGTGAATAGCGAAGAATCGAGTCAGAGTCTGTGCTCCGACGATGTGAGCATCACCCGCTAATAACATTTTCACCTGGTCTCCGATAAATGGAGTCGCTCCTGCAATTTCAAGACCTACTTTCGTCGCGAATAGCGCTTTCATATCCCACGGCAGTAAATAACCGGTGAAGCCAAGCCCTAACATAACGAAGAAAATAAGAACCCCAACAACCCAGTTCAATTCACGAGGTTTTTTGTATGCACCTTGGAAGAAGACGCGCAGTGTATGTAAGAACATCATTACGATTACCAAACTGGCTCCCCAGTGATGCATTCCGCGGACAATTTGTCCAAATGCAACTTCATTTTGCAGATAATACACAGATTCCCAAGCGTTTTTAATATCTGGAACATAGTACATCGTTAAGAACATTCCGGATAAAATTTGAATGACGGTTACGAAGAATGTCAATCCTCCGAAGCAGTAAACAAACGCAGAAAAGTGATGCGCAGGGTTTACATGTTCAGGTACTTCGTGATCCGCGATATCGCGCCACAAAGGCGTAATGTCTAAACGCTCGTCAACCCAATCATAGATCTTGTTCAGCACAGATTACGCCCCCTTACTTAACAAATTTATTTGGTTCTGGTTTTCCAAGATATAAAATCCCGTCTTTCTCTTTTGTTGGATATGAATCCAACGGTGCTGTCGGTGGTGTACCAGGTACATTTTTACCGTTTTTGTGGTACATTCCGCCATGACATGGGCAATAGAACATTTCTTTATGATCCGGATTCCCATTCCAGTTAACTGTACAACCCAGGTGTTTACAAACCGGTGAAAGAGCAACGACCTTGCCTTCTTTGTTTTTATAAACCCAAGCGGTTTGTGTCACTTCTGATGTGTACCACGCATCTTTTTGCTCATATGAGAAATCGACACGTACTGGTTCATTCGTTAATTCTGAAACCTTTTGCTTAGTCGCTCTAAAATCTCCCGCAGCTTCCGTTTTCAATACTGGATCCACTGCAAAGCGAACCATCGGCATTAACATTCCCGCCGCCATGAAACCGCCTACACCCGTAAGTGTATAGTTAAGGAATTGACGTCTAGATACACGATGTTTGCTCATCCTTTTCCCCCCTCTATCGTAAGGTAAGTCCGTCGGACATATTTCGCACAAATATAAAACTAGGACATAACTATGATATATTAAACTCTATACAAGGTCAATAACTCTCTAATCTAAAAGATGGAAACAATGTGAAGTTTTTATGAATTTTTTTGCCATTTTTGTACAATCACATTTAACAGTTGCTTTACCTGATCTTCCATGATCGAATGCTTATATTGTTCGTCCAGGTTTTCAAGTGGGATAGATGGGACCCAGATCAAGCCTTCCCCGAGTTTATCCTCGACCTTTTTCCACCCGCTGTCTGAAGTCAGAAAGAAGACATGCTTCACACCACTCCCGGTTAATTCCTCGGCCCATTGGGATAATTCGGATACCTCGCTATCCATCGATGATGACATTCTATATGTAAATGAAGGGATCATCATCATTCTTCCTTTGAATTGCCTTTCCAGATGCAGGGTGAGTAGATTGATAAACTCTGATTGTGCTGCTGAGACTCTTTTATCCTCCCCGAAATCAACAGGGACAACAGGGATGACAGCCGTATCAACATATGCTTTTTCGGCTTCAAATACTTCAATATCTTTTACGTTCCAATTCATGTATAACCCTCACTTTTTTTCTTTCATTTTCCACTTCCCATCTTATCACTTTATATCACCTCATATAAAGCGATTTCACTTTTTTTATACAAGCGCTTTACAACTAAACGTGCTTCCCGGTGAAATAGACCCCGGGATAAGTAAACTAATGGATAATTCTCAACTCAGGACACGAAAAGAGCCTCGTTCATAGTATGCACCATTCTGAATCTTACTATCTAAAAAGACAATAAAAAATCGAATGAAGAGAGGATTTCTCTTCATTCGACTTATCAGGTCAGGCTATTCAATTCTTTGGTCAATTTATTGAAAGCCTTTTTGTCACCGGTATCCAATGCTTGATCGATGGCCTTTAACAAGCGGTCCTTCCTGAACGTCTGCAGGCTGTCCTCCAGAAACTGTTCAGCTACCATTCTGTCTTTTTCATTGATAAGTAAGTATTTCGGCATAAACGGATTTTCTTCCAGTACGGCTGCAAACTGATAACTGGAATTGGCCTTACTGAAGTTAAGCTGAATGTAAATATCTTCATCCTTATTCAATCGGATATCATGAAATGACTTTTCGGCGTCCGTTGTCATGATATTCTCTTTGTAGAATCGGAATGGAACATCTTCGACACAATGGGTGGACATCACCAGGCCTCTCGGACAGTACTGGGATTCTTCGACAAAGTGAACCTTTTTCATGAGTTGGTCATGACTCATCAGATAATTCAAGATCCACACACATTCTCTTCGTTTTAATTGATACCGGTTCAAAAACCAGCGGATAAATTCTTTCTTCTCGTTGACAGAAACAGGGGTGGTCATGGTTTTCCCTCCTCTGCAGAATCCTTTTTAAAAGGTCCGTTTTTCTTTCATCATAAAGTTTAAGTCACATTAATAAGCTCTTAGCCATATACATTTACCAACGTCCAAGTCCCTTGAACCCATCGTCACTGATCAGTCTTGCAATCTTTCAATCAGGTACTGCCATTCGTCATTTGAAGGATCCATTTCAATCAGGTGTTTATATACTTCTACTGCTTCACCCCTGAGTCCTTCTTCTACTAGAAATTGTCCGAACTCTAGTAAAAACTCCTGATGATTCTTAAAGTAAGTATATGCAATACGGTATTGTTTTAATGCATGATTATATTGTTCAAGCCCTTCATAAGCCTTTGCCAGATCCCAGTTGATCTGAGGCTCTTCTTCTCCTTCAACCGTAAGCATCTGCGCTATTTCCAGCACATCTTCGTACCGCTCCTGTGTAAAGAACAATTTATTGATGATAAGCGCAGCCTCCACATAACCGGGGTCGAGCGCCAAGGCTTCCCGAAGAAACGATTCCGCTTCTTTTTCAAGGCCCATCTTCAATGAAATTTTCCCTCCGAAAACGTTCAGTTCTTTATTGTATTCATCCTGCTTCACCCCAGCCTGAACGGCTTCCAGGCTCTCTTGAAGCTTTTCTTCACGCTCATACGACTTCGCCAATAGTAAATAGACAGAATGATATTCAGGATCCAGTTCCTTGACGGATTCGAATTTTTCAATCGCCTTTTCGTAATAACCTGCCTGATAGGCTGTAAAGGCATAGCCGAACAATGTATTGATTTCCAGATGTTCTTGAAGTGCTTTTTCATAATGAGTCAAAGCTTCTTCAAATGCTCCCCCTACACTATAGGCCTCTGCCAATCTCTGGTGTACATTGGTTCCGCCAAGCTCCGTCGTCCCCTTTTCTATTAGGGTCTGGTAATGCCTGATCGCTTCCAGGAATCTGCCCGTTTCAGAATACAATTCCCCCAGTCCGAAATCGATGACGGGTTCATGAGGCAATAACTTCTTAGCTTGAAGAAGCTTTTGTTCGCTTACTTCAAACAAACCCTGCATTTGATAAAGGTCTGCTAACAGAAGAAGTGACCTTGGATAGGTAGGGTCTCCCTCATCCAATTCTGCAAGCGTCTCGATGGCTTCTTCTTCTTTGTCCATCTCCACCAGAATTTCTGCCAGTTCAATGAGAAGCTCACCTTCACCTGGATAATATTGAAGAAGATTTCCGTACAGCTCTTTTGCTTCCTCCAGAAATCCCAAATGATGTAATTCTTCGGCAAGACTGAATTTTTCTTCATGACTTCCGAATTTCAGAACCTGATTATACTGTTTCTTTGCTTCTTCTAAATTACCTTCTTCTAAAGAAGTTAACATTTGTTCTTTGTATGACATGGTCAATCCCTTTCTATAAAAAAGCTTGTATTCAATTAAGTAAAATATCCCGGGGTTTGTATGATCAGTTCTTCACCCGCTCCAGGATAAAAATGACCTCTATTATTCACATAATGATATTTCCCTTTGTTCATAGTACATTTTAGCACATGATGATCATATTGAAATGATAATGGCTCAGTACCCGGCTCATCCTCAGGCTTCATATAGAGGTTATAACATATTTCTCCACCAACCAAAAAATTTCCTCTAAGGGGATATATTCCAATTTTCTTCAATATGTTTAAGTTCAGTGGTTGTTTTTCGGGGATTTCAACGGGAATATGGGGAATACCCTCGCTTTTCATCGAATTCTGCCATATTTTAAGATTCTTCATTTTGGTTTTATTGTCTATGTTTGTCGTAAAAAAAGGGACAAAAGTAATAGGGTAATCATACAATAATCCTTTTATCCATCCCCATGGAATGTCTTTGAATCCACCTGCTTCATCCAGATCGATCCAGATGACAGGAACTTTATGCCGCTTACATGCCCGGATGATGTTCGGGGTAACCAGATTCGCAGGTGTTTTTAAGCCAATTGTATAATCAAGTGGACTGTTGAGCAACGATGTTCTCCGTTTATTTAATTGTGGAAGGAATTCATACTCATACTGTATGGAAAAAGCCGTTAAAACCGTGGTGCACCCTCTTTTAATAAAGTTGTCAAGGTAATAGTTCTTTACGGTGATGAAATCACTCCCTTGGGGTACCATTAAGTCACACATGACATGTCCGGGGGTCATCAGAAAATGTGAAACATCCATTTTCGTGTACTTGTAGTACTGAAAGCTGTCCCTGATGGCTGAAATTTTTCCGTCTTTTACCAATAGAGAACTGTGAGTAAGCTTGGTGCCCTTTACCCAATTGGCGTTATCAATAATATAAGTGCTCAATCCTTCATCACCTTCCTTTATAGACAAGCTATGAAGGGAAGGGAGAATTCATGCCACCCGCTCATTAAAAAGAGAGGCGGATCCAGCCTTCAAGCAGACCAACCACCTCTCACATAATTTATTCAGTTTTATTTCGTCAACAGTTTATTGATATGTTCAAAGAAAGTCGGATACGAGATCTTTACGGCCTCTGCATCTTCTAAATATACATCTGAGTCAGTCAGAAGGGACGCGACTGCCAATGTCATACCAATCCGGTGATCGCCCCAGGAATGGACTTCTCCACCGTGTAATGGGGTTTTCCCCTCGATGATCATCCCGTCGGCCGTACCCTGAATCTTCGCCCCCAGTTTTCCAAGCTCCTTCACAACGGCATCGATTCGATTGGTTTCCTTCACTTTTAATTCTTCGGCATCCTTGATCACCGTTTTCCCCTCAGCTTGTGACGCTAAAAGAGCAATGATCGGAATTTCGTCAATCAATGATGGGATCAGGTCCCCTCCTATTTCAATCCCTGTAAGATTGGATGTTTCCACGAGAATATCCCCAATCGGTTCCCCTTCATTCGAATGTTCCACGACTTCAATCGACGCACCCATTTTCTTCATCACTTCCACAATGCCCGTCCGCGTTTCATTCAGCCCTACATTCTTCAACCGTACTCTGCTTTCCGGAACGATGGCTGCCGCCACCATGAAAAAGGCCGCCGAGGAAATATCTCCGGGAACATAGACTTCCGTCCCTTTCAATACTTGCCCTCCCTCTACCTTAATCGTATCTCCATGCTTTTCAATTTTTCCGCCAAACTCGACAATCATCTTTTCTGTATGATTCCTCGTTTGCTCTCTTTCAACTATTTCAGTCATCCCTTCAGCCTGAAGTCCTGCCAATATGAGGGCTGATTTCACCTGTGCACTTGCCACAGGCAAAGAATAGTGGATTCCTTTCAGATTGCCGCCCCTAATGGATATTGGCGTGAAGTTGCCTCCGGAACGACCATCTATCACTGTCCCGAATTGCTTTAAGGGCTCTGTCACCCTACTCATAGGCCTTCTTGCAATCGAGGAATCACCTATCAGAACCGAATGAAATGGTCTTCCTGCCAGAATTCCCATGATGAGACGGGTCGTGGTCCCTGAATTCCCAACGTCAAGGATTTCCACAGGTTCTTTCAAGTGATCCCAGCCATTACCGTGGACGATTACTTCACCTTCAGAGACCTCAATCTCAACGCCTAATTTACGAAAGCAGGAAATCGTGCTTAAACAATCCTCCCCCATAAGAAAATTATGTATAACCGTTTTGCCTTCAGCAACCGACCCAAACATAATGGAGCGGTGGGAGATTGATTTGTCCCCGGGTACATGAAGCTCTCCATTCAGACCACTGTTTGGATTCGTCAGTCTTTTCTTCGCTTCCATCCTTATCACCCTTTATCCTAAGAATAGTTCATAATTTGTTTGTTCTCTTAAGCAGTTCAAAGCTCTTTCTCTATCTTCCAACGTTTGAAAGCTGATCGCTAATACTCCGTATATATCTTCTCTTGTTTCCATTATCCTGATATTCGTCAAACTGATCTTCTCCTGTGCAAGATACCCTGTCACTTCGGAGATCACCCCTGGATAATCCGGGACATCCACAAATAAATCATAGAATGAAGGAATGGCCCCTTTTTCTAAGATCGGCAGCTCATCCCTGAATGTCTTCGCATCGTTGAAATAATCGTATATTTTCTGTGAATCATTCATTTCGATGAGCGATACGACCTCATCCATCTCCACTTTCCACTCCCTTAACAAGGAAAGCAGGACCCCTCTGTTCTGAATGGTGATGTCTTTCCACATCGTTGGGTTGGATGAGGCTATACGGGTTATATCACGAAAGCCTCCTGCAGCAAGCCTTCTCAAATAGGGGTGTTCAGTCGATGAGCCCTTCGCCTGATGAACCAGTGATGCCGCAACAATATGGGGAAAGTGGCTGATCATGCCCGTTAACTCATCATGTTCCCTTGGTTCTATTATTAAGAATTTTGCATGAGTTCCTTTCAGCCAGTCTTGAAGCCTGCCTACGTTTTCCTCTGCCACACCGGATCCAGGCGTAAGCATATAGAAGGCATTTTCAAATAGGATTTCTTTCGCAGCTGCCACACCGCTCTTATGAGATCCTGCCATCGGGTGGCCCCCGATAAATTGAATCCCATTTTTGGTCAGCTTCTCCGAACATCTCATAATCTGTTCCTTTGTACTGCCTGTATCGGTGATCAAGACATTTTCTTTCAAGGAAAGGGATTCAAATTGTGCGAGTATCTTTTCTGTTTGAAAAACAGGTGTAGAGATAACAATAAGATCCGCTCGTTCGGCGGCAGTCTGTAAAGAAAGGGACATCTCGTCGATTACCCCCAGTGATCTTGCCAGCCTTAATTCTTTATGATTCACATCATGCCCAATGATTGTGGTATGTGGGTGTTCTTTTTTTATGCAGAGGGAAAGGGACCCACCGATCAGCCCCATCCCAATGATCAACACTGTTCCATTCATCGTTTCCCCTCCATCATCCGATTTAAAAAAGCCGGAAAGGACCAACGCCCCTCCGACCGCTCATCATGCTTGTTTCTGAAGCAGCAGAAATTCCGTCATTCTTTCGATGACCTCTTTATTTTGATCATGGGATCCGACTGTTATCCTGACAGAATGAGGGTATCCAAGTGCTTCTCCGGACCGGACGATATAGCCCTTGCTCATCAAGTATTGAAATACTTCGTCCCCGCTTACGCCGAAATCGATCAATACGAAGTTCGCTTGAGACGGGACATAGGCGAGGCCTTGTTCCTCACAGAAGCGGTAGTACTGCTCTAGTCCTTTTCGGTTCTCCCTCCTGCATTCCTCGATGAAGGTCTGATCTTCGATTGCCGCTGAAGCCGCTCCTTGAGCCAGTGTATTATTATTGAAAGGTTCACGGATCGGCTCCAGTTTCCCGATCACGTCTTTATTCCCGATCCCGAATCCCACCCTGAACCCGGCAAGGCCATACGCTTTTGAAAAGGTGCGTGTAATCAGTAATTGAGGATATGACTTCAACAATTCCAAAGAATCATAATAATCCTCTGCCACTACATATTCATAATAAGCTTCGTCCAATACGACAAGGACATGGGAAGGGACAGCATCCAAGAAGGAAATGAGTTCCCTGTTACGGATATATTCCCCTGTTGGGTTATTGGGCGAACATAACCAGACGACCGAAGTGGTGTCATCGATTTCTTCCAGCATTTTGTCCAGTTGATGCCTTCCTTCCGCATCCAGGGGTACTTCACGGACCTCTGCTCCTTCAACGATGGCATTATGCTTATATTGAGGGAAGGTAGGGGTTGCCATTACCGTACTTTTACCACCATCCAATAACGCCCTTGAGATGATCTCGATCACTTCATCCGAGCCATTCCCAAACAACAACTGTCCAGGTTCTACAGATAAATGTCCTGCCACCTTAAAACGCAGCTCCTTCGCATAACCGTCAGGATAGATCGCGTGGGAAAGGGCACTGGTTTTCAGATATGTTTCAACATTTCTGGAGCATCCAAAGGGATTTTCATTCGATGCAAGCTTCACTACCTTCTCAAGATTGAATAACTCTTTTACATCATCCATCGTTTTTCCAGGCTGGTATGCTTTAAGATTTTGTATCTGGGATTTCCACTTCATGTTTAACTTCCTTTCAGTCGTTTTCATAAAAGCCGCTTATTTCTTCAAGTCAGGGCGAAGGCTGACTGCATTTTTCATATAAATATGTTGGATGTCACTCTGGGGTGTTGATGTATTGTAGTGGATCATCACTCTGATGCACAGGGGCAGTCCATTAGGCACTTCCAGCTCCTGCATGCACATAACGGGGACATATTTCCACTCTTCTAATGATCTTAATGCTCTGGCTGGAAATACGCTCGTAATGTCTTTTGTGGCAGAAATAAAAACGGAAGCCACATTTTCTGCCGTAATATTATTATGTAAAATCATTTCCTTTAAGAGACTTTCAGTTGAAAGGAGAACGTCCTTTTCATTATCTCGATCTGCTGTAGTGGCACCTCGAATTCCCCTGATCATTCTTCCACTCTCCCTTTTTTCTTGATATTCTATGCTTTCTTAAACGCCGTGATCTATAACTGTCGAATGTATGCATCCGCCTGTTTTAAATCCTCGTCCGTAACGTCTGCCAACACGGGTTCACCGATATCCTTCAACAACACGAAAACCGGATTGCCGTTCAGGGACTTCTTATCACGCTTCATCCCTTCATATAATGTGTCAAAACCGATGTTTGACGGGACCTTCAGATTGTACCCAAGAGACTCTATCCACCCTATGAACCTCTCCATGTCAAATGAGAGGTTGCAGCAGCGTTCACTGAGATACAAAGCATAGACCATCCCGATCATCACCGATTCCCCGTGTGTCCGATTCCCATAGCCGCTACCTGTATTCCTTTAATCAGGCAATCTGTTAAAAAGTCTTCATCCAGTTTTGCCGGCGATCGGAAGGAATGCATGAGTTTCTGTAAAAACTCCTGATCAGATAAGAAGGCGTGTTTGATCACTTCGGCGAATCCCGATAGGATTTCCGTTTCGGGGAGGCTCGAAAAGTAATTCAAATCAAAGAATACGCCTTCAGGCTGATAAAACTGACCGACCATATTTTTCCCCAGGGGGTGATTGATCGCCACTTTCCCTCCCACGGCACTGTCATGGGCCAATATCGTTGTCGGTACGCCGATGAAAGGGATCCCCCTCATATAAGTGGAAGCGATAAAGCCCGCAAGATCACCTATGGCACCGCCACCGAAAGCAATCACGATGGATTTACGATCCACATGATGTTTGAGTCCATGTGTTATCGCTTCTTCATATGTGGCAAAGGTCTTCGCCTTTTCCCCTTTGGGAGCCTGATAAATGGTTAAATCAAAGGACTGAGCTAGATCTTCTGAGAATGTTCGCCCATGAAGCTTATATACTGATTCATCGGCAATGAGCCATAGCTTTGAAACATCAGGGAAGTACTTTTTAATAAAAGAAACAATCTCATTCGTCATCTCCACTCCAATTCTCACGTCATATGTCTTGGAAGCAGTTTGGATGGTTATCTGTTTCATTTCTTTAATACTCCTTTGATTCCTGACGTTGTCTGTCGATATCCTGACGAAGCTTCTCGAATTGATCACTATTGAATTGTTCGACGATGCCAGCGGCAAGTTCCCAAGCCACTACGGCTTCTGCTACTACGCTTGCAGCTGGAACCGCACAGCTGTCGGATCTTTCGATGCTTGCTTTAAAAGGTTCCTTCGTTTCGATGTCCACACTCTGAAGAGGCTTGTACAGAGTAGGGATCGGCTTCATGACACCTTTGACACGGATTGGCATCCCCGTTGTCATACCGCCTTCAAACCCTCCTAAACGATTCGTTTTCCGGTAGTATCCCAACTCTTCACTCCACGCGATTTCATCATGCACTTCACTTCCAGGCTTCCTTGCCATTTCAAAGCCCAAGCCGAATTCGACTCCTTTAAATGCATTAATACTCATAACCGCCATTGCAATCTTCGCATCAAGCTTACGGTCATAGTGAACGTAACTTCCCACTCCTGCAGGCATCCCTTCAACAATGACTTCCACCACTCCACCTATGGAATCACCATTCTGCTTCGCTTCATCAATCAGGTTCATCATTTTCCCGGCGGCTTCTTCATCCAGGCAGCGAACAGGTGATTCTTCTGTGATCTCTCTCAGTTCATTTATAGAATCATAATGAAGCTTCTCGGCTTTAATGCCCCCAATCTCAAGGACATGTCCGACAACTTCAATATCCAGTAATTTCAATAGCTTCTTGGCAACAGCTCCTGCTGCTACTCTTACAGTCGTCTCCCTTGCAGAAGACCTTTCCAGGACATTTCTGAGATCTCTATGACCATATTTCATTCCACCGACGAGATCCGCATGCCCTGGTCTCGGCCTCGAGATCTTTCTCTTCACTTCTTCTTCTCCACCCTCAAGAAGGGGATCGATCCCCATCACCTTCGTCCAGTGAGTCCAGTCTTTATTCTCCACTACCAATCCTAATGGGGATCCGAGAGTATATCCATGTCTCACCCCGCCGACGATCGAGGCACGGTCTTTTTCAATCTGCATTCTTCGTCCGCGTCCATACCCTTTCTGCCTTCTTGCCAGGTTTTCATTTATATCTTCAGCTTCAAGCGGCATTCCAGCCGGCAGCCCTTCAATGATGGTCGTTAACTGTGGTCCATGTGATTCTCCAGATGTTAAGTATCTCATTTACTTTCCCCCTTCAACTCGTTAAAGAATTATGTACCAATATAACATAGAATTTATATTCTTTCCTAGTCCTTACGTTTAAAAACTTTTCTAATATTCTATTTTCCTGAAAAATATAAAACGATGTGAATCCATCATATTTTGAGAGTTCACTTCTTCCCCCCCCTAAGGGAAGAAAAAGGTGATTCAAGATATGCAGATTTACATCGTCGGTTATTATATTTTCTTGTAGAAGAAGGTGTCTTCTGTTTCGAAGCCGTATTGTGAGGGGTTGAAGATTTGTTCTGTGCTGCCTACGAAGAGAACGCCGCCTGGCTTTAGTGAACTATTGAATTTATGGTAAAGAAGGTGTTTGGCCTCTTCTGTGAAATAGATCATTACATTTCGGCATACGATCAGGTCGTATTTCCCTTCGAATGGGTCCGATAGCAGGTTTTGCTGCTTAAAGGTCACCGTTCTCTTTACTTCGTCCTTCAGTTTAAACAAGGGTCCTTCCCGGGTGAAATGGATTTTTTTCATTTCTTCCGGGATTTCAGATAGTGACCTTTCCGGATAGACCCCGTTCTTGGCGCGTTGAAGTGCATTTTTGTCTATGTCTGTTGCGATGATGGAACCGCCTGAAAGGGGAATATACTTCGACAGCATCATAGAAAGGGTGTAAGGTTCTTCACCTGTTGAGCATGCTGCGCTCCATACTTTCAAAGTTGCAGTCCCGCCTAACAGTCTCGGAAGGATCTTTGTTTCGAGTATTTCCCAACGCTTGTAGTTACGAAAGAATTCTGACACGTTGATTGTCATACGATCCAGAAACCCTTCCATTTCTTCTCTATCCCGATTCAACGCACTAAAGAATTCCTGAAAACTTCCAAATCCTTTCTTTTCATAAAGGGCAGTCAGTCTCCTTTTCATCTGTGCTTCTTTATAAAGGGAAAGATCAATACCCGTTTTTCGTTTAATCCCTTGAATAAACTCACTATAATCATTTGACATTCGGATCCACACTCTCTTTGCTGCGATAAAGGTATAAAGCTATATTATCTATATCGAACGTTTCAAGGAAATGTTAAACCTTTATCCATAGAAAAAAGCAAGCCGCTGATCACGACCTGCTTCTAAATCGTAAAGGCTTACGAATATTAGTAAACCCACTCATTCATTAACTTGGAATATTCAACCAGTTCTTCTTCTTTGAAGAATAGACCGATTTCTCTTACAGCGCTTTCAGCAGAGTCCGAACCGTGGATGATGTTCTTGCCGACAGTCAGACCGAAATCACCGCGGATCGTACCAAGAGCGGCATCTTTAGGATTAGTAGCCCCCATCATGCCACGTGCAGTCGTGATGACGTTTTCACCCTGCCAGACCATTGCAAATACAGGTCCTGAAGTAATAAAGTCAACAAGTTCCCCAAAGAATGGTCTTTCCTTATGCTCACCATAATGCTCTTCGGCAAGCTCGTTTGAAATGCTCATAAGCTTGGCACCGACCAATTGAAAGCCCTTTTTTTCAAAACGGGATACGATATCACCGATTAACCCTCTTTGTACGCCGTCCGGCTTTACCATTAAAAATGTCTTTTCCATCTTCCCCACTCCTAATATGTATGTATGGAACTCCTAAGGACATCCCACGAAAATAGTAACACTGATTGGGGGTTTTGGCAACGTTTCCATTTTAAATTTTCTTAATATTTTCTCTTGCCGATATAGTTTGCGATATTTTTAAGGGTTTTCTTTACCCGGTTATATGGAAGGTGCTCCAGATCTTTCAAGGCTCTGTCCAGATACATCCTGCTGAGCTCATGGGACCGGTCTATAGCGTCGGTAGCCAGGATGGAGGATATGACCTCTTTCATTTCCTCGGGGGTGGTATATTCCGTCACTCTTTCAATCTTGGATTTCAAATCCGGGTTTTCCATGGCGTAGAGAATCGGAAGGGTGATATTCCCTTGCCACAAGTCACTTCCCGCAGGTTTCCCCAGTTCTTCCTCACTTGCTGTAAGGTCCAGGATATCATCCGTGATCTGAAAACTCATTCCCACATTGTAACCAAATCGGTAAAGGCGCCTGTGAATCTCTTCAGGCGCTCCGGAAGAGATAGCACCGAGCTGGCAGCTTACGGCAATAAGCAAAGCGGTTTTCCTTTTAATCCGTAAAAGATAATCCCGCAGGTTTTGATCAAATCGATATTTGTCTTCGATTTGAGCGATTTCACCTTTACATAACTCCACCAGTGTGTGTGATAAAATCTGATGTGCTTCAGGAACTTTTATAGATGTCATATATTCAAGGGCCCGTGCAAAAATATAATCCCCAGTATACATCGCAATACGATTATCCCATTGGGCTTTAATCGTCGGTTTTCCCCTTCTCAACTCTGCGTCGTCAATCACATCGTCGTGTACGAGGGAAGCCATGTGCATCAGCTCTAATGCAACTGCTACATTTTTAACAATATTAATATCATATTGTCCGAATTTCGCAGACAGCAATACAAACACCGGCCGGATTCTCTTCCCGCCTGCTTGAAGAAGGTGAAGGGAGGCTTCTTGTAAAAGCCGGGATTCTGACTCGATCGCTACTTCCAATTCCTTTTCAATTTCATCTATATCCGTTTTAAGATACGAATACATCCTGTTTAGCTTCATAGTTTTTCCACCTAATTTACGAATTTCTTACTTTTTGCCGGCATGCATAGCAGCAACGCCGCCACTATATGGCTTCACATGTATGTCTTTAAAGCCGGCTTCTTCAAACATCTGGGCAAGCTCCTTCATTCCCGGAAAATCCCTGGCAGATTCCTGAAGCCAGGAATATTCATTAAAGCTTTTGGCAAATATCTTCCCGAACAGAGGCATCACAAAACGGAAATATGCGTAATACATCTGCTTGAACCCGAACATGGTGGGCTGGGAGGTTTCAAGGCAGACGGCCATCCCCCCGGGTTTCACTACGCGGTTCATTTCCTTCAAGACGTGGAGATAGTCGGGAACATTACGTAAACCGAAGCCAATGGTCACATAATCAAACGTATTATCGTCGAAAGGTAGCTCCATGGCGTTCCCATGAATCAGTTCGATATTGTTCAGGTGGGACTCTTTGACTTTCTCTTTACCGATCGAAAGCATATTTTGACTGAAATCAAGACCCACCACACTGCCGGACTCACCGACTTCTTCCCCGATGGCCAATGTCCAGTCCGCAGTACCGCAGCAAACGTCAAGTGCCTTGGAGCCAGGCTTCACATTCATATGTTTCATGGTTTCTTTTCTCCACTTTTTATGCTGTTGGAAACTGATTACGGAGTTCATCTTATCATAATTGGAATAAATTTTTTCAAATACTCCGTGGACTTTTTGTTCTTTCGACTGCTGCATGTCGTTTTACCCTTCTTCCGCGTATAGTTTGGTCATTGGTTCAGGCTCCACATAAGGTAACAGCTCTACAATAAGCTTCTTAAAATAGGGCGTGGCCGGCTCGATGGTCTCTAACTGCTCTTGGACCTTTCTCTTTGTCACTTCTATGAGTCCATCTATTTGAAGTAGCAGATGTCCCGTCTGTTCCTTTGTTAAGTCGAAGTCCGGTGCATCATGATCCGTTCGATTGGACAAAGTGGTCAAAGCCCGGATAAAGCTCGTATACTGCGAATGCCCAAGACTGATTTTCTCCTGAACGAGCTTCTTGTAAAGCAACGCTTCTTCTACGATCTCGATCCATTGATTATCTGCAAAGGAACGATAGAAGTTGGACACAATCGCTGATTCTCTGGTCTTTAACTTCTTCATGAGTTCTGCTATGCTCTTATGTTCGTCCTTGTATATGGAAATTTTGCTTTCATTTATTTCTTTAATTGCTTTTGCTAAATGTGAGATAAGTTCTACATCATCTGTTGCTGCGAGGATCTTGTAATAGAGGCTGCTGAAATAAACTCCAGCGAGTACAGTCAGCTGCCTTTCCTTTAAGGAATCACGTTCAGAGATTGTAACCTTTTCATGTGTATCAAGGGCTATCTGCAATAACATGGCAGTCGAAATCCACTGTACTACTTCTTTACTCATCGTCCGTCCTTCGCTCACGAAAGGCAGGAGCAGAAAATAGATCCGGTCCCGGTCAATATACGGTTGATCGATATATTCCTTTAGATAAGAGTGATGCAACTGCTCTTCTATGTATTGATGAATGATATTCGCTTGATGGTTACAATCAATGAATTTCATACCCTGTAATCCCCATTTCTACTATGTATCGGTCTAAAAATTTCAGCATTAAATATTATACCATAAAATCCTCCACAATAGGGAGCATGAGTCTTAACCCATTAAGGAGATTATAACAAAGGGGACGACCACGAAGCCGAAAACTCCTTAGTCAGTCCCTCCTTTATTTTTCTCTATCAGCCAAAAGCAGAATAGAAGATTATTTCTTATTATCACTCTCAACCTCGCCATAACTGGTGACGATCGTCGCTTTCCCTCTAACCTTAATGGCAGATGTGTGATCCGTAAATTGGGCGATCATCACCTCACCTTTATCCAGCTTCTCTGAATGATGAAACCGGGTGTCCGTCCCTCTTGTCAATCCGATCACATTCACACCGTCTTCAATTGCTTTGATGACAATATAATCATTTGAATTCATTCGTCGTCACTCCTAATTCTTTATAAAAGAAAGAACTTCGCTTCGTGCCTGAGCGTCTTCTTTGAACGTACCCCTGACAGCTGTTGTCACTGTACTTGAGCCCGGCTTCTTCACGCCCCTCATCGTCATGCACATATGCTCCGCTTCAACGACTACCATGGCACCGTGAGGAAGAAGGGTTTCCATGATCGTATCAGCTACTGTCGATGTAATTCTTTCTTGAAGCTGTGGGCGTTTGGCAACGGATTCAACTGCCCTTGCAAGTTTACTTAATCCTGCTACTTTACCATCCCGTGGAATATACGCAACATGTGCCTTTCCGAAGAAAGGGACAAGGTGATGCTCGCACATTGAATAGAATGGAATATCCTTCACAAGCACCAGTTCTTCATGTTCTTCACTGAATATAGTTTCAAAGTATTCTTTCGGATCATGATCGAGGCCCGAAAATACTTCTGCATACATTTTCGCCACTCGCTTTGGCGTATCTAATAAGCCTTCTCTATTAGGATTCTCTCCAATAGCTTCTAATATTAATCGAACTGCTTCTTCTATTTGGCCATGATTGACTTGTGCCATAATGTTGTCCTCCTAAAATAACTAAAGAAATAGTAACATTGTTAATATTAGCACAAGCCCATAATCTCATCAAAGACTAGTGCTTTAGAAGTTTTATATTAATATAAATCAAACAATAAAAGAAGAAAAGTTCATACATAATTTCCGGGAGAACATTTCATACTAATAGTGAAAAAACAAAAAGGCCGCATAATTATGCGACCTTCCCGTTACGCTCAAAGTATGTAATTATTTTACAGCTTCTTTAAGCGCTTTACCTGGTTTGAAAGCAGGTACTTTGCTAGCTGAGATTTCGATCTCTTCACCTGTTTGTGGGTTGCGACCTTTACGGGCTGCACGCTCACGTACTTCGAAGTTACCGAATCCGATTAATTGTACTTTATCACCGTTTGCAAGTGAATTTTGAATTGTATCGAAAACAGCGTCAACCGCTTTAGTAGCGTCCTTCTTAGATAGCTCAGCAGCTTCTGCAACAGCATTGATAAGTTCTGTCTTGTTCATGCCATTCACCTCCTCCCAAGGAAATGTCTCAGTCATGATTCATTTACTTTAATATCATTAGTAAACAACTTTAGCGAATTCTATACATGATGTGTAGAAAAAACGCTTGAAAACGTTGCTGAATCAATATTCAACAACAATTCTGTTAAAAGATTATCACAATAGATTAACCTTAGCAAGAACAAATCAAGAAATAATGGGAATCTTTTCTTATTTGCAACACAAATGTAATAGAACCACCATCCAAGCCTTTATCCTCGCACTCTAATCAACCTATCACTTCTTTCGGATGACTGCAACCAATACCCTCATTTGTCAGGTACTCTATCTTACTTCCCAACCTTGGAATCCTGTAAACATCCATACCCCTTTCTCACCTGTTTTGCATACCGTCCAAGACGGAATATCTCATACATCCACCCCTTCCACAAATCCATATATACCAAGTGTTCACAGCACCTGAAAGTCGTTTCTGAAGCCTTCTTTCAGACTACTAAAAATTTATAATTATGCAATGTGATAATTCACGGTCAGTTCAGGTTTTATGTCAGGAAATGAAAGACAAAAAAAATGACCCTCCTAAGAAGGTCAAAGACATTTATAATATAATGGCGATCAATCCACCCGATCCTTCGTTGATGATTCTTTCTAATGTATCTTTAAGTTTATATCTTGCATTTTCCGGCATCAGGGAGAGTTTGGCCTGGATACCTTCTCTTACGATGGAACTCAAGCTTCTCCCGAAAATATCGGAGTTCCAGATGGACAGCGGATCATCTTCAAAATCCTGCATCAGGTAGCGCACCAGTTCTTCGCTCTGTTTTTCTGTCCCGATGATCGGTTCAAACTTGGACTGTACATCCACTTTGATCATGTGGATGGATGGAGCCACCGCTTTCAGACTGACACCGAATCTTGCTCCCTGCCTGATGATTTCAGGTTCATCCAGGCTCATATCGTTCAGTGATGGAGCAGCAATGCCATATCCTGTCTGCTTCACCATTCTCAGCGCATCTGATATTTGATCATATTCCGCTTTCGCATGGGCGAAATCCTGCATTAATTCGAGGAGATGATCTTTCCCTCGGATTTCCACTCCTACAATTTCCTTTAGAACTTCATCGTACAGTTCATCGGGAGCGTACAGGTCGATTTCAGCAATCCCCTGACCCATATCGATACCGGCAAGCCCCGCACGTTCGATATGATCGAATTCACTGAAGTAGTGAACAACCCGATCGACATCCCGGAGTCGCTTAATATCTTTGACTGTTTCTTTCACGGCTTCCTGGTAGTTCTGTCTTAACCAGTGCTCTTCTTTTAATACCATTACCCAGCTTGGAAGGTTGACATTCACTTCTAATACCGGGAATTCGAATAACGCTTCTCTAAGTACATTGAGAACATCTGAGTCCCTCATACTCTCCACACTCATGGCAAGGACAGGGATGTCATACTTATCTTGAAGTTTCACTCTAAGGTCTTCTGTCTCAGGAGCATGCGGCCTCGCCGAGTTGATGACCATGATGAATGGTTTTCCTACTTCTTTCAGTTCCTCAATGACTCTTTCTTCCGCTTGGATGTAATCTCCTCTGCCAATCTCCCCGATGGAGCCGTCCGTTGTCACCACAACTCCGATCGTGGAATGTTCCTGGATGACTTTGCGGGTACCGATTTCTGCCGCTTCATGGAATGGAATAGGCTCTTCATACCATGGGGTATTGATCATCCTGGGCCCATTTTCATCTTCATACCCTTTCGCACCCGGGACCGTATATCCAACACAATCTACCAATCTAATATTCACTTCGAGTCCTTCATCGACATGAACAGAGATGGCTTGATTCGGAACAAATTTCGGTTCAGTCGTCATGATGGTCCTGCCTGCCGCACTTTGAGGCAACTCATCCTGCGCTCTTGCCCGTTCTGACTCACTTGCGATGTTAGGAAGGACCACAAGTTCCATGAATTTCTTGATGAATGTTGATTTTCCTGTTCTAACTGCTCCCACCACACCTAAATAGATATCTCCGCCGGTTCTTTCGGCAATGTCTTTAAATAGATCGACTCTTTCCAAGAGATTCCCTCCCATCTTATATTCCAGGGATGTTTCATCCGTGTATTCTGTGTCTCACATTCTATATTTATGATGTTGTCCCAATGACTTATGACTATTAATATGCTTTTTTTCCCCCCTTATGATGAAAAGTGAAAAATTTATTATGTCTTTAGCATTTATGATCATTTGTTTTGATGAAATAACCCTTTAAAGGATGACATAAAAATAATAACCCTTCCCTTACAATATATTTTGCAAGAAAAGGGTTATGCCTATTTTGTCATAAAGACAGGTTCATTATTTTCATCGACCGTATACGGTAAAGAATATGCAGGAACAAAGTATGTGTCTTTTACAAGTAAATTCCGGATATCTTCACCTTTTTTAATTTCTTTATCACTTGAATTGAGTTCTTCAAATAAATCCATTGAGTAATCCACAAAAATGTCTCCGTCCCCGTTGATGACAAGGGGAAGATTTTTATTGGAATAAGGGCTGTTCACGTAGACTTCTTCATCATAGCCAAGTTCCTTATAATTCAGGGTATAAACATTATGTGCTACCTCTTTATCAAATGGCGGATAGTCCTGGGCCTGGATCCTGATTTTCAATTCTCTTATCCTTTCGGCCATTCGAAGGTCGAATATCTTGACTTCCGGCTTTTCTTCCACATTCACCAGAACATATTGAAAGATTCCGCCATTTTCAAAGGCGTTCCCCGGGATTTCGGGTAAGTATCTTGGGGATAACTTCCTGAAATCAATCGGATACTTCTGATAGATGGGTGTATCCTGATCACGGGTCTTAATCGGAAGCAGTCCGTTATTATCTTTCTGATAGGTTTCCACTGCCTCTTGTACAGCCTTCACCTGGGTTTCATAAGGAATCTGATTCTGACTCAATTCTTCATCCGGATACAGGCAACCGGAAAGTATGCTCATCGTAAGTATGAGGAGTAGTGCTGTTATACTAAAGCGCTTCAATCTAAAACGTCCTTTCAATCGGGCGGTCCTAATTGGTAGGTCCGCTTAATACTATATAAATCATCATGAGCCCACCAGCGATCATCAGTATGTATGCCATGAAAGCTGTGATAAAACGCAGGAATTTCTGCTTAATCTTATATCTGCTGAAATAAATTGTTAATATGGCAAAAAACATGAATCCCATTGAGGCAAACGAAATCCACATCTTCATCATCGAATCCAAAGTACATCCCTCCTGTTATCGAATGTATTATATCATAAGATTTTTACTAAGGAATAGAAAAGAATGGTTGTTCAAGAATCTGTTACATGCCTCTATGAGGGACTGATGGATAAAAATCAAAAAAAAAGCTTCTCAAGCATTTTAACATCATAGACGTCAACATACTAAGAGAAGCTCTAATAAGGGAGACCTACCCATCCATAGGCAAAGCTGTATATATTCATGACAGTGTATGCAGAAAGATCAGTGTTCGCATCCTCGAATGCCTATAAATCGAGGAATAATTGTGCATTGGGCAAAAATGATCATTCAAGCATGCCTGTATTTCGGATCAGGTTAAGCGTTCATCCAGAATATTCACAAGATCTTCCATTTCATTCGTTTTCACGCGACCCATCAAGTGATCAACCGCTTCTTTTGCTTCCACTTTATTAAAGAGGACATCGTAAAGCGCATCCGTGATCGGCATATTCACTTCATACTTTTCAGCCAGCTGATGGGCGGCTTTCGTCGTACGTACCCCTTCTACGACCATGCCCATATTGGCCAGGACCTCATCCAGATTATGACCCTTTCCGAGCATATTCCCGGCTCTCCAGTTTCTTGAGTGTACACTCGTACACGTCACGATGAGGTCTCCGATTCCCGTTAACCCTGAAAACGTCAGGGGATTTGCCCCCATTTTCGTTCCTAAACGGGCGATTTCAGCAAGCCCCCGTGTAATGAGAGCCGCTTTGGCGTTATCTCCGTACCCCAGGCCGTCTGTAATTCCGGCAGCAAGGGCGATGATATTCTTTAATGCCCCACCAATTTCAACGCCCAGGAGATCCGGATTCGTGTATACACGGAAATTCATGTTCATGAACATGTCCTGAACTTCTTCAGCCGCCTTCATATCCTTCGACGAAACGGTCACAGTGGTTGGATGCCTTAAGCTCACTTCTTCAGCGTGGCTGGGTCCTGATAATACTACTACTGTATGTAAATTCTCAGGAGACATTTCATCTTCGATCAATTCTGAAATTCTGAGAAGGGAATCGGGTTCAATCCCCTTACTCACATGAACCACGGTCAAGGGCGCCCGTTGAACCTCTTGAATCTGCCCCAGGACCCCGCGGATCGCTTTCGTTGGAACAGCAAGAATGATGGTATCGACACCATCCAATGACTCCCCAAGGTCATGATACCCTATAATGGATTGGGGGAGCTCGATTTCTTTCAAATACTTTTGATTGGTATGCTTAGAGTTGATTTCATCGATTTGTTCTTTTTTGTGGCCCCAAAGCCTTACTTCCAATCCATTATCAGCCAGCACCATAGCGAGAGCGGTGCCCCAGCTTCCTGCCCCGACTACCGTTACATTTTTTGAACTTTTCATTTTTACACCCACCTTATTATTTTCTAGCACGCGCAATAATACGAATAGGGGTTCCTTCAAATCCAAATGCATCACGGATTCTATTTTCCAAGAATCGTTCGTAAGAGAAGTGCATCAATTCAGGGTCGTTGACAAACACAACGAAAGTAGGAGGCTTTACAGCCACTTGTGTCGCATAGTAAATCCGGAGTCTCTTACCATTATCCGTCGGTGTCGGATTCATGGCAACAGCATCCATGACCACTTCGTTCAGCACACTGGATTGTACACGCATGGCGTGATTTTCACTTGCCGTATTGATGATCGGCAGCAATGTGTGGATGCGCTTCTTTGTTTTCGCAGAAAGGAATACGATTGGAGCATAGTCAAGGAATTGAAAATGTTCCCTGATATTCTTTTCCCATTTATTCATGGTCTTCTCATCTTTATCCACAGCATCCCATTTATTCACGACAATGACAACAGCACGGCCGGCATCATGTGCATACCCTGCGATTTTCTTGTCCTGCTCGATGATTCCTTCTTCACCGTCTATGACTGATAAGACGACATCTGATCGCTCAATGGCTCTGAGAGCTCTTAACACACTATATTTTTCAGTGGTTTCATACACTTTCCCTTTTTTCCTCATACCCGCTGTGTCAATGATGACGTAGTCCTGTCCATCATACGTATAGGAGGAGTCAATGGCATCCCGCGTCGTGCCTGCTACGTTACTGACGATGACACGATCTTCCCCTAATAAAGCGTTGACTAAAGAGGATTTCCCTACATTCGGACGACCGATCAAAGAAAATTTGATGACATCTTCCGCATAGTCCTCTTCCTCTTCCTGTTTGAAGTTCTTGACGACCTCGTCGAGCAGATCTCCCAGACCAAGTCCATGGGAACCTGAAATAGGATACGGTTCGCCAAAACCTAAAGAGTAGAAATCATAAATCATTTCCCTCATTTCAGGATTATCGATTTTGTTTATCCCCAATACGACCGGTTTCTTTGATCTGTATAGAATTTTGGCAACAATTTCATCAGCGGCTGTGACGCCTTCGCGTCCGTTCGTCAAGAACACAATGACATCGGCTTCATCAATCGCAATTTCAGCCTGCTGTCTGATCTGATCCAGGAATGGTTCATTTCCGAGTTCAATTCCGCCTGTATCAATGATGTTAAATTCATGGGTCAGCCATTCTGCAGAACTATATATACGGTCCCTTGTTACACCAGGTACATCTTCAACGATGGATATTCTTTCCCCAACAATTCTATTAAAGATCGTGGACTTCCCGACGTTCGGACGCCCTACGATTGCTACTACTGGTTTAGTCACGTTCATCACCCTTTCTGTAAGAAGTTGTTTCGTTCTTACATTTCCTCTTTTTAAGCCTGTTCAATCATTATCATAAACTGAGCTATGCATAAGAAGGACCGGCCCTTAAGGTAATGTTTCCTTATGGGACAGTCCCCCTAACTTTACTATTTTATCAGTAAAAGAATAAACTGGCAATCAGTGTTTTACAATGATGAACAGTCCCTCATCTATTTCATGAGCAATCCCGTCCAGAATGGCTTCCAGGTTTGCGCAGATTTTTTGTAATTCATCATCCGTTTTACAGTAGAAAACACTCGTTCCACTCGGTACCTTTTCAGGTGTGGTCGTTACGGTTGCGAGGATGAATTTCTGTATGGTCGTACTCATTTTAATTTACTCCCCTCCTGATTCGCTTTCGACTCAGACGGCATCCTTATGGCATTTTCAAGGGTTGGTACCTGCCCAAGAATGGCAATGGCCTTCTCTATGTCCTTTCGCTGTGGAAGGACAAATACCCCGACTCTTCCATCATCCAAATCCCTTTTGGCGAGTGGTGTCAAAGCAGGTGTCCCCGAATCCTTAAAGATCCCCAGTGAAGTGGACATATCATGGAGAATGGCCTGACGTTGCCCCAGATTCGCGAGTGTCGACCTTGCATCAAACGATTTGGGTGAAAGGATGAACCCCATCCCATATCGGAGGATCTCTTCCTGCCTTACTTTAAGGCCTATATTCATAATGTAAATATTATCAACATACAATCCCGCTCCATCAAAACGAGGCTTCACATATTCAATGTCAACGATATCCTTCAATTTGCCCCCGGCCATTAATTTATGAGCAAGCACCATGCAGATCACACTGATCCCTAAAGCGGCATATATATTAAACACGATGTAGGCGATCGTTGCAAGAAGAGAGGTAAAAATAACCAGATAATTTCGACTTTCAAATGCAACGGCAATCCCCTCAATGTAAGTAGCCCCTCTAGGGACCAGTTCATAAGCATCCAGCTCCGTCAATGTGTTTCTCTCCATATTTCTCACATCACGGAACTGAGAAGCCGCAACCGTCAAAAACGTAATCGCCGTGAAATTTTCCTCCAGTAAAGCAGGGATTGCAATAGTGCCAAGTCCCGCCGCAATAAATCCAAGGGCTATATGTATAATCTTTCCATGCAGATAAGTCGGATACTGGCGATAGTCAGTGCGAAGCATATAGATCCTTGTCAGGGTCCCCACCACCACGCCAAAGATCACAGGATACACATACACATTCATAGATTCTTCATTTCCCCCTTATTTGGTTGTGTCTTGATGTGAACAGCCTGATTCATTTCAACCACTATTTTTAAGGCAGATAGTAGCCCGATCGTTAAAGCAAGCACGTCCAGGTAAGCAGGACCTCCGATTGAATAGTGAAACCCAACCTTGTTTAATGGAATGCTCAGAAAAAAGTCGCCGATCACACTGCTTAAAGCGACCGCAATGAGACGAATCCAGAATTGGGAGGAGTGGCTGTAGAAAAGAATGCCTACCGTCACCAACGACAACGACAGGATGATATCCCGATCCATAAACATAAGTACCGGGTCATAAATGGAAATCAATGCGATTCCTGCATAGATCATCCCCATCGAGAGAACAACTGCAAGCATATATAACTTCTCTCTCAACCTTAAATTTCGTATATAAACAATACAAATGAGTGCAAGTACGATAACAGGGTATGATACTTCTACAGAACCGGCCATCTTCCCATACGGAAATACACATATGAGCAATAAACTCAGAAACGAATAACGAAAACGGTCCGGATGAGACTTTCTCAATAAAAATGTCGTATATACCCATATTCCCCACAGTAACCACAAATACAAAATGCCATCCATCAGCAAACTCTCCCTCCTATTATCTACATTATGGAAAATCTTTATGTATCTCATTCATGTATGAATCAACTTTCCAAAGAAAAAATAAAGTAAGGAGGTGTATTTAAATGGGTAAAGATCGTCAAGAGAAGAAGCTGAAACAAAGCAAACGAGTAGAATCAGACCGTGATCAGGGCTTACATTACAAAGGAGCAACAAGTCTCGAAGGAACGGAAAAAGCTAAACGCTAATAGCGGAGATGGCTTACAACCCATGCAACAAAAAAAGAACGAATTCTCGCGATTGAGAATTCGTTCTTTTTACATATTAAACGTTCTATTGCTGTATGCACCGGGATTCAAGCTTCTCTTCTCAAGCCAATGGTACACGTTGCCCGATAGCATCATTGGTACCTTATGAAGATCGTCAATCCGTCTACAGCCCAGAGCACACATTAAAAACTGAATATCCGTATGAATTTGATTCACTTCATCAATGGTATCCTTCAAACCCGATTCCAGGAGCTGCTTAAGGATGACGCCGGCCATTCCAACAGCAGATGCCCCTAATCCTAGAGACTTAACGATGTCTAAGCTGTTTTGGATACCTCCGGATGCAAGGATCGGCTTATCCGAGGAGGCATAGGACTCAGCTATTGAAATGGCAGTGGGAATCCCCCAATCATCGAAGAAATCCAGCATACGCTTTCGTCGCTGATTCTCGATTTTCGAGAAGTTTGTTCCGCCGAAACCGCCTATATCGATGGCTGAAATCGTTGAATCGGATAAAGTTTCAGCAGCCTCTTTACTGATACCAAACCCCGTCTCTTTCACAATGACAGGTACTGAAAGATTCTCCGCAATTATCCGGATCCTCTCCATGGCCCCCCTGAAATCACGGTCCCCTTCAGGCATCGTCAATTCCTGAATAACATTCAGATGAATCTGCAATGCGTCGGCCTCGATCATCTCAACGGCATCTCTTGCCTGTTGAACTGTGGCCTCACTTCCCAAGTTCCCGAAGACCACTCCATCCGGGTTGTGCTTCCGGACGACTTCATACGTTTTTCGTTCTGCAGGGTCTTTAAGAGCTGACATTTGGGATCCTACCGCGATTGCCAGCCCCGTTTCCCTGGAAAGGATAGATAATTCCTGATTGATTTTTGTAGTGGATTCTCCACCACCGCCAGTCATAGCATTTATGAAAATTGGCGAACTCCATGTAAGTTCGCCAATTTCAGACTGCAGATGAACCTCATCTACTGCTATATTCGGTAAGCTTTGGTGGACAAAAGCCACTTCATCGTAACCCGTCTTCCGCTGTTGACCGGTGGATATTGCATAATTAATGTGGTCTTGCTTTCTTTGAGCTCTCGTCACAATTCATCACCATTACTTAAGATCTTTTAATTTGTCTCCAATCATTTCGCCTAATTGGAATCCTGTGCTTTCTTCAGGCATTTCGTAATCCGTTACTTCTTCCTCTTTTTCTTCAAGCGCCTTGATGCTTAAAGATAAGCGTTGTTCATTTTCGTTCACATCAAGCACCTTCACTTTTACATCCTGGTTCTCCTGAAGCACTTCGTGTGGAGTACCGATATGTTTATGTGAAATTTGAGAGATATGAACAAGTCCTTCGACCCCAGGGAACACTTCTACAAATGCACCGTAAGATACGAGGCGTTTTACGACCCCATCCAACACGCTTCCTTTAGGAGCCTTGTCGGAGATGTCACTCCATGGCCCAGGCAGGGTTTCTTTGATAGATAAAGAAATCCGTTCGTTGTCTCGATCGACACTCAGGACCTTCACCTGTACTTTTTGTCCTTCTGTCACTACATCAGAAGGCTTCTCTACATGTTCGTGGGAGAGTTGGGAAATATGAACAAGCCCATCGACTCCGCCAATATCTACAAATGCACCGAAATCCGTGATGCGCTGGACCGTCCCTTCAAGAACGGCTCCCGATTCGATGTCTGTCAGAAGCTGTTTCTTCTGTTGCTGTTTCTCTGCTTCGACCACTGCACGGTGGGACAGGATCAATCGATTCTTCTCCTGATCCAGTTCGACGATCTTGAACGTTAACGTTTTATCTTTATAATCGGAGAAATCCTCGACATAGTAATCTTCCACCAATGATGCCGGGACAAATCCTCTTACTCCAAGATCAACGACAAGACCGCCTTTCACAACGTCTTTCACTTCAGCTTCGAAGACGTCTCCATTTTCAAAGCGGACCTTCATTTCTTCCCATGCTTTTTCGGCATCCACTTTACGCTTGGATAGAACCAACAGTTCTTCTTCCACTTTTGTCACGATTAACTCAAGTACATCCCCTTCATTGACTACATCAGAAGCTTTTTCGATATGAAGGCTTGAGAGTTCACTAATTGGAATGATGCCATCCACTTTACTATCTTGAACGTCGACTAAGACTTGCTTTTCTTCAACCTTAGTGACAGTCCCTTTAACTTTTTCACCAATTTCAAGATTCTTCACTTCAATTCCATTCATGTCTTCCATTATGTACTCCTCCTTAATCCATGACTGCAAAGATTTTTGATTATTGTGAGACTTCGCAATTTAAAATATTCTTTCTACTAACTTCTAATAAATACTACTTTTTGTCAAGCGGGAAACCTTATATTATTGATGCGCATGTATCAGGTCTTCGATATGCTTCATAATGATTTCCGTCGTTTTCTCCGCATTCAATCTTTCTTCACGGATACTATCCATCGGGATCGGCGCCCCGAATACAACCTTTAATTTCCTAAATGGCTTGTATGGTCCAATGATGGCACATGGTACAACATAAGCTTCAGAGCGAAGGGCAAAGAAGCCTGCACCTGCCAATCCCTTGCCGATTTGCCCTGTCTTACTTCTAGTACCCTCTGGGAACAGTCCTAAAACATCTCCCTGCTTCAGGACTTTTAATCCTTTCCGCAGTGCTTCACGGTCGCTCATCCCTCTTTTCACAGGGAATGCGCGTAAATCAGGAAGCAATTTCCCCAATACGGGTACATTGAAGAGTTCTTCTTTTGCCATGAAGGACACTGGCCTTGGTGCTGAGATCCCGACGACAGGTGGATCCAGGTTATCAATATGGTTGGTGCATAGTAAAACACCCCCATCTTTCGGGAAATGCTCCAACCCCTTCACCTCTATCCGGTACAAAGGAGAGAGGATCGACTTAACGAGACCTCTAGCAAAGGTATATAAGTTCAATTTAACCTTTCCTTTCTACTAACAACATGATTTGGTCCACCACATCTGATATGGAAAGGGAAGTGGTATCTATCTCGGTTGCATCTTCGGCTTTTTTCAGAGGGGCCACTTCTCTTTCAGAATCAATTTTGTCACGGCGGGCGATTTCTTCTTTTAATTGCTCCAGATCACTCGGATATCCCTTCGAGAGGTTCTCTTCATATCTCCTTTGGGCACGTTCGTCCACACTGGCGAGTAAGAAAACCTTGATTTCCGCATCCGGGATGACATGAGTGCCGATATCCCTTCCGTCCATCACTACAGCGCCTTCTTTCGCAAGCTGCTGCTGTCTCTTCACCATTTCTTCCCTCACACCGGAATGAACGGCCACATGAGACACTGAATTGGTCACGGAAGCCTGGCGGATCTCATCTGTTACATCGTTCCCGTCCAGGAATACAAGCTGTCCATCTTCAGAAGGTTCAAGTTCGATCGTCGTTTCTGACAATAATCGATTCAATTCATTCTCATCATGCAAGTCTATGTTGTTGCTCAAAGCTTTATACGTTAAAGAGCGGTACATCGCCCCGGTATCAATATAAAGATAAGATAATTTACCTGCCACAATCTTTGCAACAGTACTTTTCCCTGCTGCTGCAGGACCATCGATTGCAATTCTTAATTTTTTCAATTCATCCACCTACTTAAGTTCCTAATAATTTTCTTACCCATTTTAACATAAATCTCTCTTTTCGTTTATAGATTCTTTCTTTGGGCGTGTTCTTTCAAAAAAAAGAGCAGGGATTCATCTCCTGCTCTAACGTGATAGGGTTTCTACAATTTCACTGTACTCCATCTTCTCCACCCCTTCGTAGAAAACGAGCTTATGCAGCTCGGGAAGGAAGTTCAGTTGATGGAATACAAATTGGACCGCTATTAATAATATGACATGTATAATGGCTAATTTTATTAGTATTCTTTCTACCGTTTTCACCAAGATCACCCTTTTTCCATTCTAAGAAAAAGTATGTGTACATTTTGGTTTTTTATTCAAGTAAGCCTTTTTTTCTTAAATCAAGCTGTCTTTCGAAACAATATCTTAAAATGTGTTGTCTCTGATTTTCAGTTAAATGAGCAAACTCGATGCTTGCAATTTGCTTGTGCTCCTTTTCCCAGACCCGGATCACTTTGCCTTCAATTTCTGCATACCGGCACTCTCCTGTCTGCATCGGCAGGACGATGATCGTGGACAGTTTGGCACCCCTCTTCAATTCCATTCCCTTCCTCACCACCACAGCACATCCCCCTGCACTGAGATCTTCCGTGATTGTAGGGTAAAACTGATCATTGATCTTTAATGAAATGTCAGTATTTGCTTCTACACGTACGAATTGTCGTCTTTGGACTTTAATCAACCCATCGTCCCCCGGATAGTGCAGGTGGATCATCGGGATCTTGGATAATTTCCGGCCCATCACTTCCGTTTCAAACATCAGGACGGTCTGGTCATTGAGGGTGAAGCTTGCTTTCATCTGTGTTCCATCGATTAAAAAAACGGCTTTCTCCGTTTTGGTATGGATGGGATAATCAATGAAAATCCCCTCTTCTGAAAGTTCGACCACCCTGCATCTATATCTATCAAATGTTTCATTATGTATAGGCTCCAATTGCAATGTGGTACCAGCTTTTATCATAGTCCTAAATTCCCACTTTCCCATAATATGTATCTACATTATGTCACGAGATCCCTCACCTTTCCATACCTTTTTTACCTCCATTCTGAATTTTCGAATAAGAAGAGAGGGACGGACCTCCATATCGGAGGTCCGTCCCTCTTAGTGTTAAACGACTTCTTCATAAATGGGCTCTGCTTTTTTGAGCCTTTCCACTTTTTCTTCTTCTCCAGTGTCGGCATTGACGAATATTCTATAGGTATCTTTACCCAGCATGCCAAGGAATTCATAGCAAAGCACTTCTTCGTTCAGGTCGTTCACGATCACCGCTTGACGCTCTTCCATTATCTTCAGGTTGGGGTTCGTCGTTTCTTTCGCCTTTGCCTTTGTAATGGAAGCTTCAGGGATATTTCTCTCATGATTATTCTTTAAGTATTCTTCAGCAGCAAAGCCGACAATCTGTCCATTATCCAGTGCTACTTTTATTTTAACTGAGTCAGGATAGATCCTAACTCCATCCAGAACCGTCACGTATGTGAAAATTCCGATATTATCATATTGCGCGCTTTCAAATAACTCAAGCTTCTGGAATTTGTTTTCCTTCAGGAAAGCCGTCGCCTTTTCCGCCGCTTGGTTTAAACTGATCTTCGGCTCCTTGATTTTGCGATTATTGATATACCAGATCGGATACCCGCCTTTTTGGGTGATATCCATGCTTGCTTCGGTATTTCCATTTCCGATCGATACGCTGTAGAATTTGTAATCCGCCCCTTTCCCGCTTTTTGATACTTTTGCATCCTTCGATTTCGGGATCGCGGAATACTTTCGTAAAATTTCCACTGCTTCTTCTTTGGAAATCTCTTTCCCTTTTAACTTTTTAAAATTTTGATCTTTCTTCTCACTGTTGACAAAGGTAGTCGTTCCAATGTTCGCCTCATCATATCCGGATACGTTTTTCTCGACGGTCTTGAAGCCATCGATAATCGTATTATCTGCCTGCTCATTCCCTGATGCCAAAGCCATTTCAACATCCATCCATCGCAGATTGTTTTCCATGACAAGATGCTGGACTTTACGTAACTGATTTTGTATATCTGCGCTTTGTTCATACAGATTTTCCAATGACTTATATTCTTTATCGGTCAATGGATTCTTGTCCAGGTCCCGTACAGCTACGCGATAGCTGAAATCACCGATTTTACTTAAGAATTCTTCCGTCTTATTGAACGGAAGAAGCGTCAAAGGCAGCTGCCCCACGTCACTGTGAGCCTGTGAAGTTAATCTCCAAACATCTGCAAGTGCAGGGGATAAAGATTTCCTTGAATTCATGGCAAGTGTAGAACCGATTTGATCATGAAGCAGGTCCACTTGATAGGTTAACTCATGAAACGCCCGTTGATAGTTATTTTCCGCATTGATTAATATCGCATTTTTCTCCTGGTGTTCCTGGTATCCCCAGAAAGCGGTACCGGCTACACCCAGGACGAGTACCGTAATCAAAATGATACGTAGCAATTCCCTTCACCTCTTTAACTACAGAATATGTGTTTTCCAATTTTCTTGATTTGGGGACGGGACCAAATCCACTTACTTGTTGCCGTCGCTGGATTAAAGTAATACAGGGCACTTGATGACGGATCCCATCCGTTAATCGCATCCAACACTGCTTCTTTTGCTCTTTCATTGGGGGTTAACCAGATTTGACCATCAGCTACAGCTGTGAACGCACCTGGTTCAAAGATGACCCCAGCCACGGTATTGGGAAATGCCGAGCTGTCTACCCGATTCAGAATGACTGCCGCAACAGCCACTTGTCCCTCGTATGGTTCACCACGTGATTCTCCATATACTGCGTTTGCAATCAATTGAATGTCATTTTGAGAGAAACCATTCGGCGTATTCACCGCCGTCGGCTTAGACGGGGCCGGCTTGTTTTGAGCAGGAGCCTTTGCCCCTCCCCCACCTGTCGAACCATTTTGCTTATCTAAATCTGTCCCGCCATAATGGCTGAAGTCATTGCCTTTTTCAATTTGATTTTTTACATATTCCTTATTGTACTTTGATGCCTTCACAAGTTTTTCTTTCGTTTTCGCACCGGCAAGGCCATCGATCGGAAGACCGAACTCATATTGAAAGTTTCTGAGTGCCCAATAGGTCCCCCATCCAAATACACCATCAATATCGCCGTTATAATACCCGATATATTGAAGTCTGGATTGAAGCTCGATTACATCCTCACCCGTTGCGCCATGCTGAATTACCTGGTTTGTAAAAGCGTCTGCCTTCTCCCCTTCAGAAGAAATCATAAGTAGAGAACACATAAGCACCATGACGACTGAAGTAGAAACCCATTTGAAACGACTATTCATAATGCCTTAACCTCCATATCTTCAATTAACATTAACTCTAGTTTTTGTAGAGGCTCCCATTTTATACAAGTGGGAGCATTAAAAATTTAAAACTATAAAAAGCGCCTGCAAAAGTGAAGCACTTTGATAAGACACTGTAATATCTCAGCAAAAGGGATGTAAACATGCAAGGTTATAATGAGTGTGGGATACTTCATTAATTCAAACAGGAGGGTCATGATGGAGGATTATTTAGCGAAATCTTTGGATGAATGGAAAGAGGATATTTCAGAGGTATTGGATCAAATCAATACTGATTATGAGGAAGTAAAAAAAGAACTGAAAGTCTATTCCTATAAATACGGAATTACAAAGCAGGTCATTCAATCCACGGTAAATGAAGAAATCATTGAAAATATCAGGGAAATGTATCATAAGCCATTTGAAGAAAAGTATAGTGAACTGAAAGAATACATACGCGACTTGGATGAAAAAAGAAAAGTATTTCAGATGTTTGTGAACAAAATTGATGAAGTGAAGCGGAAAGAATCGCCGAAAACCGATCTTGCTGCTGCTTATAAATAAATCGAACCCCCGCATTTAGCGGGGGTTCTTCTCATTCAATGAAAAAGATGCTCCCTATGGTGAGCATCTTTAAATGACTTCTTTCTTCAATTCCCTTTTGTACTTTTTTTCTGTAAGCTGGTGGGCACTCTTCACTTTTTTTAATCCGAGCCACCATAAGAAAAACATAAATGGAACCATATAGTAAAACCAGTTTTTCTCAGCAAGGAAAATATAATTGTAAGTTCCATGTAACAAGATAGGTAATGAGATGGCTAGAAAAAGCCATTTATGCCTTTCTTCTCGGGATGAGAACTTGGCTTTTCCTAAATAGTACCCCATAATGACTCCGAAAAGGGCATGACTCGAAACAGGGAGTACCGCCCTCCCAAATGCGTGCTCAACGCCATTGCCGATTAAATATAGTATATTTTCTACAGTAGCGAATCCAAGAGAAACACTGGCCCCATACACAATCCCGTCATAAGGTTCGTTAAAGTCCACGTGCTGGAAGATTGCAAACATCAAAATAAACCACTTGAAAAATTCTTCGAGGAGCCCTGAGGAGATGAAGGCTGTAGACCAATTTGCGTCAATGATCCCTTCCACTTCCAGTACATATTGTAAAAACATAATCGGAAAGGTAATGAGTGCCCCGTACATAAACGTTTTAAACACCAATGTAATGGGTTCGGCCTCATATTGATCCCGTAAATAAAAGTAACTTAACAATGCTAATCCTGGTGCTATACCCGCTGATAAAATCACCAGCATAAAAAGTCCTCTTTTCTTTCGGTTTTCTTAATCGTATCATGTTAGTGTAGGATTGGAAATAGGAATTTAAATGGTTGGAGGAATGAATGATGAAGAAAGATATTTTAGTCATACATACAGGCGGCACCATCTCGATGATGGAAGACGAACAGACGGGAGCCGTTACCCCGGGCAAGGAAAACCCGCTTTCTGTACAGACGTCCATCGTCTCAAACCTGGCAAATGTGACGGTCGAAGAAGCATTCCATCTGCCTTCCCCACATATTACGCCGGAGCATATGCAGCAGCTGAAAGAAATCATCGAAAAAAAGTATCGGGAAAAGCCATTTGACGGGGTCGTCATCACCCATGGAACAGACACACTGGAAGAAACGGCGTATTTCTTGGACTTGACCCTCTCCCTCCCCATCTCGATCGTGGTGACAGGAGCCATGAGATCAAGCAATGAAATAGGTGCCGACGGTTTATATAACCTGATATCATCTGTCCGGGTAGCGGCGGACGACAAATCCAAGAACAAAGGGGTTTTAGTTGTGCTGAACGACGAGATCCATTCAGCGAAAAATGTGACCAAAACCCATACAAGCAATGTATCGACTTTTCAAAGCCCTCAGTATGGTCCGATCGGGATCGTGACGAAAAGAGGGGTGCTCTTTCATCACCAGCCTACCTCGAACGAGCACTACGAGGTATGTGACATTTCCAAGAGGGTGACACTCATCAAGGCTTACGCAGGGATGGATTCAGGCTTACTGAGGGCCATTAAAGATCTTCAGTACGACGGGGTCGTCATCGAAGCATTGGGTCAGGGGAATCTCCCGCCGGAAACGGTGATGGGCATCGAGGAGCTGTTAGAATCGAATATTCCCGTCGTATTGGTTTCCAGATGCTTCAACGGGATTGTCCAGGACATTTACGGATATGCCGGTGGTGGAAAACAACTGAAGGAAAAAGGAGTCATCTTTTCAAACGGCCTAAATGGACAAAAGGCCAGAATCAAGCTTGTAGTAGCCCTTTCCCAAATAAAAGACATGAAAAAATTGGAAGATATCTTCAAAAACTAGTAAAGACCCAGAGTAATAAAGAAATAAGAAAGAGGCTCCTCTGTGAGCCTCTTTCTCATTCTTCACCCTATTTTTTCATGCCAGTGATGGATTCAGCAATCAGCCCTCCATGCAAACGCCCGTTTTCAATAAAGATTTCATTTGCATTGTTTCCTGCAGCAATGACACCAGCAATATAGACGCCGTCTACATTTGTTTCCATCGTTTCGGGATTATGGGCAGGACGCCCTGTTTCCTTATCGATTTCTATTCCAATCTTCTTAAGGAAGCTGTGATCGGGATGATAGCCGGTCATGGCAAACACAAAATCACTCTTCACTTCTTTCTTTACTCCATCAACGTTGTAAAGAACAGAATCCCCGGTTATTTCATCCACACATGCCTGAAACTCCATCGTCACCTCACCGTTTCTTACAAGGGCATCAAAATTCGGGAGGATCCAGGGCTTGACACTCTTGGAATATTCACTTCCACGGTATAAAACGGTGACCCTTGCCCCCGCTTTATTCAATTCGAGAGCTGCATCAACTGCGGAGTTTTTCCCTCCGATGACCACCACATCCGTATCAAAAAAAGGATGGGCTTCTTTAAAATAATGAAACACATGCTCTTGTCTCTCTCCCGGGATATCCATATAATTCGGGTTGTCGTAGTATCCGGTTGCGATGACAATCGACTTACTTTCATAAAGACCCTTAGAAGTAGCCACCGTAAAGCTACCTTCGTGCTTCTCTACTTTATGGACGGTTTCAAACCGGTTGATTCTCAACTTTTTACGCTTCGCCACTTCGCGATAATATACCAATGCCTGATTCCTTCTCGGCTTATGTTCTTCAATGACAAAAGGCACCTCACCGATCTCGAGCTTCTCACTCGACGAAAAGAAGGTTTGATGGGTAGGGTAGTGGTAAATCGCATTGACGATATTCCCTTTTTCAATGATCAAAGGATTGATTCCTTTTACTTTCAGACTAATGGCGGCAGATAACCCACACGGTCCTCCACCTATAACAATGCATTCTTCCATTTTCAAATTCAGACACTCCTTCAATTCCTCTATCTGAATGGTCATGTTCATCCGTACACTTCAGATTTTTAAATAGTCTTTACTCAGTTATTATGGAATAAGATTGCGTCCAGGTCAAAAAGGAGCCCTCGACCTCTCGGGACCCACACTCATATTATTGTTCCATCGGCAGGATTGAATGGGATTCCCAAAGAAAAAAAGGGCGGGAAGACATGCACCCCACCCTTTTTAGTATATCGCTAAATCCAACCCCTGAACCTGCAGGCTTCCGCCATTTTCCTTACACCAACCATATAGGCGGCGAGCCTCATATCCACTCTTCTTGTTTGAGACGTTTCATACACATTATTAAACGAGCTGATCAGGATCTTTTCCAGTTTCTCTTCCACTTCTTCTTCTGTCCAGTAATACCCTTGGTTGTTCTGAACCCACTCGAAGTACGAAACCGTCACTCCACCTGACGACGCTAACACATCTGGTACCAATAGAATACCGCGTTCTGTCAAAATCTTCGTCGCTTCTAATGTTGTCGGTCCGTTGGCAGCTTCGACGACGATGCTTGCCCTGATATTACGGGCATTCTTGTCCGTGATTTGATTTTCGATGGCTGCAGGCACAAGAATGTCACAATCAAGCTCCAGTAGTTCTTCATTGGTAATCGTATTATTGAACAACTTCGTAACTGTTCCAAAGCTGTCGCGTCTGTCCAGCAAATAATCGATATCCAATCCGGCCTCATCGTGCAGGCCGCCGTAGGCATCAGAGATCCCGATCACCTTCGCACCGGCGTCATGCATGAATTTGGCAAGGAAACTGCCCGCATTTCCGAAACCTTGAACGACCACCCTTGCCCCTTCGAGTTTGATTCCCTTTTTCTTCGCCGCTTCATGGATACAGATCGTCACCCCTTTGGCAGTTGCCGTTTCACGGCCGTGGGATCCTCCCAGCACCAATGGTTTACCGGTAATGAATCCTGGAGAATTGTACTCATCAATCCGACTGTATTCATCCATCATCCACGCCATGATTTGCGAGTTTGTGAAAACATCCGGTGCAGGAATGTCTTTAGAAGGTCCTACAATTTGGCTGATGGCACGTACATATCCACGGCTTAATCGCTCCAGCTCCCTAAATGACATATCCCGGGGATCACAGATGATCCCGCCTTTACCTCCCCCATATGGAAGATCGACGATTCCGCATTTCAAGCTCATCCATATGGAAAGTGCTTTCACTTCCTTCTCCGAAACGTTTGGATGAAAGCGGATCCCGCCCTTTGTCGGTCCGACCGCATCATTGTGCTGGGCACGATAGCCCGTAAACACCTTTACTTTTCCATCGTCCATCCGGACTGGTATTTTAACCGTTAACATACGAATTGGTTCTTTTAATAGTTCATAAACTTCTTCTGAATACCCTAATTTATCGAGCGCAAGATGAATAACCGTTTGTGTAGATTTCAGCACATCATGCTGCTCTGATGCTTGGTGATTTTCTTTCCCCTTTTCGGCTACCATGTATGTAAACCTCCCAGTATCCTTCACTGTTTAGCAGAACCTCGTCCGCTTTCATGACATAGTATACACGTTTGATTTCCACTTGCAAAGAAGGAAAATTCAATATGGAGCATTTTTTTGAAAACGCTATCATTTAAGAAAAGCGGAGGCGGCTCGTTTAGAGGCGACAAGCATAAGGCGAATCGGATGGAAAGGCGTTCTTTGCCTTTTTGGCCGGTTTGACTTATGACCTCGAGCCTCTAGCCGCCGGAGCTGGACACATCGAAAAGCGCAGGCGGCTTGTTCAGGCCCGACAAGCATAAGGCGAATCAACCGGAAAGGCGTCCTTTGCCTTTTTGGTTGATTTGACTTATGACCTCGAGGGACTAGCCGCCGGAGCTGGACACATCGAAAAGCGGAGGCGGCTTGTTCAGGCCCGACAAGCATAAGGCGAATCAACCGGAAAGGCGTCCTTTGCCTTTTTGGTTGATTTGACTTATGACCTCGAGGGACTAGCCGCCGGAGCTGGACACATYGAAAAGCTCCAAACCCAAAAAAACACCCCCAGGATTGATCCTGAGAGTGCAAAAAGACAATTTCCTTATATTTAAAGGGGGTAAAGATTTCATATCAGTTCAAAAATAAAACAATATCTTTCCAATGGAATCCCTTAATAACACAACTCGGCCATATTCCATCAGGACATGCTTTGTGATCGTCGAGTTTTGACCGTATTCGGCGCAAATCGCTTCCAGGATGAAGCTGTCGGCTTCAAGCAAATTCTCTATAAGTACGTAATATTTTTTTTTATAGTAAAAAATACTGCATTGACTGAGGGAATGGCTCAGCTTCCCCATCTTATTGATCCGTTTAAGAAGGGTGAGTAAGTCCTCGAAATCATCGAAATACACGAGAACATCGTGATCATTCATGGATTTCATCATTTCGGTACCTTCTTCCCAGTCAGAGAAGTCATCTTCTGATTCCAACGTGAGGATCAAGCAGATTTCCTGCTCATCGAATGATTCGATCTCCACTGTGATTTCCATTTGCGTTTCGATGCCGAACTTCCCTTGTACTTCATCTAACATGTCTTCGAACAGATCATGCCACATATAAGAATCTTTCCATTGGTCTTGTTCAAATAAGCCTTTTTGTTCTAACTCTTCTACACTAATGGAAAATTTTATTTTATTGTCCGAAATTCTTTCGAGCTTCATCTTCGTACCCCCCAGAGTGTGACGATTTATCATCATACTATGTAAGGGGCGAAAAACAGTGCATACTCCACTTATAATTTACTTTTGAGCCATTGTTCCCACTGAGATTTGGTTTGTCCCACGATATGTTCATCAAAATCTGCTTTTAAGTCTTTGGACAGGTGATCAACGGCGAATCCACCCATCCCGATCACAAGATCCTTCCGCTCGTTCTTTAAGGACGTAACGAGGGAAAGGAGGTTATCGACATTTTCAAGCAGTGTGCATGAGAAGAATAAAAACTTTGGATTCACTTCATCCAGCACGATGTCAATATCATTCTCTTTTATGCTCGATCCCAGATAGATGACTTCAAACCCCTTTCTGCGAACATAAAGGGTGAAGATCAATAATCCTAATTCATGCCATTCTCCAGGACCGCAGACAGCCACTACCTTGGGTAATATCCCGTTATGCGGGAATGAATGCATAATGATACCGATTCGGGATCTGAGGATGGAAGTGGCAAAATGCTCATGGGCTGTCGTGATTTCATCATTTTCCCATAAATCCCCGATCCTTACCAGGAGGCTGCCGAGAATATCGATGACCACCTTGTCGATGGTATACACCGAAAACGATTGGTTGATCAATTCATGGGCTTTTGTTTCATCAAAACTCAATAAAGCCTTTAAAAGATCATCTGAAATCGTTTGGGTGCGATCCTTTTGTTCAGAGGATGTGATTTCATTCTCTTCTAGTTCCTGTTTGTCCAGTAACGCAACGGCCTGGCTGATGGTGAAGCCTTGGTCGACCTTTTCAACCAGCCATTTCAATATATTTAAATGCTGTTCGGTATACAAACGGTGACCGGATTCATTCCGCACTGGTGCAATGATCTGATACCTTCTCTCCCAAGCACGCAATGTTCCCGGTTGAATCCCTAAAATGGTAGACACAGCTTTAATATTGTATTTGCCTTCCAACTTCTTTTCATTGCTCATAAATAGTCCCCCAAGTATTTCTCATCTCTCCAAAATTATAACCCGAGAAACCTCTTTGTGTAAAATTTGTATAGGTAATGAATAACATTTGTTCATTTCATCCTTTATGCATCACCAACAAATGGGTTTCGGCCGGGGCACCAAGTCGCAAAGGAATGGCAGTGGTCCCGTAGCCATTACTTACTAATAGGGTGGTCTCGTGGAGAGTTTCAAGTCTCCCTTTTTTATACATCCCCCAGCCGAACAGTCGAATCTGCCCTCCGTGTGTATGACCGCTCATCATGAAGTCGATTCCGTCTTTTTTCTGAACTTGATTCACAAGTCTTGGATCATGACTGACCAAAAGATTGAATTCATCAGGGCGTACCTGTTCAAGAGAAGCCTGATAATTTGCCCGTTGGGTACTTGCGTCATCCACTCCTATCAAGTTCATGACACCGTTATGAATCTTTACTTTCACTGAAGAATTGACGATTTCGACGATTCCTTTTTTCTTGAATATCTGTTTTAACCTGCTGGTATTCACTTCATAGTCATTATTTCCCCATACGAAATAAACGCTCCCCAATGTCAGGAGTTTGTCGAGATTTCGTTCGACCCTTGAAAAAGGCACCCCTTTTTCCAAAAGATCCCCACCGATGATGACAAGATCCGTCTTTCCTTTCACGTCTTCGATGATTTCATTTGAAATTTCCCGTTTATGTATATCAGAAATAAAAAAAAGGGATATGGGCTTCATATGTTCAGGATAGTGAGGCAGTTTAACTCTTTCAATCTTTACAACGTTACGTCGGGCTTCATATAACATATATATGAGGAGGCTGGCTCCCCCTAATAATAAAATCATACAAAATTCAAGCATTATGGCCTCCTTGACGGCGAAAATCTATTGAAATGATACCATAAAAAATGGCTGAACAGGAAAAAATCACGGATTGCCCAATGCCATATCCGCTCAACACGTAGATCACCGCTAAGTGAAAAGGGATGAGGATCAGTTCTTTATGTAGTTTCCCGTTCCATAATTGAAGGAAAGAATAGAATTCCGCTTTCAATACATTCACCTGGCACAAGATCCCGATCATAAAAGCAATGGACGCAGCAAAGAACTGTACCGGATTGAGGACCATCTCCACAATGAATTCTGGATTTGTAAATCGTTCTGAGGCCGGAAACCATGTAATGAATAGATACCCTAAAAGAAACGTAATTATCAGTTTCGCAAAATGATTGATCAAAAAAATCCCTCCCATAAATCTTATGAGAAGGATTTTGTTTCATACAGGGATTTATTCAATTATTCGTCTTCATGAATATCGAGAATTCGGAAGCCCGATTTTTCTAACTTATGAAGGAATTTATCCATATTGTCCCTCTTTTCCACCTTCAAGACAATACGACGTAATAATTTATCGGATTCATCGAACGTGACAAGGGATATCACCGATTCTGAATATTGCTGGATAATGTCACCGAGCCTCGCGATCCGTCCTTCCGTTTCTACAGAAGAGAAAGCGATGCGGACCCCTTTTTGATCCATGCCAAATGCACTTCTGAATTGATCCAGGACGTCAAAGCGTGTAACGAGTCCGAGGAACTTATGATTTTCACCTACCACCGGAAGGATCGGCGAATCTTTTAATTCGACCAATGCCTTTTCAAATACATCTTTTTCGGTCATATATTTGTCCGAATCCGTGATGATATCACTGACCTTTTTCTCTTTGACAAAGGTTTCCTTATCCATTCCTGAAAGGAAGAAGCTTTGATAGATATTGTAACGGGTCGCTACGCCTTTAAACTCTTCATTCGAAAGGACAGGTACCCCGTCGATTTTATGGTGTTCGAGCACCGTCAGCGTCTTTTCAACTGAATCGTTTACATCCACCACATAGCATTTGTGTTTCGGTATCATGGCATTTTTAACAAACATTTGACCACCTCATCATTAATTTCCTACACCTTATGTATTCAACATTTCATCTGTATTTCCCTTCATTCTTATGAATTTATATAAATTATCATGTTCCCATTCCTCCATTCATATGTTGTTACGAAGGATTTTATTTACGAGGAGGAACAGGTATGCAGGAATTTTAGACTTCATAATATCCATATTAATAATCCCTGCGAAAAAACGAAGGGAGAGTGGTCCCATATGAAACAGCTTCCCGTCCATTATTACGAAGTGTTGGAAGAACTGCAGGCGATCGATTTCGTCATTGTCGATCTCACTCTGTACCTTGATACCCACCCGCAAGACTATGAAGCCATCTCACAGTACAATATGTATGTAAAAACGCGAAAACAAATTAAAAAGAAATTTGAAAAGGAGTTCGGTCCCCTCACCCATTATGGATACAGCTACTCCAATTACCCATGGAATTGGAAAGATGCACCGTGGCCATGGCAAGTGTGAGATCTGTTCATGCCTTGAGAACTCACCCCCAGTGCTTCCATGAAGCACTGGATTCTCATTTACTGCCATGAAAGAGATTGATATCCCATTCTTTTTTCATTTTATCGTATACATGATGCCTTTTTTTCCACGCTTCTTCTTTCCATAAATCTTTACTGCGATCAATGACTTCGCATCTTAATGCATGAAACTCTTTTTCTTTTTTTTCCTTTTTTTCATATAATATTTTTGCAGCTCCGAATAGCACTACCAGAAACAGAGCCATGAATAAGTGAATGGAATCTGAAACAAAGATGGAGAACATCGCAGCAAATGAATATGAATAAGGGCCTGACACGAATTTCGTCAAATAGTACAGAAAAAAGAAGGATGCAAACATCGTCCCCCATAATGTATATAGATGAAGAGCCTTCGCTCTATCAAATTTTTGTTTTTTTTCAATCAGGTTATAGAGCATTTGCTCCGTTGCTTGGTCTGTCCATTCCCCAAATTCCTTTCCTCCACGAGCCATCCCTACCCACTCCTTTCCTCCCTATAGTGTATGAGCATGTCCTGAGAGATAGAATCAGCAACTAAAAAAGGACCCCCTTATGAGGACCCTTCTTGAATACTTTTATGAGCTGTACCGTTGCGTTTGTGTATGGAAGGAACTCACTTCCCTGAATTCAGATATGAGTCCTTCAAAGATAGCATCCCAGGATTGTTTTTCAGCCATTTGAAGTGCTTTTCGTTTCATGTATATCAGTCGGTCTCCATCCAGCAATTCGATGATTTGGTGAATGAAGGACTGATATCGATGAGCTTCCGCTATCAGTCCTGTATGATTATGCTCGACGATATTCGTCACTCCCCCCCTGTCTGCGACTATGGCAGGCAATCCTGAAGCCATTGCTTCCAGTACAACATTCCCAAATGTCTCAGAAGCTGAAGGGAAGACAAACAGATCGGAGGATGCATATGTTTCTGCAAGTTCTTTCCCTGTCAGATAGCCTGTGAAGATGACGTTTTCACCTTGAGTCTTATCAATAAGCTCTTTCTTCAGCGGTCCATCGCCTACGATGACCCATTGGACCTGCTCCTTCATCTCCATGGGAAGATGCTTGATCGTTTTTTCCAGTGTATCCAAGTCTTTCTCAGGTGCAAGCCTCCCTACATAAAGGAGGATATATTTCTTCTCAATCTTATATTTTTCCCTAAGGGTGGAATTTCGCTTCTTGGGTGAATAGGCCGTACAATCGACCCCCCTCCCCCATATGGACAAGTCGGTAAAGCCCTGTTTCATCAGATGAAGCCTCGTTTCCTCAGAAGGGACGAGTATTCGGTCTGCATGTGAATAAAACCACTTCATATATTTCCATAATAACGGGGCTGCCCACATCATTTTGTAATAGTTCAAGTACACATCAAAATGTGTATGATAAGAAGCCACCAGGGGGAGGTCCAATTTCTTTGCTCCACGGATTCCGAATAGCCCCATTGTCAGGGGTGTGGTTACATGAATCAGCGTAGGAGAGAAATCCATTAGCTGCTTTCGGATTGTCTTTGGATTTGCTATGGCCGTCCGGCATTCTGGATAAAGAAAGAAGGGAAAACTCGTGAATGAGTGTACATTAGGATAATTCTCCTTTTTATCCTGAAGGTCAGGTACAAACACTTTGTATTCAATCCTTCTTTTATCATAATAATCCGTCAGCCTTTTTAACGTCCTTGACACTCCGTTTACTTGCGGATAATACGTATCAGAAAAAAGTGCTACCCTCATTACCCTTCCCCCTTTTGAGAATACAATTATTATCAGCTTTCGGTAAACTTCTCAGAAGAACAAGATGACCATCATAGTCGTGGCAAAGGCAAGAAAGGCACCTGCCAATACATCAGAAGGATAATGCACCCCGAGGACGACTCTTGAATACCCAACGAGCCAGCTCAACGGGAACAGAACGAGTATCGTCACCGGATAGTGGATCATAAAGGGGATGGTGAGGGAGAATATGGCAGTTGAATGTCCTGACGGAAATGAGTGATCCTTGAATTGATAGCCATGGATGATGGCACCCGGAAGTGTCATATAAGGACGTATTCTTTTGACACCCTTTTTCAAGAACATCATCAGGATATGGCTGACGAATAGAGAAACCGCAGCCGCAGTGACCGTATCCTTGAGCCAGATATAATGCTGACACATGATAAACAGGATGACGATGGATCCCACTGTAACCTTCGCCCCTCCCAAATGAGTCACGTATCCAAAGAATGAACGATACAGCTCCTTACTACCATTGATCCTGTAAAACAACTTATCATCTGCATGACGAAAGCGCGTCATCATATTGTCCATATCATCGACTCCCTTCCCTTTACTAATATTTCAGTTCCATTATATTTCCGATATGTAATTCCTTTACTAATCCCATGTAAATTCTATTTGTAAATGTTGCAAATAATTGTAAATCCGCCAAAAAAAAACACCCATCACAAGATGATAGGGTGGATGTTTTATTGATCTAACGGGATTTCCAACACTTGGCCGGTTTGAATATCAGTATCCTTAATCTTATTCCATTCTTTGATCCGATCAACGCCTGATGGGGAATGGTAGTAATTCATGGCGATCCGATATAAGGTTTCCTTTGGTTTAACCGTATGATACACAACCTTGACCTTTGGCTCTTCTTTCTTTATCTCTTGTGGTTCTTCTTTTGTTTCTTCTATTGGTTCTTTTTTTATCTGTTCCTTCGGCTTTTCTTCTACCGTTTCTTTAGGTGGCGGCGCCGAGGCTTGTTGATTCTTCTCCCCAGTAGAGGAAGCGGACTCGTTCGATGATGCATTTTTCTGATCCGTATCAGGGGGATCTTCTTCCGTTTGAGGGGTGATGGCAGCCTCACTTTCTTCTTGTTCATTTTCAGATTGATCATAACGGACTTCAACCACGTCATCTACATCTTCAGACATAACCACCAGGGGACCATTTCTATGATCAAATAAAGAGTACAGGCCAAAAACAGTCAGAGGCAATAAAATAAAAAATAAAAGCAGCATACTGATCAATGGATATTTCATTTTCCACTTGTTCTTTTTAAGTTTTTCTCTATGCAACTCACTTCTTGGGGGAAGAGGCTCCCTTTTTTTGGCTGGTGGCTCCTCAGGGACTCGTTCAATTTTTATCTTCCGTTTCGCTGCCTGATCTCGATATGGGTCTTTACTCATGTGACATCCCTTCTTTACTTCTTTGTCTTCCATTCTTACGCATGTGTAACCCGAGTAAAAAATCGATGACAAAGTGCATGATGATCGTAACCAATAAATTATCTGTGGATTCATATATGAAACCGATCCAAAAGCTGAGCAGTACTATATTGATGATTAAAAACCAATGAGCCCAATACCTGAAATGAATGAGTGCGAAAATAATGCTTGAAATGACCAGTCCAAAATGGAATTGGAGCACACCCCTGAATAATACCTCTTCACTTACACTGATAAAAAAAGCCAAAAGGGCAATTTCGTCCATGCTTCTATTAGTGAATATCTGTGCATTTACCCCGCCATCGTCATAGTATTTAGCGGGTAACACCTTCATCAGGAGGATATCGATCATGACGATCAGGAGACCGCTCGTCACCCCGACCGTCAATATGACGGGGGAAAACCTGAGTTGTTTCCAGAATTCAGATGATGTATCAAATAAAAATATACCTAATACACAGGCAATCGTTAATAGTAAAAATTGAGTGAAATATAAATGGAAAGTTAATTGCTTCTTAGTAAGCTGTTGAATGATTTCCCCTTGTTTCTGCATTGTTACCACTTATCCTAATAATAAATTTTCTAACCTTTTCTCCCATGTAATGTCGCCTGCGTCTTGTGTATTTAACACGAACGGTTTAGTCTTGAAATCATGGAGTGAATCGCCGCATATATCACAACAAAATGGATGGTCTCTATCCATTTTCTCATCGAAATAATGGAGCAGCTTCTCCCGTCTGCACGTAATGGCTTGGAGCCAGTGGATCATGGAGTACAACTTCTCCTTCTTGTATTGTAAACGATTGTCCCGGATTTGTTTCACTTTTTCTAGTAATCTATCTTGATCAAATGGCATTCCCCGGGTCAACTCATCAGTGTAATACGTCAGGAACCGGTACTGGACCTCTGTAAGCTGCAGCTGTTCGATTAACTCCTTCGACTGACCCTTTCTGCCATCGTCAATAAAGCCTCTAATTTGAACATCTTCGGGCAGCTCGCTTTCAATGAGCTGCAAGGGCAAGGAAAGATCCTGTTCAGAGTATAGCACAACTGAAACACTGCTCACTCCATCACGGCCCGCCCTTCCAATCTCCTGTAAAAACGCTTCGATACTGGATGGGAAATGAAAGTGTATGACGAAACGGATATTTTCTTTATTCACTCCCATCCCAAACGCTGAGGTTGCACAGATCATTCTCAGTTTTCCCGAAAGGAATTGCTGCTGAATTAAGATCCGCTCCTCTTGCTCCATTCCTCCGTGGTAGTGGGCAACCCCTGACACACCTTTCTCTGAAAGCCAGAGGGCAACTTCTTCTGCCATACGTTTACTGGAGAAATATACGATCCCCGGTCCATCCCACGCTCTCACACATACTAACAAAGTATTCAGCTTTTCATTTTGACCGGATACACTATGAACAAATAATCCAATATTGGCTCGATCGACTGAGTAGACCATTTCAACAGCACGACTCATTTGAAGCACCTGCTTGATGTCTTCCCTGACTTCCTTTGTTGCCGTTGCCGTCAATGCAAGGGTGGTCGGGTTTCGGAGCAGCTCCTTCAGTTCCCCGAGCTTTAGATAATCCGGCCTGAAATCAGGTCCCCACTGAGATATACAGTGGGCTTCATCAATCACATATAAGGATATATCCAGTGATTGAAGGGAAGATATGACACCTCGATTCATTAACATTTCAGGGGAAATGAAGATGAACTTATACAGATGTAATTGTTCCAAAGCGCTTCTTCTTTCCATATAGGGCAAAAAAGAATTCAGGGCGATGACCCGCTTTTCCCCCATCACTTTCATCTGTTCCACTTGATCCTGCATTAAAGAGAGCAGGGGGCTAATAATCAGCACATGCCCATCCATCAGATATCCAGGAAGCTGATAACACAGCGATTTCCCTGTCCCTGTCGGAAGCATAGCAACCGTATCCTGTTGATTCAGTACGGAATGGATGATTTCTTCCTGCCCTTCCCTAAAGGACGAGTAGCCGAATCTTTCTTTAAGTTCTCGTTGCAAATTCACGTGTTTCACCTGCCTTTGCGATAGCGACCCGGATTTGAAAATAGGTCAAATGAGGGAGCTTTTCTTTAATGGGTTTAAGTCTTTTCGTTTGCACTTCCTTCATCACTTTCAGTACATTTACATATTCTTCGCTCGTAATGAAGGGATCAATGGCCAAATCTTCTTCCGTTAAGATCAACTCGATGACATGGTCTTCAATGGTATTGAGTTTCAATTTACGAATCCGGGCAATTTCTTCGAGGGAATGCCCCCGCTTATACAAGTCGTACGTCTTGCTGGTCGATATGGTCAGGTTTTGTCTGTGATCACTTTTCAAGCTGATGGAATATAATAAAGGATAGCCTTTTGGATCCTTTTCTATTTCTGTCAGCATACCGTGGAGCAGATTCAGGAATCTGAATCTGTACTCTTCCGGATCCATTCCTATTTTCTCTGCCACCTGAAATTCCGTCCACCCGTAGTCTCGATATCCCGTTAATCGAAAGACCAATAAAGATGGGTCATTCTCTTGAGAATTCAACAGAGTGGTCAGCTCTTTAAACAACATGGACGAAAGTTGGTCACTATTAGGATTGGTCCTGATACAATCCTTTACCCATTCTTGAATAAGTTTGTTCCTCTGAACCGGGTAATAGAGGGTTTCCTGTTGTTTGGCATTGGAAAGCACTTGAACCAGGAGGCTCAATCTCATCCAGAATAGACGGGTTTGGTCACCATAGATGAGCCCGTTCATCTCTGAAGGGAAAGCATCACCAAGAAAGTGTTCTTTAACGGCTTTTGATCCCTCAACTGACAGGTGGGCATTATCGCTTTCACCAAAAGTGATCCATCCTGCTTGTTCCAATTCCGTTACCTTTTGGTTGAAATATGACCGCTTCAACTTAGGTAATGAAAGAAAAAATGGTTGCAGATGAAAGATATGTGCATCCTGAATGGATTGGGAAGACTTCTTCCCTTTTAAAATATGAAATACTGAGTAAATGGAGCGTTCTCCACTAATTTGCAAAAAACAATATAGGATCACATAATTAAGATAGGTCAATTCTCTACTCCTTAATATGTAGGTTATTGTCAAATATTGTACCATGAAATTGGCTTTTCACCATGTTTTGTTTTTCTTATATAGGATAAAAATAAAAAGAAAGCACCTAACTATTGAAAAGTCATTCAATCCTCTATAAAATAAACATTAAGTGATTTTTCACAAATTGACATTATGTATAATGATGAATTATATAGAATTATTTATCCGGGAGGTTTTTTCTTTGCCAAAATATACGATCGTTGATAAGGATACATGCATTGCATGTGGAGCTTGCGGGGCTGCCGCTCCAGACATTTACGATTATGATGATGAAGGTATTGCATTTGTAACATTAGATGATAACCAGGGAACGGTTGAAGTTCCTGACGTATTGGAAGATGATATGATCGATGCATTCGAAGGTTGCCCGACAGATTCCATTAAAGTATCTGACGAACCATTCGACGGAGATGCACTGAAATTTGAATAGTAAGGAAGAGAGCTGAGAAGATCTATTCTTCTCAGCTCTTTTTTTATGGTAAATCATTTCATTAGAAAAACCCCTCAATATGGTTGAGGGGTTCAGTTTATATAATCACTATGCCGCTTTGTTTAAGGCTACTTGCCTTGACAGCCAGCCTTGAAGGCGGATAAACAGTAAGGTAAATACGGATGTAACCAAAATCCCTTTCAGGATGTTAAATGGAACGATTCCAGTAATGATAATTTCAGCAGGAAGCTCAAAGTTCATAAAGTATTTATAAGCAGGCAGGAACACGAAATAATTCAAGATCCCCATGCTGATACTCATGACGATGGTACCTGTGATCAGCCCGGCCAACAAACCTTTTTTCGATTGAAAACGTGAATAGATGTAGTACGTTGGCAAAATCAGGAGGACTCCCGCAATAAAATTGGCCGCATGACCAATCGGAACACCTGTGTCGCTTCCGGTCATGACATAATCGATCACGTTTTTAAACAGTTCGACCAATATTCCTGCGAGCGGTCCCAGTGTGACCGTCGCAATTAATGCAGGTACATCACTGAAATCAACCATTAGAAACTTTGGAAATGGTGGAATTGGGAAGTTGAATAACATTAGTACATACGAAATGGCACTTAACATACCAACTGTGACAAACATGCGCGTATTCATTTTTTTCATAACTCTCTCTCCTTTAGGAGATTCATCTCATGTTGAAGACGGCTCAAGCCAAAGGTAGCATTAAAAAACTCCCGGATATACATATCCCGGAGAATGAAAGGCATACCCTAATAAACGTTTAGCTTCCCATTTTCTAAACGTTGTGGCAATCACCTTCATCTTCTCCCATCCAGACTATACTGTCGGCTTTGGAATCGCACCAAATCCTGCCCCAAAAGGCTCGCGGGCTTAGAAACACATGGTTTCATCACCGCCGGTAGGGAATTTCACCCTGCCCCGAAGACGAATCTTTATTTTTTTATACATTCTCATTATACATAATGTTAATGGATATGTGAAGAAAAACAGTTCGAATTCGAACTAAATAGGTGAAACCCCTTTTCTACGTTGTGCTTGACAATCAATTCACCTTTAGCACCTGTTGCGGATATATCGCCGATTCCGGGTTCAAGTCATTCCTCGCGACCAATTCATCCACGTCGATCCCCTGTGCCATAGAGATGGAGTACAGAGTGTCCCCTTGCTTCACTACGTACTGTCCTTTAGGGGATGACCCGGGAATCATCAATCTCTGATTGACCATTAACTCGGAGCTCTTCAATCCATTTTCCTGCATTATATCTTCTACCGACAGACCGTATTGTCGGGAAATCCCCCAAAGGGTCTCTCCTTGAAGTACGATATGCATCCCCTCAGCTTCACTTTCATCAGGAGGAGATACCGGATTCCCGGCGACACCGACTGCCTGGAAAGGATCTTGCACTTTCGCAAATACAAGCTGCCCGACTTCCCCATGACCGAAAACTCGATAGGGATCGATTGCATTTTCTTTATCAATCGTCCACTCCCCCCTATGTACTTCAAAATGGAGATGCGCTCCGGTTGATCTTCCCGTATTTCCTAATCGTCCAAGTTGTTGACCTTGTGCCACTTCCTGATTTTCATCGACAAGCCTGCTTTCCAGGTGAGCATAGACGGTTTCATAACCATTTTCATGCCTGATGAATACAACATGACCGTAGCTCTCTGAAAGATAAGATTTGATCACTTTTCCTTTAGCGACAGAATACACAGGTGACCCGATTTCCCCTCCGATATCCATTCCTTTGTGAGAACCAGACCTTGTACCATATGAATCTGTTATCATGCCCTCTACGGGAAAGGTCCAGGACGCTGTGTCCCCTGACACCTTATCCCCCTCTGCTTTTGCCACATTACCCGTTAAGAACATCATGAATACACATAACGTTAAAAGAAAAACGATGAAAAGCCTTCTTGCATAATCGAAAAACATGCTTGTCCTCCTTCGCTCTTATTGACAGACGTGCCGCGACTTCTATATGTATTACACCATTCTAACCTTTTCCCCCTCATTACATGCACCGGCATACATTTTGAGATATTTTTCCTTTGAGTAGTTTGTCTGTGTATGAGATAAATATTCATATCATAGCTAAATAGCAAAGACCAGAATCGGAGGTGACATCCGTTTCTGGCCTTATGCCTGTTATTTAATTTACTAAGCTCTTTTTATTCGGGCTGATCGGTGTCTTGACGGGTCCAGTAAAGTCGAAACCGTTCCAGCTTTCCTGTTTGATGTTTTCAAACCGGGCGCTCTTATATCCAGAACTCCTGCTTGTCAGTAATATCCCTTCAATCATCTCCTGTGCAGTCTGTTCGTCTAATGAGCTCATATCCAATTCATTTAAAAAACTGATCGTTACAATTCCATCTGCTTTCGATACATTAAAGTTGATGTCTTTCGGGATCACACTTTGAAAAAGGCCCGTCTCTGCACTTTTCATCGCTTCGATCGACTCCTTGATTCCTCCTCTGTTAATATTATCGGGAACAAGGAAACGGTCCTTTCCATTAGGCGTATATAGATAGTAAGCACTGTGTACTATTTCATTCAAATCAATTTTTGAGAGTTCTCCCGTTGAACTGAATTGAGGGACAGAACCATCATGATTCTTCAGTACGACTTCTTCTAAACCCTTATGTTGGAATGAGTATTGAAGAGAGTGATAAAATGCGTATTCGACTGCGCTGCTGCCACTGTAAGAGTGATCAGTACGAAGAGTGAAGATGACCTTATTTTTGTCGAAAGATACGTCTCCATTCAAAGGAAGGTAGTCTTCAAGTCCCCAGTCCGTTTCAGGCAGCTTTTCGGCAATTTGCTCATGTCTTGTTAACCAGTCTTCTTCTTTCCGTTCTTCGACAATCGATACAGGTATGGGTACGGCATCCCGCGAAACAAGTCCAAAGTTATAAAATTCCTTTCCCTTTACGTCTTCTTCATAGAGGGAAAGCCTTTCTGTGGGTTCTTGCAGGTTTTCAGACATTGTCAGTTTGTTGTTTTCATTTTGATTATCTTCCGTCCCAGCGACTTTCGCTTCTTTACTTGGTTCAGGAGGACGTTCTGTTGGCTTTTCCCGGGAGGCCATATCCAAATTATTTTCGGAGCTTTCGGTTGAATCCGCCGTTCCCTTTTCAGAATTATCCATGCCGGTTTCCGTTAATTGATTTAGGACGGTTGGAGCGAGCAGGACCATGATGAAGAGGGCGGCAAGGGCAGCGACTGCCGGTATGAATCCTTTGAATGAGGCTTGACTTTTCCTTTTTTGCTTTTCCATTCTTGCCTGGATATATTGAGTAGTTCGATCATCTTTGATTTGAGGAAGCTTTTTGATGAGGTCTTCAATATCACGATCTTTCCATTCTGACTTGTTCAATGTCACTTTCCTCCTTCGGGAGCCGTTGATTCATTTCAATCCTCAACCATTTGATGGCCCTGTGCTGGGTCGTCTTCACTTTGCTTTCTGACCAGCCAAGCACCTCAGAGGTTTCGGCGATTGAAAGTTCCTGTAAGTAACGCATGATGATGACCATTCGAAAGTCCGTTGTGCAGTGTTTTAAGCATTCATACAACATCTGGATCTCCTCATTGGCAACGGCGATCTCTTCGGGAAGTGCCCCGTCGTCTGTTACTTCATTGTGACTCCAATCGAATTTATCCAGAATCCGGTTTTTCCAGTTTTTTTGTTTTCTGAAATGATCAATGGCAACATTTTTCGCAATGGAAAAGAGCCAGGTCTTTTCGGAGCTTTTCCCTTCAAAGTTCTCATGGGATTTAAGCACCCTAATATAGACTTCTTGAACCAGGTCTTCAGCCTGCTGTTTATTTTGTACCATATATATGAGGAATTGAAATACATCCTGATGATAAGCAGAGTATAATCTCTCAAAAACGGAGTTCACTTTATTCCCTCCCCGTCAAATTATTAGTCGTTTATTATGTAAAAAAGTTACACACTATCAATATAGTATTATTCAGGTGAAAAGGAAAGACCCATAATGACCGGGAAACCGCATAGAAAAAGCCAACAGGGAGAATCACCCTGCTGGCCCATCTACTCTTTTTCAACAACCTTTTTGAAATAAAGGGAAAAATAAAGAATGTTTCCCATGTAACAAGAAAAATCGTCATGTTTCTATGGATATGATCGATAATTGGCTAAATAGGGAGAAAGAAAGTGAAGGTTGTCCCTTGATCGACTTTGCTTTGCACCTGAATATGCCCCTTGTGGGACTCAATGATATTCTTGGCGATGGCGAGGCCGAGACCTGTTCCTGACTTCCCTCTTGTTCTGGCTTTATCCGCCTTGTAAAAACGCTCGAACACAAAGGGAAGATCTTCTTCAGGTATGCCTGAGCCAGTGTCCCTCACATGGAACAGATATCCGCCTTTCTTTTCCGTCAGGGAAACCGTCACTTCCCCTCCCGTTGGCGTATGCCTCAGAGCATTATCGATGAGATTCGTCAATACTTGTTCAATTCGATCGGGGTCTATGGAAATCTCCATATCCAATCCCACATCACTCTCAAAATAGATGGAAACCTTTTTCTCCTTGGCCAATCCGATGAACTTGTTTGTCACTCTTTCTGTGAAAGGCATCACTCCGATCACATCCTTGTTCAGAGTGATATGTCCGGCTTCCATGCGGGCGAGATCCAGGAGATCATTGACGAGCCTTCCCATGCGGAGCGATTCATCATAGATGATGCGGGCAATTTCTTTCTTCTCTTCTTCGGACCCTGCAATATCATCCACGATCGCTTCACTATACCCTTGCAGCATGGAAATCGGTGTGCGCAGTTCGTGGGAGACGTTGGCGATAAAATCCTTCCGAAGCTTATCCAATCTCCGTTCTTCTGTCATGTCACGAACCACCGCGACCGCTCCCCTTATGGTGTTATTATTATATAGGGGGCTCACGATCACTACGTAGGAACGCCCTTGCAGTCTGAGTTCATCAGTCTGTTCCATTTCAGTTACGACCACACTCTGCAGCAACTCTCTTACAGTCGTCGGGATTGCCTCTTCCCCCTCTTCACTTTGCTCGTAATACCAGTGTTGGAGGAAACGATCTGCAGGGGGATTCGTGATCAGAATAGTCCCGTCCCGATTAAAGGTGATGACACCATCAGCCATACTGCTGAGAATGGAGGAAAGCTGTTCTTTTTCCTGACTGAGTGCGTTGATATGAAATTTTAACTGCCTGCCCATTTGATTGAAGCCTGTAGCCAGTTCACCAATTTCATCCTTCGTCAGGATCGGTACCTTTGTATCGAACTTTCCCTTTGCCACTTCGAAAGCTGCCTCCCTCATTTTCCGGAGCGGTGCAGTGATACGTGTGGAAAGGAAGAAGGCAAAGATAGTCGTAAGGATGATGGCAATCCCTGCCGCAAGTAGAATCAGTTTGGTGGTTTGTCGTGTCGTATCTTTGATGACGCCGAGGGACTGATAGAGATAAACGGCTCCGTCTTCCCCATTAATATGAAGTGGCGTCCCGACTACGATGACATTCTCATACCTATTAGACGACTCCTTGGATAGTTCGACCTCTTTTTTTACGGTGATTTCCTTTGATTTGACTGACTGAAGCTTGTTATCTTTCGAAATATATTGGTGGATCTTCTTTTGAAAGACCGTCGAGTCTTGAGAATATAAAGATTGGTTTTGATCCAGGGAAATGATGATATTCACAGGTTCATCGATGATTTCTTTCCCCAGTTCCATCCCGAGGGTCAGATCATTATGGTTCTCGATGACCCTGGCTACTTTTTCAGCCGTATGGGTCAGCTCTTTCTCCACTACACCTACATGGTAATTCTGAAAAAATTCCAGCAATAAGATTGTAAGAATAAATAATACAAAAGAAACCAGAAGCAGGATGGTCACCCATAGTTTCCCTACTACACTACGCCAAAGCCTCATTCATTCGTTACCTCGAATTTATAGCCTACTCCCCATACGGTCACGATCATCTTAGCTGCCATTTCAGACACTTTGTTCAGCTTCTCCCTTAATCGTTTCACATGGGTATCCACTGTACGCAAATCACCGAAGAATTCATAATGCCATACTTCCTTCAGGAGATGCTCACGATCAAATACTTTATCAGGAGCTTTCGCAAGGAAATATAAGAGTTCATACTCTTTCGGGGTCAAGTTGACATCGATTCCATCCGCCGATACCCGGTGGGCATCATTATCGATTGTCAGATGCGGATAAACGATCAGATCCTTTGCCTTTGCATCTGTCTGAATGAAACTTGCCTTTGTGGAGCGTCGTAAGAGGGCCTTTACCCTGAGAACAACTTCACGGGGAGAGAAAGGCTTCACGATATAGTCGTCGGTCCCGACTTCGAAACCTTGTACCCTATTCACTTCTTCACCCTTGGCAGTAAGCATGATGACGGGAGTCGCCTTGCTTTCCCGAAGGTGCTGACACACTTCGATTCCATCCATTCCAGGCATCATGATATCCAATAGAATGCAATCATAGTTTTGTTCGAGAGCCATTTCTAACGCTTGTTCTCCATTTTCCGCTTCATCAATTTCATAGTTTTCTCTTTCTAAATACATTTTTAATAATCTACGGATTCTATCTTCATCATCTACAACTAAAATACGAATGTTTTCGTCCATGGGATGATCCCCCTCTTGTCTATTTAATTCATATTATCCTATATTTTATATGAAAAAAGAAGCTGACTCAAAGAGAATTGAATTCTCATTTTTTGTCAGCTCCCTCCCATTCGTTATGATTGATTAAGCATATGAGTGTAACCCTGCAATAATAAGGTTAACCGCCACCAGGTTGAATAGAATGATTGCCACACCTACGACGGCTAACCATGCAGATTTCTCACCTTGCCAGCCTTTTGACATGCGAAGGTGAAGAAAGGCTGCATAGAATAAGAATGTAATTAATGCCCATACTTCTTTTGGATCCCATCCCCAGAAGCGAGTCCACGCAATTTGTGCCCAGATCATGGCAAAGATGAGTCCGCCAAGAGTAAAGACCGGAAAACCAATTAAAACAGAGCGGTAACCAATCTCGTCCATCAGATTCAAATTAACATTCTTCACTAATGGTTGCATTTTCGCGGCTATCCGCTTTCTGAAGATCAAGCGTAGAATAAGATACAGGCCTGTGCCGATCATTATGGACCAAAGGACCGTATTTAACTTCTTCGCGTTTATAAGAGCAGGCATTTCGACAAGTGGTTTCATTACATCATCGGTTAATAATTCGCCCTCATTCGGTCCAACAAGAGCTGGTAGCGTGTATTCTGAAATCGCATCTGCTCCCTGTTGATTCACATATTGAAAGTTTGCTTCGTAATTACCTAGTGTGAAAACCGTTGAGGCTGCTACAAACCCTAATACGACAACCATAGAATACATTACCGTCTCCAGCCAGAATGACTGTTTGCTTCCTTTTGTATGTTGGACGGATTTCAATAAATAAATGAGGCCAGCTACGAAACTGATGGATAATATGGCTTCCCCTGCTGAAACCGTCGTCACATGTATTTTCAACCAATCACTTTGCAGAGCAGGTATCAGGGGACTGATATCTTTAGGAAACATGCTCGCGTAAGCAATCACCAATAATGCAAATGGAAGTGCAACCACACCAAGTATCGTGGTCTTATACATAAAATAAAGAATAATGAATGCTCCGACAAGCATCATTCCGAAAAATGTCGTAAATTCAAATAAATTACTTACTGGAGCATGTCCTGAAGCTCCCCATCTTAGAAAGAAATAACCCAATTGAGAAGCAAATCCGATTAGGGTTAAGAAAATACCGATAAATCCCCATTTCTTCTGATTTGTTTCCGTTGTATTCTTTTGACGGATACTTCCGCCAAAAAATAACGTAGCAATCAAATACATGATAAAGGAGATATAAAGTAAATTACTGCTCCACTCTGCCATTGTTGTCGTTGACATCCTCATTCCTCCTTACTTCATCCTTTTGTTGTTGATCTTCAGGCTCGTTTATTCCAGTACCATCCAGCACAAAGTTAATTTCATTCATTAATCCATGCCAGTTTTTATTCGTATGACCGGCTACGATGACTTCGCCGCCATCCCGCCTGATCCAGATTCTTCTGTGATGCCAATAGGCCCCTTGGATGACTCCAATCATGAAAATGGCTCCACCAAGAGCCAAAATCCATAAAGTGAGATCTTTATGTACGGTTAACGCCGACACATCTCTCGTTTCCACTCCGGCAAATGATAACTTATATTCATTCTCCCCAAGTGGCTCTAGATTCTTTCTGATCCCTACAAAACTGATTTCCCCTTTAGGAGTTTCAGGTGAGAACAGTTTAAAAAGGAACGCAGGGTTATTTGGTAAAGGGGATTTCGTTTGGGGTTCTCCCTGCTCATTAAAACCTGAGAAATCAGGATAGTACCCCATCAGTTCTGCTCTATATCCATCCTCAAATGTGTACACATCTTGAGGATCAAACAAATCGACTGTGAATTCACCAAACGTTTTCCCCGATTTTTTATTATCAAAGGTAAAGGACATTGACTTGAATTCATCTAATTTATAACTGGTTTGATACACGGCGAAACTTCCGAATTTAAGAGGATGGTTCACTTTAATTGAATCCTCCTGCTCTTTCGTGCGTTCAGCCTTTTGCCCAGGTAAACGGTCACCCGACTCTTTATATAATATCACATCGGATTGGAAATTCTTTGCAATGGTACCGTTTTTATCGATTGCTTCACCAAATACTTCTTTGTCTTTATCCTTATCATATGTTTCTAGAGTAAATCCTTTATTTTCCAAGTAGTATTTCTGTTCCGTTCCAGGCACGGCTCTCGTTTCGCCCTCACGGATCCAAACAGTTTCATCAATATACATCCCAGGTACAAATCGAAGCATGCCTCCGAAAAGGAAGATGATAAGTCCGATATGATTCACATAAGGACCCCATCTTGAGAAGCGATTTTTCTCTGCCAGAATGTTCCCATCTTCTTCTCTTATCTTATATTTTTTTTGTATTAATTTTTCTTTTATTTTCGGTAAGGAATCTTTGCTTTCGATGCTTTCTGTTTTCCCATAGATTCGTTGACGTTTCAAAAAACCAATGTGTCTGGAAACACGCTGATTCTTGAGTGCCCGGTATAAGGGAATGACCCGGTCAAGGCTTGCAATGACGAGGGATATACCGATCGATGCGATTAAGAGAAGGTACCACCAGGAGCTATATAAATCATGAAATCCTAAGGTATAGTACAATTCTCCAAAGAAACCATAGACATCTTCGTAATATTCGTCAGCCGGCTGTCCGTTAGGTATGTATTGTTCCTGTGGTAATATCGTTCCGACTGCAGAAGCGATTAGGGTAAGGAGAATTAACCACACACCAACCTTTACAGAAGAAAAGAAATTCCAAATCTTATCGATGATGGATTTGTTATATGTCTGAGAACGCCTCGCACTACCTTCATAGCGCATATCGTGAAGCTTCTCGTTCCTCGCTTCGTCCGTTAACGCCCGCCCACAGGATTCGCAAAGGACGGTACCGTTTGGATTCACATGACCGCATACACATTTGATCTCTTTCATGTTAAAACTCCTTATATCAAGTTAAACTTCCGAGTTAAGGCTTGATGCTCTCTAAATCTTCAATGATGTCATCTTCTGTCATCGTACCTGTTATGATCTTTTCAATCTCCCCATCTGGGTTGATGAGAAACGTAGTTGGTAACGGATCGATTCCGTATGCGTTTTGAACTTCCTCTTCTTTGTCTACTAAAATGGGGAATTCTAACCCATGTTTGGATATAAATCGATTAATAAGGAAATTTGATTCCCCAACATTCACAGCTAAGATTTGTACATCTTGATCTTGATATTTCTTGTACTGATTATTCATATAAGGCATTTCCCTTTCACACGGTTTGCACCATGTTCCCCAGAAATTCAAGAAGACCCCTTGTCCACTATAATCGGATAATCGATGGGGATTCCCTTCCATATCCGTAAGTACAAAGTCAGGTGCCTTGTCGCCTACCTTTAACATCCCTCTTTCATCCTTCGTGAAGTTTGCATATAACGTATATGCAACCGCAGAAGTCAGCACAATGAGAATAATTGTCCGGATGAGTAATCTGCGCTTTTTTTTATTCATTTACAAGTGCCTCCCATAGTGAAAACGTTCTCAAAGTGTGGAGAAGTTTATCTCTCTTTACAGTAGCAAAGGGCCTGAAGTCATAAGATTTCTCTTATGAGATCAGTCCCTGCCATAATGTGCTGTGTCATATCTTCATACTAAGCAGAGAAATATCCCACTGAATCCAGGGTGAAATTCCTTTCTTATTATATCATTTATTACCTGAAAGTCAGGGTAAATTATATGAATGATATGTGACACTTTCTATGTCATTCTTTAATGTAAACTGCCCGTTTCGGCCAATGTTCTCAATTGCTTCACTTCATGCGGAGTCAGTTCTCTTCCTTCTCCTGCATTCAAGCCATGAAGGGAAAGGAATGCATATCTTTCCCGCTTCAGCTTTTGAACCGGATAACCAAGAGCCTCGAACATTCTACGAACTTGACGGTTTCTGCCTTCATGAATGATGATCTCGACGATTGATTTCCCCTGCTTCTTATCAATACTCAACACTTTCACTTTAGCAGGTGCAGTCATACCATCCTCTAATTTAACCCCTTTTTCAAGTTCACGAATCTTGAATTTAGGTGGAATCCCTTTTAATCTAGCTACGTATGTTTTTTCAATTTCATTACTCGGGTGCATAAGGGCGTTAGCAAAATCCCCATCATTGGTTAACAGGAGGATACCAGAAGTCTCATAATCAAGCCTTCCTACCGGATAGATTCTTTCCTCTATCTCTGGGAAGAAATCCGTTACGACTTGACGATCTTTATTGTCGGTCACAGCAGAGATAACCCCTCTTGGTTTATAGAGCATGTAATATACTTTATTTTCTCTCTCAATCTGGATGCCCGTTACTTCAACACGGTCAGATTGGGAAACCTTCGTTCCAAGTTCCTTGACTACTTTTCCATTGACCTTTACTTTACCTTCTATTATTAATTGCTCTGCTTTACGACGGGATGCCACTCCACTGTGAGCAATAACCTTTTGTAATCGTTCCACGGTCTTTCACCTCATTTAATTTTCAATACATTTACCTTCATGAATTATTACACAATCCAGGCAAAATAGAAAGGCATAAAGGAAAATCGACCATTTGGGTCGATTCCTTTATGCCTTTTATCTTCTCTGCCTGTGAGACTGGTGATTAAAACATTAGGCTCTTTTCACAAAGATTGATATTTACATAAATTATGTTCCTAAATGCTCTGCCAACAGGTATGTGCTTTAGGGTGAGGGGAACTGCTCCGCTTTCCACGGACGTTCGGCCGAGCCTCCTCAGCACAGTTCGCTTCCGGGGTCTCGACACGCCCGTTTTCCGTAGGAGTCTGCGCAGTTCCCCTCTCCCTTTTAATAAACTATTGGTGGCAGAGCTAAAGGTTCTTATAAACTCATTAATGGTAAAGTGGGTTTTACACTTGTTTATAATAAATACTTCACTCTTTAGAACGTGATGTTGTCCGGAAGCAAAGATGACTTTTTTAGTTTCAGGAAAAAGCTCACTTAAAAAAGTTGATTGGAACGGAAGGTGCTCAACTCCTGCGGGAATTGCGGGAAAGTACGAAAAGCGGAGGCGGCTCGCTCAGCCCCGACAAGCATAAGATGAATGGGCCTAAGAAGGCGTTCTTTTGCCTTCTTAGGCCCATTTAGCTTATGACCTCGAGGGGCTAGCCGCCGGAGCTGGACAATGTCAGACACCACATGAAGCTGAGGAGGCTCACCGCCCGCCCCGCGGAAAGCGAGCACCTGCAGCGGAAATCAACCACTACTCGCTTCGTCAAAAGCAATAATGTTACAAAAAAAAGCCAATCATTAGAACATAATGGTGACGATGAAGATGGCGGCGGCGATTCCTACGAGGTCTGCCAGGAGACCTACCTTCAAGGCATCTCCCATTTTTCGGATTCCGACTGCACCGAAATATACTGTTAGTACATATAGGGTTGTATCTGTACTTCCCTGTAAGGTGGAAGCGAGTCTTCCGATGAACGAATCGGGACCGTGCGTTGCGATGATATCACTCATCATGCCAAGGGCCGCTGTTCCGGAAATCGGCCTGATGATGGCGAGGGGGACGATTTCCGGTGGGATACCCAGTGCAAGCAATGCGGGACGGATAAGACCAACAAAGAATTCAAGGGCACCTGATTCCCGAAAGATCGTGATGGCCACCAGCATCCCAATGAGAAAGGGAATGATGGATACAGCTATTTTAATCCCTTCTTTTCCTCCGTCAACAAACGTTTCATACGTCGGGACCTTTTTGATGGTCCCATAGATTAATATAAACCCAATCATGATGGGAATCAGCCATAAGGAAATGGTGGATATCCATTGCATTTACTTCACCTCTCGACGGGTACGCCTATAATGAAAATAACGGTCGATCAGAATCGCACCAATGGTGGACAGCATCGTGGCGATCAGAGTCGGTCCTACAATTTCAGTTGGCGAAGCAGAGTCATATTTCATACGGATTGCGATCACCGTTGTCGGAATGATCGTAATGCTGGAGGTGTTTATCGCCAAGAATGTGATCATCGACCTGCTGGCAACATCCCTTCCTCCGTTTAAGCTTTTCAACTGCTCCATGGCTTTGATCCCGAGTGGAGTCGCAGCATTTCCCAAGCCGAACATATTGGCCATCATATTGGAAAGGATATAGCCCATGGCCGGGTGGTTATCAGGAACTTCCGGAAACAGCCTCTTCACGAACGGCCTGAATAACTTTGCCAATTTATCAAGTAAACCTGCTTCCTGGGCGATTCTCATAATCCCCAGCCAAAACACTAATACACTGACCAATCCAATGCATAAGGTGACAGCTTCATTTGCTGAAGTAAAAATAGCTTCATTCACTTCGGCCATTTTTCCATTAATGATTGCGAATATCAACCCGATGATGGTCATCCCCACCCATATCAAGTTAACCATGGTCCCGTACCCCTATAATGGATTCGAAGGAGTAAGCCCAAAATTTCCACCAGCTTTTTTCTTCTTTCTTTTGTGCTGATGCTTTATAAAAAACGGGAAGGGTATCTACTTCCTCATCCCCTAAATACACCACTGCCTTCCCGACTACCTCAGGTACATGCTCACCTTTTATCCATTCCTCCTTTGGCTTCAACATCTTGTACTCCACCTTGACTTCCTTCACTTCATCATCTGTCAACGTTAATACAGACTCCCGCTTCAGATAAGCATGGTCTTTATAGACTTTATCATCCATTTTTTCAATTCTGCCTTTGTCGAGGACGATTTTGTAATCATAGTGTTTAAATCCGTATTCAAACATCCCAATATGATCATTCCAGTCATCTGGACCGTTCAGGGTCACGGCAATCAGATTTTCCCCATCCTTGGAAGCGGTGGAAACTAGCGTTCTTTTTGCCAGTTTTGTATAACCCGTTTTCCCTCCTGTACTATATTTATATAATTCCGTCAGCAGTCTATTTTTGTTTTTCCATTTGCGGTCCCACTTCTCATCGGGATTCGGAGCGGTGTGAACTTTAGTGCCGGCAATCTCCTTATACTTATCGTTCTCCATTGAATATCTTGCCAGAACGGCCATATCATACGCAGTCGAATAGTGATCTTCATGGTCGTCCAGTCCGTGGGGATTGGAAAAATGAGTATTTTCCATCCCGATTCCCTTCGCTTTTTCATTCATCATATATACAAATCCATCCAGGCTTCCACCTACGAATTCAGCAATGGCGACTGCCCCATCATTCCCTGACCTGAGCATCAACCCGTATACGAGGTCCTCAAGCTTTATCTTTTCTCCTGCCTTTAAGTAAAGGGAGGAACCTTCCGTGCCTGCTGCGTTCGAAGATACGGTTACTTCCTGGTCCATCTTTCCGGACTCCACGGCAAGGATCGCTGTCATGATCTTCGTGATGCTGGCAATGCGACTTTGAGTATGAGCATCCTTTTCATATAGAATGCGCCCTGTTTCCTGATCCATCAAGATGGCTTTTTGCGCACTTACTGAAGGTGCAGCCAGAACCTTATTGGAAACAGATACAAACAGAAAAGCACATATTAGAATATAATATATGTAAAATTTCGCTCTCTTTCGATTCACACCCATCTACTCCTTTAAATCTAAAGTGTTTGTACAAGTTTATGAGAGGACAAGGGGTAATATGAGTGAAATCTTGAAAGCGAAGGGTGAGATCATACCGTTGAACTGTTAATCTCCATGGGCCTTCGCCAAAACAAAAAAACACAGCTAACGAAGGCTGTGTCAGGCTACTTGAAAATCCTCCTGTGCCCACCAAAAAACAGACAGGACTGTCTTTGCATCTTCACAGTCCTGTCTGTTCATAAATGAACTTCTATTCGTTTGTTTCCATCGTCTCTTGAAATTTCTCAAAGAACAGGTCGGCTTCGTCCTGGGCGAATTCGTCTTCAATATTGTCAGGAAGAGGCGGAAGCTCCTCGATGCTTTTCAGGCCGAAGTAGTCCAGAAATTCTTTCGTTGTACCAAATAAGAATGCACGACCGGTCCCTTCCGCCCTGCCCACTTCTTTGACGAGCCCTTTTGATGTAAGGGTCTGAATTGGACGCTCGGTCTTGACACCCCTGATCTGCTCGATTTCCATCCGCGTGATTGGCTGTTTATACGCGATAATCGCAAGGGTTTCAAGGGCTGCCTGTGACAGAAAACTAACATGGGGTGATTCCACCAGCTTCTTTAAGTAATCGGCATTACTTTTTTTGGTCACTAATTGAAAGGTTCCTGCTATTTCAATGATGTATATGCCTCTATTGGAATCATTCTCATAATCATTCTTCAAGTCTTCAAGGATGTCCTTTGCTTTCTGTTCTTCGATTTCCAGTACAGAACAGACCTGTTTCAGCGATAGACCTTCGTCCCCCGCTGCAAACAATAAGCTTTCAAGGACCCCGTTCCAATTAGTATTGTTCAACCATCCCAGCCTCCTCTCCTGCTTCTACAAATATTTCCGTGAAGTTTTTTTCCTGGTTGACGATGATTTGTTTCCGCTTCATTAATTCCAGCACAGCAAGGAACGTCACCACAAGATGCTCTTTGCTATCTGAGGGGAAAAGACTTGTAAAGGATGTACGTCTTTTTAGATTCTGTAAATTTTCCAGAATATCGGTCATTCTTTTCTCAATGGATATTTCCTGTCTTGTAATTCTCGTTTGAACGGGTCGTTGAAGTTTTTTCCTTCTCAATAATTTATGAAAAGCTCCAAGCATATCATATAAAGATACCTGAACTTCAGTATTCTTTAGATCGACCTCTTCACTGAATTCAGAAAGGTCACTTGGAGGCTTGGTATACACCTGCCCCCGTTCTTCCTCACGATGCTTCAGCTCATTCGCCGCTTCTTTAAATTTACGATACTCAATCAACCGCTCCACCAGTTCGTCGCGGGGATCTTCCTCTTCGAATTCGATTTCATCGCTCATCATGCCCTCATCATGCTTAGGAAGGAGCATTTTACTCTTTATGGCGAGTAACGTAGCTGCCATCACCAGGTATTCACTGGCAACATCCAGTTGCAAATTCTTCATCGTATGTACATATAACATATATTGCTCCGTGATCTGAGCCATAGGAATATCATATATATCAATTTCTAACGAGTTAATCAGATGCAAAAGAAGATCCATGGGACCTTCAAAAGCGTCAATCTTCACATTGTATTCCACTTTATCACCAAATTTCTCATAACAATCTTGAAAGAACGCTACTTAATAGTATAGTAGAAAGACTTCTATTCTCCAATAGAAAGTTTTGTATTAACAGGCTTTCCTGTCGTTTTGGCGATGGATTGTGCTACAATTTAACTACTTTGCGTCATATGGAGGGATCTTATGGTTTATCCGGAAGCCTACATCGAATACTTAATGTACTTCCATGGAAATCGTGATTATTTTGAATGCCATGAAGTATTAGAAGAATATTGGAAAGAAGTCGATCCAGGAAACAGGACTTCCCACTGGGTGGGGCTGATCCAGGTGGCGGTTGGGTTTTATCATTATAGAAGAGGCAATCAGACAGGTGCGGTCAGAACATTCAATAAAGCGATCAAGAATATTGAGAGTAATCACAAAGAACTGACCCGGCTTGGGATTCATTCCGGGAAGCTTCAAGCAATGATTGAGGAAACACTCCACCAAATCAGCGAAAATCAGCCATATCACAGTATCATCCTGCCTTTAATGGATGTTTCCCTTTCAGATCAGGTTCAGTTGCGGTGCAGGAAAAATGGCTACATCTGGTGCTCAGAGAGTGACTTGACGAATTCAGCGCTCATTCACCGCCATTCCCTCAGGGACCGCACTGATGTGATAACCGAGCGAAAAAATGCCTTACGAAAAAAAAGAGGCGGACCACCAGAATAGGCGGCCTGCCTCTTTATTGTTGTTCTTGTTCCTCATTGTCCGCACCCATTTCATCGCATTTCTCAAAAAATGATGCGGTATCTGCATTAGGCTTCACTTCAAGCTCCGAGTGCATATCCCTGAGATGTTTCACCATGGATTTTCCGATTCCTTCGTGACGATGTGACGGATTGACTGATATATGTTGAATCTCTAATGTACCTTCTGTTTTGTAAACTCCGATCAAACCTACTATGTCCTCTTCTTTCCATAAAAAGAGCTGCCAATTTTCTTCAGTTTCGTATTGCTTCATCGTCTGTTGAAGCTTCTTCAAATCCTTTTCATTTGGCATGAAAGATAATAATCCCATTGCAATCTTTTCAAACGCCTTTTTATACCGAATTAACATATTTACCCCTCGTCATGTTTTATGTCTAATCTATTTATTTCCTATTATAGACAAAAACTAGAAATTTAATTGATATGAACGTTTATTTATCTTACTAAATTTACTTTTATTAAGCAAATCCTGGTGTATCAGTTTCCAGCGATGAACATCCAGTAGATGACTCCCCACACCAGACCGGCAACGATTAATAACAAGAACAATGCTTTATTACTGATCTTCATGACTGACTCCTTTGTCTTCACTCTATGTGTTTATGTCATTGTTATTGTATAGTAAAATCGAAATTTGTTAAAGTATGTAATTCTGGATGCAAAAAAAGTAGTCTTTAAGTACGAGATACTTAAAGACTATATACGTGGGGGTTAAAACTTTATATCATGGGTGATCAAATCCTCATATGTCTCCCTTCGGACGGCTAACCGGGCTTCTCCGTCCTCGACAAATACGACGGCGGGCCGTGGAATCCGATTATAGTTATTCGCCATCGAATATCCGTATGCACCTGTACAGAACACAGCGAGAATATCCCCCGCTTCGGTGACAGGAAGTGGTAAGTCCCATATCAACATGTCTCCGGACTCACAGCATTTCCCTGCAACGGACACCGTATCGTCGCACATCAGGTCGGCTTTATTCGCTATGATCCCTTCATACTTCGCCTTATATAGAGCAGGTCTGATATTATCGCTCATTCCCCCATCAACCGCCACATATTTCCGGACGCCTGGGACATCTTTCTTTGATCCCACTGTATAGAGACTGGTACCTGCATCTCCTACAAGTGAACGCCCCGGTTCAATCCAGATTTCAGGCATCTCTAAACTGTATTTCTCCACTTCCTCTTGCACTGCAGCAATCATTTCCGTCACATATCGAGCCGGAGGGATTGGATCATCATCTTTCGTATATCGAATCCCAAAGCCTCCACCCAGATTAAGGACCTTAGGATCAAAGCTGTATTGAGAACGCCACCGGGCGACCTTTTCAATGATTTTCCTGGCGGCGAGAATGAACCCCGTCGTTTCAAAAATCTGCGAACCAATATGGCAATGGAGGCCCAACAATTCAATTGTTTCGGAATCCATCGCTGACTTCATCGCTTTCTCGGCCTGACCGTTCTCTAAATCAAATCCGAATTTCGAATCTTCTTGTCCGGTCAGGATATAATCATGAGTATGAGCTTCGATCCCCGGGGTTACTCTTAACAACACCCTTGTGGCTTCTTCAAGAGATCGTGACAATTCACTTACAAGCTCCAGCTCATGAAAATTATCGACGACGATACAGCCGATCTTATGTTCAATGGACATCGTTAGTTCTTCCCTCGACTTGTTATTTCCATTAAAATGGATACGTCCTGGAGGGAAGCCTGCCTTCAGGGCCGTAAACAGCTCTCCTCCTGAAACGACATCCAGTGACAATCCTTCCTCATCCATTAGCTGAAAGATCCCGATACAGGAAAATGCTTTGCTGGCATAGGCAACTTCCGCCTTCACCCCTAGGGATTCGAATGTTTCTTTAAACCCTCTTGCACGCTCTCTGACAAGTTTCGTGTCATATACATAAAGGGGCGTACCATATTGAGCTGCCAGGTCTATGGTACTGACCCCTCCTATCATTAAGCCACCGTTTTTTATTTCTGCTGATCCATGAAGATGCATGAAACGTCTCATTCCCCTCTATAGTCCACTACTAATTAAACGTAATTTACCACAGAACCAGAGTTGTTGCAATATTCTAAGATTTCGCAGGCTGTTTGTATTTATTTCGGGGTTGGACGATACTTGGTCGAATTTTAGACCCCGGTACCGACTTCCTGACGAGAATCTGCATAAACGCCTTTGGACTGAAAGGCAGAAGCGGCCATAGATATGGTGTATTGAGAGATTTAATATTCGTTACGTATAGAATATACAGGGTGCTGCCAATCATCAACCCTGGAATATGGAACAACGCAACCATCACCAGGAGAAGCAGCCTTGCCATCTTATTGGCAACGCTCAATTCATAACTCGGGGTTGCAAACGTACCAATTGAAGCTACCGCTACATATAAGATCACTTCAGGCTGGAAAAGCCCTACATCGATTGCAATCTGCCCGATCAATACGGCGGCGATCAAACCCATGGCCGTCGAGAGCGGGGTCGGAGTATGAATGGCGGCGATCCGGAACATCTCCACCCCAAGATCCGCGATGAATAATTGAACGATGACCGGGATATTGGTTTGTTCCTGAGGACCGACATATTTGATGACTTCCGGCAGCAAAGATGGATCCAGTACAAATAGATACCATAATGGCAGTAGGAAAAGTGAAGCAAGCACACCGATGAATCTTGTCCATCTAACAAAAGTACCTACAGCCGGTGATTGTCTATACTCCTCCGCATGCTGCAGGTGATGAAAGAACGTTGTAGGAGTGATGATGACACTCGGGGACGTATCGACAAATATCAGTACATGCCCTTCTAATAGATGGGTCGCGGCCACATCCGCTCTTTCTGTATATCTTACTAACGGGTACGGATTGTACCCTTGTTTCACCAGAAACTCTTCTATCGTTTTATCCGCCATCGTCAAACCATCGATTTTTATACTTTTCAATTCTTTCTTGATCACTTCAATCAGACTCGGATTTGCCACATCATCAATATAGGCAATCGAAATATCCGTCTTCGATCGCTCTCCGATACGGAATATTTCAAACCTCAGTCTTGGATCTCTTATTCTTCTTCTTGTTAATGCTGTATTCACGATGATATTTTCGACATATCCATCGCGGGAACCACGTACCACTTTTTCTGTATCAGGTTCCGACGGCTGCCTCCCCGGATAACTTCGGACATCCACGATCAGCGCTTCTTCATATCCTTCAATAAAGACTGCAATCAACCCGGAGAGCACTTCATCGACTGCTTCTTCAATTGTTTTGACAGGTTCGACAGATTGATGGACAAGGCGATTATGTACAATGTCATAAAGTCGGCTTGTCGCACGCTCATGGTCGTTGATCTCCACAAGTTCTTCCACAAGTTCAATGATATAGGCTGCATCGGTCAGTCCATTTATATAGTAAATATGCACACCTTTCTTCAATATCATCAGTTTGCGTACACCAATGTCAAAACTCGTGTTCAGCCCGACGTGGTTCTGCATGTAATCTTCCATTTTTTTTAAATCTTTAGGAATCGGTGTTTCTTTCTTCTTTTGAGGCATGATACCCACTCCTTTCCAAGATGATTTCCACTGCTTTTTTCGTGATGGGGGCCCCTTGGGAATAATGATCCCGTTTGGCCATTTTGCCTATGTCACCAATCCCTACAATTACCGGGACTTCCAGTTCATCCAGGCAGTAGACCGTATCCCCCGTCAATCTTCCCACGTCCATTTCAGGTACGCCGAATTTATCTACACCATATGGGGTCAACTCCCCAAACTTATCAATGCACACATCCACCCTGGTCCATTCTGCCTGTCGTGTTTTACTGGCCACGGCGATGATTCCCAGAACCTCTATATCCGAGTGATTCGCAACATATTTCAAGGCGCGTTCCCCGGCACCTTCCCCAATGAATCCACTATCATCAAACATGACAAAGACAGGGTCGTTCTTGGCTCTGTTGATCAATTTAACGATTTCAGGACCCGACAATACAGAGGGATTGCCCTTAGAGCTTGAGATACACCTTCCCCCATACTCTTTCGCCACACATTCGATGGCGCGCTTGGCGTATTCATCCCCATCTGTTATCAGGATCACTTTCCTTTTACTGTCCATATACAACCCCTGCCTCTTGCAAATTATTGATGAACCAAATAGAGCCAATGAAATAGTGAGCCGAAAATCTTCCCGAACACAATCGCCATGATCAGAATCACAATCTGTTCATCAATCCCGATTCGTTTGGCCAAGATGGGAAACACATTCAAAACTTCTGTCAACGCAGCAGCCAACAAGCCGATGAACACCCCGCTCATAAGACCGAGGGGAATGAGGACCAGTGGAGAGAAATGCAGGGTGTAATCATTCAGGCTGATAACCCCTCCTGCAAGGGCCCCGGTGACGACGGCCATCTCATAGTAATGAATCATTTTCATTGTTTTGGTCAATTGAGTTAACCGGGGGATGATACCCAATACGGTTAAAAATGCAACGAAGCCCGAGCCTACAGCAAGCCCTCCGGCAAATCCAATAAATACGGTGATCAATACATTAATGGTCATCCAGTTTCTTCTGACTTTCTTTATTTTCGTGCATAATCACGTATTGATCTAAATCCTGCTGGTAGTTAAACATTTCAACCTCAAGAGGACTCGGCTCTTCATTGAGTCTTTTTCTGAACACATGATTGAAAAACAAAATCATCCCAAGGCCCAACCCAAACGAGTAAGGAACCTGGAACAATAAAGGATGGGGATCCACCCCTCCAGTCACGAAATGATACAGCCTTTGATGAACTTCTCTCATACTTACATCTTCATGGAAATTCATAATCGCCAGGGCTGCACCGATGAATAATAGTAACCAAACGCCAATGAATAAAGGGAGAGAGACTTTCTTTTTCTCATAAATCACTTCTATAATGCTTTGAGTTGGCCCGATCGTTTGAATATCAAGGTCTGGATATACTTTGCATACCTCACTGATGACTTTCATAATATCGACCACGACAATATTCTTATCTGAAGGCGTCACTTGATGAATCGGGATTTCCCTTATATCTTCTACAATTGTTTCAGTTGCTATGATTTGCGCCAGCTGAGAAAGCTTGACCATGCTCTCTTCCCTTACCTGCACTCGATGACGTAAGCGTATATACAAAATACCTTCCATGCAGTTCACTTCCTGAAAACATGATTTTCCCTTCGTACCAATAGTATGGATTAACGCGATTTATTTATGTAATGGTGACGGGGATGATTGGGAGTAATAGCTGAATCCAACGTAGGGATGGAAGTGATGGGAAGGACTGGAGTGAGTGGATTATGGAAACAATTTCAATAAAAAAATAACCTTGTGGATTCAGAAATTGAATCCACAAGGTTATTTCACCTATGACTCTGTATGCATCTGTTCTTTCATTGTTTGTAAAATCTTCTTCTCAAGCCTCGATACCTGCACCTGGGAGATCCCCAGCCGATCCGCTACTTCGGATTGGGTCTGATCTTTGTAATACCTTAAGTATACGATCAGCCGCTCCCGATCATCCAATTCCCTGATGGCTTCTTTCAGGGCAATCTTGTCAAACCATTTATTATCCGTATTATCGGCAATCTGATCCAGAAGCGTGATGGGATCTCCATCATTTTCATAAACCGTTTCATGAATCGATGATGGTGCACGACTCGCTTCCTGGGCCATGATCACCTCTTCAACGGAATACTCCAGATGGTCGGCAAGCTCGCTGACGGTAGGGACCCTGCCGAACTTCTTGGAGAGTTCATCCTTTGCTTTCCTGATCTTATTCCCCATTTCCTTCAGGGAACGACTCACCTTCACTGTCCCATCATCCCGAATGAAACGCTGGATCTCCCCGATAATCATCGGGACCGCATAAGTCGAAAACTTTACATCGTAGCTTAAATCAAACTTATCCACTGATTTCAGCAACCCGATACTGCCTATTTGAAAGAGATCATCCGGCTCATACCCACGATTGAGAAAGCGTTGGACGACGGACCATACAAGGCGCATATTCTTTTGGACGATCAGGTCCCTTGCACTCTGGTCACCTTCCTGACTTTTCTTTATCAGGTCTTTCACCTCGTGATCTTTCAAAAAGGTCTGTTCCTTTTCATTCTTCACTTCGACATCCATGGGCACGACTCCTTAATTGCATAGCGCTTTACTATTGGTCAAGTGCTTCTTCAGCCTTACCGTGGTGCCTGTACCTGGGTGTGATGATACTTCTATTTCATCCATGAAATTCTCCATGATCGTAAAACCCATCCCGGAACGCTCAAGCTCCGGCTTGGAGGTGTAGAGTGGCTGACGGGCTTCTTCCACATCCCCGATTCCAATCCCTTCATCGCGGATGGTCATATCGATGAACCCATCCTCTTCCATGATCACGGAAATATAAACCGTCCCATTCGGTCTGTTATCATATCCGTGAATGATGGCATTGGTCACGGCTTCCGAGACGACGGTTTTGATTTCAGTCAACTCATCCATTGTCGGATCGAGCTGGGCAATAAATGATGCCACAGTCACGCGGGCAAAAGATTCATTTTGGCTTAAAGAACTGAATTGAATATTCATTTCATTTCTCATATCATGCGACCCCCAATCTTTGTAATGCGTTTTCTTCAGATGGCTCAAGACGAATGATCTTAAACAACCCTGACATTTCAAATAATCGGTTTACAGAAGGGGAAATCGCACATACCACCATTTCTCCATGCTTTTGCTTGATCTGCTTGTATCGGCCCAAAATGACACCCAATCCGGAACTATCCATAAAGCTTAATTCCTCTAAATTCAAAATGATATGCTTCACATTCTCACTTTCAATCAGGCTTGAAGCTTTTTCCCTCAGTTCATCGGCGGTGTGATGATCCAACTCACCACTTAAACGGACACACAGTACATCTTTTTTGACTTCTAAGTTAATAGCAAGACTCACTATCAGAAAGCCTCCTTCTCTGTCGTATAGTGAGTCATTTCGCTATTCTTTTAGCAAATTCCTTCTCCATGACAAAACTAGAAGGAATTCGTCATAATTAGAGGTTATTTTCTGAAGCTCATTACTTTCCTACCTTCGTAAAAAGTCCAAAGGATTTTTTATATAATTCCCACCAGCTGGCATCGTTTACATTTTTCTTGGCAACGAGGGTGCTTTCCACCACTTTTTTCCCTTTATTCATCACCACGAGTGTCCCGACTTTGTCTCCTTTTTTAATCGGAGCTTTCAAGTCTTTCGACAAGGTGATCTTCTGCTGGATCCCATCCAACTTTTCACCTTTTTGGGTTAGGAGGGATATAGGCTCATCCGTAACGGCATCCACTTTATTTTCCTTCCCTTTTGACACTTTCACCTTAGCCAGGGAATCTCCTTTTTTGAAGAGAGGTTTGGTCGAGTACTGATTGAAGGCATAATCAAGCATTTTACTGACCTCATTGTTCCGTTCCTTTGGTGTCGGGGCACCGAACACGACCGCAATCACTCTCATATTGTCTTTCTTTGCCGTCGCCGTCAGACAATATTTCGCCTCATTCGTGAAACCTGTCTTCAAACCGTCCACCCCTTCATAAAAGCGGACTAATTTATTTGTATTCACCAGCCAGAACTTTTTATCCGACCCTTCCCGTAAATAGGATTCATAGCTGCCTGTGAATTTCGTGATTCCATCATATTTAAGAAGTTCCTTCGCCATCATTGACATATCATGGGCCGAGCTGTAATGATCTTTGGACGGTAAACCTGTCGGGTTTTTGAAGTGAGTGTCCTTTAATCCGAGCTCCTTCACCTTTTTATTCATTTTCTCAACGAATGCTTCTTCGCTTCCTGCAATATGCTCCGCCATCGCGACTGAGGCGTCATTGGCCGACCCAATGGCAATCCCCTTCAACATTTCTTTAACAGACATGCTTTCACCCGGCTCGAGGAAGATCTGTGATCCGCCCATCGATGCAGCGTACTCACTCGCACGCACTTTGTCATCCCACTTGATTTGACCTTTTTCGAGGGCTTCCATGATGAGGGTCATGGTCATGATCTTGGTCATGGACGCAGGTGCCAGCTTTTCATGACTGTTTTTCTCATAAAGCACCGCTCCAGTATCACGCTCAATCAATATGGCTGATTTCGCCACGTCGGCGAGCTCCGATTTCTTCTCTTGAGCAAATCCCATAGAAGGAAATAGAAAAGCCATTAACACAAATGTCACCACTATATACGCAAAACGTTTCATCCAACTGTCCTCCAATCAAAATCTCGTTATTATTCAATACTCATAGATCCATTTTTTCCAACTGCATCATTTTTATACAAACATTGGTAAAAAAGTGATGCCTGTTGTCATTTTATCGGTGGATTGCGTTTCATAGTAAAAAACGGAAATTCTTCACGCAAAAAAAGCCTCTGCCGAAGAGAAATATTCCTCTCGGCAAAGGCCCTGATTAAATAATGAATCAGCCCGTGATTTCAGTGTGAATCAACGTAGGCGCATCCACATGTTCAGATGTCACTTTGATGCTTTCATATAACTTTTCTTTTACGTTGTCGATGTTTTCATCGTTGCTGTAAATAGTAGCAAGTGATTCCCCGGCTTTGACCGCATCCCCGATCTTTTTGCGAAGCTCAAGACCAACCGCCAGGTCGATGACAGAATCCTTTGTTGCGCGTCCTGCCCCAAGCCACATGGCGGCCGTTCCGACTGCATCGGCCACAATTTCAGATACATAGCCATCCTGTTTCGCTTCAAGCTCGATCTTGTACTCCGCCTGAGGAAGCTTGGATGGTTCATCCACAACGGATGGATCTCCTCCTTGAGACTCAAGGAAAATTTTGAAATTCTCAAGAGCTGAACCGTCTTCAATGGCTTTTTGTAGTAACGCCCTCGCTTCTTCCAACGTTGAAGCTTTCTCCGCAAGGAATACCATGTGGCTTCCAAGGGTCAGGCACAGTTCCGATAAGTCCTCAGGTCCTTCCCCTTTTAACGTATCGATCGCTTCTTTCACTTCCAAGGCATTCCCAATCGCATATCCAAGAGGCTGGCTCATGTCTGAGATGACCGCCATCGTTTTTCTTCCGACGTTATTCCCGATGTTCACCATTGCTTTGGCAAGGTCCTTTGAATCGTCAAGCGTCTTCATGAAGGCACCGGCACCTGTCTTCACGTCAAGGACGATTGCATCGGCACCCGCTGCAATCTTTTTACTCATGATCGAGCTTGCAATCAGAGGGATACTGTTGACCGTTGCCGTCACATCACGCAGGGAATACAGCTTTTTATCGGCAGGTGTCAAGTTACCGCTTTGACCGATGACGGCAAGTTTATTCTTATTCACAAGGCGGATGAATTCCTCGTTTTCGATTTCCACATGGAATCCTTCTACGGATTCAAGCTTATCGATGGTTCCCCCGGTGTGACCAAGACCCCTTCCGCTCATCTTCGCTACAGGGACACCGACAGATGCCACAAGTGGTCCAAGAACAAGTGTCGTTGTATCACCGACTCCTCCTGTAGAGTGCTTATCCACTTTGATCCCTTCAATGGCGGACAGATCAATTTGATCTCCGGATTCCACCATTGCCATCGTCAGGTCCGCTCTTTCTCTATCGCTCATATCTTTAAAGAAAATCGCCATCGTCAGGGCGCTCACCTGATAATCGGGGATGGTGCCGTCTGTATACCCTTCCACGATGAATTTGATTTCTTCCGTAGATAATTCTTTTCCTTCGCGTTTCTTCTCTATTAAGTCAACCATTCTCATTGTATTCACCCATTCTTCTAGTATTAATCAGCGTTTATAATGATTTCACAATCTCTTTTACATATGAAAGGAAATTGGCACGCACCATTTCCGTCGTTTCCATGACTTCATCATGGGAAAGAGGCTGGTCCAGAATCCCTGCAGCCATGTTTGAAATGCATGAAATCCCCAATACCTTGATTCCTGCATGGCGGGCCACGATGACTTCAGGTACCGTTGACATTCCGACTGCATCTCCACCCAGGGTACGGGCAAGGCGGACTTCAGCTGGCGTTTCATACGTGGGACCGGTATTTCCTACATAAACACCTTCCTGCACTTCAATGGATAATTTCCCGGCGATTTCTTTCGCTTTTTGACGAAGTTCTTTACAATAAGCCTCTGACATATCCGGGAATCTCGGCCCTAAGCGGGAATCATTCGCTCCAATGAGGGGATTGCCACCCATATTGTTGATATGATCGGAAATCAGCATCAAATCCCCTGCCTGGAAGCTTTCGTTCACGCCCCCGGCTGCATTTGTCACAATCAGCACTTCCACGCCCAACTCTTTCATGACGCGTACGGGGAATGTCACTTTATCGAATCCATACCCTTCATAGTAATGGAAACGCCCCTGCATAGCGACAACTTCCTGTCCGGCTAATTGTCCGAACACAAGCTGTCCCGCATGTCCTGCCACTGTTGAAACAGGGAAATCAGGAATTTCCTTATAAGGGATTTTCACAGAGTTCTGGATTTCATCTGCCAGTACACCAAGTCCGGATCCAAGGATCAATCCGACCTTAGGCTGTCCTGTATATTGATTTTTCAAATGATTTGCTGCATTTTGGATGTTTTCGTAATTCATCTTATTACTCCTTTTCAAACGTAAAGAGGAGGAGATGAGCTTTCCGCTTCATTCCTCTCTCCCACTAGTATTTTTTCTTTCCCTTATTTCAATTGAGTCAGGAAGCTTTGTCCGAACTTCGGCATTTTCACATTAAAGTTATCAGCAACCGTTGCTCCGATATCTGCGAATGTCTCGGAAATCGGCAGCTCCTTCCCTTCTTTGAATCGTTTGGAATATACAAGAAGTGGAACATACTCCCTCGTATGATCTGTCCCCGGTGCAGTAGGGTCATTTCCATGATCGGCCGTGATGATGAGAAGATCATCTTCCGTCATTTTATCAAACACTTCCGGCAGTCGCGCATCAAACTCTTCCAATGCTTCCCCGTAGCCTTTGGGATCACGACGATGTCCGTATAACGCATCAAAGTCCACAAGATTCAGGAAGCTTAGACCCGTGAAGGACTGATCGAATGTTTTGATGAAACCGTCCATTCCGTCCATATTATGCTTCGTACGGATCGAATCGGTCACACCTTCACCATTGTAGATATCAGAAATCTTTCCGATGGCGATCACGTCCAGGCCTGAATCTTTCATTTCATTCATGACCGTACGATCAAACGGCTTCAACGCATAGTCGTGACGATTGGATGTCCGTTTGAACTCTCCTGGTTCACCCACGAACGGACGGGCAATCACACGTCCGACGAGGTATTCCTCTTCTTTCGTGATTTCACGGGCAATCTCACAGATTTTGTACTGCTCTTCTATCGGAATGATGTCTTCATGAGCTGCGATTTGAAGAACGGGGTCTGCAGATGTATACACAATGAGAGCTCCTGTTTCCATATGCTCTTTTCCCAGTTCTTCAATGATTTCAGTGCCACTCGCAGGCTTGTTTCCGATGATCGTCCTGCCTGTTTCGGCTTCAAGTCTTTGAATCAATTTTTCCGGAAAACCATCCGGGTATGTCTTGAACGGCTTATCGATATTCAGGCCCATGATTTCCCAATGGCCGGTCATCGTGTCCTTCCCGACTGACGCTTCCTGCATTTTTGTGTAGTATGCAAGAGGTTTGTCGGCCTTTTCAATGCCCTTTACTTCTTTAATATTGGAAAGACCGAGCTTCCCGATATTCGGCATCTTCAGTCCATTCATGTGTTCAGCAATATGACCGAGCGTATCCGTTCCCTTGTCGTTAAACAGTTCTGCATCAGGCGCTTCGCCGATACCGACAGAATCCATTACGATCAAGTGAACCCGTTTGTATGTATAGTTACTCATTATAGTAAGCCTCCTAAATATTAATCCTTTTAAAAAAAGCGGTTACATTTTCGACCTTCAAACGTATCTTACCCTTATCTGCTTTGAAGCAATCGACAGGATTTAACGTCAGAAGTCTGACATCTATATTCTACTTTTCCCTTTCAAAAAAAACAAGAGAGATCCCTTAAAGAAGCGTAATTTCTTTATGGAATCCCTCTTCATTCTATTAAGCTCTTGGATGGAATTGCGAATAGACATCCTTTAAGCGTGTTTTCGTGACATGTGTATAGATTTGGGTCGTGGAAATGTCTGCATGACCAAGCATTTCCTGAACTGCCCTGAGATCCGCCCCATTCTCCAACAAATGAGTGGCAAATGAATGGCGAAGCGTATGAGGCGTCAAATCCTTCTCAATATTGGCTTTCTTGGCAAGGGCCTTTAAATTCTTCCAGAAGCCTTGTCTTGTCAGTCCTTTTCCATGGTGATTCAAAAATAAATGATCATCACGATGCTTCTTGCTCCGTAATTTCAATCGTGCATCACCTAAGTATTTCTCGAGGACATCCATGGCCGTCTGCCCAATCGGGATAATCCGCTCTTTGTTCCCTTTTCCTATGCACCGGACAAATCCCATGGTCAAATGGACGTCTTCCAATTGAAGCTGGATGAGCTCGCTTACCCGTATCCCCGTCGCATAAAGAAGCTCAAGCATTGCCTTGTCCCTCATCCCTAAAGGTGTCGATTCTTCAGGGGCTTCGAGTAAAGCCTCCACTTCAGCTATGCTCAAGATCCTCGGGAGTGTCCTCTCAGTCTTCGGTGTCTCGATATGAACAGTCGGATCTTGTTCCGTCGTCTTTTCCCTCAATAGGAATTGATGAAAGGACCGGATCGATGCCACGTGACGGGCAACGGTCTTTGAAGATTTCCCCTGATTTTTCAAATGGCCGAGGAATTGAAGAATATTGACCCGTGAAACGGCATTTAATTCCGCAACTTCCTCAACCTTCGATAAATATAAGGCATAATTCTTTAAATCGCGTTGATACGACTCGATCGTATTTTTTGCAAGCCCTTTTTCTACTATTAAAAAGTGCATGAAATCTTGAATATGGTCTTCCACACTGCATTACTCCCCGTTCATATAAAAAAATAATAATCGGTCATACCAATGGCTTTCTTCCTCTGTCACGGAAGAATAAACCTTTACCGCTGCTCCCTCTGGCTCATCATATTTGTGATAACCTTCGTATTCTTCGCTTATCCACATGATACCATAGTAGAACAAAATCGTTGAACCCGTAAATAAAATAAACACCTTAATGGTCTGCCATACCATTTGAACCCCTTTTATCATCCTGTCGTCCTCCATATTCGCTTGCTTATTAATACAAGCTATGACGATTTTAAACCGTTTTATACCTTATGGAGTCAGAAACCGTGAAAAATTCCGGGAGAGTATGAAAAAAGCCTTAAAGAGTATGTATGGGAGGTTTCCGATTTCAGAAACAACACAGGGGTCTTTAAGGCTTTTCGGCATCATCTTATTCTTCTGGATCCTCTTCTTTATCCTGACATCTGGAACAAATGCCATGAAAGGTGAGGCGGTGGTCTTTTATTTTAAACTTCCAGTCTCGTTCGACAATCGTTTCCACGTCTTCTAAGAGATCATCTTGAATTTCATCAACAGCTCCACATTCAATGCATACTAAATGGTGATGGAAGTGGGCTGCCCCTTCTTGCCTCAGGTCATAACGCGATACACCATCGCCAAAATTGATTTTATCTACAATTTTCAGTTCAGACAGCAATTCCAATGTACGATATACGGTCGCCAGTCCAATTTCCGGAGATTTTTCCTTAACGAGGAGGTATACATCTTCGGCGCTGAGGTGATCTTCTTCATGTTCCAATAACACGCGTACCGTAGCTTCGCGCTGTGGCGTAAGCTTGTAGCTGGCAGAATGAAGCAGTTTTTTTATTCGTTCAATGCGGCTTTCCATAGTCCTCTCCTCCCTCGTCAATTTCTTTACTATTATATCAAAAAGGGAGGAATAAGCAAAATAAAATAATTATAATCAAACAAATAAAACGATTCTTATATAAGAATCGTTTTATTTAATTTTCCCTATGACCGCTTCCATTAAAGTAGGTGAAAGATAGGCTTCAATACTTGCGGCAATGGTGACAATACCGATGGCCACCACCATGAAGATGACGTACCTGGACAGAAACGGGATCATCTGGAACTGCAGGGACGACGTGTGCCTCATAAAGATCTTCCGTATCAATGTCAGGGAGAAGTTCGCGCTGATCGCCCCGATGAAGATGAATGCCGGAATGATGATAATATTTTGTGGCAGCACGCTCACAAAAGACAATAAAAATCCGCTCCAGCCCATTTGATTCACGAGGAACCCGACGGAAAAGCCAACGACGACACCCTTCATAAATAATAGGACGAAGATGAGGGGCAATCCGATGATCGAGATCCCGAGGAGCCACATCAACCCGAGATACTTCACATTATGGAGGAAACTCTGACGGAAGAGCTCTTCCGCTGACGTCATACTTCCATCCTCCATCTCACTAAAGAACTTACTTAAATAGAAATAAAGGTCTTCCTTTTGGGCAAATGATAATGAATTCACGACAATCGCACCAAAAATGATCCCCATTAAAAACAATGTAATGATAAATAAATAGATTGAGGAATGTGCTTGTACATGTTGAACGAGTGGATTTGAATTTGACATTTTTTTGCGCATCACAGTGCTCCTCCTAGATATCGATTACTAATCTATATGTCAGGCCCGCCACGTTTATTCTATTCTATTGAACTTCCATAGGGATAAACGTATAATCATAGAAACCTATTGTGGAAGTGGAGGAACATACTATGAAGAACCCCAGCCTAATCGAGTTCCCTGAACGTATCGAAACTCCCCGCTTATCTATTAGACCGTGCATGCCCGGGGACGGACCTGCCGTGTTTAAAGCGGTATCTGAATCCAGGGAGGAATTAAAACCATGGCTTCCCTTTGCCCGTAAAGAACAAACCCTTGAAGAAGTGGAAGCCGGGGTACGGGATTCCTATGCAGAATTCCTTCAAAAGACCGACATCAGATTACATATTTATTTGAAAGAAACGGACGAATTCATCGGATCTACAGGACTTCACCGTATTGACTGGGACGTTCCTAAAGTGGAAATCGGGTATTGGCTTCATACAAGGTACACGAAAAAAGGGTATATTGTTGAGGCAGTGAAGGAGCTGACCCGTTTCGCACTAAACGACCTCTCCTGTAAGCGGGTTGAGATTCGTTGTGATGAGAGAAATGCGGCTTCACGGAAGGTCCCTGAGAGACTCGGGTTCAAGCTGGAGGGGATTTTAAGGCATGATCACCTTGATGAGAACGGTATTGATGCACATGATACGTGTGTGTATTCCCTGATTCCAGGAGATATGATTAAAAGTTGATTCCTGTATGGAATAAGGTTAGCCTCTTTTGGGTCTCATTTGTAAATTTACGGCGGTGTACCTGTTGGTGAATATACATACCATCATTTTGAAGACTAGTACTATTTAAATCAGTTCTTCCTTTCCTCTTTTAGAGAAAAAATAGTAGCTTTAAGAGATTTTTCAACTAATAATATCAATCTTTTAGAAGAAAGATACTTTCAGGGGGTGTTTGTGGCTTTGAGGAAAGTAATTTGAAGGTCCGTTTGCACCTCCACGGGGATAATTGCGTCAAAATCGAGGGTGAGTGCGTCATTTTTTTATTTATTGCGTCAAATTCCATCTTTATTGCGTCATTTATTCATTATTTGCGTTTTTTTACCAATACCTGCCAAAAAGCTGGACCCCATTTCGACAGGAGTCCAGCTTTCCTTCACCATTTCCTCTTATTTCCCAAGCTTCTGCAGCTGCAAATATTGAACCGCATACGCCGTTTTCGCATCATAAATCTTCTGTTCTTTGATGAGCTGCAGTGCATCTTCTACTGTCACTTCAATCAACTCGACAAATTCATCTTCATCCGCTTCTTTTGATTCGTGAATAGGATAAATATCATGAGCTATATACAAGTGAACAAGCTCGTCTGCAAATCCAGGCGACGTATAAAATGAAATCAAATGTTCCAGATGCCCACATCCATAACCCGTTTCTTCTTCCAATTCACGCAGGGCGGTTTTATCCGGCTCTTCCCCCGGTTCAAGCTTCCCGGCTGGAATTTCGATGATGGATTTCTCCAGCGCTTTACGATATTGCTCCACCATGACAAGTTTCCCTTCTGGTGTTAAAGCAATAACGGCAACAGCTCCAGGGTGCTTGATCAGTTCCCGCTTGGATGTCTTGCCGTTTGGAAGCTCGACTTCATCCACTTGAAGATCAATGATTTTCCCTTGATAGATCGTTTCTGTTGTAATCGTTTTTTCTTCAAATTTTTTCATCGTTCAACTCTCCTTGTTCTGTCATTGACCTTGTCCTCATACATTTTACCATATCCCATTCGAGGATCGAGGTGAAAACCCTTGAAGGTGATTGCTGAGAAGGACCGGATCATTCTGGTAGGGAAGGCATGGGAAATCAAGGCGAAGCTGAAGGAATATAATCATACCTACTCCACTGTGAAGGAATGGATCGACGCAAATCGTTGAATCCGACCGTTTTCTTTGTTTATTCGACCTCACTTTCGTTAATATAATAGAGAGTGCTAATGTCGAAAGGACGGATACCATGGAAAAAAGAAAAATAGGAAACTCCGATTTATTTGTATCTAAGATGGGGCTCGGATGTATGTCTCTTGGAACCGAAGAGAGCGCCGCGAAGGAAATTGTGCAGCACGCTTTAGAAAATGGAATCAATTATCTTGATACTGCTGATTTATATGACTTTGGCCAAAATGAAGAAATCGTCGGCAATGCCATTCGCGGTGTCCGGGACGACATCATCCTGGCCACAAAAGGTGGAAACCGCTGGAATGATGTCGAGGATGGCTGGCGCTGGGACCCTTCCAAATCCTATATCAAGTCTGCCGTGAAGGACAGCCTTTCCCGCTTGAAAGTGGACTATATCGACCTTTATCAGCTTCATGGAGGCACGATCGAAGACGATTTTGAAGAAACGATCGAGGCATTTGAAGAATTGAAGAAAGAAGGGCTGATTCGCTATTACGGCATCTCTTCCATCCGGCCGAATGTCATCAAGCGATTCTTACGTTCTTCTTCCATTGATAGCGTCATGATGCAGTACAGCTTACTGGACCGCCGACCGGAAGAATGGATGGAACTGCTCGATGAGAATAAGGTGAGTATCGTAGCGCGGGGTCCTTTGGCAAAAGGACTTCTTTCCGAAAAGATGTTATCCAAAGCTTCTGCGAAAATGAAGGAAGATGGCTATCTGGATTATTCTTATCAAGAGCTTGAAGAAACACTGAAGTCCATCAATGGGAAAATGGGGGACAACCGTTCAATGAACGAGCTTGCCCTTCAATATATTCTCGCTCATGAGTCGGTGGGCGCTGTCATCCCGGGAGCGAGTTCTGTCCAACAGCTTCAGGAAAACATCGAGGCTGTCAAATCAGAACCTCTATCTTCAAATGAGCTTGAGATGCTAAAACAATTAACAAAAATATCACGATATGAGCAACATAGGGACTGAGAAAAAAATAAGCGGGTCAGGGTTTATTGGTTCCCTGCCCGCTTATTTTTTTCATTCCAGCTTAACGCCTTTTTCTCAAGGTTCTTCACAAATTGATCTTTCCCTTGAATGTAGCCTTCCATATCGTGTGGGAACTTCTTTGCAAGCATTGATTTCAGGTCACCATACCGTTTTGCTTCCCCGTCAAATTCCCTTAAATAATCACGAAACGCCAAGTGCCTGGTCACATGGTCGATTCCATAAGGAAAAATATGAAGATGGACGGCTCGCTCATTTCCTTCTCCTTTATAGAAGTAGCGGCGGTTCGGGATACCATTCTCACCTTTTCCGACAAACCCCAGTTGATTGAATTGTTCTCTAAGTTCATCAACCCTCTCTAAGCTTGGGACTTCTATCATTATGTCTATAATCGGTTTAGCGGCTAAGCCCGGTACGGAAGTTGAACCGATATGATGGATGGCTACGTCAGGCAATAGATTTGTCAGTTCACGTTTTTCTTCTTCAAATTTCTCTTGCCAGTCTGCTTGATGAGGCACAACTTTCACATCCCGCATCAATCCTTGTAACTCTTCCAATCCATGTTGCTTTCATTCAACAACTCTTCAAAACTCTTGTTTTTCTCACGTTGCTTTTTCTCTTCTATTTTTTTAAGGCGCTCCTCTTCCTTCTTCACAGATTCCACTTTTTCAAGCTCAGCCTTCTTCTGCTTCAGTTGTTCGAAGAGGTCCCCGTTGATGGAATTCTTTAACGTCATTTCTGCTTCCTGTTTCTTTTTCTTGGACATGTGCTGATTCCCCCTATCTGTCATAGTTATAAATCTTTTTTGGAATTTAGTCAAAGGTGAAGATTAACGGAGTAATTCCGGTTATTACCTGACAGACTTACTATACTGCTTTTCCAAAAATAATAAAAAGCCGGTAAAAGGGTTTCCCCTTCTAACCGGCTCTCCATCAATACGCTTCGAGTGCTACATCATCCCCGACAATCAACGTCGCATCCGTGGATGATTGGATATCCTCCACAGAGAAGCCGTTGGCTACTTCGCGAAGGAGCAGTCCTTCATCCGTGACGTCCATTACGGCGCGATCCGTGATGATGCGGTCAACGACGCCTTTTCCTGTCAGAGGCAGGGTGCATTCTTTCAGGATCTTGCTTTCACCGACCTTATTGACATGCTCCATGATGACGATGATGCGCTGGGCTCCGTGAACAAGATCCATCGCTCCGCCCATCCCTTTGATCATTTTCCCCGGGATCATCCAGTTGGCAAGGTCCCCGTTTTCGGCTACTTCCATTCCACCAAGGATGGCGATATTGATATGCCCGCCGCGAATCATTCCGAATGACTCCGAGCTATCAAAGTAAGAGGAGCCCGGAATCGCCGTAACAGTCTCTTTTCCGGCATTGATGAGGTCGGCATCGACTTCATCTTCACCCGGATATGGTCCGATTCCGAGTAATCCATTTTCAGATTGAAGGACAACCTGTTTGTTTTCTGTAATGTAGTTGGCAACCAGTGTAGGCATCCCGATTCCTAAGTTGACATAGAAACCATCTTCTATTTCCTTTTCCGCTCTTCTTGCAATTCTTTCACGCATTTTGGCACGATCCATCCCGTTCCACTCTCCCTTCTATGCTTGTCTCACTGTTCTTCTTTCAATCCGTTTTTCCTGCTCGGCCTGTATCAGACGCTGCACGTAGATGCTCGGTGTGTGCACTTCATTCGGGTTGATGTCCCCGATTTCAACCAGTTCTTCCACTTCGGCAATCGTCACTTTCCCCGCAGCTGCAATCATCGGATTAAAGTTCTGAGCCGTTTTGTTGTAGATCAGATTCCCCATCTTATCGGCTTTCCACGCACGTACAAGTGAGAAGTCGGCTGTATAGGCTTCTTCCAGCAGATATTCTTTTCCATTAAATGTGCGTGTTTCTTTCCCTTCCGCTACCGGTGTCCCGACTCCTGCAGGCGTATAGAATGCAGGGATCCCTGCCCCACCTGCGCGGATCTTCTCGGCAAGCGTCCCCTGGGGAACCAATTCCACTTCAAGCTCACCTGATAATACCTGTCTTTCAAATTCTTTGTTTTCGCCGACATAAGAACCTATCATCTTATCAATCTGCTTATTTTTCAGTAATAAACCCAGGCCCCAATCGTCTACCCCACAGTTATTGGAAATGACGGTCAGGTTTTTCACTCCTTTTTCCACAAGGGCAAGAATGAGCTTTTCAGGGATCCCGCACAGGCCGAATCCTCCAACCATCAATGTTGCTCCATCGTGAATATCTGCCACCGCTTCATCATATGAAGTGTATACTTCTTTCATTGTATTCCCTCCTTGATTATGGATTTTCCCATTCCTTATTTATTAAGTTCAACAACGGTTGCTACTCCCTGTCCTCCACCGATGCAAAGGGTAGCGAGTCCGTTTTGGACGCCTCTTTTCTTCATCTCATGGATCAGCGTCACGAGGATTCGTGTTCCGCTGGCTCCAATCGGGTGACCAAGTGCTATGGCTCCCCCGTTCACATTAAGGGCATCCTTTTTGAATTGAAGCTCTTTATCCACCGCCAATGATTGAGCGGCAAATGCTTCATTTGCTTCAATTAATTCCATATCCTCAATTGTCATCTTTGTTTTTTCCAATACTTTTTTAACGGCGGCAACCGGTCCGATACCCATGACGCTCGGATCTACACCGGCATTGGCGTTCCCTTTAATCGTCACGAGAGGGGTGATGCCAAGTTCGTCTGCTTTCTTCCTGGACATGACGACAACAGCAGCGGCCCCATCATTGATGCCCGATGCATTACCTGCTGTCACCGATCCATCCTTTTTGAATGCAGCCCGCAAACCTGATAATTTCTCGGCCGTTGACCCTTTACGTGGGAACTCATCCTGCTTGAACACAACCGGATCCCCTTTTCGCTGCGGGATGGAAACCGGAACGATTTCATCATCAAATCGGCCGGATTCAATGGCCGCAGCAGCTTTTTGCTGACTCCATGCAGCGAATTCGTCCTGTTCTTCTCTTGAGAGAGAGTAACGGTCACATAGATTTTCTGCCGTCACACCCATATGGTAATCATTAAAGGCACACCATAAACCGTCTGATATCATGCTGTCGACGACTTTCTGATCCCCCATCTTATATCCTTCTCTAGCTCCTTTTAATAGATATGGAGCCTGACTCATATTTTCCATTCCACCTGCAACGATGATATCTGCATCCCCAGAAAGGATTGCCTGTGTTGCGAGATGAACCGTTTTTAATCCTGATCCACACACTTTATTAATCGTCATGGCAGGTACCTGTTCAGGCAGTCCCGCTTTGCTGGATGCTTGACGAGCCGGGTTCTGTCCCAACCCTGCCTGCAACACATTCCCCATGATCACTTCATCAACATCATTACCACTTAAACCAGCCTTCTCCAGGGCATCTTTAATGACAATCGCTCCAAGTTCCGGAGCGGAAATACCTTTTAAAGATCCGTTAAAACTTCCGATGGCCGTGCGTACTGCACTCACAATGACAACTTCATTCGACATCGTTCTTCCTCCCTTTCTCTTCTGACTGATGTGCTTGCCTATTCATTACCTATAAAACAGTTCCACTTTAACTCATTCTATGTAAGCGGTTAAATTCCTCTAAATTCGCCAAAAAATTTTTATATTGATTTATATGTCGAAATTTTCTTAAAATAGAGGGGGAGGAGTGAAATGATGAACTTACCTAAAAAAGCCACAATCATTGAAGTAGGTCCGAGAGACGGCTTGCAAAATGAAAAGAACTTTGTCCCGACGGACGTTAAAAAAGAATTTATTCTTCGGTTGAAACAATCAGGTGTGAACGAAATGGAGCTGACTTCGTTTGTTTCCCCTAAATGGGTTCCACAAATGCAGGATGCAGGTGAGATTGTCGATGCCTGCATGACCATGGATTCACGTGATATCGTTCTTGCACCAAATAAAAGAGGGATTGAGCGTGTATATGAAACGGGATGCCGTTCTGTAGCCGTCTTTGTCGGTGTCAGCAATTCCTTCAATCAAAAAAACATTAATAAAACGACTGAGGAAGCCATGATAGGACTGGCTCCTCTCATTGCGGAGCTGAAAGAAAAGGGCTATTTCGTGAGAGCCTGCATTTCGACCGCTTTCTACTGTCCATACGAAGGGAAGATCTTACCGGAAGATACTCTTTCCCTTTGTAAGGAATTCGTTTCATTAGGTGTGGATGAATTGAGTGTCGCCGATACGGTGGGACGGGCCAATCCGTCTGAAGCCTATCATCTCTTTTCATTACTGAAACAAGAATTACCCGACACACTGCTTACGGCACATTTCCATGACACCCGTAAGATGGCGCTCGCGAATATCCTTGCGTCGCTTGAAGCGGGAGTCGACCGCTTTGACACAAGTGCAGGCGGACTCGGAGGCTGCCCTTTCGCCCCCGGTGCAACAGGGAATGTCGCGACGGAGGATGTCGTATTTATGCTTGAGGAAATGGGGGTTTCCACAGGGGTTGACCTTGAGAAACTCGCCCTTGCCATCGACGTCGTGAAACCTCATATCAGCCGTCCTGTGGAAAGCGGTTATTACCGCCTTTATGAATTGAATCAGTAGTGCATATGTCCTCTCTCCTCCGAGCATTCTAAAGAGGATAACCTTTAAGGAGATGAGTCACATGAGCCAAAAACGCGATAAAGGATTCAGTCAAAAAGGCAAACCGAATGCAGATACGGTTTCTAACACCATGGCGAAAGAAGAATTGGATAAAGCCATTCATCCTGCTAAAGGACAAAATGCAAAATCGTAATGTCAGATCTCATTCACCATGAAGTGTCTCTCTCTGAGGCACTTTTTTTACGTCTTCAAAATTCCTCTTTTTTCCTTCTTTTGCTACAATAATAGTAAACGATGTTCCTTGAGGTGACGACATGCGAAAAAAACTTGCGATTCTGGGCGGGACCCTTTCTTTCATCGGTCTGCTTGGAGTTTATATAACCAATCGATTTATGTATTTACCGAAAAAAGGGGATGACTTCATCCGGGCACGTGAAACGGAATCGACCCGGCTGATCGAAGAGGAATATGATTCCCTCCCTAAAGAAGAGGTAGTGATCCCTTCCCGGTATGGATACGACATAAAGGCGGTTTTCGTGAACCCTCACCCTCATAAAAAATTCATGATTTTTTCCCATGGGGTGACGGAGAATAAGTTGAATTCCATTAAATATATGAACCTTTTCATCAAACAGGGGTTCAATGCCGTGATATACGACCACAGGCGTCACGGGGACTCCGGCGGCAAGACAACAAGCTACGGTTATTTTGAAAAATTCGATCTGAAGTCTGTTGTGGATGAACTGATCCGCCGGGAAGGGGACGATGTATTCTTCGGGATCCACGGGGAATCGATGGGAGCTGCGACTTTGATCCTCTATGCCGGAAGTGTGGAGGACCGGGCTGATTTTTATATTGCCGATTGTCCCTTCTCCGACTTCGGTGAACAGCTCGCCTACCGGATGAATGCTGAAGTGAAGATGCCGGCAAAGTTCCTCCTTCCCCTCGTGGATGGTACGCTGAAGCTGCGACAGGGATACACACTGAAGGATTTATCTCCTATTTCGGTTGTTCAAAACATCCGGAAACCTGTGTTATTTATCCATAGCCAAAATGATGACTTCATCCTGCCTCAAATGACAAAGGATCTTTTCGAAAAAAAGCAGGGACCAAAGGAGCTGTTCCTCGACTTCAGCGGGACCCATGCCCAGTCATATAATGACAACCCTGAGCAATATGAGGAAGTGATCCAACGATTTCTGGAGCAGTTTGTACCAACCGACAAGGGAGATGTCTCATGATTCCAACCGATTTCAAGTTAAAAATGCAAACGATGTATGGAGATTCAGGTCCAGAGTGGATATCCCACTTGGAGGGTCTGTTGGACACATTAAAAAAGCGATTCGATTTAACCTACAGTGAACCCTTTTCATTAAGCTATAACTTTGTAGTGCCTGTCCAGATCGGACGTGAGCGGGATGCCGTTTTAAAGATCGGGTATCCGAACAATGATTTTTCCAATGAGTTTCATGCCCTACAGGATTTTCAAGGAAAAGGGATGGTGGAGATGCTCGACTACAGTAAGGAAGAAGGCTGGATCCTTTTAGATCGACTCATGCCGGGACCTTCCCTTCACTCTATTGATGATGAAGAAGAGGTCCTCTCTATCTTCACCCATACTGCCAAGGGACTTTGGCATAAACCTGTCAGCCGCCACCCCTATCCCACGGTTCAATCCTGGTCAAAGGGCATCGGGAGGTTACGGGAACGTTTTAACGGAGGAACCGGTCCCATTCCTCCGCATCTCGTCGTGAAAGCTGAAGCGCTTTATCCGGAGTTGCTGAATACGTCCACAGATCTCTATCTTCTTCACGGTGATCTTCATCACGGAAACATACTCTACTCCGCTTCTTCCGGTTGGACATCCATCGATCCCAAAGGATTGATCGGCGAAAGGGAGTATGACTGCATTCAGTTTATGTTGAATGAATGGGAGAAATGGGATGCCCCGTTAAAGCTGCTCCGATATAGGACAGAGACTATCGCTTCCCTCCTTTCCCTCTCTTATGAGCGGCTGCTTCAATATGGATTTTGTCATTCCATTCTGTCTGCGTGCTGGTCTGTAGGGGATGGACATGATGGATGGAAAACCGGGGTCTCTTTGGCGGGGATGTTTGAAGAGCTGTTGGCGGAGTAATGGACAATCTTCACTAATCACTCATAAATTGGAATTATATGTTAATATTAATTTAAATCGTTTTTTACATGGGGTGGATTTTATGAGAGAGATTGCATTGGCCTTCGGGAATATCTTTGGAGGGATCGCGCTTATCGCCATCTTCGCTTCTTTGTGGGGAAGATTTGAGGACTATTTCATTGTCAAATTAACCGCCTTTCGTCAGCAGCTCTTTCTCTTCTTCCTTACCTTTTTCATTGAAATTCTTTTTCTTCTTACTGTCTATTTCTTTTTCAACCTGGCTTTTTTGGATGCCCTGTTCATCTCTTGCACCGCCTTCCTATTTTTCATCTGGGTGATCCCCTACCATGCTCACTTCAATATGAATACAGACTTGTTATTTTTGAAAAAATTCGGGCTCTCTTCTCCTATAAGGATTTTCAAGCCGGTCCGCTCCCCGTTTTTTACAGGGACTCTCCTCTTTTCGGTTTTCGGTTTCATTGTTTTATTTTGTACGTATTTTTGGTTTTAAGATTACAAAAGCTCCGGCATGTGACCGGAGCTTTTGTGTTCTATTCCTCAGGGTACATCAAAAAGTTCATTCTCCCATTGATGATCTGAGCGGGGCTTTTTAATTGGAATGTATTGCTTTGGGAAGAAAAATCGATTTTCAGCTCTTCATCAAGAAAGACCATCTTTGATTTTTCTACGAGTATTGGATAACTGTTCGTGTCGATCTTGATATCTTCCCCTTCCACAGGGTGATGGACAAACCACAGGGTAGGAATGCCGCTTACCACACAGCCGCAGCCTTCTGTATCATATTTTAGTTTCAGGTGACCTTGTTTGTTTTCTATTTTATTCTCGATCTTTTGGGTTGCTTCGTTCGTTAGTTGGATTTTCATTCGATGACCTCCTCTGTCCTTTATCCTATCACATTTCATTTGTTCCTTTTAGAATATTGCTTTTTTACTCTTTTCATCTTACTATCGATAGTGGGGATTCTTTTGTATTTTCTAGAAAGGGTGGGTTTTCATGACAAAAGCTCAAATTAAAGTGAATGATAACGGTTCTTTTCGCGTAAGCGGTGATGTGGAACTGATTGATGCTGACGGAAATGTATTTCCAACGAAACAAGTGTTCACGCTTTGCCGCTGCGGTCTATCAACCAACATGCCGTTTTGCGACGCTTCTCACAAAGGGAAATTTGAATCATGTGTGCGTGCAGAAAAGGTATTGGACGAAGAGTAAATGGAATGAAAAGAGAGACTTCACCCGAAGTCTCTCTTTTCATTAGGTCAGTCGAAAAAACGAATGTCCACAACGCTTGCCAGTGGAATATAGTGTATGTCTTCGAACCTGTCTACGACGTGCAGTTTCCCGTCCAATGGGTCGACATGATGGACGGTTCCGATTGATAATTGATGACGGTGCTTCACATAATGGGTGATCGATACCATTCTGCCAAACTCCATCGCCTCTGCCACGACTTCATTCATCCTGTCAAGCTCCTGCTCATCCAGTTCGATCCTCTTTTCGTGTGTATCTTCCTTTGCCCAATCCCTCAGGAGCTTCACGTGCTCGGGGAGCATCATGGATGTCCACTTGATTCTTCCTCGATCCCGGATCAATTCTCTTCACCTCCTGTCATTCGTTATGATTTGTGTCCGCCGAGCAGACGGGCACGGTGCCTTGCTGTTCCCGCTTCAGTGTAGGAGACGGCGCGGAGAAGGGCGCCTGAACCATATTTATTCCGGATGTGGTCCACTACATACCCAAGTTCCCGTTTCTCCCAGCGGTCAGGTTCGAACAGGGAAACCTGCAGCGCTCCATCCTCTACAATATTTGAAAGGGCGATATTGATTTTCCGTACGGTTTTCCCATTGTAGTTCTCTTCGAATAGTTCCAGGCACACCCGGTACAGATCCATGGTGATATTGGTCGGTTCCTCTATCGTTCGCGACCGGTGGAATCCCCCTCCGAATTCTTCGTGACTGTAGCCGATTCCGAAGCTCACGGTCCGCCCGGCCTTGCGATGGGTCCGGGCACGCCTCGCGACCTCTTCGCACATTTCTAAAATGACGCGTTTGATTTCCTTTCTCTCCTTATAATCCCTGAGCAGGATCTGACCCTTGCCGAAGCTGACCTGCCCATCCATGATCGGTGCCCCTATTTCGGAGAGGTCCACCCCCCATGCATGGTAATAAAGCTGGTTCCCCATCACACCGAACTTTGCCTCAAGCTTTTCCAGGTCATACTTCGCCAATTGCCCGATGGAGAAGATGCCCATGCGATTGAGGGTCTTCTCAAGGCGTCCTCCAATCCCCCACATTTCGCGGAGCGGAGAGAGAGGCCACAGCTTTTCCGGGACGTCTTCATAGGTCCACTCGGCGATTCCCTTTTTCTTAGCGTCAAGATCCAGGCACAGCTTGGACAAGAGCATATTGGGGCCGATCCCGATGGCGCAGGGAAGCTGGAACTCCCTTTCCATATCGTCTTTGATTTTCCCGGCGATGGTGGCCGCGTCCCCCCAGAGACCCGTCGCTCCATCAATCTTGATGAAGCTTTCGTCCACGCTGTACGTGTGGATGGCATCCTTTGGCACATACCGATGAAACAGGCGGGTCAGCTCCGTGGAGATCCGGACATACGTCGCCATTTTTGGCTCTACAAGCTGGATTCGCGGGTCGTTTGGAATTTCAAACATTCTCGAACCCGTTTTGATTCCAAAGTCCTTCTTCATCCTGGGCGAGGCCGCCAGTACGATGCTTCCCTGCCGGCTTTTATCCCCCACTACAGCCAGGTGACATTCAAGGGGATCCAGCCCCTCCATGACAGCCGAACAGCTAGCATAAAAGCTCTTCATATCGATGCACAAAATCTTGTGGTGTGGCAGCACACTGTAATCGACAGTCATATCCTCATCCTCCATCTTACCTAAAATAGAACAAACGTTCTTATATAGTATATCTATGATTCTAACCGAATATACGTTCCCTTTCAACTTAAATAAATGGTAATGGAGAGAATAACAAGAAAAGCGAAAGGGGCTTGCTTTGGGGCGACAAGCATAAGACGAGTCACCCGGAAAGGCGTTCTTTGCCTTTTTGGGTGACTTGGCTTATGACCTCGAGCCCCAAGCCCCTGCAGCTGGACAATGAAAAGCAGAGGCGGCTTGGGCAGGGGCGACAAGCATAAGATAATTCACACAAAGGCTGGCGTACAGCAGAATCAGAGCAAAAAAATAAGTCCAAAATCATCTTTGTGATTTTGGACCTACACTTACATACATCAACCTTTTCCAGCTTGGAATCCCGGGTATTTCGTCATGCCCCCATCGGCGATGAGCGTCGTACCCGTGACGTAGCTTGCCTGATCGGAGGCTAGAAAAACGGCGCAGGAAGCGACCTGTTCAGGTTCTCCGATGTAGCCGAGGGGAATGAGTTTCTCCACTCCCTTTTTCTTTTCCGGATCGGAAAATTTCTCGGCATTGATGGGTGTATCAATGGCCCCGGGAGCAATATTGTTCACCCGTATCCCATCTGGTGCAAATTCCAGCGCCAGGCTTTCCATCAGCAGCTTCACCCCACCTTTACTGGCTGCATAATGAGCGAAGTGAGGCCACGGAATGATTTCATGGACAGACGATACATTTATGATCGATCCCTTGATGCCATGCTCAAGCATGTATTTTGCCGCTTCACGGCACCCAAGGAATGTACCTGTCAGATTGGTGTTGATGACCCTTTGCCAATCTTCAATCGGCAGGTTTTCAGACGGAACTTCATTTTCGATTCCCGCATTGTTCACGTAGATATCCAGGCGGCCATATGTCTCATGAGCAAATCGGACAAACCCCTGGACATCCTCTTCCTTTGACACATCTCCCTGGATGATGGAGGCTGTCCCGCCTGCTTCTTCGATTTCCTTTACCAGTCCTTCAGGGTTTTCTTCATCTTTGAAATAATTAATGACCACCTTACAGCCTTCAGACGCAAACCGTTTGGCAATCGCCTTTCCGATACCCGTCGCGGCACCCGTGATGATGACAACCTTATCCGTTAAATCTGTATACATGTCCAATTCCTCCTTAATCTTTCGTAAAGCCCAATAGAACCCCGCCGATGATGATCAGGACACATCCTGCAATGACGAGAAGGATCTGCTTTTTCGATTTCTTTTCCCCTAAGAAGAACAAACCACCGAGAGTGGATATGACGATTCCCGTTTGGGACAGGGAAAAGCTTGTCGCCACACCGATCCGGGGCAGGGCAAGGAGCAATCCGAGATTCCCGGATGCCCACATAAGCCCCGTTAAAATGTTGCGAACCGTATATTTGTTAAATGGCTTATGCCTGAATGTGATGACAACGGCTCCGATGAACATACCGATTGCCTGTGGCAAAATCGCTTCCCATCCGTCAATATTAAACCATCTTAATATGACGACATAGGCTATGTATCCACAACTGGAAAGGAGCAGCGTCAACAAACCCTTTTTCAGTTGAGAGTCTTCATCCCCTTCGGACTTCTGTGTGAATGAGGTGAGGACAACACCGATGATAAGAGCTAGAACCGCCCCGCTTCCAAGAAGGATCGTTTCAGTCGTCTTCCATTCTTTAAATACTAGAACACCAAAGAGCGTCGTTCCGATCAGCTGCATTCCCGTTGAAATCGGGACGGTTTTCGAAACGCCGATGAATTTTACACTTGCCAGCTGGTTCACTTGCCCGACAGCCCAAAAGACGCCGGAAATAAACCCGATTCCCCAGACAAATAACGTTAACTCAGGGGACTTGATGAAGAAGACGCCAATCGCAAACAGCAGTGAACCAACCGTGATCCCAACCGTTTGACTGTAAGCATTCCCTCCAAGTTTTACACTTACAAACACAAGACTTCCCCACGCGACCGCGGGGATCAGGGCTAAAAGAATCCCTATCATACATCCACATCCTTTTTCCGACAATAATCATAGTTTTCCTCTGAAACAGAAATTCTACCCGTTTCGTCTACGTAAAATATTTCCCACTCTCTGATGCTTACCCTTCTTCCGTCCCGCATAATCTCAAAAAAAAGAAAAGAAAGCGTCGATGTGTAATCAACGCTTTCTTCCTTGTTATTTGGTAGAAGTATGTATCGGAACAATGACTCTTTCATTCTCAACATTCACCATCACATGGACATCACGGTCGAGGGAAAGATCTTTGAATCGTAATGAATAGAGGCCGGTGGGATTTTTTTCGATGGATTGGACGACCACCTGTGAAAACCGGGGATCGCTCATGACTAATTTCACGACAGTCTCTTCGATTTTGCTTTCTTTGTCTGTCAGAAATACCAGTTGGTCAGCAGAAGCTCTCCTGGGAAAGGATTCCTGCATCTCCCCATTAAAGGTCACATTCACTTTTTTACCCATCTCTATATCTTCTTTATGAAGTTTTTTATCTCGATCTGTCAACATGACGGTTTGTTGATTGAAAGAAAACCAAACATCATTGATCAGCACCTGGTTGTTTTCCAATTGGGTGACAAAGCCTATGAAATCTGTGCTGCCCTGAGATGATTTAACCAATGTGGTCGGCCCGCAGCCGCTGAATAGTATACAGGAACAAAGTATCATAACAGTCAAACATTTCTTCATAGACTCCCCCCTTATTAGATTAGACGATTGATGGTACTATTTGGTTTCATTATTTTTTGAAGAAAAGGTTATTTCCTACTTTTTCGACAAAAGATGGGAATAATTGATAGAACTTACTTCCTATATTCATCCAACGGGGCAGGTTGATTTCTCTTTTATTGGTAAAGAGTGAATCCACCACGGTCTCTGCGACGAATGCAGGATCAAGCATGAACTTCTCCACATTCTTCACATACGTGCCGGTTTCATCGGCAATGGAGAAGAAGTCTGTGGCGATTGGTCCGGGATTCACCGCCGTCACCTTCACCCCATATCGTTTCGCTTCCATCCTTACACTGTTCGTATACCCGAGGACAGCATGCTTGGAAGCGGAATAGGCACTTGATTTTGGAGTGGCAAACTTCCCTGCCTGAGATGCGATATTGATGATGTGTCCGAATCCTTGTTCACGCATATAAGGAAGGACTTCCCCTGTACATGCCATCAGTCCAAGAACATTCACATCCATCATCCCTTTTACATCTTGAAAGGAGGTTTCGTGTGCTTCCTGGAAGATTCCATAACCTGCGTTATTGATCAGGGCATGGATCGATCCAAAATCCTTCCTGATGCTAGTGAACACCCGGGGGATTTGATCATAATCGGTTACGTTTAAAGGATATACTTCCACCTTACAGTTGAATTCTTTCGTCAGCTTTTCCTTCAATGCTTGGAGCAGATGGACACGGCGTGCAATCAACGCAAGATTCCCGCCATTCTCCGCAACCTTTATGGCCATTTGCTCCCCTATTCCTCCCGAGGCTCCGGTAATGATAATCGTTTTTCCTTTGATTCTTCTGTTCATGTAAGTCACATCTTCCTAAGCAAAATAATAATAGATTCCTTCATGCTTTTCTTTCTGTATATCGTGATTAGCTTCCAAATAATCCAATTGCCCGATGGTCTCTGACAACGTCAAACCGAGCTCCTTCCGATACACGGAGGGAAATAGCTTCCTGCATATCTCAAATACAGTCACGCGGTTTCCTTTGATCATGTCGAATACACCTCTTGCTCTCTCATCCTGTTTCCCTAATCTCTTCGGAATCAATCCATGAACATCCGTAACGTTGTCTCCATGTCCGGTATAAGCAAGGGAAATCGGAAAATCGGAAAGTTTTTTCAATGAAGCATTATACTGCAGCAACGGCTTTGAACGCTCACTCTCCCCTTCAAATGGCGGTTCAATGAGGGGATTGGGAGAGATGGTGGCAAGTATGTGGTCGCCCGCGATCAGAACACCATCACTTTCCCTGTAAAAGGATAAGTGACTCTGGGCGTGACCAAGGGTTTCAATGACCTGCCACCCTTCCATTCCGGGAACCCTGTCCCCTTCCCCTATCGCCGCATCCAGCTTTCGGTTGCCCATGAATTTCAATGGATTCTTGAACTTCTGGATGGCCGGCAGAAACTCTTCGGGCAGCCCTGACTCAATGGCAAGCTCCGTGAAAAAACGGTCATACACTTCATGAAAATGGTCGTCCCGCTGAAGCCAGAACCGGTTATAGTTGTGACCATATATCGTGACGCCGGATGAGAAACGATCAAGCAGGCCTGCATGATCGGGATGATGATGGGTCAGGACGATTTGTTCGATATCCTGAGGTGTGTACCCTAGAAGGGACAATTGATCAGAGAGCTGCATCCAGGCCGTATCTGTAAGAGGGCCTGCATCCACCAATGTCAAGGCATCCCCCTTGACTAAATAAACATTCACATCTCCCACGGCAAAAGGGGTGGATAGTGTGATTTTTGCGATATCATTCACTAAAGTTGTCATATTTTCACCACATTCTTCATAATAAAAAGGTACAGAGAGCACGGCACCTTCCCGTTCTGTCATTCATTTCCAAAAAAAATGAATGACCCTTCATTACCTAGTGTACATTTTTTTCAGCATGATGTCATTTTTAAAAAGTGTGAATATACTAAAAATAAACCCTTGACAGATAAGCTGTATTTCTACGATAATCACCTATAATATAGATTTAATCCATTCATCACATATTACATAATGATATACGATAAAGCGATGAGAAAGACTAGTAATGAATAGATGATGTCAGAGATCGGGGCCCACCGGCTGAAAGGCACCGTCGTCCTCTCTATTTGTGAACCTGCCTTTTGAGCGTCTTAAAGCAGAACGTCGTCCAGCGTTAATGGAATTGGAGTGTGTTCATCTTCTTCGTGGAAAATGGACAAAACAAGGTGGTACCACGGAAGCGAGACCCTTTCGTCCTTTATGGATGAAAGGGTCTGTTTTTTTTCAAAAACAAAAGGAGGAATGAGCGAATGAAGACATTATTTATCGGAGCAGGGTCGATGGCTCATGCTTTAATGAGCGGCGCATTGAAAGCGGGAGTATTGAATAATGAAGAAGTATATGTGACCAATCGTGCCAATCAGGAGCGTTTGAATGAAATCATGCATGAATTCTGTATCCGGAAGGTAAACCGGGCGTCACGATATGATGTCATCATCCTCGCCATGAAACCAAAGGACTTTCATGAAGCAGCAGATTCCATCAGATCCTACCTTTCTGAGAATACGCTGATCATCTCTGTACTGGCAGGCATCACCATGGAACATATAAGCGACAGACTCGAATTTAAAGGCGCCATCGCAAGAGCCATGCCGAATACAAGTGCAGCCATGGGGAAGTCAGCAACGGCGGTCGCTTTCAATCAATATCTCTCACCCTCCCAGAAGGAATGGACGAAAACACTCTTTCAGTCTGTCGGAATAGCAGCGGTGGTAGAAGAAGAGAAATTGGACCTTATCACGGCTCTATCAGGAAGCGGGCCGGCTTATATCTATTACGTAGCCGAAATTTTGAAACATGCTGCAGTAGAATTGGGGCTGGAAGAGGACCTGGCTGAAAGCCTTGTTACCCAGACGATTGCTGGAGCAAGCGCCATGCTTTCAGAATCCGGATTAGAAGCCCGGGAATTAAGAAGGAATGTTACCAGTGCAGGTGGAACGACCGAAGCGGGAATCGCTGCGTTAGAAGACCATCAAGTAAGGGATGCATTTTTCCAGTGCATTTCATCCGCAAATAACCGCTCTCAAATACTCGGGCATGAATTAAAGGAGAATTCTTTGAAAAAATAAACCTACAGCCGATCATGATTCGCGAGAGATCCCGTTTCAGTGATACAATCAAAGCAAAAAAGAAGGTCGACACAGATGGATCTACTCCTCATTTTACTTATAGCAGTCCTAGTAGTCTGGATCGTTCTCGCCACCCTGGTGTGGAGAGGGTTGGGTAAACTTTCTTCCCTTGAAGGATTGCCGGGCACGGCGAGCGGCCCCCTTCTCTCCATCATCGTCCCTGCGAGGAATGAAGAAGAAGCGATCACAGACAGCATTCTATCCCAACTCAAGCAGGACTATGAACGGATTGAATGGATTCTTGTCAATGACCGTTCAACGGACCGCACCCCAGATAAACTTGAAAGATTAGGAAAAATGGACAAGCGGATCCGCGTCCTCCATATCGATACACTGGAACAAGGGTGGCTCGGAAAGAATCAGGCATTATATAAAGGGTACCTCATCTCAAATGGGTCACTCATCCTGTTCACCGATGCAGATGTCCTGTATAAAGACCCTTCCATCCTGTCCAGGGCTGTCGGAGTCTTTCAATCTCAGAAGCTCGATCATCTCACCCTTGCCCCCAATATTAAATCAAAGACATTCTGGTTAAAAAACTTTGTCGCCTTCTTTTTATTCGGTTTCTCTTTTTATAAGCGGCCATGGAAGGCGAATGACCCTTCCTCGGGGATAGGGGTGGGGATCGGTGCCTTCAATCTGATCACACGTTCTGCTTATGAGTCAATCGGTACACACGAAAAGATCAAGAACATGCCCGATGACGACCTGCAGCTTGGCATCCATATCAAAAAAGCCGGGAAAAGCCAAGGGTTACTCACTGCCCTTCAATCCCTGGAGGTGGAGTGGTATCACTCCTTGAAAGGGGCCTTCCAGGGCCTTGAGAAGAATACATTTGCCGGGCTCCATTACTCCATCCTTCTTGTAGTATTTGCCATGACAGGCGTGTTCTGCTCCACGGTCCTTCCATTCTTGACGATCTTCACAGGAGACGCCTTGATCCGGACCGTGAGCATGTCGATCATTCTACTGATTTTCATCACCTATTTCAAAGTCATAAAGGAGATGACGAATGAGTCTCCCCTCCTCATCCTCTCCCTGCCCGTCACTGCCTTGTTATTCATCTATTCCATAGCCCGGGCGACGTTCCTTACGTTTAAAAGAGGCGGGATCGAATGGCGCGGGACGATTTATCCATTGAAAGAGCTAAGAGAGAAAAGGAAGTAGAGCACATTCCTTTTCCGGCAAAAGGCTTGTTGTTATACTCTTGATGTATAACTGTTTAGAAACCCGAAATAAATTCCTCATGGAAAGGTGATTGGAAATGAACGCAAAGCTATTCGAACCATACACGCTTAAAAATGTTGAACTGAAGAACCGAATCGTCATGGCACCCATGTGCATGTACTCTTCTCACAATGAAGATGGTAAAGTCGAAAACTGGCATCGCACCCACTATACGAGCCGTGCTGTCGGCGGAGTCGGACTCATCATTCAAGAAGCGACGGCGGTTACGCCCCAGGGAAGAATCTCACCACAGGATTTAGGGATTTGGGATGACGAACATATTGAAGGCTTAAAAGAGTTAGTGGATCTGATGAAAGAGCAGGGAGCTAAAACAGGAATCCAGCTGGCCCATGCCGGAAGAAAAGCGGTCCTTGAAGGAGACATCCTGGCTCCATCCGCCATTCCATTTAATAATGAAATGAAAACACCTGTTGAAATGACAGCGGATGATATAAAAGAAACCATCACCGCATTCATCAAGGGGGCTGAAAGAGCGAAGAAAGCAGGCTTTGATGTGATCGAGGTTCACGGAGCCCACGGATATCTCATCAATGAGTTCCTCTCCCCACTGTCCAATAAACGAACCGATGAATATAGTGGATCGGCAGAAAACCGCTACCGGTTCCTCCGTGAAATCATTGAAGGGATTCAACAAGTATGGGACGGACCACTCCTTGTGAGGGTTTCTGCCAAAGATTACAACGAAGAAGGCCTCGACGTTGAAGACTATGTTGTATTTGCAAAATGGATGAAAGAACAAGGTGTCGATTTGATCGATGTCAGCTCCGGCGCCCTTGTACCTGCACGCATCCCGGTATTCCCCGGCTATCAGGTGAAGCTTGCCGAGACGATCAAGAACGGGGCAGACATTGACACAGGAGCCGTTGGACTGATTACAACAGGCATCCAGGCGGAAGAAATCCTCCAAAACGAACGGGCCGACCTGATCCTGCTTGCACGTGAACTTCTGCGGGATCCATACTGGCCGAGAACGGCAGCGAAAGAGTTGGGTGTCGAAATCGAAGCACCTAAGCAGTATGAACGCGGCTGGTAAATGAGAAGAGCGCGGAACCCCCCAGGTTCTGCGCTCTCTTTTATTTATACACTTTCTGCACTTCGTACCTGAAACCTAAACAAGCATAATTCTGTTTTTGATACATCAACCTTGGCGTATCTTCCCCATCCGCCACCAGAATGATTAACTTGTCAGGGAACCGTTCCATGACATACCGCTGCAGCCTGCTTCCGATCCCTTTCTTTTGAAACGATTCGTGAACCATCAATCCGTCTATTTCCGCTGAATCTTCCTCGATGATCACATCCACGGATCCGGATGGGGTCCCTTTATAGAAAGCCAGAAGCTGCATGATACGGGGATTTTCAAAATTCCGCTTATGCATATCCACCTTTTGGTCGGCAAAAACCGGACCATAGTCCAAATCCTGCTCGTACTGAAAAGAAAGATAATCCTGGAGTTCTTCCTTTCCCACTTCCTTGACTTCTATGTCAGCATTCACTTCAGGCGATGGGAATTGATCGGGATCAATCGAATAAAGCTCATTGAATCCGACGTCATATCCCTCTTGTTTAAAATAATCCATCAGTTCTTCCGAAGGTTTGTGATCTTGAGGAAAAAGAAACTTTACATGCTTCTGCCCTTTTGCGTGATGGAATTCCCGTAAAAAACGGGCAGCTTGTATAAATTCTTCAAGAGTCGGCTCCTTCTTAAATGCAAGAAAGTTACTATCATACCTCGTCAGCATTTCCGGATAATGAATATGTCGATAAAGAGCGTTTTCGGCAATAATATGACCCGGATTATAAATATGTTCAAATGTAAATGAATTCATCTCGATTCCCCTTTTTCTGTTTAGACGATCTTTCCTACTCCCAAATGCGCTGTACAGAAGCGCGGTCTCCTTCCAGCCTGACGATGTAGACGTCCGGATTGGATAAAGCGAACAGCTCATTGTATCCATAGTCTTCGTCAAATAATCTGAGAAAGAGCGTCGTTAAATTACCATGACTCACACAGACAACGTGATCCTCAACATTTCCCATTACTTCATCCACGAAGGACCTTGCCCGCTCCATCGCCATTTGATTGGACTCCCCACCAGGCAATGAGAGAGAAAAATCCTCAAAACTCATCTTCAACTTTTCCATCCAATCAGGAAGATCCTCATCGCTCAGCACCCTTTCTCCCAGTCTGTCGTCCTCTTGGATTCGGAGGCCTGAACGGTCAGCAAAAGGACGGATGGTGTCCAGTGCCCTTATGAAGGGACTTGAATAAATCGCTTGAATGGAGCGGTTTTCTAAAAAGGACGCTAATTGACGTGCCTGACGTTCGCCCTCCTCCGTTAACGGTGCATGAAAAGGCTGACCATCCGCTTTCGCATGTCGTACGATATAGATCTCCTTCATCCCACTCCCCCCTATTTCTTTAAAGGGATGTCGTATTCCATGAAATCCCTTGCAATATAGCTTTCCGCGAAGACCTCCCTTGCTTCCTTCTCCAGTTCTTCCCATGATTCCTTTGCATAACGGGAAGAAATATGCGTCAGAAAGAGACGACGAGCCCCGGCTAGGAGAGCCGTCTCTCCTGCTTGTTTTGTCGTGGAATGGTAATACTCCCGGGCCATCTCTTCTTGATCCCGGTTGAAGGTCGCTTCATGAACGAGGACATCTGCGGACTTAGAAAGTTCCACCGCATTGGAACAAACCCTTGTATCTCCAAGGATGGTGACGACCCGTCCAGGAATCGAAGGTCCGAGAAAATCCTTTCCATCAATTTCCCTCCCGTCTTCCAGCCGAACCATTTCACCTAATTTTAATTTCTTATAGAGGGGGCCCGGTTGAACGCCCCTATCACGTAATTGATCCACTTGCAGAACACCAGGCTTATCTTTTTCAATCACACGATAACCGAAAGTAGGAAGAGCATGGTCGAGTCCCTTTGCTTCTACACTGAACCCTTCATCTTGAAAGATGACCCCTTCCTCGATTTCCACCACTTCAAGGGGATATTGAAGATGGGTCCTGCTGACTGAGAGTGAAACCTCGATAAATTCTTTGATCCCCTTAGGACCATATACCGTCAGTTTTGTTTCCCCTCCCTGGAAGGAACGGCTACCCAATAATCCCGGCAGCCCGTATATGTGATCACCATGCAGGTGGGTAATGAAAATCTTTTCGATCCTTCTTGGTTTCAAGCTTGTATGTAAAATTTGATGCTGGGTCGCTTCCCCACAATCAAAAAGCCAAACCGCACCACGTTCTTCTAGTAATTTCAAAGCGACACTGGTCACATTGCGGAGCTTGGCCGGCACCCCTGCACCCGTACCTAAAAATAACAATTCCACTTCAATCACTCCTCAATTGAGCTATACTGCCTCTATTTTAGCATATTCACCGTCTTTTTACCCTTTCCCGGAAATGCAGTCATAAGAATGAAAATTAAAGCCAACATAAAGACGAAGAACTTAACCCAAAACATAAAACGTTTTCATGATTCCCGGCGGTAAAAGTCCTCAGCATATAATTTGCTAAATGAAACAGAAGTCTTTAAAATTAAGTAATTGTATAGGATATTAAATAAGAAGAAACGCATAAATAAGGGTTACATCAAGATAAAGTGAGGTCATGACATTGAATAATTCAACAACACCAACATCTCTGATTACGATTTTTGGAGCGACAGGTGATCTAGCGAAAAGAAAACTATATCCGTCTCTTTATCATTTGTTCCGTAAAGGAAAAATCTCAAAGCGTTTTGCCGTTGTAGGTGTGGCACGACGCGAATGGTCAAATGAAGAATTCCAGGAGCACGTAAAGACATCGGTACATAAAGCGTTAGGCAGCGATGAAAATATCGATGAATTTGTGTCACATTTCTATTATCAGCCGAATGATGTGTCTAACAGTGATTCCTACAAAGCATTGAAGAACTTATCCGATGAGCTGGATGAAACATATGAATTAGAAGGCAATCGCATTTTCTACTTAGCGATGGCCCCTGAATTCTTCGGGACGATTACGGAGCAGTTAAAAAATCAAGGCTTGACCGACACAAAAGGCTTCCAGCGACTTGTGATCGAGAAACCATTCGGGCACGACCTGCCTTCAGCCGAAAAATTGAACAGTCAGATCCGCGAATCATTTTCAGAAGATCAGATTTATCGTATCGATCACTACCTTGGTAAAGAAATGGTACAAAACATTGAAGTCATCCGTTTCTCCAATGCGATGTTTGAACCATTATGGAATAACCGATATATCTCGAATATCCAGGTCACTTCATCCGAAGAGCTCGGTGTGGAAGACCGCGGCCGCTATTATGAAAAAAGCGGGGCCCTTCGCGATATGGTCCAGAACCATCTGCTTCAAATGGTTGCATTACTTGCCATGGAGCCTCCGATCAAATTGACGACGGATGAAATCCGCAGTGAAAAAGTACGTGTGCTGCGATCTCTTCGTCCATTCCAACAGGAAGAAGTCAAAGATTACTTCGTCAGGGGACAATATGGTCCCGGAAAAACAGGAAATGAAGAACTTCCTGGTTACCGCGAAGCTGAAAACGTCGATGATCAGTCTAATACTGAAACCTATGTTGCAGGTAAATTGATGATTGATAACTTCCGTTGGGCAGGTGTCCCGTTCTATATCCGTACAGGAAAAAGAATGGAAACAAAGTCAACGAAAATCGTCATCCAGTTCAAAGACATTCCAATGAACCTGTATTACAACCCGGACAAGCCTTTGGCTCCTAACCTGCTGGTCATTCACATCCAGCCGGAAGAAGGGATCACCCTTCACCTGAATGTGAAAAAATCCGGACAGAATATCGAAACGACTCCAGTTAAACTGAACTTTGCCAACAACAGCGTGGATGGAATGAACACACCTGAGGCATACGAAAAGCTTCTATTCGATTGTCTTCGTGGAGATGCCACGAACTTCACGCATTGGGATGAAGTGAAATTATCATGGGCATTCGTCGACAAAATCTCTGAAGTATGGGAACATACACGTGACGGAGAATTCCCTAACTATGAAGCAGGTTCGATGGGACCGAAAGCCGCTGACAATCTGCTTGCAAAAGACGGCTTCTCCTGGTGGCCGATTGCCAACCTCGATGTAGACCAATGCTAAGAAAGGTGTGGAACCAATGAAAATTTATGACGTAACAGCCCCGATCTTTAACGGGATGCCCGTGTACAAGAACAAACCTGAAAAACAACCGAGTATTGAAACAAATACGAACGGCCATGTGACGGAGTCAAGACTCTCAATGGATGTTCATACAGGAACTCATGTCGATGCTCCCCTTCACATGATCAACGACGGCGAGACGATTGAAACCATCGAGATTGAGAAGCTCGTTCGCCCTGTTAAAGTATTTGATGTAACGGAAGCCGAGGAAAAAATCAGCCTGAAGGATATTGAAGGATTGGAGATTGAAGAGAATGACTTCATCCTCTTCAAAACGAAGAATTCATGGGATACTGAATTCAACTTTGACTTCATCTATGTAGCAGAAGATGCTGCTGCATACCTTGCTGAGAAAAAGATTGCAGGCGTTGGGATTGATGCCCTCGGGATCGAGCGGGCCCAGGATGGTCACCCGACTCACCGCAGCCTGATGGGAAGCGGCGTCATCATCATGGAAGGCCTACAATTGAAAGACATCAAAGCCGGCCAATATTTCATGGTGGCAGCCCCACTGAAAATTCAAAACACCGATGCATCACCGGCACGCGTACTGTTGTTTGATGAAATGATCGGATAAAAGGTAGATATAGAACTCCCTGGCTAATTGCCGGGGAGTTTTTTTTATTGTATACAAAAAAACAGGTGCCTCATTAGAGACACCCGGTACTACCTTAATACAACTTTTTCAGGGCTTCCTTATCAAACGGAAGCAGATCATCCGCTCTGCCATCCTCCACTTTCCTTACCCATTCAGGGTCCTGAAGGAGTGAGCGTCCGATTGCGACCAGGTCGAATTCTCCATGGTCCAGTCTCTCGATCAGACCATCAAGGCTAGTCGTACCCGCACCTGAGAAGCTGGTGAATTCCCCATCCAGACCAACCGATCCCACGGATATAACCGGTTTACCGGTCAGCTTTTTCGTCCAGCCTGCAAGGTTCAAATCAGATCCTTCAAATTCCGGCTCCCAGAAACGGCGTGTCGAGCAATGGAAAATATCCACGCCTGCTTTCACAAGAGGCTCCAGGAAACGCTCGAGTTCATCCGGTGTCGTTGCAAGCTTTGCATTGAAATCATTCATTTTCCATTGTGAAAAACGGAAGATGATCGGGAAATCAGGGCCCACTTCCCGTCTGCAGGCTTCAATTACCTCAACGGCAAACCGGGTTCTGCCTACAAGGTCTCCTCCATAACGATCAGTACGACGGTTTGTATTCTCCCAGAAAAACTGATCGATCAAATATCCATGTGCCCCGTGCAGTTCTATGCCGTCGAAGCCTATGCGTTTCGCATCTGCAGCAGCCTTGGCATACGCTTCCACCATCTGGACGACTTCCTCTTCCGACATAGGCTCGTTGATTTCTTTACCTGAAAGGCTTAGTCCTGAGGGTCCAACAGGAAACGCTTCTTCATTTGGAAGCTCTCCTTTTTTACGGGTCATCCCCACATGCCAAAGCTGTGGAACAATCTTTCCTCCTGCTTGATGGACTTCCTTCACGACTTCTGCCCAGCCATTCAGTGATTCTTCACCATGGAACAGAGGGATGCTCGCTCCTGAAACAGAAGAGGGATGATTGATTCCCGTTCCTTCCGTGACGATCAATCCTACACCGTTTTCAGCTCTGCGGCGATAGTAAGCGGCAACATCTTCACCGGGAACCCCATTTGGAGAAAACCCCCGTGTCATTGGTGCCATCACTGTGCGGTTGGATAATTGTAACTTCTCACTATGGAAAGGTCTAAATAATGGTTCTGTCGAAGTTTTGGTTTCACTCATTGAAATGCCTCCTCTTTCTTTGATGCAAGTTCATTATTTCAAACCCTTGCAGAAAATCAAAGAAATCTGTTTCGAACCGGCCCATTCACCCCCTATGTAATTCTCTCGATAGTGCATGGATCGCTGCCATCACTTCTCTTACATTTTGTTCATCGTTCATCTCATTTCTCGCGTGAAGCAGTACTGGCCTGACAGACTCGACAGACCGACCGAATTCATACATCCATTCGTATCGCGGAACCATCCACGTATGGAAATGATGCGTGGTGTCTTCATTATAAAAGTAATAAACGTATTCAATTCCCAATACTTCTCTCTGAGCTTTTCGAATTCTGGTCAAGCAGTTGATATAATCCATTTTCTCCGCTTCAGTCAATTCATCAAAGCATGTGATATGCCTTTTGGAGGCCAGTATGATCAAACCCTTGATTGGATACGCCACATCCTGATGGGCATGAAAATACTCCGTTTCGAGCACCACCCCACCATCCGGTTCGATCATCCCGCTCGTCAATGCACAGCTCAGACAGTCCACTTCCACTCTTTTTCCGTTTGATAATGTGATTTGTTTCATGCGTCCTCCATTTTCAATTCCATGATTATTGTTTTGTTTGTATCATTCTACTGCAAAATCCACTGATCACTACCTTACGATCATTCACCATGATATTATTAAAAGCCCCTCTCTTCACCAGAAAGGGGCTTGCATCATTCTATTATTTCATCCACTCCGTATGGAAAATGCCTTCTTTGTCCACACGTTCGTAGGTATGTGCACCGAAGTAGTCCCGCTGAGCCTGGATCAAATTCGCAGGAAGCGTTTCTGTACGGTAGCTGTCATAATAAGACAGGGCTGCCGAGAAGCCGGGAACCGGTACACCATTCTGGACGGCTACACTGATGACTTCGCGGAGTGCGTATTGATAGCTTTCGACGATCTCTTTGAAGTAAGGATCGAGTAAAAGGTTAGTGAGATTGGATTCACGGTCATATGCTTCTTTAATCTTCTGCAGGAACTGCGCACGGATGATGCATCCTCCGCGGAAGATCATGGCGATATCTCCGTACTCCAGATCCCATTTGTACTCATCAGACGCAGAGCGCATTTGGGCGAAGCCTTGAGCATACGAACAGATCTTACTCATATAAAGGGCTTTACGGATCGATTCGACCAATGCTTTCTTATCGCCATCGAATGGTTTCGTATCAGGACCTTTCAGCATCTTACTCGCTTTCACACGTTCATCTTTAATCGCTGAAATGAAACGGGCGAAGACTGACTCGGTGATGATCGGTAAGGAAACACCGAGATCCAATGCACTTTGGCTCGTCCATTTCCCCGTCCCCTTTTGACCTGCTTTATCAAGGATGACATCCACCATCGGCTTGCCGGTTTCATCATCTTTCTTCGTGAAGATATCTGCTGTGATTTCGATGAGATAGCTGTCAAGCTCACCTTCATTCCAGTCGGAAAACACTTCATGAAGTTCTTCCGCACTTAAGCCAAGGACATTTTTCATCAGGAAGTAGGATTCCGCGATCAGCTGCATATCTCCATATTCAATGCCGTTGTGCACCATTTTCACGTAGTGACCTGCACCATCGGGACCGATATACGTTGTACAAGGATCTCCGTCGACCTTCGCTGCGATATCTTTCAGGATAGGGGCCACGAGATCATATGCTTCCTTCTGCCCTCCAGGCATGATGGATGGACCTGTCAGGGCACCTTCCTCCCCACCGGACACACCCGTCCCGATAAAATGGATGCCAAGTTCGCTTAGTTCCTGATTGCGTCGACGGGTATCCTCGAAGAATGTATTTCCCCCATCTATCAGGATGTCCCCCTTTTCAAGGAAAGGTTTTAATTGTTCGATGGTCGCATCAGTCGGATTTCCCGCCTTGACCATCAGAAGAATCTTCCGGGGCTTTTCCAATGAGTTGACGAATTCCTCGATTGTATATGTAGGATTGACATTCTTGCCCTTCGATTCGCTCATCATTTCATCCGTTTTCTCACTCGAACGATTGTAAACAGAAACAGAGTACCCCCTGCTTTCAATATTCCATGCCAAGTTTTTTCCCATAACGGCTAATCCGATAACACCAATTTCCTGAGCCATAACATCAACATCCTTTCATCTATAGAATCATGATTTTGTTACTTCTTCCGTTTCATTAAATCAATGACCGGATTCTATTTCAATCTAACAAGAAAGGGTCACTGGTGCAAATAATCCGATTGAGAAGTACGTTATCTGTTATAAGATGTCCCCTTTTACAGCTGTCATTCCCTTAAAAAGTCTTTGTTGAAGCTTGTATCCTGTTTAGGGTCATAAGACTTTTTCTTGTTCTTCGCTTTTACCCCTTGAGAAATGGAATCTTTCCCAAACTTGTCTTGAAGCTTGGATAATACGTTGTAGAGTGGTTCCTTTTCTGCGACTTTCTTATAAGAAAATAAGTCCAGCTGTTCCGTGGCCTCGCTTTTCTCCACAACATCCTGTGCCGTGACCCCAAGGAGCCGGACGGGATCCCCATCCCAGTGCTTCAAGAATAAGTCTTTCGCATGATGATATAAGTCTTCTTTTTTATAAATGGGGTTTGCAACCTTTTTGCTTCTTGTGATGGTCTTCCTGAATTTATCCCGGATCATCAGCTGGATCGTCGTCCCAAGGACATCTTTTTGTTGAAGTCGCGACGATACCTTCGCACAGAGCTTTTCTACAACAAGTAAAAGCTCATGCTGATTCGTTATATCCTTCGGTAAGGTAGTGGAATTCCCCACGCTCTTGTAATCATAAATCGATTCGGGGTCCACATTCCTTCTGTCGATTCCATTGGCTCGCTCTTTAAGACGGAGTCCGTTGATACCTAACAGTGACTTCAACTGGATATCATTGGCATGGGCAAGATCGCTGCACGTATGGATTCCGATTGAATTCAGCTTCTCGGCAGTCTTCTGACCAATCCCGTGCATTTCAATGACGGGAAGCGGCCACAGCTTGTTCGGGATATCACGCTTACGCAAAACCGTGATTCCCATAGGCTTCTTCATATCCGAGGCCGTTTTGGCGAGGAATTTATTGGGAGCTACACCGATGCTGCAAGGAAGGTCTAACTGACCCTTGATCTGGGCCTGAATGTCTGAGGCAATTTGTAATGGAGTCCCTTTCTCGAAGGAATCCGTTATATCCAGATACCCTTCATCAATCGAAACGGGTTCCACTAATTCTGAATATTGTCTGAGGATATCGAATATTCCCGTTGAGGCGGCACGGTAACGGTCGAAGTTGGGTGTCATGATGACCAGTTCCGGACATAATTTTTTCGCCTCCCAAAGAGGCATCGTCGTTTTCACTCCAAAGCCCCTGGCTTCGTAGCTGCATGTCACGATGATGCCCCGTCTTTCCTGGGGGTTCCCGGCAATAGCCAGGGGTTTCCCCCGAAGAGTGGGATCATAGGCCATCTCTACAGAGGCATAAAAACTGTTCATATCAACATGAAGGATCACTCGTCCGTTTTTGGGATAGTGTGAGTTCATTTCAATCGCGGCTTTCTTTGTCTAGTTTTGATGTGTTTTTTGCTCGTTCACATAATCCTTTATTTCTTTTATACCTTCTAAGCTCTCTACTAAAACATCGGGATCGATCTGGGTTAAAAGGGAATCTTCAAGATTGATGACTCCTGAAAAATAGGTTGTTTTCGAATAAGCTAGCAAACCGACGTTTGTAATCGATTCATCTGGAACTTCAAGGATTTCCTTTGCTTCCATCACGACCAAACCGACCTGCATCGTTTTCGTCTGGACGACCAGGAGAAACATTCCTTTTTCAGCAATTGCAGGGGTGTTATAAAGGATGTTCCCTAAATCAAGGACCGGAATCAGCTCTCCCCTGACCTTTACAAGTCCCAGGACAAATGGGGGTAAGTGAGGGATCGACCTGATCTCCTCCACCTTTTCAATCGATACTACGTTCTCAATCGGCAGAGCATATTCTTCTTTTCCAGCATGAAATACCACTACTTTCGGCAATGTATAACGTCCCCTCTCGCATTTCTGATATGTATACTACTAATGTACCATATTTCAGAAAGGTTGGGTGCTGATATGAAAGAAGAAAATGTCCACGCACAAAGGGGTTAACCTTTATACGTGGACATCTTATGCTTGTCGGGCCTGAACGAGCCGGCTCCGCTTTTCTTTGTCCAGCTGCAGGGGCTTGGGGCTCGAGGTCATAAGCCAAGTAACCCCAAAAGGCAAAGGGCGCCTTTCCGGGTTACTCGTCTTATGCTTGTCGCCCCAGAGCAAGCCACTTCCGTTTTTCTATTCCCCAGCGACTTCTTGAATGATTGCGACGACCATTTCAGAGAGTTTGTTTAGTTCTTCTACTGGCATTCTTTCGCTTTTGGTGTGGATTTCTTCGTAGCCTACTGCAAGGTTGACGGTCGGTACTCCTAATCCGGCGATGACGTTGGCGTCGCTTCCGCCCCCGCTTGTCAGCAGCTCGCTTGGGCGACCGATTTTCTTCGCCGCGCGTTTTGCCACTTCCACTACTTCGTCACCGTCTTTGAACTTAAAGCCCGGGTACATGACTTGAACTTCGACTTCCGCTTTCCCGCCCATTTCTTCAGCAACGGAAGTGAAGGCAGCTTTCATTTTTTCTACCTGTGCTTCCATTTTTTCAGGAACCAGTGAACGGGCTTCAGCAAGGATATCGGCTTGTTCGCATACAATATTCGTTGCTTTTCCGCCTTCAAAACGGCCGATGTTCGCCGTTGTTTCTTTATCGATGCGTCCAAGTGGCATTTTAGAAATGGCTTTCGCTGCAATCGTGATGGCAGAAACGCCTTTTTCAGGTGCTACGCCTGCGTGTGCCGTTTTTCCGAAGATCGTCGCCTTCACTTTAGCCTGTGTCGGTGCTGCTACGATGATGTTTCCGACTTTGCCGTCACTATCGAGGGCGAAACCGTATTTCGCTTTAACTAGTGAGGAATCAAGGGCTTTTGCTCCAACGAGACCGGATTCTTCCCCAACTGTGATGATGAACTGGATATCGCCATGTGAAATATTGTTTTCCTTAAGGACACGCACGGATTCAAGCATAGTGGCAAGACCCGCTTTATCATCTGCTCCGAGTATGGTTGTTCCATCGGAATAGATGTAGCCATCTTCTTTAAGAGTAGGCTTTACCCCTTTGGCAGGGACCACTGTATCCATATGGGAAGTGAAATAAATGGTATCTACGCCCTCTTTATTTCCTTTCAATGTACAGATCAGGTTACCTGCACCATGGCCCGTTTCACCCATCGTGTCGTCTTCGAATACCTCTACTCCAAGATCGGAGAATTTCTTAGTCAATACTTTCGCGATTTCCGCTTCTTCTTTCGTTTCAGAATCGATCTGCACCAATTCCAGGAACTCATTTAATAAACGCTCTTCATTAATCATTAGTAGACCTCCACAAATATGTATTCACTCCTATAGTATAGCGTGAATAACTCCGTTCAACAAATGGTACACCTTTTACAATGGGATATTGCCGTGCTTCTTCTTCGGTCGTTCTTCCCGTTTGTTTCTCATCATTTCCAACCCTTGAATCAATTTGATCCGGGTTTCACGGGGATCGATGACATCATCCACCATTCCACGTGACGCGGCGACATATGGATTCGCGAATTTCTCACGGTACTCTTCGATTTTTTGTTCGCGAAGCTCTTCAGGATGATCACTGTTTGCAATTTCCCTGGCAAAAATGATATTGGCTGCTCCTTGAGGCCCCATGACGGCGATTTCCGCATTCGGCCAGGCAAAGACCAGATCCGCACCGATCGATTTACTATTCAGTGCCACATACGCCCCGCCATACGCTTTCCTTAGGATCACGGTCATTTTAGGGACTGTCGCTTCTGAATATGCGTATAAAATCTTGGCACCATGACGGATGATCCCTCCATGTTCCTGCTTGATTCCGGGGAAGAATCCCGTAACATCCTCAAACGTAATGAGAGGAATATTGAAGGAATCACAGAACCTGATGAAACGGGATGCTTTGTCGGAAGAGTCGATATCAAGACCTCCCGCCATGAACTTCGGCTGGTTGCATACAAGTCCGACAACTTCGCCTTTAATGCGCGCCAACCCCACAACGATGTTTTTGGCGAATTCCTTCTGAACCTCCATGAAGCTTCCTTCATCGACGATCTCACTGATGACGGTACGGACGTCATAGGGACGAATCGCATCAAATGGGATCAGGTCCGTTAAGTTGGCACGGTAATCATCTTCTTCATCCACTTCTAAACGCAGAGGCTTCTCTTCATTATTTTGAGGGAGGTAAGCTAATAGTCTTCGAACCTCTTGTAACACCTCTTCTTCGGTTTCCCCCCTGAAATGGGCATTTCCGCTAATGGAGTTATGAACCTTTGCCCCACCGAGATCCTCCGAGCTGATTTTTTCCCCTGTTACGGTTTCAATGACTTTAGGTCCGGTGATGAACATTTGGCTCGTCTCATCCACCATAAAGACAAAATCTGTGATGGCGGGGGAGTAAACCGCTCCACCGGCACAAGGGCCCATGATGACGGATATTTGCGGAATTACACCTGAATAGACGGCGTTTCGATAGAAGATATGTCCATAGCCATCTAAAGAAACGACACCTTCTTGAATCCTGGCCCCGCCAGAATCATTCAATCCGATGAACGGAGCACCATTCTTGACGGCAAGATCCATTACATGGGAAATCTTCTTCGCGTGCATTTCTCCAAGTGCACCGCCGAACACAGTGAAATCCTGTGAGAATAAGTATATTGGTTTCCCGTTTACTTTGCCGTACCCTGTCACGACCCCGTCACCGGGGCCCTGTACCCCTTCAAGTCCAAAGTCCGAGCATCTGTGCTCGATGAATGGGTTCAGCTCCACAAAGCTCCCCGGATCAACCAGGATATCGATCCGTTCCCTCGCTGTCAGCTTTCCTTTGTCGTGCTGCTTGTCTATTTTTTCATCTCCGCCGCCAAGCTCCACTTCTCTTCTGCGGTCGTATAATTCATTGATTTTTTCATAAATATCCATTATGATTACTCCCCTTTGATGTTGGATTTATCACAAAGCTCGTATAAAACGCCGTGGGCCGATTTCGGATGCATGAAAGCGACAGATGCCCCGCCGGCACCAGGCTTTGGCGTTTCGTTGATCATCCTAACCCCTTTGGTCTGGAGCTCTTTGATGCGCTCCTCGATTCCTTCTACACCGAAGGCTATATGGTGAATCCCTTCACCCTTTTTTTCTATGAATGTTGCAATCGGGCTTTCTTTATGTAGTGGCTCAAGTAACTCGAGCTTAAGATTTCCGCCATCCATGAATGCCACCTTGACACCTTGACTCTCTACCTCTTCCATCTTCAGTAATGAAAGACCGAGAGTATCTTCATAAAATGCGAGAACATTGTCTATTGATGAAACTGCTATTCCGATATGATCTACCTTTTTCATCCCTATCATCCCCCTGTTGTTTGCATGCTCCACCCATATAGTATTCCATACTTGTTGTCGAATTTCCTCCTATAGAGACGAATAATTAAAGCGTTTTCTTTTATTCCGATGGTTGTCTTCTCTCATTATTCACGTTAAAATAGAGTTGAAAATTATCTCACGCTCATGTGGGAGAATGGAGCGATACGATGAGTAATAAAAAAATGCAAAAGATCATTGTATTTGTGATGCTGTTTGCGATGATTGCAACAACGATCATGGCAGGGCTGTCATTCTTATTATAAAAATAGTAATGAAAAAGGAGCTGCTTTTCGAATCCATCGATCAGCAGCTCCTCTTTTTATTTTAGTGCCCCATATTCTTTCCCCAACTGATTGAAGCTTTTCTTCGATTTCACAATGAGTACCTTGGTGCCGAGGGGTGCTTTGTCAAACAGATATTCAACATTCCTACTGTGCATCCGGATGCATCCATTGGAAATATATTTCCCTATGCTCGAAGGCTGGTTCGTCCCATGGATTCCATAGATCCTGCCATCTGTCCCTTCTGCATCGAAACCGATCCACCTGGTTCCGAGAGGATTTCTCGGGTCCCCCCCTGGGATGTTCTTTTTACGGTAGTAGGGGTTCTTGGCTTTCACCGTAACATTAAACAACCCTTCCGGAGTGAGCGCAGTCGTTTTACCTGTTGCGACGGGAAAGGTAGCCTGTACCTTCCCATTGTCAACATACGCCAATTGATTCGTTTCCTTGTTGACGATGATAAACGGATCTCCCGGGATCGGGTTTCTCCCGAGTGGCCATAGTGGTGAAGCAAACAATATGATGGCAAGAAGTAAACGCATCCTATCACCTTTTTCATGTTTTAGGTGTAGTTTGCTTCACTTTCCTCCTTTTTTATTCCTTTGAACGAGCTTTTCAGGAGGAGGTACTGTTCCATTTCCTGAACAAATTGATAAAGGGCGGCACGTGTTTCAAACTCTTCCCTCGTTTTCGGCAGCTCCATCTGCTCGAATTCCACTTTCATATCGTACAGTTTTTTCAAGTAAAAGAGCGCTGTATTCCCTGGATGGATATGATCGCTCAGTTCTTCCAGGAAATCTGCGATGCGATGGCCCTGCTCGACGGTTAACGATATATTTGTCGCAATCGGCAGGATGCGCTGAAGGATTTCAAACTGTTTCTCCCTCATTTTGAAATATAAATAGTATAAGTTCTCATCCCTTAAAAAATGGTTTTCCACATCTTTAAAGGCAATCGTCTTCGCCTCTTTGAGTAATTGCTCCGTTTCCGTGATTTCCTTGCCGTCCCAATTGCTGTCACTTGTCTTTAAATAGTTGATCATTTCACAAAAAATCTTATAAAAGTTCGCTTCAATTTTCTCCTGATATTGAATCATCTTTTTATCGACGCTCGGCATATACAGATTCATCAAGAGGGCAATCCCGATCCCGATGACGATGATCCCGAGCTCATTTTCAAAAAGGCCAAGGGTGACATGTCCCGCTGAGTATACATGAAGGATGATGACAGAACTGGTGACGATCCCTTCTTTGATATTCAAGCTAACGGTGATTGGAATGAACACAAGAAGAAGTAATCCGATGACCGCCGGGTGATAGGCAAGGAACTCGAAAAAGGCGGCAGAAAAAACCATGGCAATCACACACGCCAAAAAACGGCTCCATGATGCGTTCACCGATTTCTTCTTCGTATTCTGAATGCACAGGATCGTCAATATCCCGGCTGATACGAAATTATCCAGGTGGAACCACTGGGCGATGCTGATGGCAGCCGCGGTGCCGATTCCTGTCTTAAGTGTCCGATATCCGATTCGAAACATTCAACTTTCTCCTAACTACTTCATTTTTTAGCTACTCTAGAATACCACAAACAGGATTGAACATAAAAAGAAGGGGTAACGATTTCTGCCGTTAACCCCTCCTAATTATAATATTTTCTCAAGGAATCCTTTTCCTCTGTCACTTTGGGGGTTGGAGAAAAAGGCTTGCGGTTCTCCTTCTTCAATGATTTTCCCATCATCCATGAAAAGGATCCTGTCCGCCACCTCTCTAGCGAAGCCCATTTCATGGGTCACGATGATCATCGTCATCCCTGTGTGAGCAAGTGACTTCATCACATCCAGGACCTCTTTCACCATCTCGGGATCAAGGGCCGACGTCGGTTCATCGAATAACATGACTTTCGGTTCCATGGCAAGTGCCCTCGCAATCGCCACACGCTGCTTCTGCCCTCCTGATAAACGATTCGGGTATTCATCGCTCTTTTCTTTCAGACCGACTTTCGTCAGGAGGTCCGTCCCTAATTTCGCAGCTTCCTCTTTGGTCAGCCCCTTCACTTTCATTGGGGCGTAAATGACATTTTCCAAGGCGGTCATATGAGGAAAGAGGTGAAAATGTTGAAACACCATGCCGACGTCCTGCCTTACCTTGTTGATCGCTTTCCCCTTCACAAGGGATCCTTCGAAGTAAATCGATCCCGATGTAGGTTCTTCCAGGTGATTCAAACACCGCAATAAAGTGGATTTCCCTGAACCCGATGGCCCGATCAATGCGACGACTTCCCCTTTCTCAACAAAGAAATCGATTCCCTTTAATACCTGAAGCTTTCCAAACGACTTGGTTATCTGTTCACCTTTAATCATTTCCACGCAGTCTCCCTTCCAACACTTTTCCGAGTAAAGTCAGAATCATAACAAGCACATAATAAATCAGTCCTGCGAATAAAAGCGGTTCAAAGAATGAATACAAGTCACTTCCAACCATGTATGAACGTCTCATCACATCTGCAGCCCCGATAACCGTGACGATGGCGGATTCCTTGGTGAGCGTGATGAATTCGTTCATCAACGCAGGGAGGATATTTTTGATCGCCTGAGGCAGGATCACGTCTTTCATCATCAATCGGTAAGGCACCCCAAGAGCCATCGTAGCTTCCGTTTGCCCTTTATCCACTGCATTGATCCCTGCACGGATGATTTCGGAAATATAGGCAGCCGAATTAAGGGAAAAAGCGAGGATCGCTGCGTAATACGGTTCAATCTGTGTCCCGAAAAGCTGAGGAGATCCGTAAAAGATAATCATCAGCTGAAGGACCAGCGGAGTTCCCCTGAATATCGATGTATAAAGATCCGCAAGCAGGGTTAAAGGTTTGATGGAACTAATTTTACAAAGGGCAAGAAGAATACCGAATACGAACCCGAGCACCCCTGCTAACGCGACAATTTTAAGTGTGACCTTCAATCCTTCCAAAATAAAGGGGATCGAAGGAATCAGTTGTTCAAAATCTAATGGCATAATGATCCCCTCCAAAGTTGTAATGTCATGTAATAGGAAGGGCTAACCGGATTAGAGGTTAGCCCTTCATCGATCTACTGTTCTCCGTCAAACCATTTTTCAGCGAGTTTATCCAATTCTCCACTGTCTTTAAGCTTCTTCAATGCGTCATTGAATTTACCAGTCAGCTCGCTGTCCTTTGGAAGGGCAACCGCAGAACCTGCCTCTTCTTCATTTACATTCATCGTATTTCCTTGAAGCTCGTCACTCTTGTCCAAATAACCGTTTGCCACTGTATTTTCGATGATGATGGCGTCGAAGCGTCCATTTTGGAGATCCTGGATCAGTTCAGGAATACGATCACGAGTGTCCACTTTCAGCTTGATGGATTTTGAAAGTTCTTCTGCAGCATCCTGTTGAATCGAGCCTAATTGAACTCCTACCGTTTTCCCATCCAGATCTTTCTCACTTTGAATGCCGCTTTCCTTTGTCGAGATGATCATATCTTTAGCCGTGTAGTAGACATCACTGAAGTCAACATTCTTTTGTCGTTCCGGCGTTGGCGTCATGGCTGAAAGGACAAAATCCACCTGCCCCGTTTTCAAGGCGGAAATCAATCCGCTGAATTCCATATCCTTGATTTCGATTTCGTATCCCATTTCATCTGCGAGCATATTGGCAAGATCAATATCATACCCAATGATTTTGTCGCTGTTGGCCGTGTCGACATATTCAAACGGTTTATAGTCTGCCGACGTCCCCATGATCAATTTCTTTGATTCCCCGGAAGCAGGCTTGTCTTCTCCTGCGCCGCATGCTGCCAGTGTAGTAGAAAGGATTAATACTAATACGAGAGATAATAGCTTTTTCATTGTGATTCCTCCTGAGTTAGAATGTATAAATATAATATATAATGTATATTAATTACTATATTCGTATTGTAGCAGAGTTCAATATTTATGCAATACTCTTTATAAATATCGATAAATGATTATATATTCTGAAAATTATAGGCCGATTCCTACTGTTTTCCAATGCATTAACCTTAGTAGTTGATATGTTTTATTCATTTTATATGCACGAATAGCGTTGTTGCTTGAATCCAAGGCTATTGGAAACTGCTTAAAAATGGTTTAGTTCATCCTTAGATTGGTTTCTCGGGTAATATTAATAGATAGGGAGTATTTCAATGCGGGCTTTGGAAGTCAGTACGAAGCTTTCAGGTATGAGTAGGTTTGAATACCATATCGATCCCCCGTCATTGCGTCATTCCTGGAGGTGATTGCGTCGTTTTGAGATTAATTGCGTCTTTATTCTATTTATTGCGTCATTCTCATTATGAATTGCGTCTTTTTACAAAATAAGGAATCGCTCCTGACATAATAAAAAATTCCTTCAAAAATAAAAAAAACGTCAAGCCTCTCACTTCATCAGTGAGAAACTTGACAATATTTTTATACCTCTTCACAATACTCATCAAAATACGATTGAAGTTTGTTCACGACAGACATTGGATCATGTCCTTCTATCTCGTGTCTTTCAACCATCGTCAGGAGCTTTCCGTCTTTCAAAAGGGCGAATGACGGTGAGGATGGCGGATAACCTGTGAAATAGCTGCGTGCTTTCGCAGTCGCTTCTTTATCCTGTCCGGCGAAAACCGTGACCAATTGATCCGGACGCTTATCGAAGTGAATGGAATGAGCGGCTGCGGGACGGGCGATTCCTCCTGCGCACCCACAAACAGAATTGACCATGACCAGTGTTGTACCTTCTTTAGAAAAAGCCTGGTCTACTTCTTCTTCTGTTGTCAATTGCGTATACCCTGCCGTCTCGATTTCTTGACGGGCCTGGCGGACAACGTCGTTCATAAATAAATTGAAATCTATATCCATGCTTGAACTCTCCTTTAATCGCTGACTTAATCATATCTCACAAAAAACAAGAGGATCTGATATACCCCTATCATAACAATTTCAAACCCTATCTTTCAATCAAAATGAACGATTCCCATCGAGTATAGCTTGTTTATATAGTGTCAACAATTCTTCCACCGCCTGGGAAGTGGTAAAATCCCCGGTTCTCACCCTGTCTTCCAGGCGGGGAAGGGATGACTTGATGTGCGGATGGAAGAAGAAGTCTGACAGTATTCTTTCTTTCAACATCGTATGGAACCATTCCTGTTTCTGGAGAAGCCTTCTTTCCTGGAATACACCCTGTTCTTTTGTCTGATCTTCGAATTGTTGGACCACATCCCATAGTTCCTTCAATCCCTCATTTTTCATTGCCGAACAGGTATAAGCCTTTGAACTCCAGCCTTTTGTGGCAGGAATCAGGAAGTGAAGGATTTGATTGAGCTCCCTCCTCGTCTTTTCCGCGAGAGGCTTATTCTCTCCATCTGCTTTGTTGACGAGCAACACGTCGGCAAGCTCCATGATTCCTTTTTTCATTCCCTGAAGCTCGTCTCCCGCTCCCGTAATGACGAGCAGCAGGAAGAAATCAACCATCTGTCTGACCATGACTTCACTCTGACCGACCCCAACGGTCTCTATGATGATGAGGTCATACCCTGCGGCCTCGCATAAGAGGAGGGTTTCATTGGTTTTCCGGTGGACTCCTCCAAGCGTCCCTGCCGTTGGGGAGGGCCTGACAAAGGCACGGGGATTCTTCGATAACTGCTCCATCCTCGTTTTATCGCCTAAAATGCTGCCACCTGAAATAGAGGAGCTTGGATCGATGGCGAGAACGGCAACACGATGACCATCGTTACACAACATCTCCCCGAATTGTTCGATAAACGTGCTTTTCCCGGCTCCAGGCACACCAGTGATCCCGATCCGGAAGCTTTTACCGGTATGGGGGAGGAGTTCTTGCAGTAGCTCCTGTCCCAACGCATAATGCTCTTCCGCGTTGCTCTCTATCAACGTGATGGCTTTCGCTAAGTGACTGCGGTCACCGTTCAGGACCCCACTCTTTAAGTCACTGATCGAAACGGGATCCTTTTTCTTTTTCACAAACCTCTTCTTTCGTCCCGACTGATGCTCTGTCATTATTCAGCCACTTCCTCATAGCCGAGCACTTCATATATTTCTTTGATCACTTTTTGTGCGGCTACAGGAATGATCGTTCCAGGGCCAAAGACGGCAGATGCCCCATTGGTTAAAAGAAAATCATAGTCTTTCGCTGGAATCACTCCGCCGATGACGACAAGGATGTCTTCCCTTCCAAGTTTCTTCAGTTCCGCCACTAATTGAGGCAGAAGCGTTTTATGACCGGCGGCCAATGAGCTTACCCCGATGACGTGTACATCGTTTTCAACGGCCTGAAGAGCTGTTTCTTCGGGTGTTTGAAACAATGGTCCGATATCAACGTCAAATCCAAGATCGGCAAATGCAGTGCTGATTACTTTCGCGCCCCTGTCATGGCCGTCCTGTCCCATCTTGGCAATGAGGATACGGGGTCTTCTTCCTTCGTTCTCCAGAAATTCTTCCGTCATCTCTTTCACGATGTTGATTTCCTGTTCATTCGAGAAATTCGAACTATACACCCCGCTTATACTCCGGATCGTCGCTTTATGCCTTCCGGAAACTTTTTCTATTGCATCGGAGATTTCTCCTAAGGTGGCACGTGCCCTTGCCGCATCTACGGCTTTTTCAAGGAGGTTCCCTTCGCCTGTTTCTGCAGTTCGCGTCAAAGCTTCCAGGGTTTCAGTGACTTTCTCTTCATTTCGTTCTTCTTTCAACTTCTGGATCCGTTCGATCTGCTTCTGTCTGACCACTGTATTATCGATGTCGAGTGTTTCAATCGGATCTTCTTTATCCAGACGGTATTTATTCACTCCGATGATGGACTCGTCCCCTGAATCGATCATTGCTTGTCTTCTGGCAGCAGCTTCCTCGATGCGCATCTTCGGCAAGCCCGTTTCGATTGCTTTCGTCATGCCTCCGAGTTCTTCGATTTCTTCAATATGCTCCCATGCCTTTTCCATCAGTTGATGAGTCAGTGTTTCGACATAGTGGGAACCGGCCCATGGGTCGATCACTTTCGTTATGCCTGTTTCTTCTTGTAGATACAGCTGGGTATTGCGCGCGATACGCGCCGAAAAGTCTGTCGGCAGGGCGATCGCTTCGTCAAGGGCATTCGTATGGAGCGACTGCGTATGACCCATCGCAGCTGCATGGGCTTCGAGTAACGTACGGATGACATTATTATAAGGATCCTGTTCCGTCAAGCTCCATCCGGATGTTTGGGAATGGGTCCTGAGCGCCATCGATTTAGGATTCCGGGGGGTGAATGTCTTCATCATCTTCGCCCAAATCCTCCTGGCCGCCCTCATCTTGGCCACTTCCATGAAATAGTTCATGCCGATGGCCCAAAAGAATGAAAGTCTCGGTGCAAAGGAATCGATGTCGATCCCTGCCTGAAGTCCGGTCCTGACATACTCGAGACCATCCGCCAGCGTATAAGCAAGCTCAATATCAGCAGGTGCCCCGGCTTCTTGCATATGATACCCGGAAATGCTGATGCTGTTGAATTTCGGCATATGTTTGGATGTATACTCGAAAATATCCGCGATGATGTTCATGGACGTTTCAGGTGGATAGATGTACGTATTCCTGACCATGTATTCCTTTAAGATATCGTTCTGGATCGTACCGGAAAGCTTCTCCTTCGACACACCCTGCTCTTCTGCCGTCACGATATAAAAAGCAAGGATGGGCAGAACAGCCCCATTCATCGTCATGGAAACGGACATTTGATCAAGGGGGATCCCGTCGAACAATATCTTCATGTCCAGGATGGAATCGATGGCGACGCCCGCTTTACCTACATCCCCTACAACCCTTGGATGATCCGAGTCATATCCGCGGTGAGTCGCCAAATCAAATGCCACCGACAACCCTTTCTGCCCCATACTTAAATTTCTTCTATAAAAAGCATTGCTTTCTTCAGCGGTTGAAAATCCCGCATACTGCCTGACCGTCCATGGACGATTCACATACATCGTCGGATACGGCCCCCTAGTGTACGGAGCGAGGCCGGGTAAATCTTCTCCATGCGAAATATTTTCCGAGTCTCTTTCTGTATATAAAGCTTTTATATCGATTTTTTCATTCGTTTCGTAGGGAGTGCCGGTAAGGGGAAGGTCCCCCGCTGCCCCCACATTCGAATACGGGTTAATTTGTTGCCAATCAGGCTTCCTCATTTTCTTTCCCCTCCTCCCAAATCGTTAATAGTGCATCAAGTTTTTCAAGTATGTTTTGTTTGTTGTAGATGGAACCGTTCAATCCCTTAAGGATCCATTCACTTCTATTTTCCTCAGGAATTCTGCCCGCCAGGTCAACCACAATGGAAGAATCAACGAGATGGACGGCTTCAGTGATCATTGAAAGTTTATCAAGATATTCTTCGTCCTTTCCGCACACCACATAGTACGGATACCGGGTTTCTTCCACGAATTGCAGGATATCTTCCTTGGAGAAGCAATCCGTACTTTGATGCGTCTGAATGCCTCCCGTCGCTAAAAATCCTTTTACAAAGTCGGCACGGGGCTTATACGTTTTCAGTTCGCCTAACCCGATCAGGCCTGCAGTGGGAATATCTCCGAGCTTCTGTGCCCGCTCTCTTACTCTTTCAAAAGGAAGAGAGAGCCGTTCTCCCGCTGCTGGAGAAATCGGAAGGGTCTCTTCCAGATTTGCATAGATGTTCGTCCCGATCATGGAGTTCTTCCGGGTGGCCAGGTCCTTGATGCGGGCGTCCCTTACTACTCTTATCTTCTCTTCTATCGATCCATTAGCAAGGAGGGCAAGGATCCCACCCTCTTTATCAACCTGCTGGAATTCCTTCCATGCACGCTTTCCTACTTCATCTGAAAGCCATTCTACATAATAAGAACCGCCACCAGGGTCCAGGACCTTATTCAAATGGGCTTCTTCCCCCAGGACAAGTTGAGTGTTTCTGGCAATCCTTTCAGCGAGGGGAGTCACTTCGCCGCTCACCTCATTGAACGGGGCTACGACAAGATAATCGACCCCTGCGAGGATCGCAGAGAATGCTTCCCCACCCCCGCGTAAAATGTTGACATAGGAATCCAAGGTCGATTTGTTGAATCGGGAGGTCTCTGCACTGATGCTGATGGATTTTACGATACTTTGTTCATTCAAGCCGTAAGAAGTTAAGACTCCCTGCCACAGTTTCTTAAATGCCCTGATTTTCGCGATTTCCATAAAGAAATGACTTCCTATTGAAAAATGGAAGTGTAAGGTTTGGGCAGCCTTCTCGATTTCCCACCCTCTATCCTGAACAGCCTCCAAATAAGCGACACCTTCACTCAGTGCATAAGCAAGCTCCTGTGTAGCACTTGCGCCTTTATTATGATAGGGAGCTGAATTCACAATCAGGGCTTTAACCCCTGACAGATCCATAGTCGATCCTTCGACAACATTCAGCCACCGTTCCAATCTGCTTTCATAGGTCCATCCTTCCTCTGAGATGGGGTCGTATCCAATAACGCCTGTCATCTCCATCCTCTCCGGAATGTCCCTCACACCATGGATGGCTATTGATGTAGCCTGATCTATCGAAAAAACAGGAGCATCAAATTCTCCCATATCGTTCATGAATGGCACGAGGTCCTGAGCCTTGTCCAGGTCCCCAATGGAAAACGACAGACAGTTTTGCCCCCGGGACAACGCATCCCTCACGGCTGCTGAGAGTTCTCCCCAGGATTCCCTTTTGATTGGCTGGGCAATGTACCATTTATGAGTTCGTTCCAATTTGTCATCAATATTCGGGATATAATCTTTCACCCTATCAATTTGAGGTGCGTCTTCCGCTAAAAATAATGGTTTAAGATCAATATTTTCATATGTGCTTGTATGTAAGGAACTTATTCCCTTCCCCTTTAACGCTTTTTCAGCAGCTTCCTGCCATTCTGACAGTGTATGACGACTGAATGATTGACTTTTCATATCACTAAGCTTCATAATACCCCTCTTCCGCAAACCATTTTTGTAATCGTTTACATAACTTTTTATAAAGATTCTTCTAAATAAGCAAGCGTCCCCTTTGAAAATTCAAAATGTTTATACTAATACTATTTTAGTATATAAAAAAAAACGGCTTTCTTCAATCTCTCAGAAAAATGAGTATAAAAAAGAAGAAGAGTTGGACGTTCCAACTCTTCTCCCCAAAATGCTTATTTTTTTGAATTGATATACAATTTACCTTCAGCACGCTGAGTCGTTACATTTCCATAATCATCGGAAATCTTCACTTCAATCACGGCTCCCGGCGTCTTTACATTCGAGGTCGCCGTATAGTAACCTTCATAATGACCTTCTGACGTTTCCATCATTGGAAGTTCAGTGGCATTTGTCACTTGGGATCGTGCATTTGTCAGAGGCATTTGAATGACAAATGACGCGTCCAATCCCGGCTCACTGTCAAATTCGATCTTGACGGATTCGCCCTTCTTCAGTTCTTTATCTTCTGCGGGAAGAAGATTGTCAATTTCAATGTCACCGAATTTCGCTAGTACTGTCACTCTTTGTTTCTTTTTGTTTCCTGCTTTATCTTTCGCGAGTACCTCAATGACATTTTCTCCTTCATTCAGCAGAATTCGATGACTGAACTCTCCGTCCTTAACTGTAGCTTTCTCACCATTCACTTTCACCCATGCAAGATTTTCATCCGCGATGGTTCCTTTAACCGTGATAGCTTCACGATTTGTTTTCATGTCATCTTCCGGTGATGTGATGGCGAGTTCCGGCTTCACTTGATCAAGTGTTACCGTCACTGCTTCCGATGGCCCCGTCATGCCCTGTTCAGTCGCTGCCTTTGCGGTTAATACATTCTCACCATCATGGAGGGAGACATCAGCAGAGAATGTTCCATCCTCACCTGTGTCGGCTGTTGCTACTTCCTCTTCTCCATTAAAGAGATGAACGGTCGTAGTCGGTGCAGAAGTCCCTTCAACCGTAACGGAATCCTTATTCGTGAAAGATCCATCCTTCGGTGAAGTTATGACTGGTGACGTCACTTCATAATTCACAGTTGCGCGAATCATGTAGTTCCCCTCATCTTCCGGTGTCAGTGACCAGGCGCCACCGACGAACTGCCAGCTCCTTGCCGCATATTCTCCATCTTCATCCGTTCCAAGGCCTGGTGCATTCGGATTTGGTGCAGATTGGATGTACACCATATAGAAATCACCTTCGACCATGATGCCGTGCTCGCTGAGATCCACATGCGTCCATTCACCATTACGCAATGCAGTTCCATCAAATGGACCGGCGATTTTCTTACCTGGTGCCCCGTCTGGTCCAGAAGCGTCATAGACGGCAACCTGGAATTCTGTTCCTCCTGGTACAGGCCATTCAGTGTCCCAGAAGCGGAATAGTCCGCCTGTCACAAGTGCCGTGTCATTGCCTTCTTCAAGGGACATTTTCACTGCCCAGCCGTTACCTGCATCATAGAATGCCCGTGCATTTTCTGCTGTTCCATCATCATACCCGATTTCTCCTGGATAGCCGATGAATGGTTCTAAGGATACATCGGCGGTTGTGACTTCCCCGCCTTCCACTGTGACGCTCAATTCCTTACTGTAATAGTAAGGCGCAACCACTTTAAGGGTGTAGTCCCCTTCGTAAGCTTCTAATTCATATTCTCCATTTGCATTTGTTTCAACCGGCTCTACTACGGCATCTTCGAGAACGAAGACCGTTGCTCCTTCAACCGGTTCTCCAGTAACTTCGTTCGTGACGGTTCCGGTAATATTCCCTTGAGGGATTTCTTCAAGGGTGAAATTGGCCGTAGATGTTTGATCGGCTTCAATCGTCACACTTTGTGTTTCGGATCTGTAACCGTATGTGGATGCCTGCAATGTGAATTCACCTGCTGCATGAGTCATTTCATACGATCCATTCGCCGGATTTGTATAAACGGAACGACCCGTTTCCAATACACTTACCTCTGCTTGCAGGGGAAGAAGTACAGGAGCCGGAACTGATGCATCCGTCTTATCATCTTTCTTCACTTCATTTTCCACTGTAATCTTAGCCGGATTTACACTTGGCTTTTTCGATACAGAGGATGATTTTTCATCCTTGGATTTCAGGCCAAGATTCATTTTCTTGGCTGGAAGGTTTGATTCCGAGCTAAGCTTCACATCATCAAGGTACCAGCCTTGCTTCGTGACACTTCCATCGGTGGTAACGTTGAACGCAATGTATACACGTTGACCTGCATACTGACTCAGATCCACTTCTCCGTCTATCCATCCTTCAGTATTTCCGTTTACACGCAGTGCCTGTGTCCATTCTTCACCATCAGTGGATACAAACACATGGCCGTAGTCATAGTTGCGTTCCAGTTCATGCCACTGTTTAAATTGCAGGAAGCTCTCTCCTTCAGGTAAATCGATAGGAGGCATCTGAAGTGACATATTCGCACTATTGTCATACGTTCCGTCTAAGTTGGTGGCATATACTTTTTCCCCTGAAGAAGCATTTCCAGGACCATTTGCCGGAACGCCCCACTCCCAGCTGTTTCCTGGACCGTACGATGTCCAACCAGTCGGATCTGCTTCAAAGTCCTGCTCATATCCAACTGTGATACCCGGTAACAGATTTACAGTATAAGTATCAGATTCGACTTCATTTCCACCGAAGTCCGTCGCAACCCACTTGTACGTGACCTGATCTTCTATAAGGTCCTCACCCGGGATGACCGCTTCATATGTTCCTGATGTGTAGTCCCCTGATGTTCTGCCGGCTTCGACTTCTACCCATTCGCCGTCCTGATTTTGATAATTCAGGGTTACATTCGTCACACTGACATTATCCCTTGCTTCTGCCTGTAATGGCAGATTCATTTCTTTAAATGCTTCTTGTGGTGCGTCATGACTGATGACAGGAGCTTCCGTGTCATCACCTTCTTTTGAAACCTGTCCTTTTACTTTACCGATTCCGCTCATAACGGATGATACTGCATCAAATGCATTGACCAACCCGTGTCCATACCCGTTATTTGGAGACTCCGGGAATGTTCCGTCTGTTAATGGTACAGCGGTCGACATAAGGATTTCTTCGATTTCATCCACTGTCAAGCTTGCATCCACTTGTCGTAACAGGGCAGCGACTGCCGTTACGTGTGGACCAGCCATTGATGTCCCATTCCAGCCTCCCTCATAATTGCCACCTGGAACGGAAGATCGGATATTCACTCCCGGTGCGGCAATCTCAGGCTTAATTTCTTCATAAGGAGAAGGCCCCTGTAATGAGAAGCTTCCCAATCGATCGTTAATATCCGTTGCACCTGTTGCGAATGACTCAGGGTAGTTAGCCGGATTCGCAATCGACCCCGGTCCTCCCGGATTGAATAACGTCGTATTTCCTGCAGAGAACTCAGGGAATATTTCTGCCGCTCTCCACGCACTTACCATATCCCGATACCATTCATCGAGGCCGGCTCCACCTCCCCATGAGTTATTGACAACATCAGGAGCCATTTCAGGATGTGGATTTCCTTCAGCATCTTTCGGTGCCAGGATCCATTCTCCCGCTTCCAGTAAATCAACGTCCGTTCCACCATCGGCCGTGAACGCTTTTACCGCGATCCACTTGGCACCCGGTGCTACACCGATTTGATTGCTGCCATCTGGCTCAGACCCGACCATTGTACCGACAGTGTGTGTTCCATGACCCTGGTCGTCATATGGCGAACTCTGTCCTGCGGTAGCATCAAACCAGTTGAATTCGTTGTCGGGTGAATCAGGATTCTGAGGGTCGTACCCTCTATATTTTTCTTTTAATGCCGGGTGGTTCCATTGTACCCCGGTGTCAATGGAGGCGATGACGGTTCCTGCTCCATCGATTCCCATTTCCCAGACCGCGGGTGCCCCCACCCGATCGATATTCCACTCGATCGATGCCGGACTTTTTGGAGATTCCTTATCCAACACTGCTGATGAAGAGGCCTTTGCCTTGGCCGGCTGGATAATTTGTCTCGTTTCATTCGGCAGGATTTTTTCCACTTGGGCAAAGGTTGAAATCTTCTCCATGACTTTTTTGGTACTTGTAACGGCCATTCCGTTTACAACATAAAAGTCTTTGATTTCCTTCACTTCACCTGATTTTTTCTCTTTCGCTAAGTATTCTTTCACTTCTGCTTGAGATTCAAGGGCTTTAGCGCGAAGCTCAGAGACGACCATATTCCGTTTCAATAATTTCTTACTATTAGCAGACAGTTTCTGCTTTTTCGCTGTTTCAGCCGCCTTTTTAGCTACAGCCTCCGTATCTACCTGATCCTTGAATTTCACTAAGTATGTGACCTGTTTCTCTTTCTTAAATTGTTCCTGTAAAGTTGTTGTGATTTTTGATTGTGGACTTACTTTTGCTGACTCATTTGCTGATGTGGATGGCTTTTCTTTCGATAGAGCCGCTTGTGAGGTATTCGCCGCCCCTGCGTTGAATGGAAACATCAAGGGGACAAACATGACTAAGGTGAGTACAATGGATAACCATCTTGCCTTACGCTTTCTACCTGACATCTAATTCCCTCCCAGTCTTTTTCGGATCAACTCGGTAAACCTGACACCTCCTTGAACACCTCTAATGGAAAATAGTAGGTGTTAAACCAAAGATAACCAAGAGTCACTGTAAAATGTTGTAAGTTGCTGTCGAAATAAATCTGAATATTCAGTAATTAGTTGAAAAGTCACGAATACCCTTATTTTCATAAGGATAAAGTCACACCCATAATATAACTACAGGAATAATTCTGTGTAATCGCCAGGTTTAATAGGCTAAAAGTGGAGGTTATGCATCTATTGATAAATGATGAAAAGAAAAAATGAGCGAGAAGTTCGAGAGGCAAAAATACTTGAATGAGAAACTAGAAATACGACCTAAATAGAAATACGAAAGGCTGACTAGAATATTCTTCCAGTTATAATTTTCTCGTTTTTCCCGAATATTACCATAATAAATGTTGGTTTTATAAGTCCATTTATCCATACACACAAAAAAATAAGGACCAACCTACCAGGGTCGGTCCTTATCACTATTAATAGACAGATGTGTTTTCTTTCGACGTATTTTCCAAGATTTCTTTTACGCGTTGCAGGAATCTTCCACATACCAATCCGTCAAGTACGCGGTGATCGAGTGACATACATAGGTTAACCATATCACGGACGGCAATCATCCCATTATTCATGACAACAGGACGTTTTACGATCGATTCCACTTGAAGGATCGCGGCCTGTGGATAATTGATAATACCCATCGATTGTACCGAGCCAAATGACCCTGTATTATTCACCGTAAATGTTCCGCCCTGCATATCTTGAGAGGTCAATTTACCGCTTCGGACTTTTCCTGCAAGCTCGGTGATTTCCCTTGCGATTCCTTTGATTGTTTTTTCGTCAGCATTCTTGATCACAGGAACATAAAGTGCATCATCCGTAGCTACTGCAATGGATAGATTGACGTCCTTCTTCTGAACGATCTTGTCCCCTGCCCACATGGAATTGATTTGTGGGTATTCTTTAAGAGCCTGTGCGACAGCTTTCACGAAAAATGCGAAAAATGTCAGATTGAATCCTTCACGCTGCTTGAATTCTGTCTTAAGTGAATTTCTGTAGTCAACCAGGTTCGTTACATCCACTTCCATCATCGTCCAGGCATGGGGCGCTTCATGTTTACTGCGTACCATGTTGGAGGCAATCGCTTTGCGGATGCCTGAAACCGGGATCTCAATATCGCCAGGGACGACAGGGACATTCGCTGCAGATGCTTGTTGTTTAGCCGGTTGCACTGGTGCTGATTCTTTTACCGGCGCTTGTTGTGGAGCCTGAGCTTCAGTCTTCGGTGCTGGGGCATCTCCCGCTTTAGGGATTGAGCCTGATTCGATGATTTTCTTTAAATCTTTACGAGTAATCCGGCCGCCGTTACCGGTCCCCTCAACCTGATTCAGGTCAATGTCATGTTCTTGGGACAGTTTTAATACGGCTGGCGAATACCTGGCCTTATTTCCACTATCTTTCGTTGGAGCTTTCGGTTTAGCTGGAGCAGATCCTTTAGCTTCTTCATTAGGCTCCTCTTTCGGAGCTTCTTCAGCAGGAGCAGCGCCTCCACCTTCAATCTCGATGGAGCAAATGATTTCCCCGACTTCAAGTGTGTCTCCTTCTTCGGCAATTAATTCTTTAATGGTACCCGAGAAGGAAGATGGCACTTCTGCATTTACTTTATCGGTTTGAACTTCTGCAATCGGATCGTATTTATTAACGGTATCACCAGGTGACACCAACCATTTACTAATTGTACCTTCTGTAACACTTTCCCCTAGCTGAGGCATTTTCATATTTTCAATACCCAATGAGGAACCCTCCCTACTGCTTTCGTTTAATTGGTGTTGACTGTGATTAAAATTCTGCAAGTTCACGCATTGCTTTTTCGACTTTGTCCGGGTTAATCATGAAGTATTTTTCCATTGTCGGTGCGTACGGCATAGCTGGTACGTCGGGACCTGCAAGGCGTTTTACCGGGGCATCAAGCTCGAATAAGCAATTTTCAGCGATAATCGCAGAAACTTCACCCATGATGCTTCCTTCTTTATTGTCTTCTGTCACAAGAAGGACTTTACCTGTTTTAGACGCTGCTTCAATGATTGCCTCTTTATCTAACGGGTAGATGGTACGTAAATCCAGGATATGTGCTTCAATTCCGTCCTGGGCAAGTTTTTCAGCCGCTTGAAGGGCAAAGTGAACACATAAGCCGTAAGTGATAACTGTGATGTCTTCTCCTTCACGCTTCACGTCGGCTTTTCCGATCGGTAGCGTATAATCATCCTCAGGCACTTCACCCTTGATCAGACGATAAGCTCGTTTATGTTCAAAGAATAATACCGGATCTTCGTCACGGATGGCCGCTTTCAATAAGCCTTTCACATCATATGGAGTGGAAGGCATCACGATTTTCAATCCCGGTTGGTTGGCAAAGACGGCTTCAACGGATTGCGAGTGATAAAGTGCTCCGTGCACTCCACCGCCATAAGGTGCACGAATGACCATCGGACAGCTCCAATCATTATTTGAACGGTAGCGGATTTTTGCCGCTTCAGAGACGATTTGGTTTACGGCAGGCATGATAAAATCAGCAAACTGCATTTCTGCGATCGGTCTCATACCATACATGGCAGCTCCGATCCCAACTCCTGCAATGGCCGATTCCGCAAGTGGCGTATCGATGACACGGTCCTCACCAAATTGGTCATACAGGCCGTGAGTCGCTTTAAATACTCCACCTTTTTTCCCTACGTCTTCACCAAGAACGAAGACTTTCTCATCTCGTTCCATTTCTTCTCTTATTGCCATGGTTACGGCATCAATGTATGAAATTACTGGCATGATTGAATTCCCCCTTACTTCTCTTCTGCGTAAACGTACTTCATCGCTGATTCTGCTTCAGCATATGGAGCGTTTTCTGCATAATCCGTTGCCTCGTTTACAAGCTTCATAATACGATCATTGATTTCCTTCTCAATGTCATCATTCATGACGCCTGTCTCTTTCAGATAAGCACCAAATGTGATGATCGGATCGTTCGTTTTCGCTTTTGCCACTTCATCCGGTGAGCGGTAGCTTCTGTCATCATCATCAGAGGAGTGGGGAGTCAAACGATAAGAAACCGTCTCGACAAGCGTTGGTCCTTCTCCGCGACGTCCACGATCAGCGGCTTCCTTCACAGCTTTGTATACTTCGATCGGATCATTTCCATCAACTGTGATTCCAGGCATTCCGTACCCGATGGCGCGGTCTGATACTTTCTCACAGGCCAATTGCTTTTCAATCGGAACCGAGATCGCATATTTATTGTTTTCACACATGAAAATAACAGGAAGTTTATGTACACCTGCAAAGTTTGCCCCTTCATGGAAATCTCCCTGGTTGGAAGACCCTTCTCCGAACGTCACAAACGTCACAACATCTTTCTTCTCCATTTTGCCTGCAAGCGCGATACCAACGGCATGGGGCACTTGAGTCGTTACAGGAGATGAACCCGTTACGATATTATTCTTCTTTTGTCCAAAGTGACCAGGCATTTGACGACCGCCTGAGTTCGGGTCTTCTGCTTTCGCAAAACCTGACAGCATCAATTCCTGGGCCGTCATTCCGAATGTCAATACAACACCCATGTCACGATAGTACGGCAGCACATAATCCTTTTCACGGTCCAGGGCAAATGCAGCACCAACTTGAGCCGCTTCCTGACCCTGACATGAAATGACAAATGGAATTTTACCCGAACGATTCAGTAACCACATGCGCTCATCGATTTTTCTGGCAAGCAGCATGGTTTCATACATTTCTAATACTTTCTCATTGGAAAGTCCTAATGCTTCATGACGATTTTCTGCCATTTTGTTAACCTCCTACACAATCTAATGTTGGAAAGGTAGTTAGACTCCTACCTTTCCCAAATTGTCTTATTATGAATGAATTGCTTTTCCATCTACAGCCAGTGCTGCTTCTCCGATTGCTTCGGAGAGGGATGGATGAGGGTGAATGGTGTGGGCGATTTCCCACGGTGTTGCATCTAATACTTTAGCGAGTCCTGCTTCAGAGATCATGTCCGTTACGTGGGGACCAATCATATGAACCCCCAGGATATCTTCTGTATCTTTGTCGGCAATGATCTTCACAAAACCATCAGATTCACCGTAAACAAGTGCCTTTCCGATAGCTCTGAAGCTGAACTTACCGACCTTAAGATTGTATCCCTTTTCCTTCGCTTCCTGCTCGGTAATCCCTACGCTAGCAATCTCAGGGTTACTGTAGATGCATTTTGAAATCAATGAATAGTCAATCGGATGAGGCTTTTCGTTTGCCATATGTTCCACGGCTGTGATCCCTTCGTGAGATGCAACATGGGCCAATTGAAGTCCACCGATGACATCGCCGATCGCGTAAATATGTGATTCCTTTGTTTGGAAGAAATCATTCACTTCAATAAAGCCTTTTTCCACTTTAATATCTGTGTTCTCTAAGCCAATACCTTCAACATTCGCTTGTCTGCCTACAGATACAAGAATCTTCTCTGCAGTAAAGGATTTTTCTTCTCCTTTATGCTCTGCATTGATTGTAACTTCTCCGTCCCCTTTTTTTAAGGATTCTGGAAGCACCTTTGCACCTGTTACGATTTTGACGCCTTTTTTCTTCATCAGGCGCTGCATTTCTTTAGAAATTTCATGATCTTCTGTCGGTACGATCTTATCAGCGTATTCAACAACGGTCACATCGACATCAAAGTCTGAAAGCATGGATGCCCATTCGATACCGATGACCCCACCGCCAACGATGATGATCGATTTCGGAAGTGCTTCAAGTGAAAGCGCTTCATCAGAAGATAAAACATATTCACCATCAATATCAAGACCGGGCAGTGAACGTGGTCTTGAACCTGTTGCCACGATGACATTTTTCGGAATAAGCATCGCGTTATCTTCCCCGTTGTTCATTTCCACGGAAATGGTACCGGGCATCGGAGAGAAGATGGAAGGTCCGAGAATCCGTCCAAGTCCTTCAAAGACATCGATTTTACCCTGTTTCATGAGATGTTGGACGCCCTTATGAAGCTGTTCGACAATTCCATCTTTTCTTTCCTGAACCTTAGGGAAATCAAGTTCCACCCCATTGATTTTCACACCGAAATTTCCACTGTGTTTAGCTCTTGCATATACTTCAGCACTGCGAAGAAGGGCTTTACTTGGAATACATCCTTTGTGCAGGCATGTCCCACCAAGCTTTCCTTTTTCAACGATTGCTGTTTTTAATCCAAGTTGAGAAGCACGGATGGCAGCAACATAACCACCTGTACCTCCCCCGAGAATGACTAAATCATATTCTTCTGCCAATCTTAAGTCCCCCTTCTCTCTTATACTCTCGCTTCTGTTTTTACATTTCCCGGGTATACTTTATAGTCTTCTTCATTCCGTAAGACTCTTAAAGCCCCTTCAGCAAGAGCTTGCAGTTCATTTTCTCCTGGTTGAATAATGACATCCGCTATCCAGTTGATCCGTTCACTTATCGCTTTGACAAAGTCCTTGCCGTACGCAAGTCCGCCTGTTAACACAATGGCATCGACTTTCCCATTCAGGACCGCACTTGCTGATCCGATTTCTTTCGCGATTTGATACGCCATGGCATCATAGACGGCTTTGGCTTTTTCGTCGCCATTTTCGATCATTTTCTCTACTTTCACTGCATCATTTGTATCAAGATAACCGACCAGGCCTCCTTGCCCGACAAGCTTCTTCATAATTTCATCACGGTAATAGTCTCCTGAGAAGCAAAGGTCAACCAGATCACCAGCCGGAACGGTTCCTGCTCTTTCAGGGCTGAATGGTCCGTCTCCGTGCAGCCCGTTATTCACATCCACCACTTTCCCGTTCCTATGTGCCCCTACCGTGATACCACCACCCATATGCGTGATGATCAGATTAAGGTCTTCATATTTTTTCCCGATTTGCTTCGCTACTCTTCTTGCCACTGCTTTCTGATTTAACGCATGGAAAATACTCTTTCTTTCAATGAGTGAGAATCCTGAAACGCGGGCAAGTGGTTGCAGCTCGTCCACGACCACGGGATCGACGATATAAGATGGGATATTTAAGCCCGAGGCAATTTCAAATGCCAGGATCCCCCCAAGATTGGACGCATGCTGACCTGAAAACCCTTCTTTCAGATCCTTCAGCATGTCATCATTCACTAGATAGGTGCCACCTTCTATCGGTCTTAGGAGCCCCCCGCGGCCGCATACGGCACTCAGCTTTGAAATATTGATCCCTTCTTCATCCAATGTCTGAAGAATGGTGTTCTTCCTGAATTCATATTGATCGATAATCGTTGCAAATTCATTGATCTTCTCTGAATCATGACGGATCGTCTTTTCAAATATAGAACGATCATCATCAAAGACACCAATTTTGGTTGATGTCGATCCAGGATTAATGACAAGTATTCGATGTTTGTTTTCCTGCACTGTTGTTACCTCCATTTGGGCAGCTGTATTGTAATGTTTGCACGAAAGAATTTCCCCCTATGATAGATAACCCCTTACTCTGTTCGATGTTTCCCTTTACAGGGAAGAAACGCTTCACTTTTTCACAAAGCAAAGCGTTCTTTCTTCTATTTATCCACGTCTGCTTAGAATATGGTGTCCATTTTGAAGGAACTGACTTCTTGAACGGTGCATTTTTTCGATGCGCTCTTCTGCCATACGGTCAGCAGCAACGTATGTTGGGACATTATCCCGTTTAGCGATTTCGATCACGCGCTCTACGTTGTTATATACCTGCTCCACTTTCTTCATCGCTCTTTCGCTGTTATAGCCGTATAATTCGTCAGCTACGTTGATGACTCCACCTGCGTTGATCACGTAGTCTGGTGCATAAACGATACCCATCTCATGGATAGCATCACCGTGACGAGTTTCTTTCAACTGGTTATTTGCAGCTCCAGCAATGACTTTCGCCTTAAGTTGCGGAATCGTTTCATCATTGATGATCGCACCAAGTGCACATGGAGCAAAGATGTCACAATCCACCCCATAGATATCATTGATGTCAACTGCTTTCGCACCGAATTCGTCAACCGCACGTTGTACAGCTTCTTTGTTGATATCAGTCACGATCAGGTTTGCCCCTTCTTCGTGCAGGTGGCGGCACATATTGTAAGCAACATTCCCGATCCCCTGGACAGCGATTGTTTTCCCTTCCAGTGAATCTGTACCGAAAGCTTCTTTCGCTGCCGCTTTGATTCCTCTATACACTCCATAAGCAGTCACAGGTGAAGGGTTACCGGATGAACCGAAAGCTGGTGAAATCCCAGTTACATAATCCGTTTCTTCGTGGATCAAGTCCATATCGGCAACCGTTGTACCCACGTCTTCAGCAGTAATGTAGCGTCCATTTAAACCTTGGATATAACGGCCGAACGCACGGAACATTTCTTCGTTCTTGTCTTTACGTGGATCACCGATGATAACCGTCTTTCCTCCACCGAGATTCAGACCGGCAGCTGCATTCTTATATGTCATCCCTTTTGCAAGGCGCAGTGCATCTTCAATTGCCGCTTCTTCTGATTCGTACGTCCACATACGGGTTCCGCCAAGGGCAGGTCCAAGTGTCGTATCATGAATGGCGATGATTGCTTTTAATCCTGAAGCTTCGTCTTGACAGAATACCAATTGTTCATAGTCATATTGTTCCATATAGCTGAAAATTTTCATTATTATTTCCCCCTGTAGGTTTATATTTTTAGGTTTTATGATTATTTATTAGAAGCAGAGCATATTGCCAGTGCCAAGGAATATAATTTACTTTCTGCACTGTCTGCCCTGGATGTTAAAACGATTGGTGCTTTTGCTCCGGCTATGACTGCCCCTACTTTTGCCTTGGCAAAATAGATCAAGGATTTGTACAGGGCATTTCCTGTTTCGATTGTCGGAACGAGCAGGATATCCGCTTGCCCCGCAACCTCACTTTCAATTCCTTTATGTTCTGCTGCATGGTGGGAAACGGCATTATCAAGGGCCAGTGGGCCATCGACCGTGCAATCTCGAATCTGCCCCCGCTGATTCATCATGGTGAGTGAAGCCGCATCGACTGTAGCAGGCATCGCCGGATTCACCACTTCCACGGCGGCAATTGGCGCTACTTTCGGCATATCCACACCGATTGAACGGGCAACCCCGACGGCATTTTCAATGATTTGCGCTTTTTGCTGCAGGTCAGGAGAGATATTCATTGCTGCATCCGTGATGAAAGTAAGCCTGTCAAACCCGGCCACCTCAAATGCTGCAACATGTGACAGAACATTCCCTGTACGAAGGCCCCATTCTTTATTCAAGACGGCTTTCAAGATGACAGCAGTAGGGATGTTCCCCTTCATAAGAGTACCTGCTTCATTTTCCTTTACTGCTTTCACGGCAAGCTCCGCTGCTTTTTGAGGAGAGAAGGCATTCTTGATTTTTATACTGCTGTGAGAGATCAGCTGTGGGGCAACCTCCTCCAATATGGAGATGATTTCTTCTTTATCCCCGAACAGTAAAAAGTCAGCCATCTTTTTTTCAACTGCCATGGAAACAGCCAGAAGGACTTCTTTATCTTCTGCAGCAGCGACTGCTACAGTGGAGTTTTCAATTTGGGTTGCTTTTTCCACTAAAGATTGTAGATTCATGTATGTCGTTTCAACCCCTTTTTTCTGTTATTATGTTCCCATTTAACTACATGCAAGAAGCGTGCCAACTTTAAAATCCTGAAAACGCTTTATAAATTCATATTAGACCCTGCAAATTATTTCGCACTCTGCAAATTATTTCATGCTATTTATTTCAATGTTATATTTTTCAATTTTATAATATAAGTTTCTCACTGACACATTCAATGCTTTAGCGGTTGCCGTTTTATTACCATTATTCTGCTCTAAAACGTTTTGAATTATATTTTTTTCATACTTTTCAACTTGGGTTGCAAGATCTTCTGCTCCTTGAAACGGAAGTTCAGCTACGTTGACGAGGGGTTTTGCTGTATTTTCTAATTGTGGTAAATGCTTTCCATCGATTTGGACTTCATTGTAGTTCATGAAGATGATCGCTCTTCCCAGCACGTTCTCAAGCTCCCGCACATTCCCCGGCCAATGATAATTCATCAGCTTGTTCATGGCTGCAGCCGTCACTCCCTCGACGTTTCTTCCGTAGTCCTGATTGATCTTTGTGATCAGGGCATCGGAAATGAGCGGGATATCGGATTTACGCTGCCTTAACGGAGGTATTTGAATCGGCATCCGATTGAGGCGATAATACAGATCTTCCCTGAATGATTCATCGGCCATTCCCTTTTCGAGGTTGACATTGGTCGCAGCAATGACACGGACATTGATTTGGATCGATTTCGTCCCTCCGACCCTCACGATTTCATTTTCCTGCAGGACCCTCAATAATTTCGCTTGAGTATTGACACTCAACTCCCCTATCTCGTCAAGGAAGATACTCCCATTATTCGCCTCTTCGAACAAGCCGCGCTTTCCACCGCGCTTTGCACCGGAGAAGGCACCTTCTTCATACCCGAATAATTCGCTTTCCAAAAGGCTCTCCGATAATGCCGCACAGTTGACCCTGAGGAATTTATTGAATTTACGGTCACTCGCATTATGTATGGCGTGGGCAAATAATTCCTTCCCAGTCCCTGATTCTCCGCGAAGAAGAACGGTAGCAGGGGTTTTGGCACCCAGTTTGGCTTGCTCGATGGCAATCATCATTTCCTCTGAGTCACCAATGATATCCTCGAACATATACTTCGCTTCGAGGGTTCGGATGATTCTCCTCGCCCGGTCCAATTCCTGGGTAAGGGATTGTATTTCCGACATGTCATGAATGACACCGACGCTCCCCTTAAGCTTGTTGTTTACGATGATGGGGGCCACATTCACGATGACTTCTTTACGGTTCGGTCCTACCCGCATTCTCGTCCCCCGGATCGCTCTCCGTGTCTGCAGCACTTTCAAATGGATACTCTCGCCTTCCGAAATATCCGCCGTCGCAGGCTTCCCGATCACTTCCTCCCGGGGAAGTCCCGTGATTCTCGTGTAAGCCGGGTTGATCATGATTCCCTTACCCTCTTCATCGACGACAGAAATCGCATCATCGCTGGAATGGATGATGGCTTCGAGCATCGTCTGAATTTCTTTGAGGTTGGTTATCTCTTCTGCCAGATTCACCACTTCGGTAATATCTTTAAACACAGAAAAGGCACCAATGATTTCATCCTGCTCTGTAATCATCGGAATCCGATTGGAGATGATCTTCAATCCGTTCCCAAGGATGACTTCCTGATTGATTTCTGTCCGTCTTGTTTCGATCGTTCTTGTCAGCTTACTCTCAGGGATCACCTCAGAAATATGAAGGCCCATCACGTCTTCCTGACTCTTTCCGATCATTCGCTCTGCACTTTTATTAAATAGCATGACGATGCCTTGATCATCGATCCCGACCATGCCATCATCAGTTGAATTAAAGATAAGATCCCTTTTAAAGGACTCGCTCGTCAATTGATGGATAAGATCCTCTTTTTCTTCGAGGAGCTTCGAAATAAGGAAAGCCACACTGCCAGGGATTAAAACTGTATTTTTTCCACGATGGTCCCTTATCTGTTCAAACACTTCCTGTTCACCGGTCACCTCAATGACGATATCTACAGAGTCACTGAGGAACGGTCTCCAATCTGTACCAACAGGGATGCCAAGTTCTTTTGAGAGCTTAATACCTGAAGCGTTTTCATTTAAATCTACTACGGCAATCACTTTCATGACGGAAACTTCGTGGAGGATTTGGAGGATAGCTGTTCCACCCTTACCACCGCCGACAATTAGAACCTCTTGCAACTTTCTTCACCCCGAGACCTGCAATTTTTTTCACACCCATAATGTTACACTACTTTTCGTTACTTGACAATTCTCTGCTTGGAGTTAGAATTTTAGTATGGAAACGAAAAGGAGTTATGCATCTCATGGTCCGTCTTATTGCCCTGATTATCATGTTGATCCCCGGTGCATTTGCAGCTCTTGGGATTAAGTTGATGAGAGATATGCTGTTTGGAATCCTGCAGCCTCCGATCCCTTATCTTTGGCTTCAGTTCATTATCGGGTTAGTTTTCTTTGTTTGCGGTTTGGGATTCATTGCAGGTTTCGTACTGCATCGTGATCGAAAACGCAATAAAGTCCAGTCCCGATTCAACAAGAAAGGCTAGCGCTACATATGCGCTAGCCTTTTTTACTTTCCCTCAGCTTCCATGCCTTTTCAGGATAATCCGTTACAAATCCAGTGCAGCCCAAATTCAATAATCTCTCCATTTGGTCCACCTTATTTACCGTGTAAGGTCTGACACCAATTCCGTTGTTCATCGCTTCAATGATCATCTCATCCCTGACCGCTTTCAGGTTGGGGTGTATCGCTTTCGCCCTTATTGATTGGGCATAGATCCAGGGCATGAATAAGCGGGATGAGTAGAGCGGCGCGATTTCAACAGCAGGCTCCAAACGGTAACATGCCACAATCGAATAATGATTAAACGAGGAGATGATGATCCGGTCCTCGTATCCGAACTCCCTGATCAGACCGATCACCTTTTCTTCCAGGCCTTGATAATCCATGATACTGTTTTTCAACTCGATGTTACAAATGAGTTGATTTCCTTTCAACCACAGAAAGACTTCCCTTAATGTAGGGACACGGTTTTTCTTGAATAGTTTACTCTTGAATTTAAAGTTAGCTTGAAGTTTTTGAATTTCCTTTAATGTATAATCTTTGACGAACCCTTTTCCATTTGTCGTCCGGTCGACGGTCTCATCATGTATGACGACTACTTCCCCGTCTTTTGTCAGCTGAACATCCAATTCGATTCCGTCAGCCTTCACTCTTTCCGCTTCATAAAAAGATTCCATTGTGTTTTCCGGATGGGTACCTGCAGATCCACGGTGAGCAAAAATCAGCGTCATACGTTCACTTCCTTCATTTTTTCTATATATGTATATTCTTTCCCTTATAGAATTCATTGACTGACTCCATTATATACTTATTTACTCTCTCCTCAAAGAATGAACCTTTTTACGCCTATCATTTAAAAAACCCTGAGGATCTCAGGGTTTTTTACATAAAGTTGGCTCTTGATTAGAACCAGCGGCATCCGCATCTGCGACGGTTGTCCATTTCACCGCGGACGTCGTTCTCTCTGCAACGGCGAACGGCTCTGCAGAAATCTTCTCCTCTGATATAAGCTCTGACAGGAACTCTGAAATCGTTGTTGTTATCGGAAGCACCTGCTACATCATTGTTTCTGCAACGGTCAGAAGCTCCACCTACATTATCGTTATTACGATAATATCCCATGGTATCACCTCCCCCTTTGTTGTTTTTGCATTACACTTTATCTTATGTGTAAAGGGACAGGCTGTAAGGGCAAACCACCATTTTTTTCGAAAAAAGGCGTTTGTTACCGGGGGATTCGTGCTTGGAGTAGTGACGTGGGCATAATAAAACCCCGTGAACATCCGGCTCACAGGGTCGATCGATCATGCATTCAGTTTGAAGGTTGGGTGTGTCCCGGACTATTCCTTACGCTTTCAAGAGGCCATATGCTCCAGGCGAAGTTTGTCCGCTACCATGGCAATGAACTCCGAGTTGGTCGGCTTTGCCTTTGACATGCTGACGGTGTATCCGAATAAAGAAGAAATGGAATCAATATTCCCTCTGCTCCAGGCCACTTCAATGGCATGACGGATCGCCCGTTCCACACGTGATGCAGTCGTATTGTATTTCTTGGCAATATCCGGGTAAAGGACCTTTGTGATGGACCCGAGTAATTCGATGTCGTTATACACCATGGAGATCGCTTCACGTAAATACAAGTATCCTTTGATATGTGCCGGCACTCCGATTTCGTGGATGATGCTCGTGATACTTGCATCCAGGTTTCTAGGTTTTTGCTCTGTATGCATTCTGGATGAGGAAGATTTTTTGATGATTGAGTTTGATTTACCGCTGACTTGTCTAATATGGCTCACTAGATTTTCCATATCGAATGGTTTTAAAATAAAATAAGAAGCTCCAAGGTCGACAGCTTTCTTCGTCACATCTTCCTGACCGAAGGCCGTAAGCATGATGACATTGGGAATTCCCTTCTTTTCACGAAGTCGCTCAAGTACTGCCAGCCCGTCCAAATGAGGCATGATGATATCGAGGACCAGGACATCCGGATCGACTTCTTCCAATAAATCTAAACAATCTTGACCATTATGGGCAATCCCTACTACTTCCATATCATTTTGCGAAGCAATGTAGTCCTCTAATAAAGACGTCAGCTCACGGTTATCATCCACAACACATACTTTAATCGATTTCACTACAGGTTTCCTCCTCAATCCTAATTAATTCATCTCTGTAATTTTATTCTAAATTACTTTTTCGACAATGCAACCTAAATTCCTTTTATTTTTGAAAAAAACTTGAAAATTATTATATTTTCTTTGATTTTCTAACGATTTCTTTATATTTCGACCCCATTCGATATTCATAATTCATTTTGTCGAATAATCTTTATTTTATCAAGGATCAGCTCTCTTTGGCAAACCGATGTGAGTGAGAATTCTGAGATATCCCATAGTACTTCAAAAAAAAGAACCCTTATAAGTACCCGGTTTCGGTACTTTCGTAAGGGTTTTCCACTTTCAGCTTGCCCGGTTATGATCTTTTTTATATATATCGATTCCTGCTTCACTCAGCATCCATTCAATGTGTACCCCGTATCCGCTAGTCGGGTCATTGACAAACACATGGGTGACAGCTCCGATGACCTTCCCATTTTGGATAATCGGACTCCCGCTCATCCCCTGTACGATTCCACCTGTTTTCTTGAGCAGCTCGGGATCCGTCACTTTCAAGACCATCCCTTTTGTAGCAGGGTATTTCTGTGGGATGGTACTGACGATTTCAATATCGTACATTTCAACTTCTTTCCCATCCACAACCGTTAAAATTTGTGCCGGTCCTTCTTTCACTTGGTGAGACAGAGCGATGGGCATCGGCTTATCCATCAGTTCATTTTCAATGGACTGATTTAATTCACCAAAAATTCCAAAAGGACTGTTCCGCTTAATGTTACCGATGACGTTTCGGTCGGATGAAAAGCGGGCCAGTTTCTCTCCTGGTTTACCATCCGTCCCTTTTTGAATCGAAGTAACTTCCGAATTCACGATTTCCCCGTTTTCGACGACAATCGGTTTTTTTGTATCCATATCTGAAATCACATGACCGAGGGCTCCGTATTTCTTGGACTTCGGATCATAAAATGTCATCGTACCGATACCTGCTGCTGAATCACGAATATACAGGCCCAGTTTATAGTTTTTCTCCCCTTTTTCTTTCAATGGAAGCAAGTGTGTCTTTACGGTCTTTTGATCGCGCTTGATCACGACGTCAAGAGATTTTGCTTCTTCTCCTGCCTTCTGAACAAAAGGAGCAACATCGGAAAGTTCTTCAATTTTCGTTCCATTAATTTCAGTAATCATGTCCCCTACCTGAATGCCGGCTTTTTCTCCGGGTGACAATTTCCCGCCATCCGTTTCCACTAGATGATGACCAACGACTAACACCCCAACAGTATTTAATTTGACTCCAATGGATTGTCCACCTGGAATCACTTTGAAATCTTTCAGTACTTCTACATCGACCTTTTTAATGGGCAGGCCGGCAAGCTCGAAGACCACTTCGTCCTTACCTACAGAATTCCCCTGGATGGAGAGCTGACCTTTCCCTTCTTTCACTTGAACATGCTCATTATGCGACGAACCCATGGTCGTGACGGATGCAGCCTTAGGGAGAGCAACTTGATCCCCTGCCATCATCCTTACAGAGTTCGGAGTATTGATAAATTGTTGAACCGGTTTGTAAAAACCAATAAGACAAAGCGAAACAAGGAGAATTCCACCTATACATTTCCTTAACCAATCTAAACTCAATATATTCACTCTCCTCGCTTCTAATCCACAAACACTTACTATTGGCTACAGTTTTAATTTTGCCTTTAAAGACTACATTTATAACTGGTAATCATGAAAAAAAAGCTACCCGAATTGGATAGCTTTTCATGTCTCTTTAATGGAACCTGCCAATTGAAGTAATTCCTTTGCATGTTCCAAAGTCAGATCGGTTATTTCCACACCTGAAATCATACGGGAAATTTCCCTGATCTTATCTTTTTCCTGAAGGCGTTTCACTATTGTGCTCGTCCTGCCACCTGACATTTTTTTCGAAATGAACAAGTGGCAATCGGCCATGGCTGCCACCTGAGGCAAGTGAGAGATGCACATCACTTGCGAATGGACGGCAACCTGATAGATCTTTTCAGCGATGGCCTGGGCGACCCTGCCGCTTACTCCTGTATCAACCTCATCAAAAATGATCGATGTAATCCCCTGGTGCTTTGAAAAAATGGTTTTAAGGGCAAGCATGATCCGTGACAGTTCACCGCCTGAAGCCACCTTCGACAGTGGCTTCAACGGCTCTCCAGGATTGGTGGAGATATAAAACTCAACCGTATCCCAACCGTCTTTCTTAAAATGTTGAAAAGAGAAGGATTCATTTTCTCCGCTTTTGACAAACCGGACTTCGAATTTCGTCTTATCCATGTACAGTTGCTTTAATTGTTCATGGATGCTTGCGGTCAATTTCTTCGCCCAAAGTTTTCTCGTATCGGAAAGATTTTTCGCCTCGAGGGATAAATCTTTTTCAAGTGACTGCAATTTACTTTGTAATTGTTCAACATGGGAATCTTTATTCATGATTGTTTCAATTTCTTCTTCGATCTTGGAGCTATAGGTCAGAATCTCTTCCACCGATGATCCATATTTTCTCTTAAGACCATTGATTTCATTCAATCTCGCCTCAATCAGGTCCAGACGATTCGGCTCGAATTCAAGCTGATCCAGTCCTCCCCTGACTTGATGGGCGGCATCTTCAAGAATATAATACGCATTCGATACGGATTCAAGCGTCTTTTCATACTGTGAATCGACTTCGGCAGCGGTTTCAAGATGGCTCATGGCGAGTCCTGCCCAGTCCATCCCTTTTCTTTCCCCTTGTATGCTGTCATACGAGGTCTGAAGCGCTTCAAATAGCCTTTCAAAGTTCATCAGTTTCCGTTTCTCATCCAGCAGCTCTTCATCTTCATTAAGCTGCAGATTCGCATCCTGGATTTCTTTCAGCTGAAATTGAATGAGATCCAGACGATGAGCCATCTCCTGTTCATTTTCATTCAATCTTTTCAGCTGCTTATAAATGGATAGATACTCTTTATAGACTTGTCCATAACTGGATAAGCCGGATGCGATATCCTTCCCTCCGAATTGATCCAATAAAGAAAGATGAAGGCTTTCATTCATGAGTTCCTGATGTTCGTGCTGTCCGTGGATATCAATAAGGGATGCCCCGACTTCCCTCATGATGGCGATCGTCACCAGCTTGCCATTAATTCTGCAAACACTTTTCCCCGTGCTCGAGATATCCCTTCTAAGGACGATCATACCTTCCTCGATGTCGATCCCGAAGTCTGCCGCTTTCTGAAAGCAGGGATGCGTTTCATTATCAAGAATAAATAACCCTTCAATTTCAGCCTTCTTCTCCCCATGCCGCACATACTCAGAGGATCCTCTGCCGCCAACGAGCAAATGGATGGCGTCGATGATGATCGACTTACCTGCACCCGTCTCACCTGATAATACGGTCAATCCTTCTTCAAACGAAAGGGAAAGGGAATCGATAATGGCGAAATTTTTGATTGATAGTTCTTGTAGCAAAACATTCACCTCAAATAAAAAGGAACTTTCCCCTCAAAATTATGAAAAAGAAAAGCTTCCTATTGGATTTTGTATGAAGGGCAATAAAAAGCCCGATGATAGTAGTCAATCGTTTACAGCATATCTAAAAATCGTTCTGAAACGACTTTCGTTTCTTCTTCCGTCCGGCAAATGATCAAACACGTGTCATCCCCGCAAATGGTTCCAAGAATCTCTTCCCAGTCCAAATTATCGATTAAAGCCCCAATGGCGTTTGCATTACCGGGTAACGTTTTCATCACCAGCATATGCCCAGCCTGATCCACCTTCACGAACGCATCCGTCAGTGTACGCTTCAATTTCTGAAGTGGATTAAAGCGCTGATCAGCCGGCAAGCTGTATTTGTATCTGCCATCCATCAGCGGAACCTTTACAAGATGAAGCTCCTTGATATCCCTGGATACGGTTGCCTGCGTCACATTAAACCCTGCATTCTTCAGGCTTTCCACCAGCTCATCCTGCGTTTCCACATCTCTATTCGTAATGATTTCCCTGATTTTAATATGTCTTTGCCCTTTGTTCATCATAGAACATACACCTCTTACATTGGATTAAATCCTGTATAAATATACCTCTACGCTTATGTTAGCCTATTTCGTTGGGAAGTACAATAAAAAAGAAAAGCGGAGGCGGCTTGGGCAGGCCCGACAAGCATAAGATGAATCGACCGGAAAGGCGTTCTTGGCCTTTTTGGTCGATTTAGCTTATGACCTCGAGGGACTAGCCGCCGGAGCTGGACAAAAGAAAAGCGGAAGGGGCTCGTTCTGGGGCGACAAGCATAAGACGAGTCACCCTAAAAGGCGCTCTTTTGCCTTTTTGGGTGACTTGGGTTATGACCTCGAGCCCCAAGCCCCTGGAGCTGGACAATGAAAAGCGGAGGCGGCTTGGGCAGAGGCGACAAGCATAAGACTACTATGTTTGGAGGAGATTATCGAGATTCCTTCCAACACATTCTTCGGTCTTTCCCATAAAAAAAGCCACTCTCCGAAGAAGAGTGGCCCTATCTTTACTGCTGTGTTTTCGCCTTAAATTGACTATGCGCTTCCTCGATCACGTCGTCCGGTGTGTTCGTAAGAAGCGACTCACCTTCACCCTCTTCACCCGACCATTTCAGATGAATGAGGAATTCTATATTGCCATCCCCTCCTGTAATGGGGGAATAAGATAATCCTGCTATATGATAGCCTTCTTTAATCGCTAATGTCATGATTTTTTCGATGACCATTTTGTGCACGGCAGGATCTCTTACGATTCCTTTTTTCCCGACCTGGTCCTTACCCGCTTCGAATTGCGGCTTGATTAAAGCAACACAATCCCCCCCAGGAACCAATAAGGTTTTCAGGACAGGCAAGATCAATGAAAGGGAAATGAAAGATACATCGATGGAGGCAAAGCTTGGCATTTCCCCTTCGAGATCCGCCGGGGTCACGTACCGGAAGTTGGTCCGTTCCATGACCACGACACGCTCATCCTGTCTTAGCTTCCAGGCTAATTGGTTGTATCCTACATCCAGGGCATAGGACATATTGGCCCCATTTTGAAGGGCACAATCCGTAAATCCGCCAGTGGAAGCACCGATATCGATCATTACTTTCCCGTCCACATCCACATCGAAGACCTGGAGAGCTTTCTCAAGCTTCAAACCGCCACGGCTTACATAGGGAATCACTTTCCCCTTCATCGTAAGGGGAATATCTTCATTCACTTTTTCCCCGGGCTTGTCCAGTCTCATTTCATTGGAATAGACAAGGCCCGCCATGACAGCCCGTTTCGCCTTTTCTCTTGTTTCAATTAATCCTCGTTCTACCAGAAGTACGTCTACACGTTGTTTTTTTACTTTCATCATTAAGCCCTTTTTTGTTTTTTTGGTGTGATCGTTAAGATGCGATCCACTATGTTTTCTTTGGTCATTCCGATTTCGTTCAATAATTCATTCACGCTTCCATGCTCGATGAAATAATCCGGAATACCGATGCGGTCGATCACGGCATCATGGAAACCTTGTTCCTGTGCAAATTCAAGAACACCGCTTCCGAAACCGCCTTGTAGAACGGCTTCTTCGATCGTCAGCACAGGCATCTCTTCTTCCAGGATCCTTTTCAGCATGTTCTCATCCATCGGTTTGATGAAACGAGCGTTTACAACCCGAACCGAGAGTCCCTGCTTTTCAAGGTCTGCTGCCGCTTCCATGGCCATCGGGATAGTCGTTCCGAAAGTCAGGATTGCTGCATCGGTTCCCTGTTTCAATACTTCCCATGTTCCAATCGGGATCGTTGAAAGTTCCCCGTCCATCGGTACTCCATACCCGTTTCCTCGTGGATAACGGAGAGCGATGGGACCATCATTATACTGTAGTGCCGTATTGACAAGGTGCTGTCCTTCATTCTCATCTTTCGGCATCATGATGACCATATTCGGTAAATGTCTCAAAAAGGCGATATCGAATACACCTTGATGGGTTTCGCCATCGGCCCCTACCAATCCTGCCCGGTCGATTCCGATGAAGACGTTTAAGTTTTGGCGGCAAATATCGTGAACCACCTGATCGTACGCCCGTTGGAGGAAGGTAGAGTAAATGGCTAAGAAAGGCTTCATATCCTGAGTGGCAAGACCGGCAGCGACCGTGGTGGCATGCTGCTCGGCAATCCCCACGTCGAACATCCGATCAGGGAATTCTTCTGCAAAGCCGAGAAGCTTGGAGCCTACCGGCATTGCCGGGGTAATCGCCACAATCCGTTCATCCTCACGCGCAACCCTTCGAACCGTCTCACTGACAAGTCCACTCCATGAAGGAGGTGCATTCACAGGTTTGATCAGATCCCCGGTATCGATCTTGTAAGGTCCGGTGCCATGCCAGGTTCCTTTTTTATCTGACTCTGCGGGATGAAACCCTTTTCCTTTTTTCGTGATCACGTGTAAAAGGACGGGGCCTTTGGTTTTCTTGGCATATTGAATATTATCTGCGAGATCATTATAATCATGTCCATCAATCGGTCCAAGATATGTAAACCCCAGCTCCTCAAAGAACATTCCTGAAACGAATAAATACTTTAAGCTGTCCTTTACGCGTTCCGCTGTACTGGCTAATTTGCCGCCGACAGCGGGGATGCGCTTGAGGATATATTCCATTTCGTCCTTCACCCAGTTGTATTTCCCGGCTGTACGCAATCGGCCAAGTACATTGTGAAGGGCCCCTACATTTGGAGCGATGGACATTTCATTGTCATTCAGTACAACGATCATGTCTTTCTTTTCATGACCGATGTGATTCAGTGCTTCAAGTGCCATTCCGCCCGTCAAGGCACCATCGCCGATCACCGGGATAATGAATGAATCTTCCTTTTTAACGTCTCTCGCAATCGCCATACCCATGGCTGCCGATAATGAAGTAGAACTGTGACCGGTTTCCCAAACATCATGCTCACTTTCATTCCGTTTTGGAAAACCGCATAATCCCTTATACTGACGGAGGGTATCAAACTGACAGGCCCTGCCGGTTAAAATCTTATGAACATACGATTGGTGACCTACATCCCAAAGGATTTTATCTTTTGGACTGGAAAAATGCTTATGAAGGGCAACGGTTAATTCAACCACCCCTAAGTTAGGACCAATATGACCGCCGGTTTTGGACAGATTCTTGATCAAGAATTGGCGAATCTCTTGGCTGAGCTCTTCCAATTGTTCATTCGACATGCTCTTTAGAAAAGAAGGCTCCTTTATTGATAATAGATCCATGGGGTCCACTCACTTTCATCACTAAATATTTTGTTTCTCTCGCTTAAAACTTTTTTTCTTGTTTTTATCTTTTTTGTCTTTTTTATCTTTGATCAAAACGATATGAAATCGATCTTCGAGGAATTGTAGAACTTTACCAACTCTAAATATTATATCCTTAGAATAGGTGATAGCAAACGTTTTTCCAAGCGCTTTGCCTCCGACTGTCAAGGAAGCGATGATGCTTGTCAGGGTTACACTTACGATATACTCCTTCAAGGACCCGCCTTCAAGGTGAAAGGAAACCGCCAGTTGGATCAATACAATGGCCGATGCCGTACCGCTTATGATCCCTGAAATATCACCGATCACGTCGTTACAGAAGCTCGCGAACCGATCTGCGTTACGTACAATTTTAATTGAATATTTAGCTCCGTATACCTTTTTGGCTGCCATGGCATGAAAAGGGGTTTCATCAGCCGCCGTTGCAGCAATTCCCAGCATATCAAAAAAGATCCCGATGAAGACGATGATCAACACGACAATGAGCCCCGTAAACCATGCGACTCCATTTAAAACCATATTGGATGTAACTGAAAAAATAGCCGCTAACACAAATGTGATAACGGCAATGCTGACACTCCACTTTATTGAGTTTTTCATTGTTTCATTCATTATCGTTTAAACACACCGTTTCTACTGTGTAAATAGTTTGGTTATATGTAATTGGGGGGTCATATAAAGAGTAAAAATTGCAGCTTAGGTCCAGTAGGTTTTCCCAATCAGGTACCGGATGTTGCCATACCGGCGGTTTCCCATTAAACCCGACTTAGCCGCGTCACCACAAGCTAGACTGGATTACCACTTAGTCCGCACTATAATCCTCTTTATATGTCCGAATATGAACAGTCTAGGAGTTTTCCTCAACAGTCCTTAACGCAATCCTTAGCCTCTTTTGCAAAGAGGATTTCATATGGGCGAAAAAGCACATATCAATGGCCAACTGATGTGTACCCTGTAACCATAATCCCCTCACCCTTCACTCAAGGCAGGCTACGCTGCTAGTGAATCATCACATCGCAGGTTCATACTTTGTTCTTATTGCATATGCTTAATGCCAGCATAAGAAACAAAGCCTCCGCGGCTCGCGGGTCAACGCCCACATGCCATTGTGGATCGCCCTCAAGCCTTACTCCCAGATATGACCCAAAGCTGGGCGCCTCAAGCCAATTCCAGGAACTTCATCGATGTGCCCTTTAGTGGATTTTTAGGCCCACCTTCAGGATTGGTGGACTGACTAGAATACTGCACCACCCCAAAATTAATTCTAATCGTATTATAACATATGTTAAAACACTAGCTCAAATATAGAATGTTTCAATGATTCCGGGAAACGATCAATCGGGCAATTTCTTCCAGCAGGCTGGAATCAAAAGAAAGGTTAGTAAGGGCCGTCAGCGCTTCATCCAGATGAAATTGAAGCTTCTCCTTCGCACCTTCCATCGTCAGAATACTTGGATATGTACTCTTATGCTTCGATTCGTCGCTCCCCACGGGTTTACCAATCATTTCTTCAGATCCTTCAATATCGAGGATATCATCCTGAATTTGGAACGCGAGACCAATATGGTAGGAAAAGCGTTCAAGCAGCTCGAGTTCATTCTCTGACACCCCTGAAATGATTCCCCCGGCCAATACGCTGAATATGAGTAGCTTCCCAGTCTTATGAACATGAATGTTTTCAAGCTCCTGCACGGTTAACCGCTTATTCTCCCCTTCGATATCGGCAACCTGACCGCCGACCATGCCCTCCGGACCGGCACACCGTGCGAGAAGGGCAATCAACTTCACCTTTTGATCATTTGTTAAGGCACTATCTTCTGCAATGAGTTGAAAACTATATGTCAGCAGACCATCGCCGGCCAGAATCGCCGCTGCCTCCCCAAACATCTTATGATTGGTCGGCTTGCCTCTCCTTAAATCGTCATCATCCATGGAAGGAAGGTCGTCATGGATCAAGGAATATGTATGAATCATTTCAAGGGCAGACGCCGTATTAAGCCCGAGCATCGGATCTTGTTTGAACGTTCTTATTGCAGCCAGCAGGAGGATGGGACGTATCCTTTTCCCGCCTGCCTTGAGGGAATAAATCATCGCCTCCTTTAATACAAGGGGGATATCAAGGCGTTCGACGGTCTCAACCATGTGATTGGTGATTGATTCCCCATGTTGCTGTTGAAACTTTTTCAGTGTAATGGGAGGATACATGTATTATTCCTCCTCATCGAGATCAAAGGATTTTTCCCCTTCATCCGTCATCATTTTGGTTAATTGATTTTCTGCTTTTTGCAACGTATCATGACAGTATTTCGAAAGATCCATCCCCTTTTGATAAAATTCCAGTGCCTTCTCGAGGGGAACTTCCCCTTCTTCCAATTTCTCAACGATCTCTTCCAACTGATCCATAGCTGTTTCAAATGATAGTTCTTCTTTAGACTTTGCCATTTCGCTCACGCTCCTCAACAGATTCAACTTCACAATGTATTTTTCCATCTCTGACATTAATCTCTAAGCGGTCGCCTGCTTTTACTTGCTGAGATGATTTTATCAATTTGCCTTCATCCCGGTAAACGAGACTGTATCCCCTGTCCATGATTTTTAAGGGACTGAGGGCATGTAAGGTGGAGAGTGCTGATGTGAAACGATGATTCTTTTCTTTCAACACTTGTTTAAACTGCTTTTCAAGCACTGTTTGCATAAATATTACCCGTTCATGCTGCACCTTGATGATTTGGGATGGGTGAACACGCTCGAGCCTTGAATGGAGGCCGGATAATCGATCGCGGTTTTGTTTTACATGCATACCTATATTTCTTTGCAGCTGATCCGTCAGCCGGTCGACAGTTTCGATCTTCTGCTGATAGAGGTTTCTGGGATTTCTCAAAGCATACGATTTGGTTAATCCATTTAAGCGGCTTCGTTCACTTTGGAGCTTTGTTTTAAACGATTTAATCAGCCTTAATTTACGGTTCATGATTCTTTCCAATAAATCTTCAATATGGGGAACAGCTAATTCCCCGGCTGCCGTCGGCGTGGGTGCCCTGAGATCCGCCACAAAATCTGCGATCGTAAAGTCCGTCTCATGTCCCACGGCAGAAATGACGGGAACCTTTGACTCGACGATGGCATTTGCCACGATTTCTTCATTGAAAGCCCACAACTCTTCAATCGAACCGCCGCCCCGGCCGATGATCAACACGTCAATATCACCGTGATCATTCACTTTCCTCATCGCGCATGCAATCGATCCTGCTGCTTGATCGCCCTGTACCAGAGCTGGATATACTAGAATTTCTCCGATGGGATACCGGCGCTTGATGGTTGTGATGATGTCTCGAATCGCAGCACCCGTCGGCGAGGTGACAACCGCGATCCGCTTTGGAAACTTAGGTATCATCCGTTTGCGGTCCTGCTCAAAGAAACCAGCTTTCTCTAGCTTCTCCTTCAGCTGTTCATACGCTAAATAAAGCTCACCGATTCCATCGGGCTGCATTTCTTTCACATAGATCTGATATTGGCCGCCTGACTCATACACGGATATATCTCCGCGGATCAATACATTCATCCCATTTTCCGGCCTGAATTTCATTGATTGATTATGACTTGAAAACATCACAGACAATATGCGGGCCCTTTCATCTTTCAGAGTAAAGTACATATGTCCGCTTGAGTGCCTTTTGAAGTTGGAAATTTCGCCTCGTACAAACAAGTTGGACAAATGCGGGTCCCTGTCGAATTTACGTTTTATGTATTTTGTCAGAGCTTGTACCGTTAAATAACGTGATTGATCAAGTTCCATGCTCACTGACTCCTTTGTCCCTTGCATCGAATGGATTTTCTATGCAGGAATACGGAAAGGGACCAGCGATGAGCTGTCCCTTTCCTTTTTTGTTACGTATATTGTACTATTTTTTAACCGTTTTGGCGATTCCGGAGAGCCCATTCTGCAGACTTCACTGTATTATAGAGAAGCATGGTGATGGTCATCGGGCCGACTCCACCGGGAACAGGTGTGATTTTCCCTGCTTTTTCCTTTACTTCCGCAAAATTCACGTCACCGCACAGCTTTCCATCTTCGTTGCGATTCATGCCTACATCTATAACCACAGCTCCGGGTTTGATGTCTTCAGCACCAATCAGATTCGCTTTGCCTACGGCAGAAACGATAATATCCGCCTGCTTTGTGAAGGAAGACATATTGGCCGTTTTCGAGTGACAAAACGTCACTGTTGCATTCCGATTCAGGAATAAGTGACCTGCCGGTTTACCGACAATGTTACTTCGCCCTAAGATGACGACATGTTTTCCTTCCACCGAAATGTTTTCATATTCAAGCATCTTCATAATTCCTAGTGGTGTACAGGAATAGAAAGTATCTTGATTCGTCACCATTTTCCCAATGGAAACTGGATGAAAGCCGTCCACATCCTTCGATGGAGATATCGTTTCAATCACGGTAATCGGGTTGATATGTTCCGGCAGGGGAAGTTGAACGAGAATTCCATGAATGTGGTCCTGTTCATTCAATTCTCTGATTTTCCCAAGCAACTCTTCCTGTGTAAGAGTGGATTCATATAAATAAAGCTCTGAATGGATCCCAAGATTACTGCATGCTTTCCTCTTCATTTTTACATAAGAATGAGAGGCATGGTTATCACCAACCAGGATGACAGCGAGGCCCGGTATGACTTCCTGATCCTTCAGCTGTTCAATCTGACTCTTTAATTGCTGCCGATAATGATCTGCAATGAGCTTGCCATCAATTATAGAAGCTGACATTCTCTCGCCCCCTTACATTGTTAAGATTGACTTACCTTTGAAAGGACACCATTGATAAATTTACTTGATTGATCATCACCAAAGATCTTTGCTATTTCAACCGCTTCATTAATGACCACTTTATTCGGAACGTCTTCTACAAACAGAAGCTCGTAAACCCCTAAACGCAGAATATTGCGATCGACTTTTGCCAGACGGTCAAAAGACCATTTCTCCAGGTTCTCACGAATATGTCCATCAATCCGTTCCTGATTCTCTATGAAGCCGAGAACAATCTGCTCAAGATACGCATCCATCTTCTCCTCTTCCTCCAGCACGTTCCTTAGCGCAACCTCCGGCTCAATCCCACTCATATCTATTTGAAATAACGCCTGTAAAGCCTTTTCACGGGCAACTCTTCTCTTCATCTTATATTTACTCCTTTAACTCCATCAATTTTCATACCTTTGATAATAGCACAAACCAAGGGCATTACGCACGCGTATCTAAAAAAATCAATATTCAGAAAAGAAAACGGAGGACACAAAAAAGAACGGCCCCCTAAAGGACCGTCCTTCTCCATTACATTTCGTCTTCAATTTCAGCTTCAAACTTCTGGTTTTCAAATTGAACGCCAACGATATGAACATTCACTTCGTCTGCTTCGAGAGCAGTCATGTTAAGCAATGCTTGACGGATGTTGTCCTGGATCTTTTGAGCGACCGTCGGGATGGCTACACCGAATTTCATGATGCAGTATACATCCACGATGATTCCTTCTTCGGCCAGTTCCACTTTGACACCCTTACCGTGGTTTTTCTTTCCGAGACGTTCGACGACACCTGTTGCGAAGTTTCCGCGCATTTGGGATACGCCTTCGACTTCTGACGCGGCGATACTTGCGATTACTTCAATCACTTCAGGTGCGATTTCAATTTTCCCAAGACCGTCTTTACCGTGAGACATTTGTAAAAGGTTTTGATTTTCCGCCATGTAAGGCACCTCCTGAATTCACACTAGGATTTCATCACTTCATATTTTTCTAAGAATTTCGTATTGAATTCCCCGCCTACAAAGATTTCATGATCTAATAATCTCAGATGGAACGGAATGGTCGTGTGTATACCTTCTACCACAAATTCACTTAGAGCCCGTTTCATCCTTGAAATAGCTTCTTCACGTGTCGCTCCATAGGTTATCACTTTGGCAATCATGCTATCGTAATATGGAGGGATCATATAACCAGGATATGCGGCTGAGTCGACTCTTACGCCAATACCGCCCGGTGGAAGATACATTTCGATCCGGCCCGCTGAAGGCATGAAATTCTTCTCTGGATTCTCTGCATTGATACGGCATTCGATGGCCCAGCCTGTGAATGTTACTTCTTCTTGTGTAAGAGAAAGCTTTTCTCCTGATGCCACGAGAATCTGTTCCTTAATCAAATCGACACCTGTTACTTGTTCGGTTACAGGATGTTCCACCTGGATACGCGTATTCATTTCCATAAAATAGAATGATTGATTAACGTAGTCATATATAAATTCTACCGTGCCGGCACCTGTATAATCAACCGCTTTGGCTGCTTTTACTGCCGCTTCCCCCATCTTAACACGATTCTCTTCTGTTAAAGCAGGTGACGGTGTTTCTTCAATCAGTTTTTGAAGGCGGCGTTGAATCGTACAGTCCCGCTCACCAAGGTGGATCACGTTTCCGAAGTTATCAGCTAGAACCTGAATTTCCACGTGCCTGAAGTCCTCGATGAACTTCTCGATATATACACCAGGGTTTCCGAATGCGGTCATGGCTTCCTGCTGGGTGATCGTCACCCCTTTGATAAGCTCTTCCTGACTTTTCGCGACCCGGATCCCTTTTCCTCCACCACCGGCAGTGGCTTTGATGATGACGGGGTAACCCATGGATTCTGCAAGCTGAACCGCATCATCTGCATCCTTCACAATGCCTTTTGAACCAGGTACAATCGGAACGCCTGCTTCCCTCATTGTTTCACGAGCCACGTCTTTCGTCCCCATCTTGGAGATGGCTTCAGGTGAAGGTCCGATGAAGATGATGTTGCAATCACGGCACAGCTCTGCAAAATCAGAGTTCTCGGCTAGAAATCCGTAACCCGGGTGGATGGCATCACAATCTGTCAGTTTTGCCACGCTAATGATGTTTGTGAAATTCAGGTAGCTGTCTTTTGATGCAGTAGGTCCGATGCAATAAGCTTCATCCGCTAATTGAACATGAAGTGCCTCTTTGTCTGCTTCAGAATAAACGGCTACACTTTCAATTCCTAAATCTCGGCATGCACGAATGATACGTACAGCAATTTCTCCTCGATTGGCGATTAGTACCTTTTTTATCATATCTATTTTCGCTCCTTATTCAGGTTTAACCAAGAATAACGGCTGACCATATTCCACTAATTGACCGTCTTTTACTAGTATTTCTACGATTTCACCTTTTGCTTCGGCTTCGATCTCATTAAATAGTTTCATCGCTTCTACGATGCACACGACTGAGCTTTCATCGACTTTATCTCCGACTTTTACATATGGACCTGATTCAGGTGAAGAAGATTCATAGAACGTCCCGACCATCGGAGACGTGATTTTATGTAGGTTTGCATCCTCTACTTGTGCTTGAGGAGCTTCCTTTTCCTCTGCTTTTGCAGAAGGGGCAGCATCCTGCACTGGTGCCTGCTGTACCGCCTGGGCTGCAGGTTTCACTTCTTCCACTGCTTGTACCGCGGGTTGGGCAGAAACCGTTACACCATTATTTTTCTTTAGGTTAATCTTCGAACCATCATGCTCGTATGTAAACTCTTCAACACTGGATTGATCTACGAGTTTGATTATTTCGCGAATTTCTTGAATTTTCAACACTGTTGACACCCCTCTTATAGTTTAAAAAATTATGACTAGCTACTAACATCATACGATAATACCTCATATAAATTCAATATGCGATTCCTACCATCCTGTTAAGCGCATACAACTCTACCTCTATTCTAGACCTTTTTCGATAAAAAATAAAATAATAGAAAAGGATTTTTCATTTTTATGTTGAAAAGGGATTGTAAGGGACATTTCCTGGTAGACACATAAATAAGCCGCCTAAAGGGTCTGCTTTAGGCGGCACCAGGTTCTGGATCCGTTTAGTTTGCCGGCTGGAATTCCACTGCAACCGGCTTCATTTGTCCCACTTCACTCATCACCAGTCGGATGATTTCATTGGCATCCGCTTTAGAGTGCTCTTTGTCTGATTTCACTGTGATCCGGATGTTCTCTCCGTTCGCTCTGACAAGTGCATCCTCATAGCCCATCGTTTTAATCATCGTTTCCAGGACGGATTCCGTCATGGCTAACTCACGAAGGTTTTCCATTTGCTCATAGGCTGCGCTCTTTTCTTCTGCTGAAACATCGGCATTTGCTACCTTCGCTTCCAGCTCTTCACGAAGCTGATCACGTTGGTCTGTCACTTCGATACGCAATGCTTCGAACATTTCGTTTCCGGCGGCATCGGTCACGACTTCCATGTCATTGCCTGACATTGTCTCTTTATCTCCACCTTTTGCCTGCTCTTTCCCATCCTTTTCCTGATAAGCCATATCTGTCGCTTGTTGTGTTGGTGACGTAATGTAGTAAACCGAAAGGACGATCACAAGACTCAACATCGTTAATAACCAAACCGTTTGTTTTTTAAGTAACATCTATCATTTCCCCCTTATTGTTTGGGCAGGACCGATACCCGGTGACTTGGAACGTCAAGGGCACGGGTGACAGCCTCTATAATCCATTTTTTGATTTGTATGTTATCGGCTCCCTTTGCTACTACAAGGACACCGGTGACTTTAGGTTTTTTTATTTCTTTCACAATGGGAACTTCTTTCTCACCGTTGTTCACGATGACGATTTCTTCTTCCCGGGATTTATCTTCTATCGACCTCTTCCCACCTTCTTTATCTTCTTCGTCAGTGGATTGTATTTTTGTCGATTCATTCTTCTCATATACTTTTGATTCCGTTGCCTCCACATTGACCACGACATATACGTCGCTGACCCCTACGATTTGATCAAGGGCTTCTTTCAACTGATTCTCGTATCGATCTTCATACCCCCTCATGGAACCATCCGACTCCTTTTCACCGGATCCGAATGCAGCCACCTCTTCAGGGGTTCCTCCATCCACCTGCTTTGCAACCTCAAGCCCTTTATCCCCGCCCCACAGATCGCTGATCAGCATGAATGCCACTCCTACGAGGAGCACTATGAGAAAATAATGCAGCCTTTTGCCTTTTTTTCCACTGGGCGGAGAGTTTGCGTCTTCCTTTGATAACCATTCCTTCAACATGTTCAGCGGACCTTTATTAAAGTTCATTCGCTTCCCCAGTCCCCCCTTCAACTGTAATGATTATTTTGTCTTGTGATAGATTCCATTGTTCGGCTAGTGAGGAGGCCAGTTGGGACGTATCTTCGTCGGATGTTTTCTTTCTCGCTTCAGAACCCGTATCGATCTCCACGTTTCGGACTGTTTCAATCGTGCTGTCTTGTTCACTTTCCTTTTCTTTCACGATCACTGACACTTCTGTAATACTGTCTGGAAGATTCTCTACGTCATCAGCTTGTATGGTCACCTTCTCAATGACTTTGCCGTGTTCATCCATCATCTCCTTTTCTGCTTGTTGTTTCATTTGGACAGCCATCTGTTCTAAAATATATGCACGTTGTGAGGCTTGTATTTCTTTTTTCTTCATTTCTATTTCATTTTCCATCGATTTATTCTGAGAAGGACCATTTAAATCGATTGAATTCATCACCTCATCAAAATCCGTGGACATCAATTTAAAGAGGGGTGTGAGGATGATGGTGATCAATAATAATCCCGTCACGATTTTGGCATATTTCTGCATGTTGGAGCTTGGGAGCAGCATGTCAATGACGGTGGCTAAGAGAACAAAAATAATGATATTTGTTATCCAATCGGTTAGAAATGACATGACGGGTCCTCCTTATCGCATCATCATCGTAATATTTCCGGCTGCAATGATGACGGTAAGACTTAAGAAAAACATAAAGGACACGATGGCCAGGGCCGCAAAGACATAAATCACACTCTTTGCGATCGTATCCAGGCATTCAATCACCGGTCCTCCCCCGAGAGGTTGAAGGAGAGCGGCAGCCAGTTTATATATAAATGCAATCATCAAAATCTTGATGGCCGGAAAGGCTGCAATGATCAATACGATGGCAACACCTGCTATTCCCACTGTATTTTTTAGTAAGACCGATGCGCTTATTACGGTATCAGTAGCGTCCGTGAACATCCTCCCGATGACCGGAACAAAGTTGCCTGTCACGAATTTCGCCGTGCGGATCGTGATTCCGTCCGTCACGGCGGCTGTTGCACCCTGTACGGATATCACCCCTAGAAAGACCGTCATGAACGCCCCTAACAGACCGATGCTCCAGGTTCTCAATAGCTGAGCCAACTGAGTCACTTTATAATGACTGGAAAGGGTGCTTACAATGCTCAGAAGGGCAGATAAGAATAAAAGAGGCAGCACGACATTTTGAATGAGTAAGCCGCTTGTATTCATCAGGAAAATGATGACGGGATGAAAGAAAGCTGCCGAAACCACGCCTCCTGAAGCGGCAATGAGGGCAAGAAGAAGTGGGATAAGGGCGATGATGAAATGAACCATGGTTGAGATGGCATCCCGGGTGTAGTCGATTGCTACATGAAAACTATTCAGGGCGATGATGATCAGCACCATGAAAATGATGCTGTATGCCACCTTGCTGACGCTTCCTCCTTCGAAAGCATTCTGCAGCGACTGGAGAAACATGCTGAAGATCGTGAGCATGATCAGGGTCCCCAATAATTTTCCATTCATCACAAGCTCCTGAAAGGCAAATTTGAAGATTCCGCTGAACCATGCCTTAAATGAGAACTCTTTCTCACCTTTCATGAAATCGATCAAACTGCCTTTTTGACTTTCGGGAAGATAGCCCCCGTATTGATCCACGATACTATTCCAGTATCCCGTCAATTCTTCAACGCCTAACCGGTCCAGCTGCGCATCGATCATTTCCTGCTGAATCGTTGTGTCTGGAGGACTCTGTCCCTCTCCTTCTTCTGCTTGTCCACTTGAGGCTGCGAGGAAAAAGATAACGAGTGCTGTGACGAGTATCCGATATAATTGCAACATTCATTCCACCTCTTAACGTTTCACTTATCCAGTTGGAATCATATTGATGATCGTTTCAATGATGACTGTCAGAATGGGGACAGCCATTGCCAATATTAATATCTTTCCGGCAAGCTCCACTTTCGCTGCCAGTGCCCCCTGACCGGCATCTTTCGTAATGTGTGAAGCGAATTCCGCTATGTAAGCGATGCCGATGATCTTAAGGATGGTTTCCACATACACCATGTTCACGTTTGCGTTTGCAGCCAATTTCTCAATCATATGAATGATGGAATAAATTTGATCAATAAGAAATAAAAAAATCGTACACCCTGTAAACACAATGAGCAGGAAAGCAAAATTAGGTTTTTGCTCCTTTACGATCAAAGCAAGGAAAGTCGCAACCAGTGCAATACCTACAATTTGGATGATTTCAATCGCGGACGCCCCCTTATCCTTGATACAAGAAGACCGATTTTATCTTCTGGAACAAATCATCGACAATCGAAGCCACCATGAACAAGATGTAGATGAATCCGAATAATGTCACCCACTGGGCATATTCCTTCTTCCCTACCTGATCTAAAATCGTATGCAAAAAGGCGACGACAATCCCTACTCCGGCAATCTTGAAAATAATATCCACGTCAATTCCCATATTTGTTTCCCTCCTGGTTTCTAAGCCTCATCCGTTATCAGGCTGCAAGTCAGAGTAATAGGATGATCAACAAAAGTCCTGATAGAAATCCTAAACTTTTCGTCATCTTTTCATATTTCTTCTGCTTTTCAACCGCTTCTGTTTCTTCCCTATCCAGATGTTTGAGAGCAAGCTGGATATGTTTTTGCTGAGTCAGCATGTCATGTCTGCCAAGGTTTTCTCCGAATTGCTTCAGAATTTCATACTCACCTGCTTTAAAAGCGGTTAATTTCCAGACATCATTCAGGCTTTCTTCCCATGCTTTCTTCACTGAGATCTCCTGCTCAGTCAATTTCTTCGAGAAGGTTTCAAAAAACCAGGAGACAGGCTTTTGCAGCTGTTTGGAAATCTTCCTGGTCGCTTCATGCAAAGGGGTATGACTGTAGGTGATTTCAGCTTCCAATGACTGAAGTGCCACCTTCAAAAGCCGAAGCTGCCTTGGTCTTTCCGTCAAATATTTCGAAGCTTCGAACCCTGCCCAGGAAGTGGAAAGGAGAATAAATACAGCGCCAACGAGTTTTATCATTTATGTCACACTCACTTTTTTCAGAAGAGATTGTCCGTGTTCGTCCCACACCTCATGGACCTTACCCGGTTCATCCCCCCTCCTCAGTTCCACGAATCGTTCAATCGTCTGCAGATTCACAATATCCTTGATCACAGGTCTCTTCCTTACTTCGCTTAAAGAAGACCCATGCGTCGTCATGATAAGGGTGATACCGGCATTCACGGCTTCCTGAATCGCTTGTCCGTCCTCCACCCGTCCGATCTCATCGACGACCAGAACATCCGGACTCATGGAACGGATGAGCATCATCATGCCCTCAGCCTTTGGACAGGCATCCAGCACGTCCACCCTCGGACCGAACATCAGCTGAGGGATGCCGTTCACGCATCCGGCAATCTCGGATCGTTCATCGACGATCCCCACTTTGAATGGAGGAATATTTCTTTCAGGGATTCCCGTCGAAATCATCCTGGCGAGATCCCGCAGTAGAGTCGTTTTGCCGGTCTGGGGGGAACCGATCAGCATCGTATGCTTCCAGCCATCATGATACACGTATGGAAAGATGGACTGAGCTATGCCAAGCTTTTCCCTTGCAATCCGGATGTTAAAGGAAGCGAGATTGCGAATTCCCTTCACAACTCCGCCTTCAAGAATCACCTTCCCGGCAAGCCCCACCCGATGTCCGCCTTCAATCGTGATATAGCCTCGCTTCAACTCTTCTTCCAATGTATAAAATGAATGATGGGATAATTTGTTAATGAGCTGTTCACTATCTTCTTCTGTCACAGTATAGGGAAGAAAGTATGGCTTCCCCCGCGCCGTCACCTCTAATACACGGCTGGTACGAACCCTGATTTCTTCTATCCGGTCAATCAGATCTTGTGGAAGGGACAGGACTTTGTCAGTTATAGTGCTGGGTAGAAAGGCTAGAACTTCTTGCATATGGAAACCTCCTAATCTTGTTCCACTTCGGGTTGAAAGACATGAACCTTTCGTACATGTTTCCCGATAATACAATGTATTCTAGCGATTGGAGATTATGACAGTAGAGTTGGAAGATTTGAGGGGGCGCGTTCTGAGCTGTGAATGGAAGCCGCAGAAAACGGGGAGAGACCAAAAAAAAGCCTGAACGGGATACATCCCGTTCAGGCTTTCCATATTTATTCATTATCCACGTGATACGTAAGATCCATCTGTTGTATTAATGATGAGTGTGTCCCCTTCGTTCACGAAGAATGGAACGTTCACCACTAAACCTGTTTCAACAGTAGCAGGCTTGGATCCACCGGAAGCCGTGTCGCCTTTGATTCCCGGTTCTGTTTCCGTCACTTTTAATTCAACAGAGTTTGGAAGCTCGACTCCAAGCGTTTCGGCTCCGTACATCATGATGGATACTTCCATGTTTTCTTTTAAATATTTCAATTCATATTCGATGGAAGAAGCAGGAAGCTCGATTTGATCGTAGCTTTCGTTATCCATGAATACATGCATGTCACCATTTGCATACAGGTACTGCATTTTACGGTTGTCAATCTGTGCTTTCCCTACTTTTTCACCGGCACGGAACGTTTTTTCCTGGATGGCTCCTGTGCGAAGGTTACGAAGTTTAGAGCGGACGAACGCGGCTCCCTTACCCGGTTTAACGTGTTGGAAATCGATTACCCGCCAAATTCCGTTATCGACTTCAACGGTTAAACCTGTGCGAAAATCATTTACTGAAATCATGTTTATTCCTCCTATAATCTAGTAGGCCTTTTTCAGGACTAAAATGGTAGAATGATTAGATCTTTTGTTGAGTGTGTCAGTGTTTCATTGGAATCTTCCGTAATGAGTGTATCATCTTCGATACGTACGCCGCCGACTCCCGGTACATAGACACCTGGTTCAACCGTTACGATCATCCCGGGCTCAAGCACCACGTCGGAACGTGAGGACAATCCTGGTCCTTCATGTACTTCAAGACCGATCCCGTGCCCCAGCGAATGTCCGAAATACTCACCATAACCTTTTTCTGTTATGTAATCACGAGCGATTGCATCCGCTTCTTTTCCAGTCATGCCCGGCTTGATTTGGTCCATGGCAAGAAGCTGTGATTGAAGGACCACATCATAGATCTCTTTCAATTTTCCGCTTGGTTCTCCTACCGATAAAGTACGTGTCATATCGGAGCAGTATCCTTTATAGTATGCACCATAATCCAAGGTTACAAAATCACCTTTTTCAATGGCTTTATCACTGGCCACCCCGTGAGGCAGTGCAGAACGATAACCTGAGGCAACGATGGTATCAAAAGAGGATGAAGTGGCTCCTGCTTTTCTCATGAAGAACTCTAATTCATTTGAAACCTCCAGCTCTGTCACACCCGGTTTGATGAAATCTAATATATGCTTAAATGCTGCATCGGCAATATCCGCCGCATCCTTAATTATATTAAGCTCTTCAGGTGTCTTAATCAAGCGTAACTTTTCCACTAAACCGGATACGGGCACCATTTCCGCTTCCACCCCATCGCGGTAGCTTTCGAATGCACTGTACGTCATGTCGTTCTTTTCAAAACCAAGTTTCGTGATTCCAAGGTTCTTTACCTGTTTCGCCACTTCTTCATGAATCGGACCGGTATGCTGCACGATTTCATAATCTGCCGCCTGTTCCGTCGCTTGTTCTATGTATCTGAAATCAGTAATGAATAATGCCTTCTCCCTTGAAATCAACACCACTCCCGAAGAACCCGTAAAGTTCGTCATATAGCGGCGATTATACGTACTCGTCAATAAAATACCGTCAAGTTCATTCTCTGAAAAGGTTTCACGTAATCGTTCAAGTTTCATCATGTTCCACTCCCTTAATGTTCTTTATAATGGCTTTGAGGGCCAACTCGTAACCAAACAGGCCGAATCCGACGATCTGCCCAAGCGTTTCAGCCGCCACGACAGACTGATGCCTGAACTCTTCCCGCGCATGAATATTCGATATATGCACTTCCACAACCGGAACAGATACAGACGCCACCGCATCTCTTAACGCATAGCTGTAATGCGTGAACGCACCGGGGTTCAGGATGATCCCCCCATATCTTTCATCTTCGGACCTGTGGATGATGTCAATCAATTCGCCTTCATGATTCGATTGAGCGGCAAGCAGTTCAAAACCGTCCTCTTCTGCTTTACTTTTCAAGGATGCTTCCAGTTGAGCCAATGTGACATGACCGTAGATAGCAGGCTCCCTTTTCCCTAATCTGTTTAAATTGGGCCCATTTAACAGTAAGATTTTCCCCATATGTAAACTCCTAAAAAAATAGAATGTTCATCATGAACATTCTAACATAAACCTTTTACCTATACCTACTTAATTGTCTGATAAATAGCATTTCTTATTTAATGAGTAACTTCCCCGGATTTTTCCTTTTCATCCTGATGCCTTAATTCATTTTCTTCATATGAAATCGAGTAACCTATAAATACACCGTAAAGAATATACAAACATAATGTCGTGATCAATGTGTGATAGTCAATGGCCGTAAAGGATTTTATGCTTGGGAAAAGTGGATTCAGCACCAGGAAAAATGCCAGGTACAGAAGGATCCCATACGCTGCTCCAACCCACATGGATTTGAATTTTCGTAACAGACCATAATAAATGAGAGCCACTCCGATCGATATGACACCATAAGCAACGATCGATAGAACGATTCCGATCCATTTGTCCACCCAGTTTCCGACTGCCCAAGGTTCGAATATGATATTGGGTTCAATTTTCGTAAAGGAAAAGAAGTAGCAAATGTATGCAATCGCGCTCCATAACATCCCGGCAGTAAAGCCCGTCACGACGACCATTGCCATGAAGGAAAGTGGTTTTTCACTTTGATTCTGTTCCAACCTTGGATTTTCCTTACTCTCTTCCGTCCCGTCCTGGATCTTCTCATGTTGCCCTTTCTGTTCTGCCATCTGTAACACCTCCATTCGTAGTATGTCCCATAGAATGAAACATTTGCATGGAATTGTTACTTTTTCATTTCATTGATCACGTACAAGGATCTTAGAGAAATAACATTCTGGAAACGCTACCTCTAGTGCTTTTCTTCAATATTTAGTAAAATAGATAATATCTTTTAAAGTTTCAGAAAAAAGAAGCGGGTCTGTCACATTCATTCCCTTATAAAAAAACAATTTATACGGTTAAAGAAGACCGAAATGGTCTAGAATAATAGTATAGATAATATCTAAGATGGATAGTGATGTAAGGAGGTGGCTTTGTTGAACGCTCGTAATATCTTTGTTTTCACACTTATATTGTTGGCTATGATCGGGCTCGGAACTTCCCTGTTCGGAAATCCTTTAGGTCTTGCAAGGCAATTGCTGATTACAGCAGCCGTTATCGGGATCATCTATTTCGTTTACAAAAGATGGTTCAGTGGAAGACGGACTGGAAATAGCAATGAACAGAGAGCGTTTGTTAAAGCAGCCAAGCAATCAAAGAAGCGGCATAAGAAGAAGTCTACAAGTAAGCCTCAAGTATCGAATGTTTCGAAAAAACGTTCGATACGAAAAAAATCCAATGCCAATTTAACCGTAATTGAAGGAAAAAAGAATAAAAAAAACAATCGAGCTTCGTTTTAGGAGCTCGATTGTTTTTTTAATGGGGCCATGTTTGCAAAAAAGCTGCAGCCTTTGATTTCCCGTATTGAACGAGTTCAATCTTCCTTTCCTGAGTCAGTTCGAATTCGGTTGTGAGTACCCCTTCTGTAGGAATAAAGATAATGTTCTTTTCAAGTTTTCTGGAAATATATCTTGAATCATGAGCGTCTTTCATGGTTGTAAAAAGGGCTGTATATAAATCAATGGCATTTTTGATCGGTTTTTTCGGCTTGCTTATCAAATCGTGACTAAGCTTCACTCCGAGTACCGGCCTTACCTTCTTCACGTTTTCCCTGTCAAAGAGCCACATGGGGAAATTACTGAGCACCCCACCGTCCACCATAAAACTAATTCCTTCCAGCGAACGTAACTTCACGGGTTCAAAAAAATAAGGAAGGCTCGCACTCATCCGTATCGCCCGGGCGACAGGAAAGGTTTCTTTCGCTATTCCATACTTCTCGAGGTCATCGGGGAGGACAAGCAGCCTTCCGTTTGATATATCCGATGCTATGACACGGAGGGACCTGGGGGGCAGATCGGCAAACGTATAAATCCCCCTCGCTTTCAGCTTTTCTTCAACCCAGCTTTCAAGCGCCACTCCTTTATATAATCCCAAACGATAGTAAATCCGAAACCACTTGAGGATCGGCAGGGAAATGACCGCGTTTGAATCCAACAGATTTTTCAGATCGACATCGTCCATGATTTTGAGTAATTCACGGCTTGAGTATCCTGCAGCAATAAATGCAGCGATCACAGCCCCTGCGCTGGTTCCTGCAAGCCTCTTGAATGTATATCCTTTCTCTTCAATCGCCTGGTATGCCCCAATCATGGCGAGGCCCTTTATACCTCCACCGGAAAATACGCCATCGATGTCCAAGTGCTCCACTCCTTCTTAAGTGTATTACTACATCTTTAATTCACCTGGAAGGAATTTAGACTAAAAAAAACAGGAGGGAACCAGTCCCCTCCTGACGATTTCAATGATTATAGTCCACACTTCAGCTGAGCGCCGCAGTTTGTACAAGTATTGCAGCCACCCATATCTTTCACCGTACCTTTACGGCAGACGGGGCACGTATTCCCCACTTCAGAACCGATGGTCACGTCCGTTGAACGCACGTCCTGGATCGTATCCAATAATACAATCGGCTTTTTAGCTGTCGGAATATCATGTTGTTCCTGTTCATTCTCATCATCAAAGCTGTTTTCTTCCGCTTTAAGGGTGAGCACCTGAGAATCACGGCTTCCGTCCACATACACGGTACCGCCTTTTGCTCCACCTTTATAAAGTCGCTCATATACTTTTTCTACTTGTTCTACCGTATAACCGCGAGGGGCATTAACGGTTTTCGAAATGGAGCTGTCGATCCAGTTCTGGATGACGCATTGAACGTCGGCATGTGCTTGTGGAGCCAGGCTCATGGAAGAAACAAACCATTCCGGAAGATTGTCTGCATCGGCTTCGGGATTCCTCTTCAAGTAATCTTCTACAATATCCGCCTTTACTTCAATGAATTTACCGAGGCGTCCGCTTCTGTAATATGTGAAGGAGAAATAAGGCTCAAGACCCGTCGAGACCCCGACCATCGTACCCGTTGAACCTGTTGGGGCCACCGTTAGCAGATGGGAATTCCGGATTCCGTACTCTTCGATGTCATGACGTACGTCTTCAGGCATTTTCTTCATAAAGCCAGTTTCTACGAATGCCTTACGCAGTGCCTTCGTTTCTTCATCGGTGCTTCCAGTAAGGAATGGGAAGCTTCCTTTTTCCTTCGATAATTCAACAGAAGCACGATAAGCGGTGGTCGCGATGACTTCAAATACTTCATCCACAAGCTTATTGCCTTCTTCAGAACCGTATTCTTTTTCACAGTAAATCAATAAGTCGGCAAGACCCATGACACCAAGGCCTACGCGTCGCTCTCCGAGAGCCTGCTTTTTATTTTCATCCAGGAAGTATGGTGTCGCGTCGATGACGTTGTCCTGCATTCGCACGCCAACTTCAACCGTCTGCTTCAATTTTTCAAAATCAACGGTTTTCGTCTCTTTGTCCGCAAATCGGGCAAGATTGACAGCTGCCAGGTTACACACCGAATACGGTGCAAGGGGCTGTTCACCACATGGATTCGTAGCGACTACCTTCTGCCCATATGCTTTTGCATTCGTCATATCATTCGCGTTATCGATGAAGAAGATCCCAGGCTCAGCAGAGTACGTTGCACACACATTGATGAGGTTCCAAAGCTCTTTCGCCTTGATCTTACGGTAGGTGCGCACTTTGTAGCCGAGCTTTTCCCACTCGCGCACATCCCCTACGTTGTGCCATTCTTCATTATAGTATTTCATTTGCTCTTCATTATAGCTTTCCACATCAGGGAAGCGAAGCTCATATTCACGGTCGTTTTCAACGGCTTCCATAAAGTCGCTTGTCAGGCAGACGGAGATGTTCGCCCCTGTCAGGAATTCTGAATTATGGACGCTGTACGTCCCGCCTGTGTGCAGTTTTTCTTCTGCATTTTTAAGGATCTTCGCATCAAACCCACCGTAGCCGGGGATCTGTCTGTAGTTCAGGATGCCTTGATACATCGCTTCCTCTTGATCTGTAAGAGGGGTGAACTTCAGCTTTTCCTGAGCTGCCTTTTTAATGGTTTCATCTTCCGTGTTTTCAAGAAGATAACGCAGGATACGCGGGTTCTGCATTTTGGAAATAATGAATTCGATAATATCGGGATGCCAATCTGAAAGCATGATCATTTGTGCCAATATGTTACGTTGATTCGTTACATCAACTCTCTAAGTCGCCTTAGAGTTCAGACCATATCTTACACTCATTTGAGTGTCCTCGCACTTCGGAGTCACTCGACTCCTACTCTACTCGCTTCCGCCAGATGCAGCGTGCTTTCGATGGTCGTTGAACCTTCTCCATTTCAGAGGAGCTTGGCTGCTGATTGTCTTTATCCACTTACTGTTTTTGAGCATTCACGTTTGCCGTTTCCGGCTGCGTTGTAGCCAGTAAGTCATGTATGATGTTTTTAACATAATCAAAATTATTGAGTATGTCATCTTCCCAAAAACGTGTTATGTGATATCCATTGCATTGAGCAATCTCATTTTTTTCCAAGTCGATTTTTATTCTTTCTTTTTGCCAATCTTTTGGTTCTGGATAGAACTTGGGATTAGCATGCCAATAATCTCCATCGCATTCAATAATAATTTTATATTCAACAAGCAAAAAGTCATATTGCCTTTTTTGAAGCATGAATGAGTACTTATACTTCACATTCAATTCTTGTAGGTATTTCTCCATAAGGAATTCTATATTTGTTTTACGAAATACCTGGTCTTCAAATTGTTTTATTGTTGCTTGTCGAATCTTCTCTATGGTTTCTTCACTGTAAATACCAGTCTTGCCACTATTCCAAGAAGGGGTTTTGTTTGCTTTTCGAGTTTTCGCAGTCTTGGATATGATTTTTTGAAAGTGTTTAAGCTTCTCTTCTTCCTTCAATGACTCATGCCAAGATTTTGCCAGGCTCTTTTTAAGTTGCTTATGGCAAGACTCACTGCAGGTGTTCACCCTAAGATCTTCTTTTTCAAAATCTTTTAAGCAAACCTTACACTTTCTTAAACGGCTTTGGCGCCGTCCACATCCCTTACTACAGTATTTATTGGGTTTGCCTCTTCTCAGCTGTACAATACTTTTGCACGTCTCGTTACAGCACTCCAGGTCATCCCTAGTGTAATAGTAGCTAACCAAGTAATCTTTCAATGAAAGTCCATGTTTATTTTTTAAATGCGATGTAAATCGTCCTTGTTTGTTATGAGATATTTCGAATCCACAAATCTTACACGTCTGAGATTTTTTTGCATCATATGGTATCATGCTATTCACCTCACGATAGGTATATCTTCATTATACTGATCAGGAGGCTAAACAACACACTACCTTAAAGAGTTTCCAGCAATTCACGAGGTTTGTTTATAGACGAGGCACTTATGCTGCTTTACCACGTCTTGATCCGCCCTGCTCAACCAAGTGAGTCAATTTCGCAATATCATCCAGCCATGAAACGGAACCTGATGATTTACCGTTGACACCTTTTGCCAGAGTATTACGTGGACGAAGCGTCGATCCGTTCGTTCCGACTCCACCGCCGCGGCTCATGATCTCCATCACCTGCTTGCGGTGTTCTGAAATGCCTTCGCGGGAATCCTGTACGAACGGCATCACATAACAGTTAAAGTACGTTACGTCCGTGCCTGCCCCCGCTCCGTAGAGCACTCGTCCTGCAGGAACGAAATGCAGGTTCACTAACTCATGATAAAATTTTTCGAACCATACCTGTCTCTTTTCAGGAGTTTCTTCCACTTCTGCCAAGCCTGTTGCGTTACGCTTCGCAATTTGTTCATAGTAGACTTCAAGTGGTTTTTCAATGACATCCAATGTCCTCGAGACAATCCCTGTCTCCATTTCCTCCGGTTTATCGATGGCACTCCTGTACTCTTCTTCGATCCAGACAGATGCTTTTTTCGTTTCCCAATCGATGCTTGAGATGTAACCCAATCCCCTTGCAGGGAACTTCGGATCTTCCTTGATGGTGAGGACAACGAAATCTCCTTCGGAAAGAGTGATCTTCTCCGTGTCTTTGAACGAATAACGATCGATCATGACAAGACGGGATACCCCTTTGTGTGTGGTATTCATATCCGGGGTTATGGGATGTACCTGAGGAAACAATCCAATATCCTTATTTAATCTCTCGGTGTTTAATTTCATCGTGTTTTTCGACGCAACAGTCATAAAGACAACTCCTTCTATCTCAAATGTTTCAATTTATGTTTCTTCGCTGATGTCTTATATCAAGTATTAAGATATCATAGCCATTCTGGAAAAGCAATAAATAAACACAACATATTGTGTACGAAAAATTATTCGACACACCATATATTGTGTTTCAGGTCAATAGGTCATTTGTTTGTCAAACGGTTAATATGCCAATAAAAATAGAAAACGGGAGAAAAAATCAGAAAATCATATAATACTCCGTCCATTTCTATTAATTTAGAACTTGATATAAAACAAAGCATCGTTATCGTTGGTAAAATAGGAAAAAAGCGACAAGCATCGCTTTTTTTCAACAAAAAATTTTTTAACGTTTAAAATTCCACTCATCCGATTCGTATCGGGATTCGGCAAGATCCACAACATATTGTGTTTCCTCTTCAGACAGCTCATAAGGCTCGAGATGGATATTCAATCCTTCCTCAAAACCTTTTTTGAATGCTTCCTTCGCCATATCCATCGTGACCGGTACTGAACTGATTTCATTCATCGCAACAGCCTTGCTTTTAAATGCCCGCTGCATACGCTCTTTCACCCTGTCAGATGGATATTTGAACAAGCTGAACAGTTTATCCTCGTCAAGATCCAATAGAATCGAGCCGTGCTGAAGGATGACACCTTTTTGTCTGGTCTGTGCACTGCCTGCCACTTTTCTTCCTTCAACGACAAGCTCATACCAGCTCGGTGCATCAAAGCAAACCGCTGAACGCGGATTTTTTAATCCTTCCCGCTCTTCCGCTGTTCTTGGTACAGCAAAGTAGGCTTCGAGACCAAGACCTTGAAATCCCTTAAGGATCCCTTCGGAAATGACACGGTACGCTTCTGTGACAGTTCTCGGCATTTCCGGATGTTCTTCCGAAACGATGACGCTGTACGTCAATTCATGTTCATGAAGAACCCCTCTGCCTCCCGTCGGACGTCTCACAAAACCAAGTCCGTGTCCTTTGACGGCGTCCAGATCGATTTCCTTTTCTACTTTTTGAAAATAACCGACGGAAAGTGTCGCTGGATCCCACCCGTAAAAACGGATCGTAGGAGGGATCTTCCCTTCACTGTGCCAATCAAGCAATGCCTCATCAAGAGCCATATTATAAGAGGGAGAACAATTCCCCGAGTCAATGAATCTCCACGTTTCCTTTTTCATGCAGCATACCTCATTTACGTCTTCTGTTTGATAGTGTTATGTAAAAATTCATCTTCATTCAAGTCCGTTACTAGTCTATCAAATCCCATCCAAAAAACAAAGAAAAACAGATTGGAAAGTGTTTGCTCTAAAATAATAAATTTGTTTTGATTCTTACGCACTTCATGAATATAATAGAAGGTAGCGCATTTGTAGAAAGGAGCATGAATGATGGAAGGATTATATATTCTTTTAGTCGTACTTGGTGGAATCATCATCTATTCACTTTTTACGTTCTTCTATCAAAAGAGAATCGTGAATACATTGAATGAGGAAGAATTCCGAGCAGGATATCGTAAAGCTCAACTGATAGATGTTCGTGAAGCGAATGAATTTGAAAACGGTCACGTCCTCGGTGCACGGAATATTCCATTGTCCCAGATCAAAATGAGACAAAAGGAAATTCGCTCGGATCAACCTGTATACCTTTATTGCCAAAGCGGACTCCGCAGCGGAAGAGCAGCCCAAATGCTGCACAAAAAAGGTTACCGCAATCTTCACCAGCTACAGGGTGGATTCAAAAAGTGGACAGGGAAAGTTAAGCATAAAAAATAATGCAAAAAGATCGCCAAGTGGCGATCTTTTTTTGATGGTCTGGACTCGAACGTTCTGGGATGAATCGGTTCCGAAGATCGGGTCCAGGTTATGCAGAAGAGGTCCGTCCCTCAATTAAAAGCCCTGCAGAGATTTTCCTGCAGGGCTTTTAATTTGAAAAATATGTTTAGCTCTCTTTTGTATAACGCAGTACCGGTTTTCTTGCTGCCAGTGTTTCATCCATACGCTTCACGATGGTTGTGTGAGGGGCTTCCTGGACGATTTCCGGTGTTTCTTCTGCTTCTTTCGCAATTTGGATCATGGCATCAATGAAGGAATCAAGGGTTTCTTTGGACTCTGTTTCCGTCGGTTCGATCATCATGCACTCTTCCACGTTTAATGGGAAGTAGATGGTTGGTGGATGATATCCGAAGTCCAGTAGTCTCTTCGCTATATCCAATGTACGTACGCCCAGCTTCTTCTGACGTTTCCCGCTGATGACGAACTCATGCTTACAATGACGATCGTAAGGAAGGTCAAAGTGTGGAGCCAGTCGGCGCATCATGTAATTGGCATTCAGGACCGCGTTTTCCGTCACGGCTCTAAGACCGTCCGGCCCCATCGTCCTGATGTACGTATACGCACGGACGTTGATTCCAAAGTTTCCGTAGTAAGGTTTTACCCGGCCGATGGAATCAGGTCTGTTGTAATCGAATTCGAAGATGTCACCATTTTTCACAAGTACCGGTTTAGGAAGATATTTAATCAAGTCTTCCTTCACGCCGACAGGACCGCTTCCAGGACCACCGCCTCCGTGAGGGCCTGTGAATGTCTTATGAAGATTTAAATGTACGACGTCAAATCCCATATCCCCCGGTCTAGCTTTTGACAGGACTGCATTCAGGTTGGCACCGTCATAATACAGCTTTCCGCCAGCTTCATGGATGATGGAAGCCATTTCCATGATATTCTCTTCGAATAGTCCCAGGGTGTTCGGATTTGTCAGCATCAGGGCGGCTGTATCATCTCCCACCACCCGCTTAAGATCTTCCAAATCAACTAATCCATTCTCGTTTGATTTTACCGTTACCGTTTCAAAACCTGCTACTGTCGCACTGGCAGGGTTTGTTCCATGAGCAGAATCCGGTACGATGACCTTCGTACGGTGAGTGTCGCCATTTGCCTCATGGTAAGCACGGATCATCATAAGACCAGTCCACTCTCCATGAGCACCTGCAGCGGGTTGAAGCGTGACTTCATCCATGCCGGTGATTTCTTTCAGATGCTCCTGCAGGTCATACATCAACTCAAGTGCACCTTGAACGCTTTCTGCTTCCTGTAGCGGATTGATATGGGCGAATCCATTTAAGCGTGCGACGTTTTCATTCACCTTCGGATTGTACTTCATCGTACAAGACCCTAATGGATAGAAACCGGAATCCACACCATGATTACGTTTTGATAATGCCGTATAATGGCGCATGATATCCAGTTCAGAGACCTCCGGGAGCTCGGGTGCTTCTGTGCGGATATAATCGGACGGGATGAGCTCGGATAGATCTACCTGAGGTACATCCATTTCAGGTAAGCTGTAACCAATTCTTCCTTCTTTTGATAATTCAAAAATAAGAGGTTGATCTTGCTTATTCATGACAATCCCCCAATTCTGCTGCGAATGCGTCTATTTCTTCTTTGCTGCGAAGTTCAGTAACAGCCACCAGCATGTGCTGTGATAAGCTGTCATCCACTAGTCCTAAATCGTATCCACCAATCATTTCTTTTCCTAAAAGCTTTTGATTGATTTCTTTAACCGGCATATTCACCTTTACGACAAACTCATTGAATGACGGTCCTTCAAATGCAATGGAGAATCCTTTTGCTTTAAGGGCTTCTTTTGCATAATGTGCTTTTTGGATATTTTGAAGCGCCATCTCTTTAACACCTTGTTTTCCAAGTGCCGTCATGGCAACGGATGCAGCAAGTGCATTTAATGCCTGGTTTGAACAAATATTCGAAGTGGCTTTATCTCGACGGATATGCTGTTCACGTGCTTGAAGAGTCAGAACAAATCCTCTGATTCCATCTTCATCAACTGTTTGACCAACAAGACGGCCTGGAACTTTACGCATAAGCTTTTTGTTAACGGCAAAGTATCCACAGTGCGGTCCACCGAATGCGCTCGGAATACCGAATGGCTGTGCATCACCAATGACGATATCGGCCCCTAATTGTCCAGGAGGAGTGAGCGCCCCTAGTGCAAGCGGGTTTGAAGAAACCACGAACATCGCTTTTTCCGCATGTGCCACTTCTTCGATGGCTTTCAGTTCTTCTACCCGGCCGAAGAAGTTAGGATATTGAACGACTACCGCTGCAATCTCATTACTCATTAATTTCTTAAGTTCTTCCACATCCGTAACACCGTTATTGTGCGGGATTTCTACCACTTCGATATATTGACCTTTTGCATATGAGCGCAGGACATCACGTGATTCGGGATGGACTGTGCTTGAAACAAGGACCTTTTTGCGGCGGGTCTGGCCTGCACTCAGCATCGCTGCTTCTGCAAGGGCCGTTCCCCCGTCATACATAGAGGAGTTCGCTACATCCATGCCTGTCAGTTCACAAATCATCGTCTGAAATTCAAAAATGGCTTGAAGCTCTCCCTGGGATATCTCAGGCTGATACGGCGTATACGCTGTATAAAACTCTGAACGTGACAATACGTGATCGACGATGATCGGCATGTAGTGATCATAGACCCCTGCCCCGAGAAATGATGTATGACTTTTCAGGTCAGCATTTTTCGCCGCCATTTTGGTCAGTTCTTTTACCAATTCCGTTTCCGACTTCGCTTCTTTGATTCTGTAATCCCCTTTGAAACGAACCTGTTCGGGAATATCTTCAAATAGATCGTTAACGCTGTCTACTCCTATACTGTCTAACATTTCCCTTTGATCCTGCTCTGTCATCGGTAAATAACGATGCTTCATGCCCGTCATTCCTCCCCTATTTCTTTGGTCTTTTATAAAAAGGTGTTGATGCCACTTTCGCTTTAAGCTTTTTCCCTCTGATTTCAACCAGTACTTCTGTATCCAGTGAAGTGAATTCTTTATCAAGCAATGCCAATCCTACATTTTTCTTTAATGTAGGTGATTGTGTCCCTGTTGTGACTTCCCCTATTTCTTCTTCACCTGAAAATACTTTATAACCATGACGGGGAATTCCGCGGTCGATCATTTCAATACCGACAATCTTGCGGGGCGCACCGTCTTCTTTTTGTCGTTTCAGTACTTCCTGACCGATGAACGGAATCTCTTTATTCACTTTTACAGCAAATCCGATTCCCGCCTCGATCGGTGTGATCGATTGAGATAATTCTTGTCCGTAAAGGGCAAGGTTCGCTTCAAAACGCAACGTGTCACGTGCACCAAGTCCGCATGGAAGGACGCCTTTCTCCTTACCGGCAGCGAGGATCGCCTTCCAGATCGCAGCCGCATCTCCTGCATCACAGTAAATCTCAAATCCATCTTCCCCTGTGTAACCCGTTCGGGAAACGAGTGCGTGCTTCCCGTCTATATTTACTTCAGTCTGAAATTTAAAAAATCCGATGTCACTCAATGCATGTTCATTGGTGATTGTTTGTAAAACCTCTTCTGCGATCGGACCTTGAAGTGCCAATTGCGCCATATGTTCAGAGATATTGTTAATCTCAACTTCTTCAGTCTGATGTTCTTTCAGCCAATTGAAATCTTTATCTATGTTTGCTGCATTTACAACGAGCAAATAATCATTGTCTTTTATCTTATAAACAAGTAAATCATCGACCGTCCCACCGTTTTCGTAGCACATAGCCGTATACTGAGCTCCTCCGTCTTTTACTTTGGAGACATCATTTGTCATCATTTTTTGTAAGTAGTCAAGAGCCCCTTCACCCTTCACTTCAATTTCTCCCATATGAGAAACGTCGAATAGTCCTGCCCGGGATCGTACCGCTTCATGTTCTTCCTTGATACTTGAGAATTGCACTGGTAAAGCCCAGCCACCGAAATCGATGGTCTTCCCTCCATACTCTTTGTACACTTCGTATAAAGGTGTTTGTTTTAACTCTGACATGACTTTTCCCCCTTTATCTTCCTTACATGCATAATCCTTAACCGTGTTTTATCCCATGAAAAAAGGACAGAAAAACCCCTTTTCATAAAGAAGTTTTCTCTGTCCTTGCACCTGAAAGTTTACCGAAGAACGGCTTTCCCCTTTGGTGGTTTCCGGGTAACGGAAACACTCTCCAGAGTTGCGTCCAACAAGAGTCTTTTTGCCTGAGAGATTCACACGGAAACGTGCTTGCTCCTTCGGCGCTGTATGCACAGTCTCTCCCCTTGTCATCATTCGCCAATATTCCTTGAAACAATTGGTCATACTAGAAATATACAGAAGAAATGTTGTAAATGTGAATGTTCGGATTTTCGAGTTTTTCAAACAATTGAAAATCTATTTTCATCCTACCATTAAATACGAGTTTTGAGCAATCATTTTTATAAGAATTAAGGAGATGTTTTTTAGATGAATGTTGAAGTTATATTTGATGAAGAGTGGGGAGAAGGTCTCGAAAATTTAATCGAAAACGATGGACCATGGGGGAACTGGGAACTTTATAAGCTCGCCATCGAATTCGAGCACCATCTCGCAATTCCGAACTTTGAAGGCCTGCAGGCTCCAAAACATTTGGCAAATGTCACTCCGCTCCCTCATCAGCTGGAAGCAGCGAAACAGGTTGTGGAAAAGATGAATGGGAAAGCCATCCTTGCAGATGAAGTCGGGCTCGGAAAGACGATCGAGGCAGGGTTGATATTAAAAGAGTACATGATTAGGGGATTAGTAAAAAAAGTATTGATACTTGTACCTGCTTCCCTTGTTTCTCAGTGGGCGTATGAATTGAACAGCAAGTTCTTCATTCCCGCTGTCCCCCAGCGAAAGAGTTATGTATGGGATCAGTGTGACATCGTGGTTTCATCCATGGACACAGCGAAAAGAAGTCCTCACCGGGAAAAAGTGTATGAGCAGGATTATGACTTGGTGATCATTGATGAAGCTCACAAACTGAAAAATCATAAAACAAAAAACTATGAATTTGTGCAGAATCTAAAGAAAAAGTTCTGCCTGCTTCTGACTGCAACCCCCATCCAAAATCGTGTAGAGGAAATCTTTCATCTGGTTTCCTTATTGAAACCGGGGCATCTTGGAAATGAATCGGGATTCACAGACAGATATAAAAAAGGGGATCGTTCGCTTCAGGAGGATGAACATTTAAAAAACCTCATTAACAAGGTGATGATCCGAAACAGACGTGGTGATACAGGGATCGAATGGACGAAGCGGCATGTGAAGACGGTATTGATCGATTTCAATGAAGCCGAAAGGGATTTGTATAACAGTATCGACATGCTCAGGGGGAGATATGATGACTGGGCCAACTCAAGCTCCTTCTCCCTTTTGACTTTACAAAGAGAAGCATGCAGCTCTCGTGAAGCTGTTTTTTACACCCTGAAGAATATGCTTGAAAAGAAGGAATCTCCTACACCAGCCTTCGAACAGGTAATTGGGGCACTGATGAAAAAGGTAGAAAATGTCACAATGAACTCAAAGGCTCAGAAAGCATTGGAAATCGTACAATCCATTAATGATAAAGTAATCATTTTCACCGAGTACCGGGCGACACAGCTCTATCTTCAATGGTTTTTGAAACAGCATGGAATCAGCTCAGTCCCATTCAGGGGTGGATTCAAACGTGGGAAAAAAGACTGGATGCGTGAACTATTCCAGAAGCATGCACAAGTACTGATCGCCACCGAAGCCGGCGGAGAAGGAATCAACCTTCAATTCTGCCATCACGTGATCAACTTTGACCTTCCCTGGAATCCAATGAGACTTGAGCAACGGATAGGCCGCGTGCACCGACTCGGCCAGACAGAAGATGTTCATATCTATAACTTTGCAACTAAGAACACCGTTGAAGAACATATTCTGAAGCTTTTGTATGAAAAGATCAATCTTTTTGAGCGGGTAATCGGTCAATTGGACGAAATCCTGACCCGTCTGGATTTCAGGGATTTTGAAGAGCATGTGACAGACATCCTCTCCTCATCCCGTACAGAAGGGGAAATGAAGATCAAAATGGAAAATTTGACAAGTATGATTCAATTCGCAGAACAATTAAAGGAGGAGAAATCAAATGCAGCAGCACGAAATTCATCGATTTCTTGAGAGATACTTCGTTGCCAACGGATGTGACATGGTGGCGAACGGGAATGGATATATGACTGTACAGCTTTCCATCGACTTGGATAAAGAGCTTATGAACCGCCCGTTCTACTGGCATTATCTTGAAAAGACAGGTGGTACACCAAATCCTATGACGTTATCTCTCATTACGAATCCTGACCAGGCACCGGAAGATATGAAAGGCGAATCGATACACTTTGGTTCTCCGCGACTGCATCAGATCTTTCATTCGACACGTAGTTTGGCAGGCTATATACGACTGTATGAAAACCGGTACACGGCAAGCGGACAACAGACCCCTCTGCACCCCTGGCTGGGACTGAATATTAAAATATCCTATCAATCCAATCGAAAGAAAGACAGCATCAAGAGTATCGGATTGAATCTGATCAACGGCGTCATTGAAGAGGACTTTCACTCGTCATTATTATCCAAAAATCTGACGCCGAAGATTCCTGACTTTTCATTCACTTTGACACCGATCATCAAACCGAAAAGCGGAGTGAACCGGATTCAGGCGTATCTTTATGAAGAAATCAAAAGGGAGCCCGTCGAATGGGCGGAACAAGCAAGGAAAACCTGGGAGGAGGACCTTCAACTTCTGGATCATTTTTATGGAGATCAGGAAGAAAAGCCTGAATCTTATTTTCTTGAACAGCAGGCGTTAAAAGAACAGTATGAACCGAAAATCACCATCGAGGTCATAAACGGCGGGATTTTTTATCTGCAGCAGTCAAAGTGAGGATTCCGGGAGGTGGCAAACATCTTCCCCCCTCCCATCAGGAATCAAAAAAAAGACTACCACCAGGGTAGCCTTTGACTATTTATTCTTCTTAAACAGGATCATGAAAGCATATGGAATGATGCCGAACCACCTGAAGAGAAATGGTTCCCGCTCATTCTTTCTCTGCTTTTTTAAGGTTTTACGTTCATGGGGTGATTTTTCATAATGCTGGACAAATGTTTGTGTTATGAACTTAACATAATCATTTACTGACATAAAAGCACCACCTTCCGCTTTTATCAGTATCCCCAATAGATCAGAATTTATACCGTCTAACTCTTAATGTAAGGCAATATCGCTTGAACCACTTCATCGACTGATTTTTCATCTGTTTGAATGGTTACAGAGCTCCCTTCTTCATACAGGGGAAAACGACGCTCGAAAAGTGCCGATAATTTGTCCTTGGAATTTTTTTGTACCAAAGGACGGTCCTCATCCCCTTCAAGCCTTTCCCACAGTGCATCAAAAGAGCATGTTAAATGAAACACAGAGCCGTTCTGACCCAAGATATCCCGGTTCCGCTTTCTTTCCACCACTCCCCCACCAGTTGTGATAATGGCTTCTTCACTTTCTAATTCCAAGAGCACCCTGGTTTCGAGATCTCTGAAATACGATTCACCATGCTGATGAAAGATGTCTTTAATCGTCTTTCTTTCTTTATTTTCAATGTAATGATCCATGTCGATAACCGGAAGATTCAGTACGTCTCCTATACGTTTTCCGATCGTCGTCTTTCCTACCCCCATAAAGCCTATAAAGAAAATCGGTTTCATATTCTACTCCCAACGTATGATTTGTTTTGTTTCCCTATTATACACAACCGTCGCAGGAAGAAAAACCTTATCATCCCGAGTAAATATCACTTCCAATTGTACTTCTTGAGGGTTTAGCAATTGACTGGTGGTCAACACCTCACCAAATTTGGTTTTCACATGCCCTGAAGGGTTGGGCCCATTCTCGATTTCCAATAAGACGGCATGGGAGACACTTACATTTCGTTCTTGGATACTCTTCATATTAGAAAGGTATTGATACTTACTTATAAACAAATCTTTTGATGCAAGTGCTAAAACCAGGACAACCATTAATAAGAGCAGCGTATACGGGAGAATAAATCCGCTATTGTCAAGGAGAGGATCCCCCCTCAACCGCTGCAAAGTAAAACAAGTTCCCCTCCACTTTTTCCCCACTTTCGAATTCCAGATTCAAATGCACCCCCTGATGGATGACGTTAAACGTAAACTGGTCCACCGACTGAAGGACGACTTCATGCCCCCTATTATTCACCCTCCTTCTTATGGACTGATTATATTTTTGATACAATATCGTTTCCCCATCGACGACGAAGGAGATCTGATTCGGCAATACTTTTACATCATTTGCCTTCCTTAATTCATTTCTGACACTTTCATGAAATAAATTCCACTCATAATAACGGGGAGGGACCAAATCATGCTTAATCGTCGAAAAACCTTTCATCATCAAGGGAATACTGAAGGAAATGATACAAATTATACTAAAGTTTAACAGAGCTTCAATCAACGTGAATCCCTTCTCATCCATCTGCCTTGACACAAACTTCTTTGAAGTCCCCTGTGTTTTTGTCATATTCCACACATGCTTCTCCACTCCCTTCACTCTTCCAAACGAGCTCATACCTGACCCCCTTATAGGTCCGTGAATGGTCGACAAACTCATGGGTAACGATTGCCTCTTCCACACCTTCCCGGAGAAATTTCAACGCTTCTACTTCACGCTGGAGCTGTTGAAGCCGTGACGCATAATGAATGAGGAAGGGGAAGAATAAACCGCAAATCATAAGGACACAACTAAACGCTACCAGTGTTTCCGGCAGTGAGAATCCTTTAGTATTCCTGTACATAAAATCTCCCTTGACCAATTTGGAACATCAGATACATGGTGGCATCTCCCATTTTAAAATTCACCCTGCCAAATCGATTTGTATTTCCATCAGGATAAAAGGTGATTTCTTCCAGGCTGTTCGAGGAATTGATCTGTATGCCCTCAGGAAGCTCTCTCGAAACAATCGTTTGTCTTGCGTCCGTTTTAGCAACATATTTATTTGTAAAAGGGTAAAAAGTGAGGAAAAGTGGTCTTTGATGATTGATACTGTAACTTTGGATCTGGTAGAGGTCAGATTCGAGCTGAGAAATGAACAGTTCCTTTTCAGTATGGTCTTTCAAAGGAACGATGGAAAAACCAATCCACGATAATAATATGGTAAAGATCAATAAGACGATGAGCATTTCAACGAGGGTATACCCCCCTTCAGCTTTTATGCCGCCATTAATCGGCTGTCACCACCTTCCCCTCAGTATCGATGGAGATAGACCTTCCGTCAGGACAGGCTTTATAGTCCTTGTTCAGATAACCATCGGCAACCAGGGTATCAATGGTCACTGGATCTGTATTTCCATCCATTTTATATGCTTCAATCTGCCCTTCCACCATATGAACGAACGCTTCACAGCCCTTTGAATTGATGGAGTTACTCTGGTTTGTGACATTCGGGATCGTGATAAAAAGCAAAACGGAAATGACGAGCAAAACGATCATCATTTCGATTAATGTGAATCCTTTTTCATTTTTGAGCATATTTTTCCTCCTGGGTATGGATTTCTTTTAGATTCCCTGCATCATCTGAAAGAGAGGCATCATGATGGAGAAATAGATCGCCATAATGAATAGACCGACAGTAGTAAAGATTGCAGGCTGGATATATTTGAGCCATGCATGGGTTTTCTCCTCTAATTCCTGAAAGCAGATATCACTGTAAATACGAAGTTCCTCTTCCAATCTTCCGTTCGTCTGTCCATGCTGGACAACGAATGACAGCTCTTCTTGAAAAAATGGCATAGTTGAAAAACACTCATGAAAAGGACGACCGGCTTTGAGTTGTTTGATGCAATGGCTGGAAATGTATTGTAAGGTCGGACGGAATGATTGTCTTTCGATGATGAGGAGGGATTCAGTGATGGATACTCCACTTGAAAGCAGGAAGCTTAATTCCCTTGAAAAAAAGTGGGAATGACCAAGCTTCAAGTAAATGGAGATAAATGGTATACGACATAAGACAACCGAGATTCTCACAGGGGAAATTCTCTTTTTAAAAACGAAAAAGGTGATTGTAAGCAGCAGGAGAAACAATAAACCTGCACAGAAAATCAAGGGGAAGTTCTCAATGAAGCGTAAAAGATACGTAAGTTTGGCTGAAGGTTCATAGCCCATCGAGGAATACAGGGACTGAAATCTTGGAAATAATACCTTTCGAAGTAAGACCATCATGATGATGGACATGAAAATTAACATGACCGGGTATTGAAAGACCTTTTGCAATTGCTCCTGATTTTTTCTTCTTTTTATGAGATAGCTTCCTGCCTCAGACAGGGTGTGTCCCATTTGTCCATGATGCTCGGCGAAAAAAATCTGTGCGCTGACATGAGCGGGGATGTTGAGTTGTTTATTCATCACAGAGGAGATGGACTCTCCTTTTTGGAGGGAACCGATTAATCTCTTCTTTAATTTGATGGTTTTCTTTTCTTTGGGAAGCAAGAGAAAGTCGATGGCTTCTGTAAAGGAGTATCCTTTTTGAAGGAGGTCCCCAAGCCTTTTCAGAAATTTACCTTGATCATCGCATTTCTTCATGAACCCATTTCCTATATTCATGTTCTGAAACAAATCCGAGTGCCACCCCCTTACAAATCAAAGCCTGCAATGTGCGGTACTGATGCTCTACCCTCTCACCCTTCGCCTCCTTTAATACTTCCTTCAAAGCACTTCCCGTAATGATTTCATAGACAGATGCCCTGTTACGGTTTTTCCCTCTAAGACATTGACCGCCACATTCCGCTTTGCAGATCGGACAGAGGAGCTTTAATAACCTCTGGGCAGATACAGCGAGCAGTGTCTGCTCAATATCATGCCATTCGATCCCCAGTTCCAACAAACGATATACCGCCCCTTTTGCGTCCCTTGTATGCAAGGTGGAGATGACCAAATGACCTGTTAAGGACGCCCGTATCGCAATCTCCGCCGTCTCCCGGTCCCTGATTTCCCCCACCATGATGATGTCGGGATCATGCCGCAAAATAGCTTTTAATCCCGTTGAATACGTAATCCCAGCTTTTTCATTCACCTGGATCTGCACCATTTCATCATGCTGCTTCTCCACGGGATCCTCAAGGGTGATCACATTCCGGTTCAAGGCGACGGAACAATGGTGCACAAGGGAATACAAAGTGGTCGTTTTACCACTTCCTGTCGGCCCTGTAAACAGGATGAGTCCGTGGGAATGCATAAGAAGTGCAAGGAGTTTTTTAGCGGATGAGGGGTATAGTGACATTTTTTCAATGGGAATCTGGTATTTTTGAGGGAGTATCCGAATGACGAGACTTTCTTTTAAATGGGTGGTTGGCAATGTGGAAATTCTGAGAGATAGGGGTGTGTTTCTTACGGTAAGGCTGAAGGAGCCGCTTTGGGGTTTACGCTTTTCTCCGATATCCATGGAGGCCATGAACTTCAGATGGGCAATCAAGCGGTCTGCCTGATCCGGGTCTATGGTCTGGAAAGGAACCAGTACCCCGAGCTTTCTGAATTGAATCAAGTAATCTTTCGTTCTGGGAATCAAATGAACATCTGTTGCATCATTGCTGTACGCTTCTCCGATCATCACTTCCGATAATGATTCGACTGAGTGAAATATGGATTGGCACCACCTTTCTGTTTTCTTAAAGTAAATATACGACATTAATTGGCAAAATCCTTCTTTTTTTTGAAGTTTTTTTCGTTATAAGTCCCTTCCCTTCGATGCACACATCCACCGCCCGCCCATATATTAAATAAAAACATCAGCCAGACGAAAGTGGTGACGATTCCATGACGAAATATATGGATTATTCTTCTCCGGAAGCACAGTTCTCCTATGATGTGAATAAAAGTCCCCTATTCAAAAAAGATCATCAAAACCTGATCAATATATTAGGAGTAAATCAGCTTAATACTCTGGACAATACTTCTCTCCTTGATATCTATTTAAGTAAACATCACTTTGTAGAACCTCATTACCACCAAAATGCTGCGGAACTGGTCTATTGCATTTCCGGTGCAGCCATCGTCTCCATACTTAATCCATTTACGAAAGAAATACTAAATTACCGGATTTCGCCGGGACAAGTGGCGAATGTACCTCAAGGATGGTGGCATTATGAAGAAGCCACGAAGGATAATACCCACCTATTGGCTATATTTAATTCTCCCGTTCCTGAAGTTGTCCTCGGCTCAGATATTTTAAAACTCACTCCCTCAAGCGTCATGTCCAAAAATTATTGCATGAATGAAAACGCATGGATTAAAACGACAGAGAAAGTAAAGTCGGGCACGTACATCGGTCCCAGTTGCCTGGAACCGGAGAGATACTCACCGCCACGCGAAACACAGTTCAGTTATCCCCCGTACTATTATCAGTACCAGCCAAACCCTTACCACTACAGGCAATGCATCCCGAAAACATTTTAAAAACTTTTTAACAACACATGAATAGATCATCAAAATACATCCATACTATATTTTGTAAAGACGATTCAATGGGCTATAGCCAAGCGGTAAGGCATCGCACTTTGACTGCGACATGCGTTGGTTCGAATCCAGCTAGCCCAGTACGAAAAGCGGAGGCGGCTTGGTCAGGCCCGACAAGCATAAGATGAATGGACCGGAAAGGCGTTCTTCGCCTTTTTGGTCCATTTAGCTTATGACCTCGAGGGCCTAGCCGCCGGAGCTAGACATCTCGAAAAGCGGAAGGGCTTTGCCCAGAGGCGACAAGCATAAGATGAGGCACCTGGAAAGGCATTCTTTGACTTTTTGGGTGCCTTAGCTTATGACCTCGAGCCTCTAAGCCCTGTAGCTGGATAGCCGAAAAGCGGAGGCGGCTTGCTCAGCCCCGACAAGCACAACTGGAAAATCCCAAAAGGCGTTCTTTGCCTTATGGGATTTTTTAGTTGTGACCTCGAGGGACTAGCCGCCGGAGCTGGACATCGCAGAAATGCGGAAGGGGCTCGCCCTGGGGCGACAAGCCCCTGCAGCTGGACATCTCAAAAAGCGGAGACGGCTTGCCCAGCCCCCACCACTTAATAAACCATTGAAAAAGGCAGGCACTTGAATTTCAAGTGCCTGCCTTTTTCAATTCAACCATCTAGCTGCTTTTCTTCAATGATCTGTTTTTGTTCGCCAAACTCTGAAGACCTTCTGGATTGTAGCCGACGACCAGCTTTTTCCCGTCTGTCAAAAGGGGCCTGCGAAGAAGTTTGGGTTCATCGATGATTAGTTTGATCACTTCAGATAATGGCAGATCGTTCACGTCTTTCCCCAAGTCTTTGAACGTTTGGCTTCTCGTGGCAAGGATCTCATCAAGGCCATCTGTCGTTAAGGATAGTAGATCCATCAGTTCTTTATGTGTAGGAGTCTCTCTAAATAGGTGTCTCTCATCAAAATTCACGGAATGTGCGGTTAACCACTTTTTAGCTTTTCGGCAAGAGGTACAGCTTGGATAAGTAAAAAATGTCAGGTTGTTCACTTTATTGACCTCCTTCAAATTGAACTTGCTTGTTTCTTATTCGTTAAACATATTGTATATTAATTGTATAACTTTTGTACAGTAATATCACTTGGAAATTTGTGAACATTTTTTTACGGAAAAGAGAGTAAACGTTTAGACCCTCTCTGATTGAGGAAAAAAATAACATGAAAGAAATAAAGTAAATGAAAGTTTCATGTTTAGTTAACAAACATTCGTCACAAACTAACTTCAAACACTTATTTACTTTTATGGTAGTATTCATTTATAATATTGAGTGATGGACTTAGGGTGCAAAGGAGGGTTACATATGGATCGTATGTTTAGAGTTCTTGGGTTTTGGACTGGTATTTTTGCCGTTATGTTCTATCTTGGTGATATGACCACGACATCATTAATCTTTTTAGGCCAAACCGGATTCTTCATTATGCTTAGCTATTTAAAACTGTCCGAACGCATGTATATTTATGTATTCGGTGCTTACTTAACAGTGTTCTTTGCAGGTTTTACTTATTGGACGACCTTTATGATGACTCCTGGTGCAGGAGGACACTAAAAAAAATCCCTTCAGCAGTTAGCTGAAGGGATTTTTTTATTTAGAAGCCGTTTAAAAATGGATTCGAATCCATTTCTGCTTCAATCGACGTTTCAGGACCGTGACCTGATAGAACCGTGGTTTCTTCAGGCAGGGTCAATAGCTTATCATGAATACTTGCTAATAATTCTTTTTGATTTCCACCCGGCAAATCAGATCTTCCGATACTGCCCATGAATAAAGTATCTCCTGCTAATACGATTCCACATTCTTGTACATAATAAGAAATACTACCAGGTGAATGACCAGGTGTTTCAAATAATTGCAGTTGAAAGTCACGAATTTTCAAGTTCTTTTCATTTGTGAGTATGTAATCAGCCGGCTTCAGTCTGACGGGCTCGCCCATCATGAATAACTGTGATCCATTCAATGAAGGATCTAATAACCACTGAGCCTCTTTTTCATGTACATATACAGGGATGCTGAAGTGTGCCCTCATTTGATCAACCGCTCCAATATGATCAAAATGAGCATGGGTAAGCAGAATCGCTAACGGAGTCAATGATTTATTTTCCAACCATTGAATCAGTTTCTCCCCTTCTCCACCGGGATCAATGACCAGACAATCATTGTTGGTGTTCCATAGGATATAACAGTTGGTTTGCAGAGGGCCTAAGGGCATTTGTTTCCATTGCAAGGTTTCCACCTCCATTTGTGATACTATTATTGTATCAGAACTTCCATTATCATAAAAATCGGTCGACATAGAAGTGTCAAACTTTTTGACCTCGACAAACTGGAGAAAAACCTATAAAATGTTAATGAGTGCATTTATGTACATAATGTTACAATGGATTCAGTAAAACGCATTTTAATGAAAGGGGTCATATAAATGGGTCTTGTAATTATTACTTCACTGATTACACTATTAGCTTTATTTGCAGTAGTAAGCACGTTCAAAAACAAGAATGCAATGGGAATCCTTTTCTCACTGGCGACATTAGGTGTCTTTGGATGGTTTACAATTATGACTGTCCTTCACTCTGGATACCCAGGTGGCCATTAATTAAAAATTGTTTCACATTAAAAAGCCTTCCAATTTGTTTTGGAAGGCTTTTTAATTTCCCTACTTCCGCTATAGGCACCGGAAAGTACCCTATGGACCTTTTACATGTGTACGTTATAATAATGGTGAAATATATGGTTCTATAATATTTGTTGGGGTTCTTACACAATTAGAAGACATAAAAAATGCACGTAATCGCCCAGTCTTTTATACTTGAATTGTCGAGAAACAAGTAAAGATTGGAGATACGTGCATAATGAATTCTACCATAATGTTGCCTGGTTTTGAAGAAGTAAACATCATGAAAATGGAGGAAGTGGATGAGCGACTTTGTTTACATATAGAGCTTCCTCTTATCTCACACAAATGTCCAGAATGTGCGG
>NZ_LIXZ01000051.1 GCF_001305855.1 Rossellomorea vietnamensis | reverse complement strand
GCATTGGTTACGAAAATGGAGGAAGTGGAAGAGAGACTTTGTGTTTATGTAGAAATGCCAGTTACAGCTCACAAATGTCCGGTTTGTGCTACTTTCACCTATAAGATTCACGATTATCGTATACAAAAAATTAAGCATTTAAAGCTGTTTGAAAGACACACACTCATCTTTTACAAAAGAAGAAGATATGCTTGCCCTTGCGGGAAGAAGTTTGCGGAAAAGAATCCCTTTGTGAAACGATACCAACGGTTATCTATCGAACTGAACCAAGCGGTTAAAATCCGTAGTATTAAAGGCAAAACCTTCAAGGAAACGGCAGAGGTGTACGGAACATCCTCTTCAACGGTCGTCAGACGCTTTGATCAATTGGCAAAGGAAACGGTTGACGAGGAAGCGAAGGAATTGCCCAAGGTCATTGCCATTGACGAATACAAAGGAGATACCAAAGAGGGTAAGTACCAGCTCATCATCGCAAATGGCATCACCAAAGAACCCATCGACATCCTTCCGAATCGGTACAAAAACACGATTAAGCACTATCTTAGAAAGTATGGCGCTCAGGTGGAAGTCGTCATAATGGATATGAGTCAATCTTTTAAAGCAGCTGTCACGCAAGCACTTGGGAAGCCTATTATTGTGGCGGATAGGTTTCACTTTGTTCGGTATATTTATTGGGCTCTTGATAACGTAAGGAGAAGAGTTCAATCCAGTTGGCATGACTACGATCGGAAGAAATGCAAAAAAATGCGCCACGTATTCTATAAAAAGTCTTGTAAGTTAACAGAGGACAATCGATGGTATCTTCAACGGTACCTGGATATGTCCCCTGAATTAAAGCAGGCTTATGAATTGAAAGAGCTCTTCTGTCACTGGTTCGATGAGGCTAAACAAAATGGAGAAGAGAACATCCACCAAACGAAACATGACTTATATTCCTTTTACAAAGCCATTGATGAGGCTGGCATACCAGAGTTTAAAAAAGCAGCGCAAACCTTAAAGAATTGGCAGATTGAAATATTAAATAGCTTTATGTACAACTATTCCAATGGCTTCTTGGAGGGAATCAATAACCTAACGAAAGTGATGAAGCGAAACGCATTTGGGTTTCGAAGCTTTACGCGTTTTCGAGCGAAAATACTATTAACACATAAGTATAAAAGATTGGGTTCACATATTGGTTAAGGGTGGAGCAAAATTCACTCCACCCCAACATTTGACGTTGAACC
>NZ_LIXZ01000049.1 GCF_001305855.1 Rossellomorea vietnamensis | reverse complement strand
GGTTCAACGTCAATTGTTGGGGTGAAGTGAGTTTTGCTTCACCCTTATCCAATATGCGTGCCCATTCTTTTATACTTATGTGTCAGTAAAATCTTTGCTCGAAAACGAAGAAAGCTTCTAAAGCCAAATGCGTTTCGTTTCATCACTTTCGTTAAGTTGTTTATGCCCTCTAAAAACCCGTTTGAATAGTTATATCGAAAGCTATTCAATATTTCATTTTGCCAATTCTTTAGTGTTTGGGCAGAACGTTGGAATTCTGGAATTCCAGCCTCATCAATCGCTTCGTAGAAGTCATATAAGGCGTTTTTTGTCTTAAGGATGTTTTCTTCCCCATTCATTTTTGCTTTGTCAAACCACTGACAAAACCTCTCTTTAAGTTCATATGCCTGTTTGAGTTCATGGGACATCTCGAGATACCTTTGAAGGTACCACTGATCGCTCTCATTTAATTTATCTGACCTCTTATAAAACACATGCCGCATCTTTTTACATTTCTTCCGATCATAGTCATGCCAACTAGATTGGATCCTTCTTCTCACACCATCGAGTGCCCAATAAATATAACGGACAAAGTGGAATCGGTCGGCCACAATGACGGGCTTACCCAGAGCTTGTTGTACAGCTGCCTTAAACGAATGGCTCATATCCATTACGACCACCTCCACTTGAGAGCCATATCTTCTTAGGTAGTGTTTAATGGTGTCTTTATAACGATTGGGAAGGATATCGATTGGTTCTCTAGTGATCCCATTCGCGATAATGAGCTGATATTTTCCTTCTTTTGTGTCCCCTTTGTACTCATCTATGGCTATAACCTTAGGCAGTTCTTTCGCTTCTTCGTTGACCGTAACTTCTGCCAATTGATCAAAGCGCCTTACCACAGTGGAAGCCGAAGTCCCATACACTTCTGCCGTTTCTTTAAAAGTCTTCCCCTTAATACTTCGGATCTTTAAAGCCTGATTAAACTCTACGGATAACCGTTGGTATCGTTCCACAAAGGGGTTATTTTCCGCAAATCTTTTTCCACAAGGGCAAACATAGCGTCTCTTTCTGTAGAAAAGAAGCGTGTGTCTTTCAAACAGCTTTAGATGKTTAATCTTTTGGATCCGGTAATCATGAACTTTCATTGTGCTGGCCGCACATTCTGGACATTTGTGTGAGATAAGAGGAAGCTCTATATGTAAACAAAGTCGCTCATCCACTTCCTCCATTTTCATGATGTTTACTTCTTCAAAACCAGGCAACATTATGGTAGAATTCATTATGCACGTATCTCCAATCTTTACTTGTTTCTCGACAATTCAAGTATAAAAGACTGGGCGATTACGTGCATTTTTTATGTCTTCTAATTGTGTAAGAACCCCAACAAATATTATAGAACC
>NZ_LIXZ01000048.1 GCF_001305855.1 Rossellomorea vietnamensis | reverse complement strand
GATGAGATTTCCCATCACGTAAGTGAGTAAGATCCCTAGAAGATGACTAGGTAGATAGGTCAGAGATGGAAGCATGGCGACATGTGGAGTTGACTGATACTAATCGATCGAGGACTTAACCACATTATAAAGCGGAGGCGGCTTGAACAGAGACGACAAGCATTTCTGGGCAATCAGAAGAGGGTGCCTTTTACCCTCAGCTGATTGAACTGAAATGACCTCGAGTCTCTAGCCGCCGGAGCTGGATTRCWGTCTACTTGWAATAGTAGATACAACAATTGGTCGATATTCGGCTTTCTTGACATCAATTCTTTATCTAGTTTTCAGGGAATAATTTTTATACGAAAATATAAAAAATCCTTGAAAAAATATATCTACACGATATAATAGTACTTGTCCTTAAAAAAGAGACAATACATAGTCTGGTGACAATGGCGAAGAGGTCACACCCGTTCCCATGCCGAACACGGAAGTTAAGCTCTTCAGCGCCGATGGTAGTTGGGGGATCTCCCCCTGTGAGAGTAGGACGTCGCCAGGCATATCGTTCCGCAGTAGCTCAGTGGTAGAGCTATCGGCTGTTAACCGATCGGTCGCAAGTTCGAATCTTGCCTGCGGAGCCAATATATGGAGAGCTGTCCGAGTGGCCGAAGGAGCACGATTGGAAATCGTGTAGACGGTTAACGCTGTCTCAAGGGTTCAAATCCCTTGCTCTCCGCCATATACATTCTAATTAAGGCCCATTGGTCAAGCGGTTAAGACACCGCCCTTTCACGGCGGTAACACGGGTTCGAATCCCGTATGGGTCACCAACATTCTTTCAGTTACAAAATGTTTTACCGTTACATATGGAGGATTAGCTCAGCTGGGAGAGCATCTGCCTTACAAGCAGAGGGTCGGCGGTTCGATCCCGTCATCCTCCACCATGTTTTTTTACGAAAGTAAAATAAACTTCCTTAATTTATATCGTCGCGGGGTGGAGCACGACCGAATAATCATCGGAGCGTACACATCAGCGCACCGACTGAGTGGCAGCATGAATAAGCTTACTGAAGTCGGGGTGGTTTTACGCGATACATTATGGGATAATGGAAACTTGATTATATATTATCGTCGCGGGGTGGAGCAGTTCGGTAGCTCGTCGGGCTCATAACCCGAAGGTCGCAGGTTCAAATCCTGTCCCCGCAATACCATTTTTGACTCGGTAATGAATTAGGATGTTGATAATTCATGATGAGTCACGTATGGATAGTTATTTTCGCTGCCGCGAGGTAATGAAAGTTATTTTGCTGGCGCAAAAAACTCTGGTCCGGTAGTTCAGTTGGTTAGAATGCCTGCCTGTCACGCAGGAGGTCGCGGGTTCGAGTCCCGTCCGGACCGCCATTTTTAATTAGAATATTGTTTCTTGAAAAGGAAAAGGGTTTCGATAAGCGAGAAGGTCGAGGAAGCGATCGAAGGAACACCGGAGCGTATTTTACATACGTGAGGATGTGACTGAGTGAGCTGACGAAGAGATTCGAAGCTTAGCGGAAGCCGAAAACTATTTGGCTCAG
>NZ_LIXZ01000047.1 GCF_001305855.1 Rossellomorea vietnamensis | reverse complement strand
AAATATTCTTTCTGGAAGAATATTTTCGTTTCAGATTTTTGTAATGCCTCTAAATCTTTTATGTTATCAATTTTAAAGTCTGATTCAATTAATGGTCCTAAATCGTAATTAAAAGTTTTTAATTCAAAAGGTTCCTTCAGGTATATAGGCTTATTTAAATTTAATGATTCCTCATTTAATATATCTACCTCGTTTGCATAAGAAAGATTGCTCATTATTGAGGAGTACTCAGCAATTTCAATTAATACTTCAGGAAGATCTTCATCTAAAACATAGTACTTAAAGAATTCAAAAAATCTTTCAGAGTCTAATTTTCTTCCTAGTGTTCCAGATACTTCTTTTTTAACAAATGATGACAATACTTCATCATCACGTTCCAGAGTTTCTAATATAATAAATAACTCTTGATAATCAGCGCGACGCTTACCTAGCCTTTCTTTTGTGGTATTTAATGCACCTTTCTCCAGTGAGAGAAAATCAATTTTTCTTGCTAGCTTTATTTCATCAGAAGTGAGGCAAAACCTTTCAAAAACCCTATCTTGCTTTATCTGTACCTCATTACGCACGTTCTCATCTCTAAAAAAACTTGAAATCATTGTTTGTAAATTAACTAATGTCATAACTTAATCACTTCCTTATTAAAAAAAAGATCCTTGGACCATTCGAGGTACTTAATAAAATCTTTAGGCTCCGCTATCGAATTTGTTTCAGTCTCTAACTCCCAAACTAAGGCATTTGGTTTTACTTTTTTTTCTTTAGCTAAATAATCTAAAACATCAAAATGTAACTGTTGTTTTTTTTCTAGGCTGCCATAAGTGGAGTCTGGAGTAATTTTTTGCTCTTCTAGATTCCCCAATGGACAATGAATTTGTGCAATCTTTGAAGTCTCTAATTCATCAATAAATTTATAATGATCAAATTCAGGGTAAAACCTTTTCGACATACTCATATTTTCAACGCTTAATAGTAATTTACTGTCAGTTCTTTTAAGAACCTCGTTAATAAATTCAGTATGGGTAAAATCCCCAACATCATTGTACATATTTACAACATTTTCAATTAAAAGTGGCCTTTGGATTTTTTTATTCAAAATAGAAATTTTATCGCATATTATGTTAAGCGATTCCTCGGTCAAAATAGGTAGAACTAACGTACCTGCTTGAACTCCTGATACTCCAGTAAAACATAAGTGCTCGCTATACCATGGAGCGTCTGCATTATCGATTCTTTCTTTCATACTATTTACCAGCTTCTCATTAAGTGGTCCATCTGTAGCTAAAGAAGCTGCCGCCGAGTGAAGTAACAGAGGCTTTTTCAACTCTTTTTTTACCCTTTTAATTGCATTAGGATTTTCTGAAAAATGAATGAGTAACAGCTCATAAAAATCAACATCGTTACTAACATGCTCTAAATAATTCTTGTACTTTTCTGAGTAGTGGATTAATAGTCCTACTCCTAATTCAGGTAACTTTTTCACTTAGATCACTCCTTTTTTTCTTATATTATAATTTCGCTAATAGGGGTTAACCCGCCTATGAAAATTTCAAAAAAAAATAAAATAGTAAAATCCACTTCTTTATTTTATTTTTTTGAAATTATTAGGATAATTATTTTTAAGCACTAAAA
>NZ_LIXZ01000046.1 GCF_001305855.1 Rossellomorea vietnamensis | reverse complement strand
AGGCTGGGACATAACTAGCTTCTAATAGTAAAAAAAGGTGAATTTGAGCTTGCTCAAATTCACCTTTCTTATTTTTTTGTGTAAATACTTCTATAATTTAGTTGTTGGCAATGAATTTTCTTAAATTCACTGCCATTAACGCGAAGCCCATTTCATTTTCAACCTTCGATTTTCCTCGTACAGAAAATCGAGTGAAACGCAAATTGGCCTTCAAAAATCCAAAAACTGGCTCCACATCGATTTTTCGTTTTAGATAGATGGTACCCGTTTTCTCTTCTGAAAGCTTCGATCGTACATATTCTTTTTGTTGCTCCCACTCTTCATTCACCATTAGCTTTCGGTTGTTTCCTTCTTTTGCTTTCGTACATGATGAACGAAATGGGCACCCCAAACAATCTTCGCACTCATAGATTTTGAACTTCCGTTCAAAGCCTGTACGGTCATGGCGAGTAGAATGATATTGAAATTCAAGCCGTTTTTGATTAGGGCAAGTATAGGTATCTGTTTTTTTTATCGTACTCCCAGTTGTCTGTGTTAAATATGTTTTCTTTGTACTTTTTCTTTTGTTCCTTTAAATACAAATTATACGTAATAAGTGCTTCTCGTTTTCTGTTTGAAAGGATATCGCTATAGTTCTGCTCACTACCATAACCTGCATCTGCGACGATGTGTTTTGGTAACTCGAAATAATGTTTCTCGATTTCATCTAGAAAGGGGATCAACGTACGTGTATCTGTTGGGTTTGAAAACAAACTATAGGCTAGCGTGTATTGACCTTCTGTTGCGATTTGTACATTGTAACCAGCTTTCAATTGTCCGTTTTTCATATAATCATCTTTCATTCTCATGAATGTCGCATCATTATCTGTTTTAGAATAGCTATTACGCGTTCCAAAGGTCTCTAGGTCTTGTAGATATTTCTGTTTGCGTGAGAGAAAATCTATCAGTTGTTTACGGACTTGTTTTGGATATTTGCGCTCACCTCTTAAAGCTTTTCGTTCTGGAATATCCGAGGTAGCTTCAATTTGCTTATCATATTCGGTTACGACTTCATCTACTTTTTGAACCAATTGAGTGAGCTCTTCTACAGATAATTGTTCTGCTGTTTCACGTTCAATTTCCGGTATAATTTCATTTGTAAGCAGCTCATCGTATAGTTGGTTTGACTTTTCAATTAAACTTTTATGATACTTCTCAATAGATTTCTTCCATACAAAAGTGAATTTATTCGCATTCGCTTCAATCTTTGTACCATCAATAAAAATCGCTTCTTGATCAATCAATTTCTCTTCAACTAATCGGCAACGGAATTGGACGAAACATTCGCGAAGGACTTTCTTCACTTCTGGTTGAACACGGAATCGGTTGATAGTGCGATAACTTGGTTCATATCCTTGTGCTAGCCACATCATACGGATGCTGTCTTTTAAGAGTCCTTCAATCTTGCGTCCTGAAAAGACCGATTGGGAGTAGGCACATAAGATAATCTTAAGCATCATACGAGGATGATAGGCCGGGCAGCCTTCATTTCGAAGAAATGGTACGAACACTTTATGAGGGATACTTTCAACTAGGTGATGGATATGGAATGCAACATCATTTTTTTGCAACTTCACTTCTAAATCTAAAGGCAAAACCACTTGATTCATGATATAATTTTTAAACATAAGGACCCTTCTTTCGATTAAAATTTTGTGTGGTAACTTTATTTTATCAGAAGTGGTCCTTATTTTAATTTAAAAAATAATTAAAGCCGGTAAAATTTTACGAGGAGTAAAATTTTACCGGCTTCTTCATTTTAGAGGAGGGTTTTGTCCCAGCCTC
>NZ_LIXZ01000045.1 GCF_001305855.1 Rossellomorea vietnamensis | reverse complement strand
AATCGAGTAGGAGGGGATGATTAATCCCCGACCTCTCACACCACCGTACGTACCGATCGGTATACGGCGGTTCAATCAAGATGATTGACGAAGACTTTCATACCTAACGATAAGACTTAGAAGCCCTTGGCGATTCCAGAAGGAATTGCCAAGGGTTTTGTGTAGTATTGGACTTTGTGCGATCCTCCAATAACCCTTTCGGGTATTACCCCACTCATATGCCTTCCATTTTGGAACGCCGAGCGCAATGAGGTTGCGGACCTTCGTTTTCGGCAGTTTCCACTGCTTCCACAGACACATTCGTAACCTTCTTCTGATCCATGCATCCAGGTGTTTTAGGAAGCTGGGTGTATCAGCGAGCTGAAAATAGCCGATCCATCCCATTAAATATTGGTTCAGCTTTCTGATTCGCCCCTCCATCGACCACCCTGAAGATCTGGAAGTTAGAGAACGGATTTTCTGTTTCAACCGTTTTATACTTTTGGAGGCAACTCTGACTTTTGGTTTGAGATTTGATGTAAAACTAAAGCCAAGGAACGTTCTTCTCCAAGGTCGGTCCACCGCAGATTTCTTTCGGTTTACCTTCAGTTTAAGTTTCTTCTCAAGAAACGTTGTCACTGAATTCATCACCCGGTTACCTGCTTTAGGCGAACGGACATAGATATTACAATCATCTGCGTACCGTATAAAGCGAAGCCCCCGTTTCTCTAATTCCTGGTCCAGTTCATTCAAAATGATGTTAGAAAGCAATGGACTGAGAGGTCCGCCCTGTGGCGTACCTTCCTCACTTTTCACCTTTACACCTTCTATCATAATTCCGGCATTGAGGTAAGAACGAATCAGTTTCAGAAGTGCTTTGTCCTTTATTTTCTTCGCAAGAAGACCCATGACCTTATCATGATTCACTCTGTCAAAGAATTTCTCTAAGTCAATATCGATAACCCAGCGATATCCTTCCTGGATATACGTTTTCGCTTTTCTGACGGCGTCATGGGCACTCCGATTTGGTCGGAACCCATAGCTATGATCAGAGAAGGTTGGATCGTATATCTGAGAGAGTATCTGGGCAATTGATTGTTGAATCATACGGTCTGTCACCGTTGGGATACCTAACAACCGGACGCCGCCGTCTGGTTTCGGGATTTCGATCCGACGTACCGGGTCCGGCTTGTAGGTTCCCCCAAGAAGATTCTTTCGAATCGACTGCCATTCGTGCATGATATGCGATCGTAGGTTTTGTACGGGCATAAGATCCACGCCATGGCTTCCCTTATTTCGCTCTACACGTTTCAGTGCTTCAAGCATATTCGGTTTAGACAGAATCATATTCGTCAACATCACTGATATTCCTTTCCTTCGTGTGTCACGTTTCCTCTTTCGATGGCCCTGCCTCACACTTCCACTAGCCCTCACGGAATTCACCGTTACCTCTAAATGGACAGCTCTTTTCAGATTGTCTGTGAGTCTCTCAGTTACCATGAGCCAGGTCGTGGCACTCTCTTAATTGTTCAGTCCTTCCCGGCTTCCTCGAGAAAAGCCGGTACTATGACCTCGGCTGACTTCTGGCGGTTCAGCGGAGAATCGCTTCTCCGGTTACCAAGTATTCAAGGCGTATCCGCCAGATCTCCCCGGGTAAGAGTGCAATCTTTCCCTCCATCTATCCGCCTCATTTACTTTCTGCACCTTCGACAGTTCGGACTTCATCTTGTATTGCAGACTTATCCAGTGCAACAAGCCTTATATGAGATTCGTGTTCCTCGGACCGGAGGTTTGCCGCCCGCTTCCTTCAGATTCCGGGTCGCCCCGGACACCCTTGCGTTAAGCTAACCGCTACAACTGTCTTCACGGCTCGGGACTCTCACCCTATAGATCACACCCATGCCGGGCGCACAA
>NZ_LIXZ01000044.1 GCF_001305855.1 Rossellomorea vietnamensis | reverse complement strand
CGGCACTTGTTCTTCCCTAACAACAGAGCTTTACGATCCGAAAACCTTCATCACTCACGCGGCGTTGCTCCGTCAGACTTTCGTCCATTGCGGAAGATTCCCTACTGCTGCCTCCCGTAGGAGTCTGGGCCGTGTCTCAGTCCCAGTGTGGCCGATCACCCTCTCAGGTCGGCTACGCATCGTTGCCTTGGTGAGCCGTTACCTCACCAACTAGCTAATGCGCCGCGGGTCCATCTGTAAGTGRTAGCTAAAAGCCATCTTTCAACATTTCCTCATGCGAGGAAATGAGTTATCCGGTATTAGCCCCGGTTTCCCGGAGTTATCCCAGTCTTACAGGCAGGTTACCCACGTGTTACTCACCCGTCCGCCGCTGATATCAGGGAGCAAGCTCCCATCAATCCGCTCGACTTGCATGTATTAGGCACGCCGCCAGCGTTCGTCCTGAGCCAGGATCAAACTCTCCGATAAAAGTTTGAATAGCTCTTTAAAATAAATCTAGAATTAACGTTGACGTATTGTCTTGTTTTGTTCAGTTTTCAAGGTTCAATGTGTAAGTGCTTCGTTTGAAGCGACTTGATAATCATATCATTTCCACTCATTGAGTGTCAATAACTTTTTATAAAAACTTTTTGGTGGAGCCTAGCGGGATCGAACCGCTGACCTCCTGCGTGCAAAGCAGGCGCTCTCCCAGCTGAGCTAAGGCCCCAAAGAAGTGGTCGGGAAGACAGGATTCGAACCTGCGACCCCTTGGTCCCAAACCAAGTGCTCTACCAAGCTGAGCTACTTCCCGAAATATGGCGCGCCCGAGAGGAGTCGAACCCCTAACCTTTTGATCCGTAGTCAAACGCTCTATCCAATTGAGCTACGGGCGCAAAGTATAGTCTATAATAGTAATGTAAGGATAGATATTTTGCTGACGCAAATCAATGAAGATTATTTTGCTGTCGCAAAAAATCCTGGTGCCGAGGACCGGAATCGAACCGGTACGGTAGTCACCTACCGCAGGATTTTAAGTCCTGTGCGTCTGCCAGTTCCGCCACCCCGGCAATTTCATGGAGCGGAAGACGGGATTCGAACCCGCGACCCCCACCTTGGCAAGGTGGTGTTCTACCACTGAACTACTTCCGCGAAATGGTGCGGGTGAAGGGACTTGAACCCCCACGCCTTGCGGCGCCAGATCCTAAGTCTGGTGCGTCTGCCAATTCCGCCACACCCGCATGTTCTTTTCATTTTCACATTGGAGAAAATGAAGGAAAGATATTTTGCTTGCGCAAAAATCTATGGTGAGCCATGAAGGATTCGAACCTTCGACCCTCTGATTAAAAGTCAGATGCTCTACCAACTGAGCTAATGGCTCCTAAAATTAAAAAAAGACACAAAATAAAATATCAATGGTGCCGGCAAGAGGACTTGAACCCCCAACCTACTGATTACAAGTCAGTTGCTCTACCAGTTGAGCTACACCGGCATATTGAATGAAGTTATTTCACTTTTGAAAAAATGGTGGAGGATGACGGGATCGAACCGCCGACCCTCTGCTTGTAAGGCAGATGCTCTCCCAGCTGAGCTAATCCTCCGAAATATGTATCGCCTGGCGACGTCCTACTCTCACAGGGGGAGATCCCCCAACTACCATCGGCGCTGAAGAGCTTAACTTCCGTGTTCGGCATGGGAACGGGTGTGACCTCTTCGCCATTGTCACCAGACGAATATTCAATTGAAGGATTATTCCTTCAAAACTAGATAAAGGATTGATGTCAAGAAAGCCAAATATCGACCAATTGTTGTTCATTAAAATAATGACTCTTTGTGGTTAAGTCCTCGATCGATTAGTATCAGTCAACTCCACATGTCGCCATGCTTCCATCTCTGACCTATCTACCTAGTCATCTTCTAGGGATCTTACTCACTTACGTGATGGGAAATCTCATCTCGAGGGGGGCTTCATGCTTAGATGCTTTCAGCACTTATCCCTTCCGCACATAGCTACCCAGCGATGCCTTTGGCAAGACAACTG
>NZ_LIXZ01000043.1 GCF_001305855.1 Rossellomorea vietnamensis | reverse complement strand
CCAAGGACGCTTTCTACTACATTGAGTGTTCCACCCGAAACCGTGACAGAAGGAATATCTACGGTGACAGTCCCCGTGATGGCATTGATCGTTCCACCCACAATGGTAGCGGCCTGAACTTCGTTGACCGAGTTCAGAGTACCGGCGGTGATCGTGGCTCCAAGCACACTGGAGATGGTGCCGTCCAGTAGATTATTCAGCGTGCCGCCGAGTAAAGTGGCGTTGATATTTCCACCTGTGATTGTAGCGCCGAGGACGCTTTCTACTACATTGAGTGTTCCGCCCGAAACTGTGACAGAAGGAATATCTACGGTGACAGTCCCCGTGATGGCATTGATGGTACCGCCGACAATGGTCGCGGCCTGAACTTCGTTGACCGAGTTCAGAGTACCGGCGGTGATCGTGGCTCCGAGTACACTGGAGATGGTGCCGTCCAGTAGGTTGTTCAGCGTGCCGCCGAGTAGGGTAGCGTTGATATTTCCGCCCGTGATTGTAGTACTTAGGACATTTTCAATCGTGTTAATGGTTCCCCCAACGATGGTGGCAGCTTGAACTTCGTTCACAGAATCAAGCGTACCGGCGGTAATCGTGGCTCCGAGCACACTGGAGATGGTGCCGTCCAGTAGGTTGTTCACTGTGCCGCCCAGTAAAGTGGCATTGATCGTTCCACCCACAATGGTCGCGGCTTGAACTTCATTAACCGAGTTCAGAGTACCAGCGGTGATCGTGGCTCCGAGCACACTGGAGATGGTACCATCCAGTAGATTGTTCAGCGTGCCGCCGAGTACGGTAGCGTTGATATTGCCGCCAGCGATGGTAGCGCTCAGGACATTTTCAATCGTGTTGATGGTTCCCCCAACAATGGTCGCAGCTTGAACCTGGTTCACAGAGTCAAGAGTACCCGCGGTAATGGTGGCGCCAAGGACGCTTTCTACCACATTGAGTGTTCCGCCCGAAACCGTAACAGAAGGAATATCTACGGTGACAGTCCCCGTGATGGCATTGATCGTACCGCCGACAATGGTCGCGGCTTGAACCTCATTAACCGAGTTCAGAGTACCGGCGGTAATCGTGGCTCCAAGTACACTGGAGATGGTGCCGTCCAGTAGGTTATTCAGCGTTCCGCCCAGTAGGGTGGCGTTGATATTTCCACCAGCGATTGTAGCGCTCAGAACATTTTCAATGGTGTTGATGGTACCACCGATGATGGTGGCAGCCTGAACTTCATTTACAGAATCAAGAGTACCCGCGGTAATGGTAGCGCCCAGGACGCTTTCTACCACATTGAGTGTTCCACCCGAAACTGTGACAGAAGGAATATCCACGGTGACAGTCCCGGTAATGGCATTGATCGTTCCACCGACAATGGTCGCGGCCTGAACTTCGTTGACCGAGTTCAGAGTACCGGCGGTGATCGTGGCTCCGAGTACACTGGAGATGGTGCCGTCCAGTAGGTTGTTCAGCGTGCCGCCGAGTATGGTAGCGTTGATATTTCCGCCCGTGATCGTAGCGCCAAGGACGCTTTCTACCACATTGAGTGTTCCGCCCGAAACCGTGACAGAAGGAATATCTACGGTGACAGTCCCCGTGATGGCATTGATCGTTCCACCGACAATGGTAGCGGCTTGAACTTCATTAACCGAGTTCAGAGTACCAGCGGTGATCGTGGCTCCGAGTACACTGGAGATGGTGCCGTCCAGTAGGTTATTCAGCGTTCCGCCGAGTAGGGTAGCGTTGATATTGCCGCCAGCGATGGTAGCGCTCAGGACATTTTCAATGGTGTTAATGGTTCCCCCAACGATGGTCGCAGCTTGAACCTCGTTCACAGAGTCAAGCGTACCCGCGGTAATGGTGGCGCCAAGGACGCTTTCTACTACATTGAGTGTTCCRCCCGAAACCGTGACAGAAGGAATATCTACGGTGACAGTCCCCGTGATGGCATTGATCGTTCCACCCACAATGGTAGCGGCCTGAACTTCGTTGACCGAGTTCAGAGTACCGGCGGTGATCGTGGCTCCAAGCACACTGGAGA
>NZ_LIXZ01000042.1 GCF_001305855.1 Rossellomorea vietnamensis | reverse complement strand
TGTGGTTAAGTCCTCGATCGATTAGTATCAGTCAACTCCACATGTCGCCATGCTTCCATCTCTGACCTATCTACCTAGTCATCTTCTAGGGATCTTACTCACTTACGTGATGGGAAATCTCATCTCGAGGGGGGCTTCATGCTTAGATGCTTTCAGCACTTATCCCTTCCGCACATAGCTACCCAGCGATGCCTTTGGCAAGACAACTGGTACACCAGCGGTGCGTCCATCCCGGTCCTCTCGTACTAAGGACAGCTCCTCTCAAATTTCCTGCGCCCACGACGGATAGGGACCGAACTGTCTCACGACGTTCTGAACCCAGCTCGCGTACCGCTTTAATGGGCGAACAGCCCAACCCTTGGGACCGACTACAGCCCCAGGATGCGATGAGCCGACATCGAGGTGCCAAACCTCCCCGTCGATGTGGACTCTTGGGGGAGATAAGCCTGTTATCCCCGGGGTAGCTTTTATCCGTTGAGCGATGGCCCTTCCATGCGGAACCACCGGATCACTAAGCCCGACTTTCGTCCCTGCTCGACTTGTAGGTCTCGCAGTCAAGCTCCCTTGTGCCTTTACACTCTGCGAATGATTTCCAACCATTCTGAGGGAACCTTTGGGCGCCTCCGTTACTCTTTAGGAGGCGACCGCCCCAGTCAAACTGCCCACCTGACACTGTCTCCCACCCCGATAAGGGGCGCGGGTTAGAATTTCAATACAGCCAGGGTAGTATCCCACCGATGCCTCCACCGAAGCTWGYGCTCCGGTTTCCAAGGCTCCTACCTATCCTGTACAAGCTGTACCAAAATTCAATATCAGGCTACAGTAAAGCTCCACGGGGTCTTTCCGTCCTGTCGCGGGTAACCTGCATCTTCACAGGTACTATAATTTCACCGAGTCTCTCGTTGAGACAGTGCCCAGATCGTTACGCCTTTCGTGCGGGTCGGAACTTACCCGACAAGGAATTTCGCTACCTTAGGACCGTTATAGTTACGGCCGCCGTTTACTGGGGCTTCGATTCGCACCTTCGCTTGCGCTAAGCACTCCTCTTAACCTTCCAGCACCGGGCAGGCGTCAGCCCCTATACTTCGCCTTACGGCTTCGCAGAGACCTGTGTTTTTGCTAAACAGTCGCCTGGGCCTATTCACTGCGGCTCTCTCGGGCTTGCACCCTACCAGAGCACCCCTTCTCCCGAAGTTACGGGGTCATTTTGCCGAGTTCCTTAACGAGAGTTCTCTCGCTCACCTTAGGATTCTCTCCTCGCCTACCTGTGTCGGTTTGCGGTACGGGCACCTTTTTCCTCGCTAGAGGCTTTTCTTGGCAGTGTGGAATCAGGAACTTCGCTACTATAATTCGCTCGCTRTCACAGCTCAGCCTTCRCGATGACGGGATTTGCCTCATCATCAGCCTAACTGCTTAGACGCACATATCCAGCAGTGCGCTTACCCTATCCTCCTGCGTCCCCCCATTGCTCAAACGGAAAAGAGGTGGTACAGGAATATCAACCTGTTGTCCATCGTCTACGCCTATCGGCCTCGACTTAGGTCCCGACTAACCCTGAGCGGACGAGCCTTCCTCAGGAAACCTTAGGCATTCGGTGGATGGGATTCTCACCCATCTTTCGCTACTCATACCGGCATTCTCACTTCTAARCACTCCACCAGTCCTTACGGTCTAGCTTCGCAGTCCTTAGAACGCTCTCCTACCACTGACACCTWGAGGTGTCAATCCACAGCTTCGGTGATACGTTTAGCCCCGGTACATTTTCGGCGCAGAGTCACTCGACCAGTGAGCTATTACGCACTCTTTAAATGGTGGCTGCTTCTAAGCCAACATCCTGGTTGTCTAAGCAACTCCACATCCTTTTCCACTTAACGTATACCAACTTAACCTTGCATGGGATCGTAACTCGCCGGTTCATTCTACAAAAGGCACGCCATCACCCGTTAACGGGCTCTGACTACTTGTAGGCACACGGTTTCAGGTTCTATTTCACTCCCCTTCCGGGGTGCTTTTCACCTTTCCCTCACGGTACTGGTTCACTATCGGTCACTAGGGAGTATTTAGCCTTGGGAGATGGTCCTCCCAGCTTCCGACGGGATTTCACGTGTCCCGCCGTACTCAGGATCCACTCAAGAGGGAATGAAGTTTCAACTACAGGGTTGTTACCTTCTTTGACGAGCCTTTCCAGACTTCTTCGTCTACTTCATTCCTTTGTAACTCCGTATAGAGTGTCCTACAACCCCAAGAGGCAAGCCTCTTGGTTTGGGCTATATCCCGTTTCGCTCGCCGCTACTCAGGGAATCGCAATTGCTTTCTCTTCCTCCAGGTACTTAGATGTTTCAGTTCCCTGGGTCTGCCTTCCATACTCTATGTATTCAAGTAAGGATATTGTTCCATTACGAACAATGGGTTCCCCCATTCGGAAATCTCTGGATCAAAGCTCACTTACAGCTCCCCAAAGCATATCGGTGTTAGTCCCGTCCTTCGTCGGCTCCTAGTGCCAAGGCATCCACCGTGCGCCCTTCATAACTTAACC